>CAYTED010000023.1:0-1573 GCA_964436855.1 uncultured Bdellovibrionales bacterium | reverse complement strand
GCGGACGAAGTGAAAGCGCTCCAGCTCCTGCTTCTCAAGACGTACAAAGGCGTCACTTCGAAACCCGTCGCAGATGCAAAAATTCCCGAAGCAAAGACGGCGCCGCTGGTCGTCGTGTTGGGGATGTAGCGGAAGCCCCTTTTTTTGGTGGCGATAATTTATTACCTATTTCGTATGAACAGCATTCGCGGAGGGAGGATGGTGGGAATTGTGGCGATCGCCATTGCAATTGTTATGACGACGAGCGTCTTGGCGTGGAAATTTCAGAATAGCTTTTATTTTTCCAAAACCGAATCCGTGAAAAAAGTTGAAGTACCGAAAAAAAGCCAAAAAGAAACTGTTACGAGTACGAAAGAAAATGCTTCCACAAACAGAATATATCGCAATGAAAAGTACGGATTTCAAATGGAACTCCCAAATGGGTGGGAGGGGTATCGAGTTTCCGAATCAAGAAACGAGACTGCCGGTGTTTTATATGTAGAGTTTACTCTTCCGACAAAAGAGAATCCCGAATTATGGAATGGCGAAGCTAACGTCGGCGCGATCGGGGTGTGGGATCGAGCTACATGGGATTCGAAAAAAACAATATGCGCAAAGGAAGCAAGTCCGGATTGTCCGAATGAATATGGCACCGTCGGAAGCAATGCATTGTATTTTTTTGACTACACTCCTCCGCAGGATTTTCCGGAGAGTATGATTGGCTTGGTAGTAAATTCCGATTACTTTCAGAAACATACCGTATTTTTTCCGCCAACCGAAAAAGGAACAATGGGGAGCGCTTCCGATGTTTTAAATGAAAGGAAAACGTATACGAATAAAGATTTCGGGATTACGCTTCAGTATCCCGCCTCGTGGATTGTTTCGGATGAAGGATTTTTCGAGAGTGGCGATTCGAAGAATGGGAAAACATATCACGTTCTCTTTTCCGCGGAGTCTGCCGAGGAGGAGGTGTTTCCGGGTGGAAATGCGGATACTCGTATCGGATTTCAGATATATCCGTCTCAAAAATCGCTTGATGATTTCTCGTGTCCTCCTCGAGACGAAGGAAGAACATGTTTTTCTTCGAGAAGGGTTATTTCCGGGGAGAATATCCTTACGACGACATTTGAGCAGGGGGAAGGTGAGGGTATGGGAAATAAAGAGCGCGAAATATATCTCGTGAAAGATGGAAATGTTTTTCAGTTTTACAGTGGCTTTAATGGAATTCCGCAAGGTGATTCGTTGTCAGTTTTGGCGGGAAAATCTTTCGCGATTGATCAAGTAGCGGCCTCGATTCAATTTTTCAAATAAATAAATTTCCATTCCCATACCCCTCAACGAGGCGAGGGCATTGTCCCGAAACCGGTTGTGGAGGCGAAGGTTTCCAAAGCGAAATCGGCGCCGATTGTGGTGGTGTTGGGGGCGTAAGACTTTTTGTATAAAAAATTTCGGACGGGACTTTTGGGTCCCGTCCGGTTTTTGTGCGTGCGTTGGTTTTCGCTCTTTCGATTCTTTGCGACTCTCGTTTACAGGTATTGTTCAGTTGGCTCAAGGAAATGGATGACGAGGACACTCCATTCTTTGGTACAAATGC
>CAYTED010000022.1:0-1665 GCA_964436855.1 uncultured Bdellovibrionales bacterium | reverse complement strand
GATTGCGTACGGGCGATTCTATGTAATCGCCCTGTTCCCGTATTGTATTTGTATTTGTCCCATCCCCGCTTTTCGTTTCCGCATTTATCCAGATTCGAATTTGATTCGGGTGCGGGTTCGGGGCGATTACCCAGAATCGCCCGTACGGAAACGGGAAAAAAATTGACCGTTCTCGCCCTTTTTGTTACATTTGTAGCATGAACACAGCCGATCAGAAAAAACTCGTGGACTACTGGAAGAAAACTGCGGAACATGATTATGAGACCATGCAGACTCTTTTGTGGGAAAGCGATATGACGCGACGCTTTTCTTTGGACACATCATACTTGAGAAAATGCTGAAAGCCTTGATTGCGCACAAGATCGGGGAACAAGCTCCCTATACGCACGATCTGGTTCGTCTGGCAAAAATCGCCCATGTCGAACTTTCCGAAGAAGAAATGAAGCTCTTGAACGAGGTGAATGATTTCAATATCGAGGCGCGATATCCGGCGGAACGATTGGAATTTTATCACCGGTGCACTCGAGGATATACAAAAAAATATGTTGATCTGATTGATGATTTTTACAAAAAACTATGTCAAGAATTGGAGCTGAAAAAGTCGTGAAAAAATATGCCGAGAAATTAAAGGCCGAGAAATATCCTTTCTCGGCTATGTATTTGTTCGGTTCTTTTGCAAAAAATACCTTTCATGAAGACAGTGATATCGATATCGCCGTTGTTTCCGATGCGGTTCGGAAGAATCGGGAACAAGGTCGGTTTAAACTCTGGGAACTTCGCAGAGACGTGGATCTCCGCATCGAGCCGCACGGATTCTCTCCCAAAGACTTTTCTGAAGACTGGCGCCCGATGGTGCACGAGATCAAGACAACCGGTATTCGGATCAAGTAGTCTGCTGACATTTGAACGGCGACTGGCATCGCAAGTTTGCGGTGCTGATGCGCCGACCTCGTCACCGCGACGATCACCGATCCGGATATTTCAACCGCCTCTGCCGGCGCGCCCACCTACCTTGTCGGGATGACGTGCAGTGTCCAAGGCGGGAGCTGGAAGTGCGGGTGTAGAGACACAAGCTGTACGAACTTCTCGTGGCAGATACAGGGGGCGGGGCTCTAGTTGTTAGCTTATATCTTATAGCTGATAGCTTTTAGGAAATGCGGGGAGCTCTACGCTAAGAAAAAGCGGTTCCCAGCTATTTCTCGACTAGTTTTGAAATCATGACATTGAGCATTTTCATGACTTCCTCAAGAAGAGAAGTCGTCTTTTTGTACTCATCATTTCTGAGAAGATTCAACCGAAACACAATCTCAAACTGTGTTTCGAGTTCAGCGCCAGATCCATAGGCAATACGGAGAAATTGCAAAAAATCTTTTCGCGTCCCGCGACACCGACCTTCGGCAATATTTGAGGGTATCGAAACCGCCGATCTTTGCATTTGAGAACAGAGTCCATATTTTTCTTCTTGTGGAAATTTTTTCGTAATAGCATAGACAGAAACACAAAGCTCCATCGCCTTCTGCCATACAACCAAATCCCGATATGAAGTAATCGTCATACTCATTTGTCCCCAAAAGCCAACATTTAAACTCCACCACCATCTAAGCCTTCAGCTATCCCCTATCAGCTATAAGCTATAAACTCTCAGTTCCCCTACTTCTCCTCAAC
>CAYTED010000021.1:0-1675 GCA_964436855.1 uncultured Bdellovibrionales bacterium | reverse complement strand
ACATCGCTGGCGAAGCTCTCAACAGAGAACTGCACGACAAAACCGGACTTCAGATGGAACTTGAACGCCAGAAAGAATTTGCCACTCGCGATCCACTCACAGGGCTTCTGAATCGCCGCGCGTTCGAAGAGGAAGTAAGAAAAAGGCAAGCAATCATACACAAACTCGAACAACAGCCAAGAGACACCCAAGATCACCGAACAGCCGAAAGACGGCATGAAAAACCAAAACACTATTGCATCATGTTTATTGATGCTGATCACTTCAAATCAGTGAACACTCGCTATGGTCACGATACCGGAGACACTGTTCTCAAAGGTATCTCAGAAATCATTCAAAAAAACATTCGAGAAAACGAAGGGGTTGTCGCGCGATGGGGCGGAGAAGAAATGGTTGCACTCGTGCCGACAAACATAGACGTCGCCTGTAAAATAGCTGATCGTATCCGAAAAGCAGTCAAAGACACATCATTCTCAACAGGAGGAAATACTGCGTTTCAAGTCACCGTGAGTGTTGGGGTTGCACCGTATCATAAACAAATCAACAAACAGATTAAAACTGCCGATATGGCCGTACAGGCCGCGAAAGGAGATTTTGATTCCGTCGAAAAACTTGTCAAAGAGCTCGAAGAAGATCCTGAAAAAACAATAATCGTTCAAAAAAATCCCGAAGGGGATACTCGGGATCAGGTACAATATATGAAAGATGGCACTCTTTCAAAATACACTCCACCGAAAGAAGCTTTGGGATAATGTTCGTAACCCCTTCTCCGTCTGCACCATAATTCGCATGACTTTTCGATTTCTTGATTCCAAATCAAGCGAATCCTTTCATCAGGCAAATCAAGGTTCAGAAATTGTTCCCCCTCCCACGCATTCATTGCCATCATAGAACACCGCGAATTGCCCCGACGCGATACCGGGTTGCGGTTCGTCGAGATACACGCGCCATCGATGCTCGGAGAGCGATCGGATACGGCACGAATATCGCAATGCTCCGTGGCGAATTTTCACTTCGAACGTTCTCTTCCTCGGTGCCGCTCCGGCAATCCAATTCACAGGTTCAATATCAAATGTCTCTCGCGATCCCTCCGCACCGCGCCAGGCATTTGAAATAAACACCGCATTTCTTTTGGCGTCCTTCCCCACGACAAACCACGGTCCGCCCGAGAGCTTAATGCCCCTCCGCTGACCGATGGTGAAGTACCAAAAGCCATCGTGCTCACCAACCGTCTTCCCGGTTTCGTATTCGATCAGATCGCCGCGCTTCGTACCAAGATAGTGTCGCAGAAATTCATCAAAGCGCACCTTCCCCAAGAAGCAAATACCCTGACTATCCTTTCGATTCGCAGTGGGCAACTCAAATTCTTGCGCCAATTCTCGCACACGGTTTTTCTGATACTCTCCAATCGGAAAGAGCGCTCGCAAAAGCTGCTCCTGCGAAAGCTGTGAGAGAAAATACGTTTGATCTTTCATAAGATCAGGAGAGCAAAGCAGTTTCGTTTTTCCCCGAACGAGTTTCGTTTGCGCATAGTGCCCTGTCGCAACACGATCAAAAGACGTCTGCGCCAGCGTCTCAAGAAATGCACCGAATTTCACCCGCGGGTTGCAGAGCATGTCGGGGTTCGGCGTCCGCCCGAGGCGAACCTCGTCGAGCACATACGACACCACTCGCG
>CAYTED010000020.1:0-1746 GCA_964436855.1 uncultured Bdellovibrionales bacterium | reverse complement strand
AACAAACACTGAATCCGAGGAGCGAAGGTTCGCATTGGTAAAGAACACCCGAATATAGCGCAGAATCAACAATTTGTCAATAGCTATCGTCAAAAATGTGACTTTCAGGTTTCTTGATGATTTTTTCACTGTATTTATACCTTTCTCACGAATTTTCTGGTGTCAAGAAGACTTTTTGTTTCCACAAAAATCCCCTCGAAATATGTGTGAAAACTGACCCGTGCTTGCATTTTTTGAAGAAATTCGTAATAATGTACTTGCCGGTACGTTTTTTATATAAATAATGCAACTCTATGTCCATTTTTACGAGAACCATTGAAAAAACGCTCACAGAAAGCTTTTTTCAAGGGAAAGTTATCGTTCTCTACGGGGCGAGACAGGTCGGAAAAACGACACTCGTCAAGAAACTCTTGTCCGAATATGGCGAAAAGGGACGTTACCTCAACTGTGAGAATCTATCGGTTCAGCAGGGGCTTGCGGATATGGAATCCCCGCGAATAAAGGCGTTTCTCGGCGAGTATTCCTTGGTCGTGCTCGATGAAGCGCAAAAAATTCCCGACATCGGGAAAAAACTCAAACTCCTGATTGATACCGCTCCGGACATGCAAATTATCGCCACCGGATCGTCAAGCTTCGATCTCGCCAATCGCACCGCCGAACCACTCACCGGACGCACTTTCCATTTCACGCTCACGACACTTTCGGTCGAAGAAATGCTTCAGCATTCAAACCTTTTTGATCTCACGGCAAATCTTCCGCAACTCCTCCGCTTTGGAAGTTATCCCGAAATCGTGTCTTCCTCCGATGAACAGGCGGCTCATCGTCTAAACGAGATCGCCTCCGCCTATCTGTACAAAGATATTCTTCAATTTGAGGGCATACAAAAATCGTCAGTCCTCCAAAAACTGCTCCAGCTTCTCGCTCTTCAAATCGGGAACGAAGTGTCGTACAACGAACTTGCGACGCAACTCTCCGTGAGCCGTCCCACCGTCGAGAGATACCTCGACATTCTCGAACAGAGCTTTATCGTTTTCACTCTTCGAGCTTTTTCAAGGAACAAACGAAAGGAAATCAGCAAATCAGTCAAAGTGTATTTCTACGACAATGGAATGAGAAACAGCATCATACAGAATTTCAACCCGATCGACCTCCGAGAAGACGCGGGCGCACTCTGGGAAAATTTCTGTGTCGCGGAACGGTACAAATACCGCATTGCCCACCGCCTGCTCGCAAACACCTTCTTTTGGAGAACCTACGATCAAAAGGAAGTGGACTATGTCGAGGAATCGGATGGGAAAATTCGCGGGTTTGAATTCAAATGGAGCGCTGATAAGCTCCCAAAAGCGCCAAAAAACTTTGTCGAACCGTACCATGCCGATTTTTCCGTTATCAACCCCAAAAACTGCTGGGAATTTTTCGGTATTCGGTAGTTCGCACTTTTTGATCTCTACCCCCTCGCCGAAGCAGTGCAGTATCGGTTTAAATCGGAGTAGGAAAGAGAAAAGGGATCAGGGAAGGGAAAAATAGCTTTTCTCATTAAAAAACCTGTTCCCTGGTGTATACTGAAGCAAAGAGGAAACGAAAGGCGCCTCCTCTATTATAGATTTTACACAATACGTATGGAACATCGAATGCTCCGGTATATTTCCACAATTCTCACCTCCCTCTTTCTCGGGATTCTCATCGGATTTCTCTCCCTCGAAATCTGGCACAAACTGTTGTATCAGTACTACCCATTGGAATCGT
>CAYTED010000019.1:0-1980 GCA_964436855.1 uncultured Bdellovibrionales bacterium | reverse complement strand
ACGAGCCGTTTTTCCACGGCGTCAAAGAGCGAGAGCGACACGATGGGTTCGTGAATTCCTTCGTGCGTTTGTCCTTTCCACAAAAAAAGCCCCGCATAGATCGGATTGGTAAGCATGCGGTATATCGTGCTCTTGCCTACCTTATTGCCCAAACGAGAGCGGAAGCCTTCGTCGTAGAGCGTATCCGCGATACGTTCCGTTGCGTAGTTCTCCGTGGCATAGAGGTGAAACGCGCGCCGGATAAAAAACGCCGGTTCCGAATCAATCACCATCATTTTTGACCTGGGATCCGTGACGTAGCCGATCGGGCGCGCTCCCGGGTATTCCTTCCGTCGTATTTTCTCCGCGAGTCCCCGCTTCACATTTTGACTCAAGTCATCGGTGTACTTTTTCCCCATGCCAAAATCGAGAAGAAGCATAAACTTATCCGTCGAGTTATCGGTGGCTACTTTGTCAATCGTTCGGATTTCTTGGATGCATCCTTTTTCAAGAAGCTCTATGATCCTGCCGCCATCAATGACATTTCTTGAAAGACGATCGGCTTTCCATGCAAAAACAACGCACCCTTTGTTTTTCCCAATGTACTGGAGCATCTCATTGAAAACAGGTCTTCCTGTTTTTTTCGCCGACATACTTTCTTTGAACGTCTTATCGATGCGAAGCCCCGACTTTTCCGCGAGACGCGTCATCTCGTTTTCTTGCGATTCAATAGACATTGCTTGTCTTTCTTCTTGTTCGGTGGATTTTCGGGCATAGAGAATGCATTTCATAGGCGTATACGATAAAAGGACGACCTCGCTTGCACACAAATCCTTTCGGAGCTGTAACGAAGGTCGCCCTTTCACCGAAACGACACGCAAAAAAGCAAGTCGTTTCCGCTCCAAAAAATCGATTTGTGTGCATGTTCACTCTACCAGATGTTTTGATTTCAAGTCAAAACGCTTTCATCAATACCCATACAGGGAAATGGTGTGCCGCGGAGTACCGCCACCCAATTCACCTCGGGCGATAGAGAAATGGAAATTGTCTCTCGGGGATTCGCGCGGGGTTCGTATACAAACTATGGAGCGGAATACCGCGCTATCAGGAGTCCGCCTCGGGTTCGGGTCGCGTCCCCCGCCGCCCTCCTTCCCCCAGACCCCCATCCTCCTGCACCCCCCAACATTGATGGGTGAACTAAATTACTACTAGGGGAAGGAGGGCTCTAATGGGGACACTCAATCGCAGAGCCACCCCCACTCGCACGCTCCTCATTCCCGAGTTGCACAGGCTTTCCTTACCGTCAGCCCGAAATCCAACTCGGAGATGTGTGCTCGCTTCCCCTCCACGATTGCCCACTCACCACTCGGCGGGATAGAGAGAATGTGCGAGTACGCTCTTTTTCCTCGCCCGCAAACGGGAACGGGTACCTGCCTACCGGCAGGCAGGCGCTCCCACCCCCATCCCCGCCCTCGGGGCGGGGTGCCTTTCTCTGAAGAAGAGTCGTACCTTTCTTTTCTCTCGCTCCCCCGCCTAAACGGCGGGGATTGCTCGCCCTATCGTGTCGAAGTCTTCCTTGAAACATTCGGGGGACATTCATTCTTGGGCGCGGGAACAGGAAACGGGAACGCGCGACATCAAAAGCCTCATCCCTCTGCGCCTCGTTTCTGTTTCGCGCATCATTTTCCGTTCGTGCCTCGTTGCCAGCGGGAAAGCGAGCGCTGGGCGGAAAATTCCTCACTCTCAAAGAACCACTCGTACCCGTCATGATCGGACTCTCCCATCCAAAACGACCAAAAACAAAAACTTTTGATAATTCCTCCATTCCGCATTTTCCCGTTTTTTCTTTTCATTTTCTTTTTCAGGTAAATACATATACATACATATCTTTGAGAAAAGATAGAGAACGAAAGATACATAGTTATATATATGTATGTATTCTTTCCTACCTTTCTTTTTTGGTTCTTTTTTCTTTCATCAGTCTGGCCAAAGAATGCAAGA
>CAYTED010000018.1:0-2116 GCA_964436855.1 uncultured Bdellovibrionales bacterium | reverse complement strand
CTTTCTCGCGCGGCGGATACCTTGCTCTCGGTTTCACATCGCTTGTTTGTCTCGGCATGTTTTTTTCATCGATGTTTCGAAAATATTTCCCCATGCTCGCCTTGTCCACACTACTGTTGGCCGCTTTGCTGCTCGTACCCAATCCGCTGTCCGCGAGATTCTTTTCAAGTCTCGATCTCTCCGATCACTCAACGAGCGGTCGCCTCGCCATCTGGAATGAAGCGGCGAATATCATCGCCACACACCCGATAACCGGCGTCGGCATCGGCAACTACTCCAGCACCGTAAAACCCTCCGCCCTCTATCGCGAGCCGCGCTATGCGCATAATATCTTCCTCGACATCGCCGCCGAAACCGGCATCATGAACAGCCTCGTATTTTTTCTCCTCCTCGTTTTCTCAATCACCCGCGCCTGTAAAAATTCTTCCGAACCCCTGAAACTTGCCGCCGGTTTTTCTCTTCTCATTTTTTCCATCCACTCCCTCTTCGAAACCCCCCTCTACTCCGTCCACATCCTCCCCCTCTTCCTCGCCCTCATCGCCCTCATCCTCGCAACTTCCCCAACAAAACCCCCACAAAAAACCATTCTTGAAATGTAGCCTGCTCGCGCGACCGCGCGCGGTTGTTACACTTTCATTTCTTTTTGAAAATCCCCATTTTCACGCCCGCCTCCCCTCCCAAAAAAAACCCACCTTTTCACGATCGTGAAAAGGTGGGAGATTTCGGAAAAAGAAAAAAACGCCGTGCTTTTTTTGGAAGCGCGGCGCAAAGAACAATTTGTTACAAGTCCAAAGAACTTTTCTTTTCCTCGAACTCTTGTTCGACATCCGTGTCGAGGTAGGCGTTATAGATCTCCGTTATCGCCGCATACCCGCCCCAGTACGCAACTGTCGAAAAGAAAACCGCTCCGGGCACTACAACAAAAAAGAAAAGCAAGAGCCCGAATCCGGCATCCGCTCCTCCTCGCCGCCCGAAGACGACGTAGAGGAGTTGCCCGAGGCAACGGAGGATGAGCCATATTGTCCCCAACACCGCCATGCCCCACACGGAAAACTCGAAAAATCCCATGCCCTGAACATGCTCAAACATTTTCTTTCTCCCGAAGCACGTTGTAAATTTGAAAAAACTTTTACCCTTTCAATTCATTCGAATACCCGATGCGTTGCATCCGGCGCTCGAAAAATTGTTCGATATATACTTTCCTTCTCACCGCCCTCGAACGAATCGGGGGCGAAGTTGAATGGAAATAGAGCTAAAAAACTTGATTTTTCTCTCCATCTTTAGTAGCGTTTGAAGTATGAAATTCCACTATGACAAACAGGTTGACGCTTTTTCGCTTCGCTTCAATGACGGCGAATATGCCCAGAGCGATGAAGTAAAAGACGGCATCATCTTCGACTACGACCGAGACGGCAAGATTATGGGGATCGAAATTCTCAATGCTTCCCGCAGTTTCGCCGCGCCCTTCGTCAAAGATATTTTGAAAAACAAAATCTCGGCGAACCTCGCGATCGATTCGGTATAGTCTCGAAATTTTTCAAAAAACTTTTTCTCCTTTTTCAAGAAACTTTCTCTGTTTCGTCGTTTTCGACTCATCAGTCCCGACACGCATCGGGAGACAGAGAGGCATGTCATTGACATACCTCGGTTGGTCCGCCGCGCAACGCAGTGCGCGGACGGAGACTGGAAAAAATTACTCGTCACTCGGTTCCTTCCGGAAAAAATATTTCCCTTCCGCAAAGCCGACCGAGTAGATCCCGCAATCCAAGAATCGGGGGACTTCTCCATTCCCCCAAATCCAGTGGAATGGCGCTCCATGCACATCCGCCGGATACCGCGGAGCGCGAGTCAACCTCCTCGCAAGGTCGATCGAGCCCGTAAAAATGGGCTCCTGAACCTCAAACAGCACTCGCCCGACGCCTCCCTGCACCCTTTCAATACCAATGATACTCACCGACTCATCGGGAGCATCGCATGGTTCGGCAGGGTCCAAAAAGTATGAAAATCCTGGAGGATCATACGGATTCATCTCTTTACTCCTCTTTTGTTGAACACATCCCCATACACGAACATTTTGCCTCGCAAAGAGAGATGCGCTCAACAAGAAAGAGAAAAG
>CAYTED010000017.1:0-2221 GCA_964436855.1 uncultured Bdellovibrionales bacterium | reverse complement strand
TTGGAAATCGTTTCAAAAATTTCTCATAATACCCAATCACGCGCGACACCTGCGTCTGTTGAAGCATAATCTCCGACACCCACACCTCATACACCGAAATCCCCTCCCGCCGCCACGGCAAATGCTCCCTCCCTGCCTTCTTGAAGAAGTCGAGCAGAGTAGATTCAAAGTATAGAACAGTTTTTGGAGGCAATATCCTCTTCGTCATAGCTTTCCACAAAGTAGGAAGTATTCTATCATAACACCGTAACTTCATCACTTTCATCTATGGGATTTGAAAATCCGACAGCTCCAACTGTTCCTTCAGAGGAATCTCTTTCGCGATCCGAAAAAAATCTCGAACGAAAACGTGAAAGATTCGCTCGAGAAGTAGCAGAAAAATCGAAGACGCTCGGAATATCACCCGAGGAGTATTTGATGACATACGCCGATAATGAAAAATACTCCCGAGAACGAACGGGCACAGAAAACACCCGTGCCACAAAAAAGCTGTTCGGACTTGGAAATACTGCTGGCGAAGCTCTCAACAGAGAACTGCATGACAAGACCGGACTTCAAATAGAGCTCGAGCATCAGAAAGAAATTGCCACTCGCGATCCGCTTACCGGGCTTTTGAATCGCCGCGCATTCGAAGAGGAAGTTGAAAAAAGACAAGCAATTATACGCAAGCTCGAACAACAACCGAAAGACACTCAGGATCACCGAACAGCCGAAAGACGACATGAAAAACCAAAACACTATTGCATCATGTTCATTGATGCTGATCGCTTCAAATCAGTGAACACTTACTATGGTCACGATACCGGAGACACCGTTCTCAAGGGTATCTCCGAAATCATTCAAAAGAACATTCGAGAAAACGAAGGGGTTGTCGCGCGGTGGGGCGGAGAAGAAATAGTTGCGCTCGTGCCAACAAACATAGACATCGCCTGCAAAATAGCTGATCGTATCCGAAAGGCAGTCAAAAACGCATCATTCTCAACAGGAGGAAATATTGCATTTCAAGTCACTGTAAGCGTTGGGGTCGCACCATATCATGAACAAGTCAGCAAACAAATTAAGACTGCCGACATGGCCGTACAGGCCGCGAAAGGAGATTTTGATTCCGTCGAAAAACTTGTCAAAGAGCTCGAAGAAGATTCTGGAAAAGCAATAATCGTTCAAAAAAATCCCGAAGGGGATACTCGGGATCAGGTACAATACATAAAAGACGGCATTCTTTCAAAATACGACCCACTATAAAAGAATCTTCGGAACAATATCTGCATACCCCTCTTCCGACTGAGCCATGATTCACACGCTTTTTTGATCGCCCTGATCTGTTTATCTCTTTATAAAAATCAGGAAAATCCCGCCATCAAGTAAATCAAGGTTCAGATAATTACTCCCCCTCCCATGCATTCCTCGCCATCGTAGAACACCGTGAATTGTCCCGGCGCGATGCCGGGTTGCGACTCATCGAGAGAGACGCGCCATCGGTTATTACGAAGCAAGCGAATACGACACAGGTACCGCAATGCTCCGTGGCGAATTTTTACTTCAAACGTTCTCTTCTGTGGTGCCACTCCGGCAATCCAATTTACATGTTCGATATCAAACGTCTTTCGCGATCCCTCCGCACCGCGCCAGGCATTTGAAATAAACACCGCATTTCTTTTGGCGTCCTTCCCCACGACAAACCACGGTCCGCCCGAGAGCTTAATGCCCCTCCGCTGACCGATGGTGAAGTACCAAAAGCCATCGTGCTCACCAACCGTCTTCCCGGTTTCGTATTCGATCAGATCGCCGCGCTTCGTACCAAGATAGTGTCGCAGAAATTCATCAAAGCGCACCTTCCCCAAGAAGCAAATACCCTGACTATCCTTTCGATTCGCAGTGGGCAACTCAAATTCTTGCGCCAATTCTCGCACACGGTTTTTCTGATACTCTCCAATCGGAAAGAGCGCTCGCGAAAGCTGCTCCTGCGAAAGCTGTGAGAGAAAATACGTTTGATCTTTCACAAGATCAGGAGAGCAAAGCAGTTTCGTTTTTCCCCGAACGAGTTTCGTCTGTGCGTAGTGCCCCGTCGCAACACGATCAAAAGACGTCTGCGCCAGCGTCTCAAAAAATGCGCCGAATTTCACCCGCGGATTGCAGAGCATGTCGGGGTTCGGCGTCCGCCCGAGACGAACCTCGTCGAGCACATACGACACCACTCGCGTCCAATACTCCTTCTGAAGCG
>CAYTED010000016.1:0-2232 GCA_964436855.1 uncultured Bdellovibrionales bacterium | reverse complement strand
AATGCGGAAGGTGGAAGATAGATCCGCCAGCTGGCGGAGGAAGGTGGAGGTTTGATGGATTGGATTTGAGGGAAGTGGTTGGGGCTCGGATTGGGTGAAGTATTTCTGATTGAGAAAAGACCGAAAGTGTTGTCAAAACTCAAACACGTATCCTACGCGGGAAGTGAATTGGTTTTCTTGAGCGAAAATACTCCGAAAGAAGACTCGTTGCTCCCTTGAAGATTGACAGAGGGTGGAAAAGGGATATACTTATACCAAATTCACTTTTATATGAAAATTCATAAAAAACTGAATTTGGTCTCGGTTCAGCGCGAGCTCCGCGAGAGAGGGATGCTCGTTTTTACGCCCAAAGAGTTTGAGCGCGTTTTTGGTGTTGCGGATACGGCCGCCCGGCAGTTTATCGCTTATTACACGAAAAAGCACTTCTTTTCCAAACTTCGGAACGGTCTTTATTCGCTGGAGGGGCAACGACCGAATCTTTATTTCGCAGCGAATAAGCTGTATCGTCCGAGTTATGTATCTCTCGAGACGGCGCTTTTTTTGTATGGCATCCTTCCGGAAACGGTTTATAGTATTACCTCGGTTACTTCTCGGCGAACACGTGAATTTGAAGCTTTTGGTATCGCTTTTCGGTATGTGCGAATAAAACAAGAGGCGTTTGGAGGGTATAGCCCCAAGCGAGAAGGGAATTGCACGGTTCTTGTCGCCGATCCGGAAAAGGCGCTCATGGACTATCTCTATATCGTTTCATTGGGAAAAAGAATGCTCAATGACCGTCTCAATCTTCGGAATGTCGATGTGGAAAAAGCACGGGCGTATATTCCTCTTTTCGGGAGATCGAATTTGAAAGCCATTTTTGAAAAAGCGCTCGCCCTTCCGGAACCCGAAATCCGATAAGTCCTGAATTTATGAGTTTGTTATGCTCTCATTGAACGCCATTGAACAATTGGCAACGCGGTATCAGACTGACACAAGAACGGTGGTGCGCGAGTATATCCAGCATCTTTTTCTTTCCTATTTGTATCAACAGAATATTTCGGGAGATATCTATTTTAAGGGAGGGACGGCACTTCGCATCGTCTACGGAAGCGCGCGTTTTTCGGAGGATCTTGATTTTAGTGCCACGGCGGGAATAATCGGCACGGTTTCTCTCGTTGAGTCGGCTGTTCTCGAGACACTTTCGGCGATGTCGAAAGAGGGTATCGCGACCGAGATTATGGAGGCAAAACAAACAACCGGCGGGTATCTTGCCATTATTGACTGCTCCGCATCTCAAATGACGATTCCTCTCAAGTTGGAAATTTCTCTGCGAAAAGGAAAAAAAGCCGGAACGGTTGCGATGATTGCCGGTGATTATGTGCCGAACTACACGTTGGTACAGTTGGAGGAGTCGCTTTTGGTAGGAGAAAAAATCGCCGCGCTCTTGGATCGCAAGAAGCCACGCGATTTTTATGATTTCTACTTTTTGCTCCGGAAAAATATGTTGCCTGCCAAAAAGGGAGAGATTTTGCATCACGTCCTCTCGACGCTCCGAGATGCCGATATCAATTTTGACGCGGAGCTCAAAGAATTTCTTCCCAAGAGCCACCACCTCATCATCCGCGATTTTCGAGCGACGCTCGAGCGGGAGATAGAGCGGTTGTTGTAACTTCTTGAGTTGTCCTATGTCGTTTTCGAAGAAAATGTCGGGTGTTTTTGCGGGAGTATTGGTGCTCCTTGTTTTGTGCGCGGGTTTTGGTTCGGTTTCTGCGGCCGGAGTGATCGATGACGCGCCCACTTTGGCGGAGGCGTTCTTGCGGGTGTTGACTTTTTTGTTGGAGATATTCGGGTTTCTTGTTATAATTGCGTTCGTAGTGGCGGGGATACTCTATTTCACTGCCGGCGGGAATACCGCGCGACTCGAGCTCGCGAAGAAAGCGTTTACGTGGGCGATAATCGGGGTTGTGGTGGGGTTGGGAGCCTTGGTCTTGGTGCAGGCACTGGCGAAGTTTTTTGAATAGTGCTTTCCCGTTTGTCGCAGGACGTGGGTTTGTAACCCCGTCCGCAGGTTTCTGCAAATTGTGTGTCGGTAGAAATATGCGGAGCAGGTTACAAACCTGCTCCTGCGAGGGATTCAAAGTTGGTGTATGGTTGTAGAGACGCAAAATCTTGCATCTCTACGGAAAGAGGTTACCTTAAAACAGAAAGGAGGTGAGAAGAGTTGTATGAAACAATCACTTATTCTCAAGAATA
>CAYTED010000015.1:0-2724 GCA_964436855.1 uncultured Bdellovibrionales bacterium | reverse complement strand
ATACACGAACATTTTGCCTCGCAAAGAGAGATGCGCTCAACAAGAAAGAGAAAAGATGGAAAAAGCCGGAGCAGGTTTGCAACCTGCTTCGAATCGTCTCTGCGCGATAAAAAAGAATACCGGAATAAATGTGCGGACGGGGTTACAAACCCGCGTCCTGCGAAAAATTTCAAAGAACCATTCAATCTACCAGCCCTCAATTTTTTTGAGAACTTGATAAATCGGGGGAGACGAAGGTTAACTATTCTTTCGCACCGCATTCCGAATTCTCGGCATGTTCACCTTTCGAAGAACGGTTCAAGGCATTCCCCGTTTCCGCGGGGATGAGTCCGGAAAACGATAACTCTTGAAAAGAGTCTCGAGTCATACTTCCGACTCTTTCCAAGAAAGAGAGAAGTCATGGCTCACCGAACATCCCAGCGGAAACGGGGGAACGAATCACGATCTGGCTCTCCTCTCCCTTTTCGCGCCTCGCCTCCGAAATCCGTATGTTTCAAAATTCTCTCAATCCGCGATATCAATCACGAATTGGTTTGAATCTTGCCAAAAAAATCCCAAAATTTGTGCAAATGTGTGGATTGTGAATCCATATATTCCAACTTTTCTCTTTTTTTGGTCCCAGAAAAGCATTTTTGGTGAAATTTTTCTTTTGTTCTTTCTATTTTTTGCCCTCTTCCATCAATAGGTACCGAGTTTACAGTTTTTTCCAAAACCACAAATTTGACAGATTAATCCCAATTTTATATAAACTAGGATAGTTAACTGTCCTAATGTATGAAAACTATGCACATTACTCGAACGATTCAAAGCGCTCTCGAGCGGCATCTCTTTGCGGGAAAAATCATCGTCATCTTCGGCGCAAGGCAGGTGGGGAAAACCACACTTATCCGAACGATCGCCGAGGCGCATCCGGAAAGAAAAACCCTGTTCCTGAACTGCGACGAACCGGATACACGGTCACAACTTTTTAATGTTACCTCAACCGCTCTCTCCAGACTGTTCGGCTCCGCCGAAATGATCTGTATCGACGAGGCTCAACGAGTGAAAAATATAGGACTCACCCTGAAGCTCGCCGTGGATACCTTCCCCGAAAAACAATTTATCGTCACCGGATCATCGTCATTCGACCTCGCAAATTCCATCAATGAGCCTCTCACGGGACGGAAATATGAATTTCACCTCTATCCCTTTTCGCTCCAAGAACTTTCAGCGCATTGGAATGAACAAGAACAAAACCGGCTTCTCTCCGACCGCATTATTTTCGGTTTGTATCCGGACGTGGTGGCAAGAGCCGGCGAAGCGCAATTCACCGTCGAGAATCTCGTCAGAGGCACGCTCTACAAAGACGCGCTCGAACATCAGACCATGAAACACGCCGAGCTTCTCGAGAAGCTCCTGAAGGCGCTCGCTTTCCAGATCGGGAAAGAAGTCTCCTACCAAGAGCTCGCCAACACCCTCCAAACCACCAAAACGACGATCGAACGATATGTTCGACTCCTCGAACAATCCTTCATCGTCTATCGCCTCACGCCCTTCAGTCGAAACATTCGCTCCGAACTCCGGAAACTTCGAAAAATATATTTCTTCGATACCGGCGTCAGAAACGCGCTCATCGGCGCCTTCGGACCGACTGACCTGCGAGACGACATCGGCGCGCTCTGGGAAAACTTCCTCCTCAATGAACGGATGAAGCATATGGACAATGCGGGCATCTCCACGAATCGATACTTCTGGCGAACGCACCAACAGCAAGAAATCGACCTCATCGAGGAACGCGATCTCACGCTTTCAGCCTTCGAATTCAAATGGAATCCGAAGAAGTCCGCGCGCGTTCCGAAGCCCTTCCGTGATGCCTATCCGGGCACTCCCTTCTCGACCATAACGCAAGACACCTACCGGGAATTCGTCGGTCTCTCCTGAAGTCGCCGCAAAAAGCGCCCACACTTTCGAAGTCCGCTCGTGTTTTCTGTTTCCCTTTCCCGTATTTTCAAAAAACTTTCCCCCACTCTCGGCATTCAAATTTTTTTCTTTGAAAACCGATTTGTGGGGGCGAGGAAATTCCATTTCTCTCGCCCTTTGACCATGCCGATTTTTTAGAGAGGTTTAGCTTCCTCTTTTTTTGCATGTTTATTTACGAGGGGTCATGCGACCTCGGGAGATCACACCTCACAAGGAGGCGTGTACTCCGGGTTCGGGTTACCCCGAATCCATGTCCTCCAGACAACTCCCAAGAGGCCAGGTGGACACCGGCGCGTAAAAACCGCGCCGACGAGTGCTTCCGGATTTCTCCGGAATTTCTCGTAATATCCGCCCATCGCCCGACGCACATCCTTATGCCTCAGGTTTGTGTAAACCCTGTCGTAGTCTCTTGGGTGATTTTTTGGGTACCCGTTGAGGGGCACCCTCTCCACGAAAAACCTCTTCCACTCTGGGCGAATACAAGACTCATCCCTCCGGATGACGATGATCTGTCCTGGCGTCAGCTCGGCTTCCACCGAGCTGTCGTAAAACTCATCCTGTCCGTCACAACTGGTCGAAGACCAGCATCCCAAAAGTTTTAATCCCTGCAAATAATGACCTTGATACATGGCGTTCTCCTTTCAGAGTTCTCCGGTCGTACCCTGCGCGCCACAGCGCAGGCGGAGTCCCTTGCGGGATAAATTGTCTCGACGGGCTACGACTTCCAATGCCCCCGCCGAGATCTGTCGAAAATCGACGCGCGAT
>CAYTED010000014.1:0-3147 GCA_964436855.1 uncultured Bdellovibrionales bacterium | reverse complement strand
CATTGCCCATGACGCTGCGCCGTTTCACAGTGCCATGGAGATTTACGCCGGCAAAGTTTCCTATATCACTTTCGAGGAGTCGCGCATGATCGGCGTCATCATCGACAACCGCGCGATCTTCGACATGCACAAATATCTTTTTGAATACCTCTGGAACCTCGCGCCAAAATACGAACCGAAAACCCCCACACCCCTTCCCGCGGAAAACAAAAAAGGCTCCGCAAAGGAAGCCCTGTAGCTCACGTCTCGACTATCTCTCAAACGCGATATATACCTTCGCCGTTTCCTTTTCGCCTCGGCGAAACAGGCGTGTGAGAACAAATCCCTCTTTCAGAGTCGCTTCGATACTTTTTCTTGAGAAAGATTGTTCGGGAACACTCAAAAAAATTCGGGAAGCCTCTCTGAAATGCGCTTCCGATTTCTGAATGATATCTTCCGGCGACAGCTTCTTCGTTTCATACCGTTCGGCGTTTTTGTCGTCGCGTTCAATCGCCAAAAGATCGATTCCTTCAAGAGTGGAAAAGCTCTTCCCGATAAACCCGCGCTTTTCCAGGTAGTGCTCCGAAATCGGTTTCTCGGGTATGCAATCGCCACGAACTACGCGTTCTTTCGCCTCGCGCTCGAGGCTTTCGTCCATCATAAGGCATCCCATTTTTTCACCCGAAAAAAACTCGTCCACATTGAACGCGCCAAAGTATACGGAGCCGTCCGGTTTATCCTGAAACGAGCAAAACGCCTTCAGACTCTTCTTCCCATTTTCTCCAACGAAGAATGTGTAAAATCGCGCATTTGGGTCGGATATTTTCTGCTCATAGAGATTCCGCACCAGCGTCTCCCGAAACCCTTCTTCGCGATCCGACGGATAACTCATACGGTAGAGGCTTTCCATTTCGGTTTTCATTTTCGATGAAATGTCGTTTCCTTTCAAAATGCGAAACGACCCGTCAAGAAATTCTTTGATACCTTCGACATTTCCGCTCTCCTTCATCGCACGAAGCGCGTTCACCGCGAGAACGGTTTCCGCATTCAAATTTTCAAGCCGCTCATTGAGCGCCGAGAGAAGTCGTTCATCGTGAGCAAACTCTTTCGTATGTTCCGCAATCCACGAGAGGAATGACTTTCCTCGCTCAAGCAACTTCGCCTCGATCGCATCCGCGTTCTTTTCCGAATTTTTTCGCGCTTCGCCCGCCCGGTCCGCCATCTCCGCATACTTCGCGAAGACTGTGTCCGCCGCCTCTTTCGGCAGTTTCTCGCCAATCGCAAGAATCTTCTCCCCCATATCCGCCCCGCCCTGCTCGAGAGAGAGGAAGGATTTCAGGCGATCCGTTCGTTCCTTCCTTCGCAGATCCAGATCACCCTCGCGCCTCCACTGCCGCACAAGATCGGCACGTTCGCTTTTTGATCCAAATGGAGAGTTTCCAAAATACATTTCCGATTGCAGAAATTTTTTCACTCGACCAACTTCTTCCTCGTTTTTCTCAAACAGAAAATTCAGGAACTGCACCTGCACCCGCACCGAGAAATCCTTGAGCTCGATCCCGAAGTCATCTTCTATTCTTTTGCGGAAAGCCGGCTGAACGAGTATCGAATACAAATACGCCTGATCTCTCAATCTCTGCTCAGCATTCGCACCTGTTTCAGATAACCCCTCTTTTCGAAGCACGTCTTCAACAGTAAGCTTTTCTACTCGCTTCTTTTCTTTCGACGTTTCGCTTTTTTCAATGTTCGGATCTCGTTCAAAGAAGAATTCCGTGTGAAATCCGGTACTATAAACAATTCCATACCGATCACTTATCGGACCGATCATGCCTCCTTTTTCAAAAGGAATTTCGTCAATCCAATTTTTCCCCGTAAAAGTCACTCGCCTTCTCTCAAAATCTGGTATGTCCTCTCCAATTTCCGCAGAAATATCATATCGAGCTGCTACTTCCGGATCGTGAAATCTTTGATAAATTTTCCACATGGCTTCATGTTCAACATCGGAAAAGCTATCCCTTTGAAAAGCCAAAAAAAGTTTCTCTACATCGCCACTTGGAATATTTTGGACCACGGACACATTGCTTCCGTAATATTTCTCATACAAATCCGGGTGTCCAGAGACAACAATCGTGCTCACATATTCCCAGTCACGCTCCAAATATTTTCGTTTCTCTTTAATTGGAAAAAAATTTGATGAGGTGAGAGAAACAAAGTCAATCCAACTCCGTATCAAGTAGTTCTTTGTTTTCGATTGAATTTCTTCCAACAGTTTCAAGGCGCTTTGAGAGAAGTCCACAGCCATTTCTTCGTATGAACCGTCTCGAAGAATTTTTGTTGTCTCGGCAGCCCTCAAGAGAATGAGGGAATCTTTTGAACTGCACTCCTCGATAATATTTCGAATTTGATTCACCTCGCTTCCATCCATGTCATATCGCTGATCTTTTCCAATAATCTCGCGAAGTTTCCGAAGCGCATCCTCTCGATTCATTGTTTTTCCAGATTCTTTATCTTCATTTTCAGTGGATCGAATTTCAGAAGATCGAACACCAACATCACTCGTTTCCGGCTGCGATGTTTTCAGGCTCGACTCTCGAGCACTCTCCTCAATTGTCGGTTCAAATTTCGCCATGCTTCCATTGTATCACTTTTACTGAAACGGAGAGAGAAAATACTCACCCGCGACAACTATTGCAAAAACAGAACGCACAATGTAGCGACCTCGCGCGGTCGCGCAAAGATGTGACATCTTCATTTGCCCTTTCGAAGATTCTTCGGTAGTGTTTCGGCAGGATATATCTCGAAACGCGCCGCATCTTGTATGAAAAATTTTCTTCATCTTTCTCTCGCGGTCACTCTTTTCCTTGTTCCCTTTGAAGGCGCAGAGGTGGCTCTCTTTGGCGTGCCAATCTATCTGGTCGAGATCGGGGTGATGGCGTCAGTGGTAGCGCTTTTGTTCGCGTGGAAACGCAAAAACGGCACGATGCAATCCGTAGGGGCGACCCCGAAAACTTTCGGGGCGCCCCTACCCGTACCGATACGATGGGGGATTGCTTTTCTTCTCTTTGGCGTTCTCTCCTCAACACTCGTTGCACTTTCGAATCACTCCATCTGCTCCCTCTCGCATGAGGGGTTTCTGCGCGCGCTTGGCATTATAAAATCATGGTTTGT
>CAYTED010000013.1:0-4330 GCA_964436855.1 uncultured Bdellovibrionales bacterium | reverse complement strand
GTTTCAGTTCTATTTCACTCCCCTTATCGGGGTTCTTTTCACCTTTCCCTCACGGTACTCGTTCGCTATCGATCTCGAATAATATTGAGCCTTGGAAGTTAGTGCTCCCGGATTCAGACGGGGTTTCTCCGGCCCCGCCTTACTTAGGAACGTATGCATTAGGATGATCTTTTTTTCGTGTACGGGATTATTACCCTCTGTGATGGAACGTTCCAGAACCTTCCACTAAAAAAATCATCGTAACCCCGATCAATCGAGTCCATACGCCCTGCAACACCGCTGCGTAGCAGCGGAATTTCCAAAACCCAAATCACAATTTCCAAACAAATCACAAACCTCAAAAACCAAATCTCAAACGAAGAGTATTCTTTGTTTGGTCATTGGAAATTGGTTATTGGAATTTCATTGGAAATTGGAAATTGGAAATTGGTTATTCCGATGCTACGCATCGGTTTAGGCTGTTCCGATTTCGCTCGCCACTACTTTCGGAATCTTTATTAATTTCTTTTCCTCCTGGTACTAAGATGTTTCAATTCCCAGGGTTTGCTTCGCGACCCTATGAATTCAGATCGTGATTTCCCGCCGAGGCGGGAAGGGTTTCCCCATTCGGACATCTCCGGATCAAAGCCTGCTTGGCGGCTCCCCGAAGCTTAACGCAACCTGCTACGTCCTTCATCGCTCATTCGAGTCAAGGCATCCACCATATACGTTAGTAACCTCTTATCGGTGATTGCTTTCTTTTGCTTATCGTCCGCAAGAGTTCAATATAATAAGAATATATGAGCCCTCACGGACGACCGGTTCACAGCGAACAACATCCGAGTCGTTCGCGTGTGATAATTGACCTCGAGTTCTCTTCATCTTCGCTTTTCCGTTCGACATTTTGGTGTCTCATGAAAAAGAAAGATTTCAGATCAACTCTTTTACTTTTTGAACTTCCAGATACTCGATATTTCCCCACCGCTCCGCGCGGGTATTCGGGGGAATATGTTTCTCCGGGACAAATTGTCAAAATGCGCCGCGGAAACGAAAAATCGGAAACCTCTTTCCAATCTCTCCGTTTCGGCATCGCTTCTTTTTGCTTCGTTTTCGGTAAAACAAAAACCTGCTTTTTTCAAAAACAAGCCTTTCCATAATAGCAAAGCAAAAAGATGTGTCAACCCCACCCGTATCGCTCTCCCAGTGCACAACAAATCCGGCACTTTTCAGGGGCGAAACACGGCGGGCGCACCCGCTGCAGCATCTTCCGCATATCGCATATTTCTGACAAAAAAACAGCGGTTCAACCGCCGTTTTTCTGTTTTCTTTCCCTCTGAATTTCCTTTGGAAATCACGGATTCGGTTCAATAACCGGAGTCGTTTCAGTCGATGGAACCGATTCCTGAATGGAAGGGTTCTGATTGACCTCCGGAACCGATGCACTCGACTCCGGAATCGGATTCCCTTCCGATGCCTGCGCGGTATCCGCTTGCGGCACCGGCTTTCCGAGATTCGATCCGCCCCGACGAACGGTGTCGATCATTTTCTCGATCTGCTGTCTCAAGTTATCGAAATTCCGATTTGAATTATCCCCTTCGCGCAACAACTCGACTCCTTTTTCATATGCCGCGATCGCGTCGTTTTGCTTTTTCTTTTTCTCATAGAGTAATCCGAGTGAGAGACGGACATCTATCAGACGTTCATTCTGCGACAGTATCTCCTTAAAAATCACCTCGGCTTTATCTGAATCTCCTTCCATATCGCGCACCTGATAGAGAATACCGAGATTGTAACGATATGTGAGATTTTTCGAATCAAACTTGACCGCTTGCGACGCATGATCGATCGCCGCGTCGATATCTTTTTGCGCCGCCTTTACCACTGCCATCGAGTAATGCGCCACCGGAAAATTTTCTTTCAGCGATATCGATTTTTTCAGTGCCTCTTCGCTTGCCGAAAGTAACGCGCCCTTGTCATTTCCCTCGGGCTTGATATCGGAAAGCGCCTTCGTCACCTGCCCTATTTTGAGGTACAGCAAAGGATTTTTCGGATCAAGCAAGAGTGCCCTCTCGTAATATTCTTTTGCTTTTCCAAGAAGCGCCTCTCGATCCCCAGTTGCAATAGCGCTCACATTTTCATATATCAACCCAGCGGACTCGACCGATGCCACGTCATTTGGCATCAATTCATCTGCCACTCGTTTCGACGAATCGATCGCGCCGGTCAACAATCCTCTCATTCGATCGCTATCCTGAACATCGGGACTTTTCCGAGCCTCTTGTATAGCAAGAATCAATTGCTCTTGACCCAATCGAGCATAATAACGACCTTCCTTGGGATAATACCGTATAGCCCGAAGCAGATTCGTCATCGAGCCCTCGACAGAAGGTTTCTCCGTACGAACAGCCTTCCCGGCAGAAATATCCGCAAGAACCACTTTCCCCATAAAGACAAAGAGCATTGCGACACCGGCCGATACAACCATAAAAATAAACGCGAGGGTCAGGGCGAATTTTGGAGCGGCCTTAAACGACAGGTGTAGCCACGATGTCTCGGAGTCGCTCTCATGGAGAAGGAGAATAAGGGAAAAAATTCCCAATACGAGACCGATAAGCAAGAACGGTCCGGCCACCCGCGCGGAAAAAAATGTAATGATAAACACCAAGGAAGCGCTCCACAGGGAAAGCGAAAGAAGTTTATCGTGTTTCCGTTCACGCGTCAGGAGATACAAGCCGACACTCGCATACGAAAACACCACTACGAAGAAGAAAATCGATCCGACAATCCCAATGGTCGATACGGCTTCAAAGAGCGCATTCGAACCATCATAAAAACGAACTGAAAAAACCGAGCTCGTATTGAATGCCTCCGGTTTGAATAAAGAAAAATTGTACCCGTACGTCGCCGGACCACTCCCAAAGAAGAAATGTTCCTGAATCGATCCTTTTGCCACCTCCCAAGACAATTTCATATCCGGAGCAATTTCGACCGGCAGCCGCGCCTTCACCAGCCCATCGGATCCCCAAGCCGCCCCGATCAAAAGCAAGACGAATGCAAGCATTGGAACCCATGTCAGACGCTCATCCGGACGAACCACTTGCGCAAGAATGAATATGAGGAAAAAAGCGATACCGGCAATAACCGCCACCCACGGAACATATGAGTGCAGTCCCGAAAGCAATACGATATCGGACACGATACCGAGACCCAAAATCGAGAGCAGCGCATACCGCACCGGAGCGAAAGCGGTTTTTGAGACAAAAAATACAGCCGTAATGAATATCGGAAGCACCATTCCAAGAAAAGCAGCCAACCCGGATACCGATCCCAAGAGACTCAAGGGTGCGTATGCCTCCCACGAAGCCGGCATAAAATGAATGCCGCGCACGACAAGCAAGCTCCAGAAAATCACCACGACAGAAGAGGTAATGAATGCTCCAGCCATCCAAAAAAATCGCTTGAGTGTAAATTGACTCGCGAAAAAATAATATGCAAAATACACTGCCAACACCGAAAGAAACCCTCTCGAGGGATCGCCGAAAAATCCGAAAAAACTATGCCATTTGTCGACCGAGAGAAGCGCGGATACTCCGTATACGACAAGAAATCCCAAAAGCGGAATATCGAGCGGTGTTCGGCGAATTTTCATTTCCCCCGTAATCACTCCGAGCGACGCCCAAGCGACGAGGCCAAGCAGCATCCAAAAATAAAAATACATCCATCGGTCAAGCGCGATCCCCTGAAACGTCATCCCGGTAAAAAAAATCGGGAGTCCGAGCGCGAGCATACACCCGGAGATCGATATGAGTCCGTCAAAGAAATTTGATGTCCATCCTTGCCCCTGCTCTCTTTCTAAAAAGTGGGTAGAATGTCCTTCCTCGGGTTTTTGCATTTCTGTTCGAACCTGTACCAGCCCCTCCGCGCGATGAAATCCTTGCATAGAATTCAATAAAAAGCTTAGACAACAATTGCCTATATTATAAGAAAAATGAAAAAAAAAACAAATCTCTCTCCTCTCAAAAATCTCTTTCAAAAACCATCTCGCTTTTCTTTTCGTTTTTTGACTCCCTGGCTACTTCAACTTTATCGAGCCCTTGAGCGTCGCCGCGCCACGGATGGTATGAAATTCATATAAAGGTCCGGCGTCAGACCCCCCCGATCCTGGTCCCGAACTTGGATATGTTTTGACTTCGCTGATAAAAATATAGGCGCGGCCGGTACTCGAGGAATATCCATAGGCACCGACGGCGAGATCAACTTTTCCATCGGCATTGAAGTCGCCCGATGTGAGGGAGGCGCCAAAATAATTGCTCGTTGCTCCGCCGGTAATCGTGACATCGGCGGTGGCGGC
>CAYTED010000012.1:0-4966 GCA_964436855.1 uncultured Bdellovibrionales bacterium | reverse complement strand
CAGACTCAAGGAACATTTTTGTTTTTGCATGAACGATGAGAGAAGGATTACGACCGAAGTCCGGTATCATTCTCTCATGTATTCAGGCAAACGCGTAAGTCCTAATACAGCTGTTTCAATCGATCTCCACTTTTGATGTACAAGTTCATCTACCCCGCAACAAAGCCACTTCCGACCCCTTCATGCTATCATCATATATATAAGCACTCAAGATTGGGAAAAATATGAATATCCCATTCCGACAACTCGTCCAGCTCACCACGCTTGATCGCCGATACGTGCTCTTTCCGCGGTCGGTTTTGGATCAGGCGGGATGCGTCATTTCGATATTCCATTTTACAAAAACCCCGTCGCAACCCGTATTCCTTACGCCAAACCTCGATATACGGGGAATACTCGGTCATGAGCGAAAACAAGTGATCCCGCATGTCCAAATAGTTAGGACGAACTACATCGATCAAGATCGAGAGTCAAACGAGTTTATCATGGATTCGCTCTACGATAAGCTTCTTGTTTTGAAAAATATCGAAGAATTACGATCATTTGTCGAAAAATGGAACATCACGATTATTCCCGGAGAGGAAGAGCACCTCTGGCTTCTCAAGCAGTACCAGTTGGCAGGCATCAAACAGCTTCCCGTTTACCGTGCGTATATGAATGTGCCGGTCGAAAACAGTGCAGGTATTTCGAAAAGCTTTGCAGAGTGTTCGGAAAAAGTTGCGGAAGTTAACCTGAACTTTTTGTGGAAGAAAATTGACGAGCTTCGGACATTCGCAAACGCGTGGGAAAAAGATGAACTGGATGAACACAAACTTGCCTGGCTGAACAAAGAACTCGAGCTTGTTTCCCCTGTGCTCATTCCGGATAAGGGATATGTCCTCAAAAGAATTCGGGAGATGAGATACAAATGGATTGATACGTCTGCAGAAGACGTGGTTGGGATGAGAAAGGCGAAGGCACTTGACCCCATCATCGGGTACCGCGTATACGGGCATTTCGCTCTCTGTGTACTCGAAGTGCTTCACGATATGGAGAGCGGTCTTCAACTTTTCTCCTGTGAGACTTGCGGCACGCTTCGAAAAAGAGCGAGAGACAGCAAACGAAAGGCGTGTTCAAAGAAAGAAAGTAAAAAGTGCTTTTTGACTCGACAAGCGGAACGTCAAAGGAGGCGGAGAATAAAGGGAAAAACGGCGTAAACGAAAAGTCTGTCACAAAAATAGTCACACGGCAAAACAAGCTGTGTGATTTTTCTTATCCTTCTGTATGTACACGCGTTATCCGAAATCATGCCCACCTTCTCTCCTCAACTCATCCTTCGCACCCAACGGATCTTCGAAAAAAGGTCCAGCGTTCCCGTCTCTGTCGAACAAGCGGAAATGATTTTGGAACGGCTGGCACAGATCGGATTCCTCATGCAGAAGGTTGCGGAAAATGAAAAACAGAAAGGGGGTGAGCCTTACGAATAAAATCATCCCCATAGACGAAGACACCCAGATTAAACTTCTCCCCGATAGCTTTATGCTCCAGTTCAGAGTGAAAACGCGTACAAAACGAATGGCGTGGCATACAGAGGGGTATTACCCCGACATGGCATCTTTGTCTCACAGCTATCTAAACCATGCTCCTTATCGAGCCATTCAATCTACAGAGGATTTTGAGAAGCTTCTCGAAGTGGTAGAGCGAGCAAAAGAGACGATACGAAAAGTTTTTTCGAAAGAATAGGGATAGCAATAACCAATAACAACCAAATGTTATGTCGCTCACAAAAGAATCGATTGCCGAAAGAGTTGAAGAAATGGAAAAGCGAGAAAAGAAGAGAAAGAAAGAGCACAAAAATGAGCCAATAACTCCTCGCGTCAACCCGGACGTACTGAATACCGCTCTCGCCAGTGTCGCCCTTGAAAAGATGGGCCATCCGAGTCACACGCGTGCCTCTGCTTCCCTTGACCCCCAAACAATCGCGCGCGCCAAAGAAATGCTTTCTTGCACGAATTGCACGCTGATTACCATGGAAGAATGGGACTGCAACAAAACCGAAAAGGGGAAAAACTCACGCATCCCTTCTACGAAAAAGGCGAAGAGCCTCAGTGTAGCGAGGGCAAATTCGTAAATTGTCCGTCGTGGCGTCTGTATTTCAGCCACAGAGTCAGTCGTTTGTTTGTCGGATCAGAAGCGGAAAGAAAAAGAATCAAAAAGAAAAGTATGCAGGTAGGAAGAGAAGATAAGAATGGGAGATAGTAAGTACTTATAAGTACCTACCTCTCGATCTCTCCCTTTTCTATCGAAGGGTAGGAAGAGAGATAAGAAAGGAACGTAAGTATGGATCCACTTTCCTTTCTTTCGGTACGGCACAATCTACAGTTGAAAATGAAAACAAAAAACGGGAAAATGCGGAACGAAGGAATTATCGGAAGTTTTTGGTTTTGGTCGTCTCGTATGAGTGGATCCCGATTATGACGGGTACGAGCGGTTCTTTGAAAGTGAGGAATTTTCCGCCCGGCGCTCGCTTTCCCACTGGCAACGAGGCACGAACGAAAAACAATGCACGAAACAGGAACGAGGCGCAGAGGAATGCGCTGTGCGTGGACGACGTTCCCGCTCCCAAGAATGAATGTCCCCCGAATGTTTCAAGGAAGACTTCGACACAATAGGGCGAGCAATCCTCCCCGCTTTGCGGGTGAGGGAGCGAGTGAAAAGAAAGGTACGACTCTTCTTCAGAGGAAGGCACCCCGCCCCGAGGGCGGGGACGGGGGGTGGGAGCGTACCCGAATGCGGGCGAGGAAAAAGAGCGTACTCGCACATTCTCGTATTCCGCGAAGGAGAGGGGCAAAAGCGGAGGGGAGGCGAGCACACATCTCCTCTTTGCGAGGGAGCCCGAAATGGAGTGAGGGCTTCGCAAAGAGGGAATGAGGAGCGTGCGAGTGGGGGAGGCTCCGCTTTTGAGCACCCCCTAAGAGCCCTTCCCCCCTGCATAGAAAAATAGTTCTCCCATCAATAACGGGGGTTCGCAGGATGGGGGGTGCAGGGGGGAAGGGCGGCAGGGGTGTGCGACCCGAACCTGAGCGGACTCTCGAAGTAGTGCGGTATTCCGCTCAAAAGTTTGTATACGAACTCCGTGCGAATCCCCGAGAGACAATATCCATATCTCATCGCCCGAGGCGAATTGCGTGGCGGTAGTCCGCCACACCGTTTCCCTGTATGCGTATTGAGTTTTGACTTGAAATCAAAACATCTGGTACAGTAAACATGCACACAGCCTAATTTTTCGGGACAGAAACGACCGCTTTTTTGCGTTCGCTTCGGTGAAAGGGCGACCTTCGCTACAGTTCCGAAAGGGTCTGTGTGCAAGCGAGGTCGTCCTTTTATCGTATACGCCTATGAAATGCATCCTCTACGCGAGAAAATCCACCGAACAAGAAGAGCGACAGGCAATGTCCATCGAATCGCAGGAAAACGAGATGGCACGTCTCGCGGAAAAGTCGGGGCTTCGCATTGATAAGACGTTCAAAGAAAGTATGTCGGCGAAAAAAACAGGAAGACCTGTTTTCAATGAGATGCTCCAGTACATTGGGAAAAACAAAGGGTGCGTTGTTTTTGCATGGAAAGCCGATCGTCTTTCAAGAAATGTCATTGATGGCGGCAGGATCATAGAGCTTCTTGAAAAGGGATGCATCCAAGAAATCCGAACGATTGATAAAGTAGCCACGGATAATTCGACGGATAAGTTTATGCTTCTTCTCGATTTTGGCATGGGGAAAAAGTATACCGATGATTTGAGTCAAAATGTGAAGCGAGGACTGGCGGAGAAAATACGACGGAAGGAATACCCGGGAGCGCGACCGATCGGTTATGTCACGGATCCGAACTCAAAGATGATGGTGATTGATTCGGAGCCGGCGTCATTCATTCGGCGCGCCTTCAATCTCTACGCCACGGAGAACTACGCAACGGAACGTATCGCGGATACGCTCTACGACGAAGGCTTCCGATCTCGTTTGGGCAACAAGGTGGGGAAAAGCACGATATATCGCATGCTCACCAACCCGATCTATGCGGGACTTTTTTTGTGGAAAGGACAAACGCACGAAGGCATTCACGAACCTATCGTGTCGCTCTCACTCTTTGACGCCGTAGAAAAACGGCTCGTTCCCAAGAAACATTTGAAGAGAGATCAAACCACACGAGTCTTCACCTATCGAGGATTTCTTGTATGCGGAGAATGCGGACTCAAGGTGACAGCGGAAGTAAAGAAAGGACACACCTACTATCGCTGTACCAAATCAAGGGGCGCGAAAAAATGTTCGCAGTGCTATACGCGCGAGGAGACGTTGGAGGGAGCGCTCGGAGCAGAACTGGCAAAGATTCGTTTCAACGAGGAAACACTTGATCTCATCGTAGACGCGTCGAAAGAAAAGCTCGCGTCCAAGAAACAGGTGGAAGAAGAAACGAGTGTGCGCTTGACTCGTTTGCTTCTGGAAGTGAAGAAACACAAGAATTCGCTCATTGATAAGTTTATCGGCGACACAATTCCCAAAGATATTTACGACGCCAAGCTTTCCGAGTTCACCAAAGAAGAAGCACGTATTGAGGAAGGATTGGAGAACATGAAAAGTGCCCGTGTTGGAATTGGAGAAGAAATCGAGGTGGCAGTGCGGTTTGTGAAAACAGCGCAGTATCTCTTTGCGAAAGGCACTCCCGAGACGAAACGCGAAGTGATCGAGATACTATCTTCGAACATTGGAATTAGAGACAGAAAAATCGCTTCCTTCAGCCTCAATGAACCATTCGCATGGTTGCGAGAAGACGTGGAAAGCATAGAAGCGGAAATATGTGCCTTCGAACCGAAAAAAGAAGCGGTTTATGGCGGAGATAAAACAAAAACAGAAGCGAGGGCTTCTGTGCGTTCTATACTGCTGGGGAGGAAGGGATCGAACCTTCGCATGGGGGCTTCAAAGGCCCCTGCCTT
>CAYTED010000011.1:0-12362 GCA_964436855.1 uncultured Bdellovibrionales bacterium | reverse complement strand
AAAGAAAGTAATCTTTGTTTGAGTCAGGTGTCCTAATTGAGGGGTGAATTCAGCTATTGAAGTAATAAAAAACTATGTCGAAGAAAATTGAATTCTTGACTGGTGATGCGAATATATTTCCGGTAGAACCGAATACGAGGGATCCTCGTCAAAAGGATTCTCATTTATCGGATGATTACAAACAATTGATGAGTGAGGTGGATGAGAATCTCAAGAGAAACGCAGGTTTGGATCAACTTCGGAAAGGCGGGATTTCGGATCCGACAAGCATTCTTCCGGAGAGCGAAGAGACGCTTCATTAGAATGATCGGAGCATTTGTCTGCGTATTATTGGAGAGGAAGGAGTATGATAGGGCTATGAACATTTCTCGAGTACAATTTGTCATCCGTTTTATTATCTTCGGTTTCGTATTTCTGTTCGTAACGACTTCACTCTTGGGATCGACGGGTGTGCGAGGATTTCCGAAGTATCCCGACTCGCTTCTCGGACTGGATTCTCCGGTCGCATGGAAACGGACGGCATCCGCTATCGTATCGCCCATCAAGGTCGTGCTCATAGGACCACTTCTCCTTCCGGGCGTGGGTTTTCTGCAAGACGACCCACCACCTCCTCTTATCGGTATTCTTTTTGTTTTCTACTGGACTCTGCTTGCCTCGGGGATGTATTACTTTTTCCAAAAGATACAGCTTGACAAGCAGGGAAAAACTTCGGATGCGCATGGTACAATGGAAGACTAATAATTTTACACCTATGCACGAAGCGAAATTTGTGAAAGATATGGAACACGCGACGCTCATGATAGAGCGAGTGTTCGATGTTTCTCCGGAAAAAATATGGGAAGCGCATACGAAGAGCGAGCTTCTCGGAGAGTGGTGGGCACCGAAACCATGGAAAGCAATGACGGTGTCGATGGATTTCCGCGAGGGTGGTCGCTGGTTTTACTATATGCTTGGGCCGGAGGGGGAGAAGCATTATTGCGCGGTCGAATACAAAGGCATTGATCCGGGAAAGAGTTTCTCGGGCGATGATTATTTCTGCGATGAAAGCGGGCAGAAGGATGAAAATATGCCGACGATGCAGTGGAAGACGGAGTTTCTCCCCGAAGGAACCGGAACAAAACTTGTTTCGACAATCGTGTTTCCGAGTGCGGCCGACCTTGAGAAAATTCTTTCCATGGGAATGGAGGCAGGCTACACCATGGCACTCAATCAATTGGAAGAACTTCTTTCCCAGTAAATAATAATACCAAATCTATGGCACGCGTGAGTACGTATCTCAACTTTGCAAACAAAACAGAAGAAGCATTTGAATTCTACCGCTCGGTATTCGGAGGCGAGTTCACCGGAGGAATTCGCCGAATGAGTGAGGCGCCGACAGAAGGTGCGCCGAAACTTTCCGAAGCGGACAAACATCTCGTGATGCATATCGAACTTTCGATACTCGGTGGACACGTGTTGATGGGAACGGATGCGCCGGAATCAATGGGCTTCAAAGTAATTGACGGAAACAATGTGCATATCAATCTTGAGCCGGATACGCGCGCGGAAGCGGATCGACTTTTTGCGGAACTTTCGGAGGGCGGAAAAATAGAAATGCCAATGCAAGAAATGTTTTGGGGCGCATACTTTGGATCTTTCACTGATCGGTACGGTGTCCACTGGATGGTGAATTGTATGGAAAAGTAACAACAAAGAAAACAGATAACAACCAGTCCGAAAGGACTGGTTTTTTATATTGGAATCCTTTGTTTAAAACATTTCTTCGGTGGATAACTTGGGTGGTGGACGGTGTTGCACGGTTCCGATGGGTGGAGTAAAATGGAGCTACATTCACTTGAAGTGGGGGAAAGTGGTGAAATTGAGAGAAAGCAAGAAGAAAAAGAAAATTTAGTTTTCAATATTCTTTTGAAATTTGTAATTTATATTTTGAAATTGAGTTTGTGTTCATCGGCGAATACCTCCATTCCATTGATCCGAAAAAGCGCCTGGCGCTTCCTTCGAAATTCCGCGGCGAACTTGGATCGAAAGTGGTGGTTACGCGCGGACTCGACGAATGCCTCTTTGTCTATCCGATGAAAGTGTGGGAAGAGATTGCGGCGAAACTCGGGACGCTCCCGGTCGGTGAAGCAGCGACACGAAGTTTTATTCGCATGATGCTTGCCGGTGCGGTGGATGTGGATCTCGACAGTCAGGGACGAATTCTTATTCCGGATTATCTGAAGAGTTACGCGGGACTTCGGAAAGATGCGGTTGTGGTGGGTGTGTTTAATCGGCTTGAGGTGTGGGGTGACGAGAAGTGGAACCGCTACAAGGCGAAAGCGGAGAAGGAGACCGGAAAGATCGCGGAGCAACTCGGGAAATTGGGAGTGTACTAGTTTCTCATTCTGAATTCTGAATTTTGAATCAATGATGAAATTTGAACTTTTGAAACATTCAATCGTTCGAAATTCATTCGAAATTCATTCGAAACTCGAAATTCGAAATTGGAAACTCGAAATTATACCGTAGCGGTTCAGTTTTCAAAAATAAAAACCAATACAAGATTTCGTTTTTACTTTTGAGGATTGAATGACATATATGGAAGCGACGAAACACATTCCGGTACTGCTCGATGAGTCGAGAGAGTGGTTGTTCCTTGCTAATGGAAAGGCGGTGGTCGACGCGACGCTCGGGGGTGGCGGACACACGCTCGCGTTTTTGGAACGCGTGCTGCCCGAGGGTCGTGTCATCGCGTTCGATACGGATGCGGAAGCAATCGAGCGATTTCTCGATCGGATCGAGAATGATGAACGAGCGAATCGGGCGTATCGCGAAGGAAAATTAGCCGTCGTTCACAGAAGTTTTTCCGAGCTTGAATCGGAGCTTGACCGATTGGGTGTCGAAAAGGCAGATGCGATTTTCGCGGATCTCGGATTCTCGTCGGATCAGATCGAAGATCCGAATCGCGGATTCTCGTTTCTCTCCGACGGGCCGCTTGATATGCGGCTTGATCGAATGAGTGAGATGACGGCCGCGGATATCGTGAATCGGTATTCCGAAGAGCGACTTGCGGATCTTTTCTTCCAGTACGGGGACGAGTCAAAATCGCGACGTATCGCAAAGCGGATCGTGGCGGAACGCGAAGTAAAACCGTTTCGGACAACGCTCGAGCTGGCGCGAACGATTGAAAGCGTATTTTTGGGAGCGGAGCGACGGGCACTCGGTATGCATCCGGCGACGAAATCGTTTCAAGCGTTGCGAATAGAAGTGAACTGCGAGCAAAAACGGCTTGAAACATTTCTTCTTACGGCGGTTGGACGATTAAAAACGGGCGGACGGATCGGAATCATTTCGTTTCATTCCGGTGAAGACCGGGTAGTAAAGGAATTTTTTCGGAAGGAAGCGAAAGGATGTGTTTGCCCGCCGGAATTTCCGGAGTGTCGCTGCGGGAAGAAGTCGCGATTGAAAATTCTTACGGGAAAACCAATCGTGGCGAGCGAAGAAGAAGTGAAAGGAAATCCGCGGGCGCGAAGTGCGAAACTTCGTGTAGCGGAAAGGATTGGTGAATAGGGGATTTTTCGGGTCGGTTCTCAAAAAAAACAAAAAAACAAAAGAATATGTCGATAGCAAACACGGGCGTATGGTCCCAAGGGGGTCGCGCCGCGATTCTTACAACAGAACGAAGGGGAATATCGGGAAAAATGACGTTTATCCTTGCGATTTTTTTCCTTTTTTCCGCGGGGTTGTACCTTGCGTCTATTAATAAGAATGCGGTGTACGGGTATCAGGTGCGGACGTTTGAGCGTGAAATTGCCAATTTGAAAAAGGAAAACGACGCTTTGCGGATTCGCGAGGCGGATGTGCGGTCGCTTGAGAAGACAAAGGAGGCGAGCGCCCGAATGGGAATGGAGCGGTCTCTTGATGTGAAAATCGTGGAGCGTGACGGATCGGTTGCATTCAACCGGTAAGGATCTGACATTTCGGACATTGATACGCTCATGTATGAAACGGGGATTCCGAAGGGTAGAAAAACGAGAAAGCGAGGAGGAGAAAAAGGGAGGAGGAGCGACACGACTGCGATTCCTCGTTTTTTTTGTGTTTTCGGGAGTGCTTGCAATCGGTATGAAATTGTACTTTGTGCAGGTAGTGAATCATACGCTCTGGGAAGCGGCCGCAGCGGGGCAGTATTCCGGCGAGCGGGATATTCGAGCGGAACGCGGGGAAATATTTTTCAGTGACGGGAAAGACGGGCGTTATCCGGTCGCGGTAAATCGCGACGAGCCGCTTCTCTACGCCGTGCCGAATGAGGTGGAAAATCCGGAAGTGGCCGCGCACGCGATTGCCGATATTCTTGGAATCGATGCGGGAGTGTTGCGGGAAAAATTGTCGAAACACGACGATCCGTATGAAATGCTCAAACGAAGACTCTCGTCAGACGAGGCGGATAGGATTCGAACTGTGCATATCAAGGGGTTGTACTTTGCGAGCGAAACGAATCGATACTATCCCGCGGGAGAATTTGCGGCGCCAGTAATCGGATTTGTGGGACCGAAAAATGACGGAACGGAAGGCGAGGAGGGGAAATATGGCGTTGAAGCGGCATTTGAAGAAGGGCTGAAAGGAGTGTCTGGATTGGTAAAGGAAGAGCGCGATGCGGGCGGGCGGTGGATTTCGCTTACGGATCGGGAGTTTGTGCCGGCGAAAAACGGCGATTCATATGTGCTGACGATTGACCGGAATATCCAGTTTGAGGCGGAGCGGATTTTGCGTGACGCAACCGAACTCTATGCCGCGGACAGCGCGACGATAATCGTAATGGACCCGAAAACGGGAGCGATACGCGCGATGGCAACCGTTCCGCAATTCGATCCGAATAAATATCGTGAAGTGGAGGATTATTCGTTGTTTTTGAATCAAGGGACCAGCGTTGCCTACGAAGCGGGATCGGTGATGAAACCATTCACGATGGCAATGGGGATTGAAGAGGGAAAGGTGAATCCGAACACGGAATACGTGGATACGGGCGTGGTGAACGAGGCGGGGTTTGCGATTCGGAACGCGGAAGGGAAGGTATACGGAAGAAGCTCGATGATACGGGTGCTCGATGAATCGATCAATACGGGAGTGATTTTTGTTGAGCGGTTGGTCGGACATGAGAAATTTCGAGAATATCTCAAAAATTTCGGATTTAACGAAAAGGCGGGATTCGGATTTCCGGCGGAAGTGTACGGGAATATGAAAAACTTGAATAACGCCAGACGGAATATCGAATTTTATACTGCGTCATTCGGGCAGGGGATTACCGTTACGCCACTCCAAATCGCGCGAGCGTATTCGGTATTTGCGAACGATGGAATTCTTGTGCGGCCGAGACTGATCGAAAAAGTGATTCATTCCGATGGTAGAGAAGAAGTGTTTCGACCGGAAGAAGTGCGGCGTGTGCTTTCTTCCGAAGCGGCAAAGACGATGGGGGTGATGTTGCGGAGTGTCGTGGTGAACGGACACGGAAAACACGCGGATGTTCCCGGATACCTTGTCGGCGGGAAAACCGGAACGGCGCAGGTAGCCAAAAAGAATGAAAAGGGGTATGATGAGACTTTGTCGATCGGTTCGTTTGCGGGATATGCGCCGATCAATGATCCGAAGTTTGTGATTGCGGTGAAGCTTGATCATCCGAAAAATGTCGAGTGGGCCGAGTCGTCGGCCGCGCCGGTGTTCGGAAAAATGATGAAATTTCTTCTTGATTATGAAGGAATCGAGCCAACGGAGCCGCTACAGAAGAAGAATCAGGAATCCGGAATCAAGAATTAAGAAAAAAAAGAAATGTCGAAAACATTGCTTGAAAAAACATTACGACTGATGGCGAAGGCGGTGCTTCTCAAGTATCGTCCGATTGTTGTTGGCATTACCGGATCGGTCGGAAAAAGTTCGACAAAAGAAGCGGTCGCGCTTGTCTTGTCGGTGGCGTATGACGTGCGAAAAAGTGAGGGAAATTACAACAATGAGCTTGGCGTGCCGCTTACGATTCTCGGCGAGAAAAGCGGAGGACGATCGCCGTTTCGATGGTTTTTTATTGTATTGCGCTGGCTTGGAAAAATGATATTTCCAATCAAGTATCCGGAAGTGCTCGTGCTTGAAATGGCGGTGGATCGATTGGGTGATATGTCGTATCTTCTTGATTTCGTTCCGGTGAATGTCGGGATCGTGACGCGGATCGGCGAGAGTCACTTGGAACATTTCAAGACGATTGCTGGTATCGCGAAAGAAAAAGGAAAATTGGTTACCGATCTTCCGGAAGACGGTGTTGCCGTGCTGAATGCGGACGATGAGCGCGTAGCGAAACTTGCGGAGAAAACGAAAGCGAAAGTCTTGTTTTATTCGATCGAACGTTTCGCGACAATATCGGGTGAACACTATGCGTACGATGATCGAACGGGTGTGGGTTGGACATTTAAATTAAATTATGATGGGAAGAGTGTTCCGGTGCGACTCCCGAATATTGTCGGAAAACATTTGATTGGTTCTGCTCTCGCGGCGGTCGCGGCCGGGATCGCGCTCAAGATGAATCTCGTTGAGATCGCATCGGCGCTCGAATCATTTGAATCCTTGCCGGGGCGTATGCGGATGATTTCCGGGAAAAATGGCGCACTTCTGATCGATGATACGTACAATGCCGCACCGACATCGCTTATGGCCTCGCTCGAAACATTTTCGCGTATTGTCGGAAGACGGAAAATTCTCGCACTTGGTGATATGCTCGAACTTGGACCGAATGCGGAACAGTTTCACCGGAACTTTGCAGAAAAAATTGTTCCCCTGAATTGCGCGGGGGTGTTTCTTGTAGGGCCGATGATGATGAATCTTGCCGACGAATTGCGAAAAAGAGGATTTTCACTCGACCGTCTCTTTCTCTTTGATCGGCCGGAAGATTGTGGTGAAGCGCTCGCGGCATTTCTTCGAGCGGGGGATATTGCGCTTCTCAAGGGATCGCAGGGGATGCGAATGGAGAAGGCGACAGAATGCGCCATGATGCATCCGGAAGACGCGACGAAGCTTCTCCCTCGCCAGTCTCCCGAGTGGCGCAAGAAACCTTTCAATTCTCATATCTAATATCTTGTATCAATTGCCTCTTATCTTCGCTTATGGACTTTTTTTCCGCGCTTCTCATTATCACTGGCCTTGTCTTGTTCGAAGCGGTATCGAGTATCGATAATGCAGTAATTAACGCTGATGTACTCTCGACAATGGGAGCAAAAGCGCGGCGGTTTTTTGTGACGTGGGGAATATTTTGTGCGGTATTCGTGGTGCGCGGTTTTCTGCCGTGGCTCATTATCTGGGCAGCGATTCCCGAGCTTGGATTTATCGGGTCTTTTACGGCGATGTTTTCCAATGATCCAGCGGTAATTGGGGCGATCAATGCATCGGCGCCGATTCTTCTTATGGGTGGCGGCGTGTTTCTTCTCTTCCTGTTTTTCCACTGGATTTTTCTCGAGGAAAAGCACTACGGGTTTCATTGTGAGCGGTTTTTTCAAAAACAGGGGGTGTGGTTTTACGCGACGGTTTCTCTTCTCCTCGCGATGATTGTATGGTACGCGCTCAAGGAAAGTCCGATGGTGGCGTTTGGTGCGGTCGTCGGATCAACCGCTTTTTTTATCGTACATGGATTCCGTTTGCAAGCGGAGAAAGCGGAGGAGGAACTCAAACAGGCGGGGCTTTCGGACTGGAGCAAAGTATTGTTTCTTGAGGTGATCGATCTCTCATTCTCGATTGATGGTGTTTTGGGGGCGTTCGCGTTTACGTTGTCTGTCCCGCTTATCCTGATCGGAAATGGAATCGGGGCAATAATCGTTCGACAGCTGACAGTTGCGAATATCGATCGCGTGCAAAAATATGTGTACCTGAAAAATGGTGCCATGTACTCGATTGTCGTGCTTGGTATGGTGATGATCGGGCACGGATTCGGGATACATATTCCCGAATGGTTTTCGCCGGTCGTGACGATTGTGATTATCGGATATTTTTTCGTGAAGTCGTGGCGTTTTACGAAGAACGGAGCGATTCCGGAAAATCGTTGACAGGGAAAAGCGCCTCGCCGTACAATAGGAGTGGATCTTCGGACGTTCCCGGGGATTCTTCGGATAATCAGTAGAAGAAGACGTATGACTGACAATATGCAGGACAAGGAGTTTGTGGAATATGTGGTAAAGATGCTCGTCGACAATCCGGATGACGTGAAGGTGGAACGGAAGATTGATGAGATGGGCGTGCTCATTACACTCGATGTGAATCAGAAAGATATGGGGATGGTGATTGGTCGCGAAGGGATGACCGCGAAGGCGCTTCGAACACTGCTTCGCGTGATCGGCGCAAGAAACAATGCCCGTGTCAATTTGAAGATTAACGAGCCGGAAGGGTCGACCCGTCCACCGCGTGAAGATCGACCGGCTGCCGAAGCGCCCGTTTCGCAGGATCCGACGAGCGCTCTCGATGATATGATGAACGAACTTAAGGGGTAAAAACTCTCAATATAAAATCCGCCAAGGGGCGGATTTTTGTTTGTGGTAGAATGAAGAAATCAAAGAGTAAAAAGGGAAATATATGGAAACCGAGGTATTTGACATCGAGGGGCTCGTGCTCGTGAAACCAAGAGTTTTTACGGATGAGCGAGGATATTTTTTTGAATCGTTCAATATGGAGCGATACGCGGATGCGGGTATTCCGGCGGAACACTTCGTGCAGGACAATATATCGAAATCGAGGAAAGGCGTATTGCGAGGATTGCATTTTCAGCGAGATCCGATGGCGCAAGGAAAGCTCGTACAAGTACTCCAAGGAAAAGTGATCGACGTAGCAGTAGATATTCGAAAAGGATCACCAACATTCGGGAAGTATGTTGCGGTGGAACTTTCGGAAGAAAATCATCATCAATTTTGGATTCCGGCCGGATTCGCGCACGGCTTTGTTGCGCTCGAGGATGATACGATTTTTACCTACAAGGTGACGAATGTCTATTCACCCAAACATGATGGCGGCATTCGCTACGACGATCCGGAGATTGGGATCAAATGGGCGCTTCCGAAAGAGGATCTTATTGTATCGGAGAAAGATAAAACACTTCCCTTACTAAGGGAATTACCTCATTATTGAAAATTTTGAATTTTGATTTCTGAATTTTGAATCAAATTATAATGAAACAATGATGAAAAAAGCAGCATATGATCTAGAAGAAAGGACAGCGAAGTTTGGTGAAGATGTAATAATATTTTGCAGGAGCATAAGACAAGATGTTATTTCTAGTCCTCTCATTTCTCAAATTGTGAGATCATCAACAAGTGTCGGTGCGAATTACATGGAGGCAAATGCTGCAAGTTCACGAAAAGATTTTTAAAATAAAATTTATATTTGTAAGAAGGAAATCCAGGAAAGTAAGCACTGGTTACGAATGGTGTCTGTCGCTCTTCCGGAAAGAAAAGATGAGGCGCGCAAGTTATGGAAAGAGGCTCAGGAATTGACGCTTATTTTCGGAAACATTGTCTCTTCATTGAAAAATTCTTCCAATGAAAATTGATTCGAAATTCAAAATTTTAAATTCAAAATTCGTATGAGGTTATTGGTAACTGGTGGTGCCGGATTTATTGGTTCGAATTTCATTCATTACGTCTTGGGGAAATACCCGGAAGATTCTGTGGTAAATCTTGATGTGCTCACCTATGCAGGGAATCCGGAAAATTTGTCGAAGTGGAAAAATGATCCGCGATACCGATTTGTGAAGGGAGATATTTGTGATGCGACGATCGTAGATACGCTTGTGGCAGAGTGCGATGTGTTGGTGCATTTCGCGGCGGAGTCGCATGTGGACCGCTCGATTCTCGGTCCGGAGGCATTTGTCCGGACAAATGTACAAGGGACATTTACACTGCTTGAAGCGGCCCGGAAATACGGAAAAAGATTTCATCACGTTTCGACGGACGAAGTGTTTGGAGCGTTACAATCAAATGACGCGCCATTTAATGAATCGACCCCGTACGATCCGCGCAGTCCCTATAGCGCGAGCAAAGCAGCTTCCGATCATCTCGTTCGTGCCTATTATCATACATTTGGACTTCCGATTACGATTTCCAATTGTTCGAATAATTACGGCCCCTATCATTTTCCAGAGAAACTCATTCCGCTCGCGATCACCAGTCTTCTTGAGGGAAAGAAAGTGTCGGTGTATGGCGACGGGCAACAAGTGCGCGACTGGCTTTTTGTTGCCGATCATGCGCGTGCAATCGATCTTGTATTGCGAAAGGGAACAATCGGTGAGACGTATTGTATCGGCGGTGATAGTGAGAAAGAAAATATCTGGATTGTGAAGAAGCTGCTCGAGCTTCTCGGGAAAGACGAGTCGATGATCGAATACGTGAAAGATCGTCCCGGGCACGACCGCCGCTACGCGATCGATTTTTCAAAGATAAAAAATGATCTCGGTTGGCAACCATCGGTCAGCCTCGAAGAAGGACTCGCGAAAACCGTCGCATGGTTCAAAGAAAACGAAATCTGGTGGAAAAAATAAAATGAAAAAGCGCAGTCCAAGAGGGCTGCGCGATTGGCGGTGGCATTTCCTTACCACTTGAGACTCTAGAAGATGTCCTCGCTAGCACTCTTGATCCACTCCCGAAACGAGGAGGAGAAAATGAAAAGGGTGCTGCTAACAATTGCTGCGACGATGAGGATCGCGATCACCAGGGCTGCACCGGTAATGAATACGATAATGATCAGTGGAATCTCCCACCAGGGCGTGGGCTCGCCTAAGAAATCAACTTCTTTGTTAAGGGGCAACATGGCCTGTCTCCTTCTTGATGGTCTGTGAATAGTATAAGGAATATCAAATAATTAAGTGTTGTGTCAAATAGAGAAAAGAATAAACCATATGGCAAAAGTGTTGATCCTCGGAGCAAAAGGAATGTTGGGACAGGAATTATTCCGTATCTATTCGGAGGACCCAGGCTATGAGACGGCAGGGTGGGATGTCGAAGAAATTGATATCACGGATTTTGGTCTGGCAAAAAAGAAGATTAGTGAATATGCGCCGGAAATTATCATCAATGCCATTGCATACAATGCAGTGGATTTGTGTGAAACAAGTGAGGATGAATACAAAAAGGCATTACTTCTCAATGCCGAAGTGCCGAAATTTCTTGGGAATCTTGCCAAGGAAATAAATGCGACATGGCTCCACTATTCGACGGACTATGTGTTTGATGGGGGAAACAAGGATGGATACGCGGAAGATGCTCTGCCAAATCCAATTTCCAATTACGGGAAGAGCAAATACGAAGGAGAGAAGGCTGCAATGGAAGCAGGAGGAAAATATTATATCGTGAGACTCTCGAAGCTCTTTGGAAAACCAGCAACATCCGCAATAGGTAAAAAAAGCTTCTTCGAGAAGATGCTCGAGCTTTCGGAAACGAAAACAGAGTTGCAAGCAGTGGACGATGAGCGATCCTGTTTCACGTATGCGCCTGACCTCGCGCTTGCAAGCAAAGTAATGATCCAGCACGTCGTGCCATATGGTACCTATCACTTGGTCAATGAAAATCCGGCAACGTGGTATGAAGCAGCGAAGGAGCTTCTCAAACTCGCAAAAAAAGATATCATCCTAAAACCCGTTTCCGCTGATACCTTTCCGCGTCCTGCCAAGCGACCAAAATATTCCGCGCTCAAAAATACAAAATTCATTCCCTTTCGACCGTATACGGAAGCCCTTGGGGAATTTCTTCAAGAAAAATAAAAAGAAGAGTTATTCTTTTTTTGTCATCCCGGGTCAAGCTCGCGATTTAGATTTTTCTTATGATGATATTCATACTTTTCTTTGTCCGCAAAGAAAAGTATTGAAAAAAAGAATTTAAAAGTTTGAAAATAAAAAAAAAATGACCCCGGGCACGGTGCGAAGATTCGCGGTGTGTCCGGGGTTTATCACTTGAATTCGGTCAACGCTTCCGCTGGACCATGGTCGGGCGTTTGTGGAGGCTGTATGCCACGAAGCCGATGGCGCTTGCCAGTGGACCGCCGACGATGAAGAAAGTCGCTGCCCAGCCAGGAAGAATGGGACTCCATACGCCTACTGCCCAGATGATGATGATCAGGCTGAAGCAGATCTTGATCCGGCGTATTGCTTTCGCTGGCTCTTGTCTGTTGCCGATGAACATGAGGCCGCAATAGAACATCGCGACCAGGAAAAGAACGAAGAGTACAACGTCTTTCAATTCTTGCATGGCGATCTCCAGATTTTCCAGATTTAATCTCTTCGGTGTGGGCTTGGTTGTTCGGGTACCAAAAGTCCAGAATCATTCATTCCGTTCTGAATTAGGACACTCTGTGTCAGAGTGTCAGTATGGAAA
>CAYTED010000010.1:0-13241 GCA_964436855.1 uncultured Bdellovibrionales bacterium | reverse complement strand
TACTCTGGATATTACATTTTATCATAAAGTACTTAAAAAGTCAATGATGTAGAATAAGCCGATTTTTGATACCATGGAAGGGCTTTTGAAGAGGATAAGCCGTTTTGATGAACAAGAATCAAGGATATGCAGAAATATACCGAAGTGAAAAAAAGAGACAAGGCTGTGTATGCAGCGATCATCGGTGAGGGAAAGCGTCAGGAAGAAGGACTGGAAATGATCGCATCGGAAAACTATGTCTCCGAGGCAGTTATGGAAACGCTCGGAACAGTGCTTACGAACAAATATTCCGAAGGGTATCCGGGGAGGCGCTACTACGGCGGGCAAGAATTTACGGATGTCGTCGAAACGCTTGCGATCGATCGCGCGAAAAAATTGTTTGGGGCGGAACACGCGAATGTGCAGGCACATAGCGGAGCGCAGGCGAACCTCGCGGTATACGCGGCGCTGTTGCAACCCGGTGATACGGTGCTCGGGATGGATCTTTCGCACGGAGGGCATCTTACGCACGGGCATCCGGTCACACTTCCGGCAAAAGTGTATCGCTTTGTTCGATACAAGACGGAGCCGAATGGGAGTATCGATTATAAGAAATTGGAAGCGCTTGCGAAAAAAGAAAAACCGAAATTGATGCTCGCGGGGTTTTCTTCATATACTCGGCAGATTGATTATGAGAAATTTTGCGCAATCGCAAAGAAAGTAAAGGCGATCACGATGATGGATATGGCACATATTGCCGGACTTGTCGCGGGGAAGGCACTTCCGAATCCGGTCGCGTATTTCGATATCGTTACAGCGACGACACACAAGACGCTTCGCGGACCGCGCGGCGGGCTCATCCTCTGTAACAAAGATTTCGCAGCACCGATCGACAAGGCAATTTTCCCCGGGACGCAGGGTGGTCCGCATATGCATGTGATCGCAGCGAAGGCGGTCGCATTCGGCGAGGCGCTCAAACCGGAATTTAAAAAATATGCAAAGCAGATTCTGAAAAATGCGAAGGTTCTCGAAAAAGAAATGAAAGGATACGGTGCGAATATTCTCTTTGGCGGGACGGAGAATCATATGATCGTGATCGATACGGTTTCGAGTTATTCATTATCCGGAAAAGAAGCGGAACATATTTTGGATGGTGTTGGAATTACAATCAACAAGAATGTGATCCCCGATGATCCGCGCGGACCGCTTGATCCGAGTGGGGTGCGTATTGGTGTCCCCGCGATCACGACACGCGGGATGAAGGAAAAGGAAGTGAAAATAATTGCGCGAATAATCGACACAGCGTGGAGGAACAAGGATAATGCAAAGGCGCTCACAAAACTCCGCAATGAAGTAAAAGTACTCTGTAAACAGTTTCCATTGTATGTCAGTTGACTGAATGGTTAAAGATTTCAATGAAGGCTTGTTTATGGGGTTTGAGTCATTTGATCCAAGTCAGAAAAAATATAAGAAAACAAGCGATCTCCCCGTTGCTTTGCAGGGGAAATTTGAAGATGTGCCTGGCGGGTTTGTGCGGAAGGAGGTGATTCGATACGAAACCAATCTAAGGAATTCAACAGAAGGACGCGCGGAGCGATACGACAAACCAATTACGATAGAAGGGCTGCGCGAAGAAGATGCGCGCAAACAAGATCAAGAAATTGAAATTGCTGTAAATGCACAAGTCAAACGGTTAGAAACATCCCTTGGAAAATCGTTGTCTGAAGACGCGAAACGGCAGATTTATAAACAAATCGCACCATCTGTTTATCTCACCACACAACAACGTTATGATCGTCATTATGAACAAGGACACTTCCTGAATATACAAATTGACGAGCTTTCTCGGAAGATAGTAGAAATGTCCGAGGAGCAGATGGATGCGCTTTCGTCGGAGCAAAAAAGAAACATGCTGTCTCAATTGGCGGAGTTTGATCGTTTTGTCCCTGGCGCGGAGCAGTCAGAGGTACTTGATAGCGCCTCCAGAAAACTTCTGGAGGGGTACAAGCAAGGCAATGAATTAATGCGCATTCACCGAGAAGCGCATAAAGAAGTTATAGAAGGTTTTGAACCTTTGCAACTACTGGAATTTTATTATGGGTTTAGTTCGTTTTCGCAAGAGACGCAGCTTGCTCTCTGTCAAAAAGTAGTTGATCTTTTTGCTTCCTCATACGGTCTCTCCGAAGTTCCTAAGGTAGTGATTCCGCCTCGGTTATCAGGGAATACGCTCGAACCACTCGCGTCTTTTTCCGATGGAAAAGTTCTTATCCACGATCCTGCTAGGGTATTTTCCAGTTTTTCTGAAATGGCGTCTGTTATGGCTCATGAGCTTGCTCATGCGCACCAGAAAGAAATAACGAGAGATTCTGAGAGCAGTAAAGCCGAACTTCAAGAAGATAGATTATGGTTTCAGCTTGATGAAAAACTGGAAAACGTGTATAGCCAGGAATTTTATAAAGATAATTATCACTCCATGTCGAAAGAGCAAGACGCGTATTCAGCAGGGGAAGCCTTTGGAGCGACCCTAGGAAAACAAACGGATGCATTGATACAGGCGTGGGACGAGATACTTGCAAGAAATGGATTTCCTTCGGCTTTGGAGTTGGGCAACAATTCATTTATTTTTCAAAATGCCCAAAAGCTTATTGAAAATGGAAAGGTAGCAGATGGGAATGAGCTTATCAGATTATTGGAAGACCGTTATCTTATTCTTTCAAACGATGCGGAACCTTTTTTTCAAGGAAAAACCCTTGAAGAATGCCAGGAGAGTATTCGTATTTTCAGTGCCACGATGCACAAGGCTCTTGATTTATTCGTCGATCACGCTGAACGTGATCATAGCGCTGATCTGTCTAGGAGAGGGAGTGGTGATCGAGAGAGCGGTATAGAAACACAAGAACAAGAAAGGCGAGAGTATGTAAAGAAGTGCTTTGCAGAAGGATTGAATAATCCGGATATCATAGCGTATCATGGATGTGATTTAGAAACGATACGGTACGTTATCAAACACGGAGTTGTTCCCGGGGCAACAAGAAGTCAAACATCCTTTTCGCAACATGGAGTGCCAGAACTATCGGTATTTCCTGTTGCGAGTAAGAAAATAAATTATGAACCAAAGCCTGGATTTTCCGATGACTTGGCATTTAGCGGTGTAGAATCTTATGCGGCGGCAAGCGCGGAACAGCATATGTTTGAAAAAGCACTCGGGCTAGATTATTTTTCTAATTCGAAAGAGCATCCTTTGGTTAATGTGATGATGGACGACGATGATATTATAAAAGAGGTACGGAAAATGGGTAAAATGGTGACTTTGAAACAGGTGAGAGAAGCACGAAACCATGCCGTCACATCGAAGAGTCGTGGGGTTATTATCGGGATCTCAAAACAGGCTTTTCTCGACTTTGGCAATTACGACACTTCGGAGGGCGGCGAGGAAGACGAAAAGGTATTGGTACTTCCTCAAGGTTTGGGTTATCGTTATATCGTTGGAATTGAACCTATGGGACAGATAGAATATAATTTTTTTTCTGATTTGTAGAAGATTATGAAGGGCATTATTCTCGCCGGTGGTACCGGTACGCGGCTTCTTCCGTCAACAGCCGTCACATCGAAACAATTGCTTCCGGTCTATGATCGGCCGATGATTTTCTATCCGCTCAACACGCTCGTCGCGGCGGGGATTCGCGATATTCTTATCATTGTTGCGCCGGAATATTCGGGACATTTTCTGAATCTTCTCGGATCGATGTTTACGAATCACGGGGTTCGGGTATCGTTTGTGGTGCAAAAGAAACCGCGTGGATTGGCGGAGGCGTATATGCTCGGGGAGGATTTTCTCGATGGAGGGCCGTCGACGATGGTACTTGGGGATAATATTTTCGAAGATGATTTTACCGAAGCGATCACATCGTTTCAGTCGGGTGGGCGGATTTTTGCGAAAGAGGTACCGGATCCGGAACGGTTTGGCGTGGTGGAGTTCGATGCGAATGGCAGGGTGCTCTCAATCGAGGAAAAGCCGAAAGCGTCGAAAAGCAAATATGCGATTCCCGGAATTTATATTTTTGACGGACGCGCGTCGGAGGCGGCAAAATCGCTTGCGCCGTCTGATCGTGATGAGATCGAAATTACCGGGATGCATAATTACTATCTTGCGAAAAACGAGCTTGATGTGCGATTGATTCAGGGAGCATGGTTTGATATGGGGACGCCGGACTCGCTGCTTGATTCGGCGATATATGTACGAGAAAAAGGTATTACGAAGAAGTTTCACCCGATTGTCAATGAAGCGATTGAAGAATTTCGGGTAGAATTTAAGAAGTTGGTAGCACTTTTGTAAGTTTGAATACAGATCTGAAACAGGAGTTTTTTTCTTGTTGGTGAACGGCCGCCGGACAACGAAAGAAATTCTGTTACGGATTTGTTCATCAATAGATGATTTAATACAGAGCTATGCGAGAACATTCTTCGAAAGTAAAGAAGGCGATTATTCCGGTGGCGGGGTTCGGGACGCGATTTCTCCCGGCAACCAAGGCCCAGCCAAAGGAGATGCTTCCGGTTGTCGATAAGCCGGTGGTGCAGTATCTTGTGGAAGAAGCGGTTGCATCGGGGATTGAGGAAATTATTTTCGTGACGGGGCGCGGAAAGCGAGCGATCGAGGATCACTTCGATGTGTCCTACGAGCTTGAAGATACGCTTGTCGAGAAGAATAAGCACGATCTCTTGGAAGTCGTGCGGAAAATTTCCACGCTTGCGAAGTTTTCCTATGTGCGGCAGCCGATTCCTTTGGGTGATGGACACGCGATTTTACAGGCGGCACATCTTGTCGATGATGATGAATCAGTGCTTATTATTTTTGGTGACTGTATTTACGATAGCGCTGTTCCGGCATCGAGACAGCTTATGGAGTCGTATGAGAAGTTTCATGCGCCGATTATCGGGCTTTCCGAGGTGGAACGAAGCGAAGTGTCAAAATTCGGCGTGATTGATCCTGAAAACATTGATGAAAAAAATCTCCGGGTGAAAGGCATAGTGGAGAAACCGAGGCCGGAAGACGCTCCGTCGACTGCGGTCGCAGTTGGAAAATATATTATTACGAAAGACGTGTTTGATACGCTTGCCGGAATGAATTCGGGAAAATCCGGAGAAATCCGTCTCGTGGACGCATTCGATCTTATGCTTGAGAAAAAAATACCGCTCTACGGACGAATGCTTGATGGGGAGTGGCTCGATACCGGTGATAAATTCAACTTCTTAAAAACCACCATTCACTTTGGACTCAAGCATCCGGATGTGGGGGAAAAACTTCGAAAATATCTCCAGTCGATTTCATGTTAGGAGTGGGTTTTGATAACCGTTTTCCGCCATGTACTGGATTTACCTCATTATATTCGTGCTCATCGTTTTCGCGCCGGAAATTATCCGGAGCGAGTTCTATATTCTTTCCGAAGATGATTTTGAGGCGCTGGTGATTTTTCTTCTTGGAATGGTGGCATTTCTCCTCTATCTCGTAAAGGAACGTCAGCTCGGTCAAGTCTTGCGAGATCTGCTTCGTACGAAACAGGAGGCGAGCATTGCCTCTGAAGACCTGCGAGAAACGTATTCGTATATCGGCGAGATGAACCGAAAAGCGGATGTGTTGCGACGACTCTTTCTTTCGCTTCCGGAAACGCTTGATTTGTTCCGGAAAACGCCAAAGGAAAAAAAAGAAGCGTACCGTTCCGTTTTTGATGCGCTCAAGATATTGTCAAAAACAGAGGCATCTCTGTTGTGGATCGTGGATATTCGAAAGAAAAAAACAGTCTGCGAAATTAGTAATGGAAAAAGATTCTCGCATGACCATCTTTCCCCGGAACATCTTGTCAGTGAAAAAAGTCGACGATTTTTGCTTGATGGGAAAGTGTATGTAGCCGCGTCGGTCAATGAAATTGAGGGATGTCGCGCTTTTCTTCTGTTTCCGAAAACCATAAATGCCATTGATGATCCGGAGATGATTAAGGTACTCGCATCACAAGCGCTCTTCCTGTATTTTTTTTCAAGGCGCTGTGCGGAACATGAACGAAATGATGTCGTATGAGAATCGGTATCGACGCACGGTTTTATGGATCGATCGGCAAAGGGCTCGGCCGATATACGGAAAAACTTATCGAATATCTCGAAGAAGTCGTCCCGAAAGAGGATGAATTTTTCGTTTTTCTTCGGAGGGAAAATTTTGAAGAGTACATCCCAAAAGGGAAAAATTTTCAAAAAGTGCTTGCGGATTTTCCGTGGTACGGATTTTCCGAGCAATGTATTTTCCCGTTTTTGATTGCTCGATACCGACTCGATCTGATGCATTTTCCGCATTTCAACGTACCGATTCTTGTTCCAGCAAAAACAGTAGTTACGATTCATGATCTCATCTTATTTCATTATCCGACGATCCGGGCAAGCCGACTGATTCCTGCGGTGTATTGGTTGAAGTATCTTGTGTATCGACTGGTCATTTGGTTCGCAGTGTTTCGCGCACGAACTGTTTTTGTGGTATCGCAATTCACACGAGATGATATCGTTCGAGAATATCCGTTTGTCAGGAATAAGCTTTTTGTGACGAAAGAAGGGGTGGACCGCAAATGTTTTTTTATTCCGCAAAATGAGATAGAGGACATTGCTGATTCGATCGGATTAAAATATGACACGGCAAGTGGTACAATGGAACCGTATTTCCTATATGTGGGAAATGCGTATCCGCACAAAAATCTCGAACTCTTGGTGTCGGTCGCGAAAACATTTCCCGAATACCGGTTTCTCTTTGTCGGTCGTGAGGATTATTTTTTCGGACGATTGAAGCGATCCGCGGAATCGGTAAAAAATATTCTTTTTACCGGCTTTGTCTCCGATCGGAATCTCTCGATTCTCTATCGGAACGCGACGGCATACCTGTTTCCGTCCAAGTACGAGGGATTTGGCTTGCCGGGACTTGAGGCGATGAACTACGGTCTTCCCGTGATTGCGGCGAATGCCGGATCGCTCCCGGAGGTATATCGCGACGCGGCGATTTTCTTTGATCCTGATCGAAAAGAGGATTTGGAACGGGCGATTCGAACGGTATGTCGTTACGAGTCGGTTTGTGAGAAACTTCGGGAGACCGGTTTTCGGCGTATTGCACGGTACGATTGGAAAAAACTTGCTGTAAAAACGTACGGAAAATATCGGGACGTTGTGCATGGGTCGTAATATATATTCTGTGGAATCGAAACCAAAAAACAATATTCTTCCGGAAATGTTTGATGTTCGCCCGGCTATGCCGTCGGGTGAACTTGATTGGGAGCGAATCGAGCAGGTAAGACGGTCTTCGGGACGGGCGCCAATTACCGAGGCCTCCATTTTGAAGTCACCAACACCGGAGCCGGATCCGGTATCGAAAAAATTAGAGTATTCCGTCTTTGAACTCGGAGTGGAATTTCGCGAAGAAGCTCCGATGGAGTCGTCTCGATGGAATGGACCCGATCGACTCTTTGGTGAAAACGATACGACTGAAGAGACGATAGATCAACGAGAAGAGTTTTTTTCATTCAAAGACACGGAGGATCGCGTATCTTTTTTTTCGGAACGGGAAGATGAAGAAAAAATATTTTCGGAGGAGCCAAAATCTTCTTTTTCCGGACAATCAAGTCAATTTTCATGCCGCGATAACTGGAAAAACATTTTTAGAAGAATTGGAATCATCGGATCATCGGCGGCGATTGTTTTGTTTCTTCTCTTGGGGGCTCGGTCGATCAGCATGCGAGGAACAGTACTTGGGGAGAGTGAGACGGGTATAAGAAATCTGTCGCTTGCGATCGATTCGATTCGTTCGGGCAAACAGGCGACATCCGTGCAAGCGTTTGATGATGCATACCAATCTTTTTCTTCCGCATGGTCGGCGCTCGGGATATTTCAGTTTGATATTTTTGATTCTCTCCGATTTGTTCCGGGGCTCTCTTTTGCTGCTTCCGGTAAAAATATGATTGAGGCGGGGAAGCATATTGCCGCCGCTGGAAAGCTGTTGACGGAAATGAGTGGCTCTTTTGTTCTTTTGGGGAATCCGCTGTATCAGGGAGGTAAAGATGGAGCGGGATCGGGAGAATCCAAACAGTCGTTTTTAGAAATGTTGTCGTTTGCGAGTCGTCTGCTTACGAAGGCGCTTCCCGATCTTGAGGCCGCGGACGCATCGCTTGCGCTGGTGACTCTTGACGATGTTCCCGAGGAAAAGCGTGCCGTATTTCTTGATGCGCGCGAAAAGCTTTCGACACTCGTCGGGGCGACACGGGAATTTTTGGATCAGGAGCGACTTTTTCGCGAACTGCTTGGAGCGAATGGACCAAGGAAATATTTATTTCTCTTTCAAAACAATCACGAAATTCGACCGACGGGAGGATTTATCGGGAGTTATGGACTGCTTGATATGAAAGACGGGGAAGTTCGGAAATTTTTTGTCGATGGCATCTTCAATCCAGATGGACAACTGAAGGTAAATATCGTGCCGCCACAGCCGATTCAAAAAGTAAGTGCCGGGTGGAGCCTACATGATTCGAACTGGTTTCCGGATTTTCCGGCATCGGCAGAAAAGGCATCGTATTTTTATGAAAAAACCGGAGGGCCGACAGTCGATGGTGTGATTGCGATTACGCCGGACGTGATCCGAGATCTCTTGCGGGTGTTTGGGCCGGTTGAAATGAAAGAATATGGAGTAACAATCGATGCGGACAATTTTGTATCCACTATTCAGGAGGAGGTGGAAACACGCTACGATCGAGAAGAAAATCAACCGAAAAAAATCCTCTCCGACCTCGCACCGATTCTCCTTGATCGAATGTTTGCGTCACGCGATCCGAAGGCACTGCTTGCGGTGATTCGGACGCTTTCGGAAAATCTTTCAGAAAAGCATATTCTCGTATACCTGAAAAATGCCGATGGTGAAGTGCTCTTGGATCGATTCGGATGGTCGGGGCGGATACTTTCTTCGGAGAAAGACTATCTTTCAGTTGTGAACACAAATATCAACGGGTACAAGACGGATGGCGTAATCGATGAGTCGATTGAGCACACTGCAAAGATTCGCGAGGATGGATCGGTTGTGGACACGGTGCGGGTTACGAGGAAACATACGGGTGGGCGTACCTCGTACGAGTGGTGGAACAAGGTGAATGCGGACTATCTGCGTGTCTATGTCCCGAAAGGGTCGAAACTTCTCTCGGCAAAGGGGTACACGCGTGAAATGGTAAAGTCGCCACTTGATTACAGTGCCCTTGGGTTCCGCGAAGATTCTGATATCGTCAACGAAGAGGGGCATGTGTCGATTGATCCGGAAACCGGGACACGTATCGGCGAAGAATTCGGGAAAACGGTGTTCGGAAATTGGACGTATGTGAGCCCGGGGGAAACGATGACACTCGAGTACGAATACATACTTCCGTTTCGTGTGATTGAAGACGGAAAAATATCGTATGCGTCCCTCTATCAGAAGCAGTCCGGGTCTCGAGGAAGCGCACTTTCATCGATAATTTTTGCGCCGTCCGGATATCGTGTATCGCAGAAAACGGAAGGGGAATACGCAGTGAGTGGTTCGGCTTTTCGGTGGAAAACCGATTTGATCAGGGATCGATTCGGAGCGGTGGTTTTCTCAAAAGAATGATATGCTGGTGAATATGAAATGGCTTGAAAAAATATTCGTGTGGGCGGGAAAAGAAACGAATGGTGTCGGTATGGCAGCGCTCATTATTGGGGTGAGCGGTATTGTCAGTCGATTGCTCGGATTAGTTCGGGATCGTCTGCTCGCGGGACAATACGGCGCGGGCGATGTACTTGATGCATACTATGCGGCGTTCCGTATCCCGGATTTTCTCTATAGTCTCTTGGTGCTCGGGGCGCTTTCGGCGGCATTTGTTCCGGTATTTACTGAACTCATCGAATCAAAAAAAGAAGGGGAAGCGTGGCGCCTCGCATCGAATGTGTTTCAGGGATTTCTTTTGGTACTCGGAATATTATCGATCGCTCTCTTTTTTTATTCCGCATCGGTGACGCATGTGATCGCGCCGGGATTCGAATCGGAAAAATTATCGATCGCGGAATCAATGATGCGAATTATGCTTCTGTCGCCGATTTTTCTCTCGATGAGTGCGGTTGCGGGAGGGGTGCTGGTGTCGTTCCGGCAGTTTATTGCGTATTCGCTGGCGCCGATTTTTTATAATCTTGGCATCATTTTTGGTATTCTTCTTTTGGCTCCGACATTCGGACCAAATGGACTCGCATGGGGGGTGGTTATTGGCGCACTCCTTCACTTTCTCGTGCAGTATCCGGCGCTTCGGAAATCCGGATTTCGCTATGCGACACGGTGGTTTGATTTTATCCAAGACGCAGCGTCGCGACGGGTGATGAAACTTATGATCCCACGATCGCTCTCAATGGGTGTGAATCAGGTGAGCCTTCTTGTCGTAACGGCATTCGCCTCGGCGCTTCCGTCGGGGAGCATCGCGGTCTTTACGCTCGCGAACAATATTCAGAGTGTTCCACTTGGACTCTTTGGTGTATCATTCGCGCTTGCCGCGTTTCCGATGCTCGCCGCTTTGATCGCGCAGAAAAATGACGCGGAGTTTTTTATAATGCTTACGAAAACCACGCGGCGGATTCTCTTTTTCGTTGTTCCGGTAAGCATTCTTTTTATTATCTTTCGCGCACAGTTCGTTCGTGTGATTCTCGGAGTCGGTCTCTTCGACTGGGAAGATACGATCGCGACATTTGAGGTGTTAAAATATCTCTCGCTTTCGCTCTTTGCGCAGAGCCTTATCCCGCTCTTTGCACGAGCATTTTTTGCATTCCAGGATACGAAGACGCCGCTTTTTGTCGCACTGCTCTCCGAGGTGGTACGCCTCTCACTTCTCCCTGTGTTACTTCCGATTTATGGCGTCCAAGGTCTCGCGATGGCGTTTTCCGTCGGAACTATCCTGAATCTTATTCTTTTGTATTTCTGTTTGCGGAAGAAAGTTTCATTGTGGAATGATGCCGCTTTTTTCCGTCCCGGACTGAAAATCGTTTTCGCATCGGTACTTGCTGGTATTGCGGCGCAGCTCTCAAAATATGTTTTTGGATTTGTGAATCCGACAGAAGATGATCTCGACACGTTTATCGAAGTTTTTACACAGCTCTCGATCGGTATGGGGACGGGGTTGGTCGTGTTTGTTATGATCGCCACTTTTCTTCAGGTGGAAGAACTGGAACAGGTGAAGCGGTTTATCTGGTGCAAAGTGCTTCGCCAAGAACCGGGTGCGATTGCAACTGCCGAGGCAAGCGTCGAGCACGGGGGGAATGAAGCATAATCCAAAAATCTTCACGAATAGGAGCCGCTTTTTTCTTGCCTGAAATGGGATTTTCCCGTACCTTGGGATGGTATGAATCAAGAGAATATCCGAAATTTTTGCATTATCGCCCATATCGACCATGGCAAAAGCACTTTGGCTGATCGGTTGATTGAGCTCACGCATACCGTGGAGGATCGGAAAATGAAGGAACAACTCCTCGATACGATGGATCTCGAGCGGGAACGCGGCATTACGATCAAGCTTCAACCGGTGCAGATGGCGTATGAATACCAAGGAATGACGTATCAGTTAAATCTGATCGATACGCCCGGACACGTGGATTTTCATTATGAAGTGTCGCGGTCGCTTGCGGCGGTCGAGGGAGCGATTCTTCTTGTCGATGCGACGAAGGGAGTGCAGGCACAAACGCTTGCAAACCTCTACCTTGCGGTTGAGCAGGGACTTGAGATTATTCCGGTGGTGAACAAGATCGATCTCCCGAATGCGGAAGTGGAGAAAACGAAAAAAGAAATTATGCATATTCTCGGGTGCGCGGAGGATGATATTTTCGAGGCGTCGGGGAAAACGGGGATCGGCGTACGGGCGGTACTTGAACGGGTGATTGATCGCGTTCCTTCGCCGAAAGGTGATCGAAACGGAAAACTCCGCGCGCTTATTTTCGACTCGGTGTACAACACCTACAAAGGCGTGGTCGCATACGTAAAGGTAGTGGATGGAAGTGTCAAACGCGACGATCTCTTAAAAATGCTCGGAACGGGGTTTGAGAGTACGACGGTTGAAGTCGGATGTTTTAAGCCGAATCTGGTAACGCTTCCGGTGATTGAAGCGGGAAGTATCGGCTATATCGCGACGGGCTTGAAGGAGGTCGCGCACTGTCGTGTGGGCGATACGATTACATGGAAACCGAAAGAGCGCGAAACGGAAACGGCAAAAATGCTCCCCGGGTATCGCGAGATTAAACCGGCGGTGTACGCGAGCCTCTATCCGGTCGATGGCGACGAATACGGGTTGATGCGCGATGCGCTTGAGAAACTGAAATTGAATGATGCGGCATTTGTCTTCGAGCCGGAATCGAATCTCGCGCTTGGCCGAGGGTTTCGCTGCGGGTTTCTCGGACTGCTTCACTTGGAAATTATTCAAGAGCGTTTGCGTCGCGAGTTCAATATGACACCGACGATCACGACACCGTCGGTTGTCTATGAAATCAAGATGAGCGGAGAGGATGGCCGGATTCCGATGTATTCACCATCGGCAATGCCGGATCCGGCGGGGATTGAAATGATCTACGAGCCGTATGTGGCGCTTTCGATTGTTGCGCCGAGTGAATTTCTCGGGAACGTGATGAATCTCTGCCAAACGATTCGGTCGACATACAAGAATACCGAATATATTGATGAGACGCGCGTTCTTCTGACGTTCGAAGCGCCGCTTATGGATGTGATCGTGAGTTTTCACGATGAATTGAAAAGTGCGACACAGGGGTATGCTTCGATGAACTATGACGTGATCGGGTATCGTGAGAGCGATGTGGAGCGGCTCGACATTCTCGTTGCGGGAGAAAAGATCGACGCATTCTCGCGGATGGTGCCAAGGCGACAGGCGCATGAAGAAGGCAAACGCGTGGTGGAAAAATTAAAGGAAGTGTTACCGCGGCAAAACTTCGCCGTGGCGATTCAGGCGGCGATCGGCGCGAAAGTAATCGCTCGCGAGACACTCTCGGCATTTCGGAAGGATGTAACCGGGTATCTGTATGGCGGCGATTTTTCACGAAAGAAGAAACTTTTGGAAAAACAAAAGCGCGGCAAGAAAAAAGCGATGGAAATGGGGAGAGGAAAGGTAACGATTCCGAATGAGGCATTTCTTGCGATTTTACGAAAATAATTTGTATTTTTATTCATTCCGTGTTTTAATATTTGTTGAGTGGTT
>CAYTED010000009.1:0-51288 GCA_964436855.1 uncultured Bdellovibrionales bacterium | reverse complement strand
TCAAGCTTCACGAGCTGACCCTTAGTGTACAATCGAATAGGCACCAATGTCAAGCCTTCCGTTCGGGATTTTCCGATCAATGAGCGGATTTCGGAACGTTTGAGGAGAAGTTTTCGGGGGCGGGTGTCGGAGTGAGAAGTGTCTTTGTGGGCGTGTTTGTATCGGGGAATAAGAGCATTGGTGAGAACAAGTTCGTTTCCTTTCACCGTCACAAAGCTTCCTTTGAGGCTTGCGTGACCGGTTTTGACACTCTTTACCTCGTTTCCGGTCAATACCAAACCCGCCTCGTAGTGATCTCCGAGGGCATGATCGAACCCGGCTCTTTTATTCTGTGCAATAGTAGTCATAGCGCTTCTAGTATGAAGTATCGAGTATGAAGGAGCAAGAGGGGTTTTTGAGCGAGCATATTGCAGATAGTGAGATTTTTTTAAATATAGTAAAACAAAAATGAAAAAACCGGGGGACAGATGTCTGTCGACCCCGGTTCAAGGGCGCCTATCAGGACGGCGCGTTGGGAATTTCCCGACGAGCCAGGTACTGACTGATCACCCAGCGGAGGGCGAGACCTGCCGCCGAGAGGAGGGCGAGGAAGAGAAGATACTCGTTCATCCCACCCTCTATCCAGCCGGAGGTGCCAGTAATCATACCGGCAACCGCACCAGCCCACATGGTAACAGATGCGGCGGATAGACTGAAAAACCCGTAAACAAGACGACCACGCCTGGGGGGTATTCTAGAGGGCGCAAGGGTTATAGCAGCCACTGAAGCGAACCCACCGGTAAGCAGTCCCATAAGCAGACCGCCAATCAAGTCAGTCTTCATGCCGACTATTCCTCCGAGCACCGCTGCAGCGAAGACGCCGCCGCAGAGTGTCCAAAGATATGCTTTGTGCCTCCCAATGCTTTCAATGGAGATAAAGAGAAAGAAACAAACTTCAATGAGGAGGGGAAGTTCACTCAATTCAGTGTGAATCGGACCTCCTTTTATTTCTCGGATCTTCACTCCTTTATCTCCCTGTTGGACGGAATAGGGCTCCCAGTATTTCTTGGAAACGAACGTAAAGTCCTGGAAACTAAATTGAAAGCGAGACTCTTGCAGTACATTGCAAGTGATGGGTTGGCCAGTATTCTTTATCGCTAGCCTCATACACTCCGTAGAGTGAAGAGGTAGCAGCTTTTCCCATGTTGTAACATAGATCCTGGCAAGGTCATCTGGATCAATTTGTAGTTGAGTATCTTCCCCGGCCGCCGAAACGCCCGGAAAAGCACTCACCAGCACCACGGCCACAAGCACAGCCAAAATTTTGTTCAGGTGCATGATAATCTCCCTTGTAAAAAGAGGATCGACCGGAATACCCGGACATTCCTTTATACCAAAAATGACTGGAAATGTCAATGGTATCACTTTCCCAAACCTTCCCTTTTTGGCTTTTTTCGGCTATGATTCGGAGTATGAAACAAATGCTTGAAAAAAATATTCAATCGGTGATCCAAAACCTTCAGAAGGCGAAAGGTCTTCCTCTTTTTGATATTCCGGAAATCCGTGTCGAACGGCCCAAGGATGATCAATTCGGAGAATATACGTCAAATATCGCCCTGATACTTTCACAACAAGCAGGGAAGAATCCGAGAGAAATCGCAGAAAAAATAAGAGAAGGGCTTGTAACGGACACAGAATCTCAGAATGTTTTTGAAAAAATCGAAGTGGCCGGGCCCGGACATTTGAATATTTCTCTTTCGCAGAGAGCACTCGGCGGCGTCCTTGAGGAAGTACTTGCAAAAGGAAGCGCGTTTGGAAGTTCCGAGATCGGTGCCGGAAAAAAGATCAATAATGAGTTCGTCTCAGCCAATCCGACCGGACCGCTTCATCTCGGAAATGGACGCGGAGGATTTTTTGGTGACGCACTCTCAAGGGTATTGCGCAAGACAGGATGCAGCGTAACCAATGAATACTATGTGAACGACGGCGGAGAACAGGTGATAAAACTCGGACACAGCGTATTGAAAGATGCGGAAGCAGTGTACGGAGGGGAATATATCGATACGTTCAACGAAAAGTTGAAAGACGAAATATCCAAACTCGAAGCGAGAGAGGTCGGAGAAAAGGCGGCCGAGCTGGTGATGGATGAAATGATCAAAAAGACGCTTGAAGAAAAAATGCGTATTCAATTTGATACCTTTGTTTCAGAGAAAAAAGATTTGATACAAGGAGGGTGTGTCGATCGAGCGATTGATGTTTTGAAAGAAAAAAATCTGACATATGAAAACGAAGGAGCGCTGTGGTTCCGGTCGACGGATTTCGGCGATGACAAAGATCGCGTGCTCGTGAAGCAAGATGGTGCAAAGACATATTTCGCGTCGGACTGTGGATATATTTTATACAAAATTGAGCGGGGGTTTTCGATGCTGATCGAAACATGGGGAGCGGATCATCACGGCTATGTGACTCGATTCGAGGCGGCGGCCAAGGCGCTCGGCTTTTCGGGGGAGATACGATTCAATATTGTTCAGCTTGTGCGGCTCATGCGAGATGGAAAGGAAGTCAGAATGTCGAAACGGGCCGGAAACGTGGTAACCGTCGATGAATTGATCGACACCGTCGGGCATGACGTGGCGCGATTTTTCTTCTTGATGTACTCGCCTGATACGCACATGAATTTTGATCTTGGTCTGGCGAAGGAACATTCTGCCAAAAACCCGGTGTTTTATGTCCAATACGCTCATGCGCGACTCGCGAGTATTTTGAGAAAGGCGGAAGAGGCAGGGGTGAGCAGAGCGGGCGATTCCCTCCTTCTCACGCACGAAAAAGAGCGCGCGCTGTTGCAAGAACTCCTTCATTTTCCGGAAATGATCGAAGAGACATCGAGGGATTTTTCAGTGCATCGGTTGCCGCAGTTTGCGATTCGATTGGCGGACAAGCTGCATTCTTTCTATGACGCGTGTCGCGTGATCGATGAGGAGAATAAGGAGGTTTCAATGGCGCGACTGAAGCTTGTTTTAGGGGTAAAAATTGTTCTTAATGAGACGCTTCGATTGATCGGTGTTTCTGCGCCGGAGAAGATGTGATAATGAGGAGGAGGCGAGAGAATAGAAATGAGAAAGAAGTCTGTTATACTAAAATAAAGTAATCCGGAAGATAAAAACAAAAAGAAAAATTATGCCGAAGAAGAAACGGCCGATTGATACGGAGATTGTTTTTTTTGCGTTCAAGGTGCTTGCGCCGCTTGTGCTTGTTCTTGTGATCGCGATCGGTATCGATATTTCTCGTTTGATAGGATAGTGTTTCGGGAAGTTAATGAATATGGAAAAAACGGAATTAGGAGGCGCGATGACTCTTTTTTTGGTTCGACACGGCGAGGCGGAGCATAATGTGCTTGGGGTTGGGTCCTCACAGCCTGAAATTACCGAACGACATCTGACCAAAAAAGGAAAAGCGCAGATTCGCGAAGTGGCGAAAAGACTCGCAGGGCGAAAAATCGACGCGATTATCAGTTCGCCGTTTGTTCGCACGCGCGAAACGGCGACTGTTATTTCCGAGGCGACTGGTGTGCCGGTTTTGATTGATGATCGTCTTCATGAAACGGGACTTGGGATTTTCAATGAGCGACCGATCGAGCTTTTTTTCAAAAAATATCCGGAGCCGGAAACACGTATCGTTCCGGACGAAGAAGATGGCGTGGAAAGTTTTCTCGATATGCGTTCGCGTCTCTCGAGTTTTCTTCGGGATCTTTCGAAATACTATGCCGGGAAAACCGTGGTTATTGTCTCGCACGGCGATCCGCTTGAACAGCTGCACGGTATTATTGTTGGCGAGGCACCGGGTGTTTCGGCAACGGGATGGTATCCGAAACAGGGGAGTTGTACCGAGGTGGTGTGGAGGGGAGAATAATTGATTTTTTTGATTTTTCGTGGTAATGTAAGGATACAATTTTGAAAGGCGATGAAGGAGCGATCACTCCGGAGCTGCGGAAAGAAAGTGCTTTCGCATGATTAGACTTCGCCGGGTAAGCCCGTAACAGCAGGAATAAGGGTAATTTGTAATGAGTAGCCGGTCACTGGAGTATTTAAGCCCTGATTACCGATTACCGATTACGAGTTACTAAAATTAAGGTGGTACCACGTTTTGATTTTTTCAAACGTCCTTAGCACGATTTTTTGTGTTAGGGATTTTTTGTTTTTATTCATAATTTTTACAGATTAATATATGTCAGATATTGAAGATTACTCACAAAATATTGTAAAAGATTACCAATACTGGATATGGTTGGTACATACCAATCAGGGGTATTTGGGGCGCAGTGTACTTTGGTGTAAACGAGAAGATGCTTTGGATTTAACGGATGCGACAAAAGAAGAACAAGAAGAGCTTTTTCAGATCCTTCCAGAAATGAAGAATGCTCTTGAAAAAACATTTCAAGCGGATTGGATGAACTATGCTTTTTTGGGAAATGAAACGAGGCATTTGCACGGGCATATTGTTCCTCGCTATTCCTCGGAAAGAGTTTTCGAGGGAGTGAAGTTTATTGATGAAGAGTGGGGACATAACTGGAAAACGGATAAGCATTTTCAACTTTCTTCAGAATTACTGCAGGCGATCAAGAAAAAGTTACAAGATAATATTGAGTAATAATATGTTCAAAAAAGTTGATCCGAAGATGAATTTTCCGAAAATGGAGGAGGAGATCCTCAAATTTTGGGATGAGCAGAAGATTTTCGAGAAGTCGGTGGAGCATCGCGCGGGAAAACCGAAGTATAGTTTCAATGATGGGCCTCCGTTTGCGACGGGGTTGCCTCACTATGGGCATATCGTCGCGAGCGTGATTAAGGATGCGGTGCCGCGATTCTGGTCTATGAAAGGATTCCAGGTGGAGCGGAAATGGGGATGGGACTGTCATGGATTGCCGATCGAAAACATCGCAGAGAAGGAACTTGGCATCAAACACAAGAAAGATATCGAAGCGATGGGCGTAGCGAAGTTCAATGAATTCTGTCGATCGACGGTGCTCGAGTATGCCGCCGAATGGGAGAAAGTGATCCCGCGTATCGGCCGCTGGGCGGACATGAAAAATGCCTATCGCACCATGGACAAGGAATATATGGAGAGCGTATGGTGGGTCTTCAGGGAGCTCTGGGACAAGGGGCTCATCTATGAAAGCTATCGCTCGATGCATATTTGTCCACGCTGTGAGACGACTTTGAGTCAGCAAGAAGTAAGTGAGGGGTATCAGGATGTGAAGGATCTCTCGGCGGTGGCGAAATTTCAGTTAACAGAGAACAATGAACAGTCAACAGAAAACGAAGAAAAGACGTATATTTTGGCATGGACAACGACGCCTTGGACCCTGCCAGGGAACGTCGCTTTGGCAGTAGGGGAGGATATTGAATATGTCCTTGTAAAGGACTCATGGGTTCAAAACGAGGATGATTCTGTTGCGAATGTTAATTCCGAGGTTAAATCTAAAGAAGAATATACCATTCTTTCTAAAATTTCCTTTGAAAAAATGAAGGAAGATCTTCGCCATGGGAGGCACATTATAAACGGAAAACATGCAAGTGGCTTTCGGAATACGCAGCCAGAAGTTATTCGAGAGCTTAAAGGCGCTGATCTTGTCGGAAAATCCTATAAGCCGCTCTTTGATTATTATTCAAAAGATACAACGCTCCCGAATCATGAAAATGGATGGAAGATCTATGCTGCGGATTTTGTGACGACAGAGGATGGAACAGGTGTGGTGCATATTGCACCAGCGTTTGGTGAGGACGACATGAATCTTGGCAAGGAAAAGAATCTTCCATTTGTGCAGCATGTGAAGATGGATGGAGCGATGAAGGAAGAAGTAACTGATTTCGCTGGCAAACCAGTGAAGCCAAGAGAAAATCCGCAGGAAATGGATGTTGAAATTATCAAATACCTTGCGCACAATGGACTCCTTTTTTCAAAAGAAAAATATGAGCACAGCTATCCGCACTGCTGGCGCTGCGATACGCCGCTTCTCAACTATGCGACGTCGTCGTGGTTTGTCTCGGTGACGAAGATCAAGGAAAAGATGCTCGATCTCGCGAAGGATATCCGTTGGTCACCGGAACACATCAAAGAAGGGCGATTCGGCAAATGGCTCGAAGGCGCACGTGATTGGTCGATCAGCCGTCAACGCTATTGGGCATCGGTGATGCCGATTTGGAAATGCAATGGCATAGAACATGGAACAGGGAACATGGAACAGGGATGTGGACACATTGTTGTTTTTGGTTCTGTTGCTGAATTGGAAAAGGCGAGTGGAAAGAAAGTGGAAGATCTGCATAAGCATATCGTCGATGAAATCACTGTCACTTGTGAAGAATGTAACGGAACGATGAAGCGCATTCCGGATGTGCTTGATACCTGGTTTGATTCCGGTTCGATGCCGTACGCGCAGGAGCACTATCCATTTGAAAATACGGAGCACTTCGAAAAGAGCTTTCCGGCCGACTTCATCGCCGAGGGCGTCGATCAGACGCGTGCGTGGTTCTACTACCAGCACGTGATCGGTACAGCGATCAGGGATAGTGTTGCTTTCAAAAATGTGATTGTAAACGGCATAGTGCTTGCGGAAGACGGGAAGAAGATGTCGAAGAAGCTCAAGAACTACCCGGATCCGATGGAGATTGTGAACAAATATGGTGCAGATGCACTGCGTTTCTATCTCTTGTCTTCACCGATCGTGGCAGCAGAAAACCTTAATTTCTCAGAGCGAGATCTCTCAGAAACATCACGCAATGTGTTTCGTATGCTCTGGAATTCATATTCGTTTTTCATGATGTATGCAGAGATTGATCAGTGGACTCCGAAGGAGGCCGCCGAGCCGTCGAAGAATCTCCTTGATCGTTGGATGCTTTCCGAATTACATATATTAATTCGAGATGTAAACAATGCGATGGAGTGCTATGAACTTGCCAAGGCGACTCGTCTCTTCATGCCATTCATTGATAATCTTTCGAATTGGTACATTCGTCGCAGCCGCAAAAGATTTTGGAAAAACGAAAATGACGATGATAAAGAGCAAGCGTATCAGACCTTGTATACTGTGCTCGCAACGCTTTCGAAACTGATGGCACCATTCACGCCATTCCTCGCCGAGGAAATGTATCGGAATCTGACAAGCTCTGCTTGTCATCCTGAGCGAGTCGGCGAGTCGAAGGATCCTGAGTCAGTACATCTTGCAGATTGGCCAGAAACAGACGAACAGCTGATTGATGAAGATCTTAATTCAGAAATGGAGGCTGTACGATATATTATTAGTAAAGGATTAGAGCTTAGAGCGAAAGCAGGTATTAAAGTGAGACAACCCTTGGGGGCTGTGATACTTATGGCTCCAATTGCTACAAAAGAATTAGAAGGGGTTATTTTAGAGGAATTAAATGTAAAAACTATTCTTGTTGAGAAAGATCTCAAAGAAATGATCTCATTAGATGTTAAAATCACCGAAGAACTCAAACTTGAGGGCGATGCTCGCGAAATCATCCGTGCAATCCAGGAGGGCCGAAAGAAAGCAGGATTTGAGGTGAGTGATAGAATTGTTCTTGGCTATCAAGGCAAAGAAAAAGTATTCGAAATGTTCGGTGAGATGATCGGGAGGGAAATCCTCGCCACCGAGGTGAAAAACGGAGAACTTGAAAACGCGGAGTATAATGAAACTCTCGAGATTGAAGGTGAAGATTTTTCATTTCAGCTTAATCGTTCAAAATAATCCTATGGAATTCAAGGAAATAATTGAAAAAGCTCATCATGTACGGACGCTCTATGCAGAGCTAGAAAAGAAAGAGTATGGAAGGTCATGGAATATTAATGAGCTTACGCAAGGATTTGTAGGCGACGTCGGCGATCTTAATAAGATTATTACCGCCAAAGAAGGGATGCGGGGTATCGAAAATACTGACGAAAAGCTTGCGCATGAACTTTCCGATTGCTTGTGGTCTCTTCTTTCGATCGCGCAGCATTATGATATTGATCTTGAGAAAGAATTCTCGAAAACGATGACGGAGCTTGAAGAGAGAGTGAAGAACGAATCTCATTAAAACGCTTATGAAAAAAATACGGGCGGCGGTGGTGGCAGGAGGGTCATCGAATGAGCGGGAAATATCGTTGAAAACGGGCACGCAAGTGTTCGAGGGTTTGAAGCGCCTTGAGAAAAAATATGACGTCTCATTTCTTGAAGTGACGAAGACGGATACGTGGGAATGGCGAAATGCCCCGGAGAAGAAATCGAAGAAAATCTGGTCGGGTGAGTTTCCGGAGAAAAAAGTATTCCAGAAAAATGCGGATATATTTTTTATCGCTCTGCATGGTGCGTTTGGAGAAGATGGACGAGCGCAGGCGCTTTTTGAGTGGCTCGGTATGCCTTATACAGGATCGGGGGTATTGTCGAGCGCGATGGGAATGGATAAATATCGCTGTTCGGAATTTCTGTCCCACTGCGGGATGGTTGTTCCTCGAACCGTGAAACTCTCTTCAAAAAATGAATCGGCAGCGAAAAAAGAAATGAAGAAAAATGGGATAAACATTCCTTGTGTCGTAAAGCCCAATGATGCCAGATCAAGCGTGGGTATTACGCTCGTAAAGAAGTGGTCGCAATTTAGCAAAGCACTAGGAGACGCATTTTGTGAAGGCGAGGAGGTAGTGATTCAGCAGTACGTGAAGGGGAGGGAGTTGTCATGTGGGGTACTCGGGAATACGGAAGAAGAAATACAACCGCTCCCCCCGGTAGAGATCGTGGTGCATAACGCGGAATTTTTCGATTATCAGGCGAAGTATTTTTCGAAACAGACGGAAGAAATTTGTCCTGCTCCACTAAGCAAAAAAGAAACGAAGGCAGTGGAGCAGTATGCTTTGCTCGCGCACCAGGCGCTTGGTTGCGCGGGTCTCACGCGTTCGGATTTCATACTCTCCGAAGCGGATGGCAAGGTTTATTTTCTTGAAATCAATACATTGCCTGGTATGACGGCGGCGAGTATTTGTCCGAAAGAAGTGCGTGCAATGGGAATGAGCTTTGAGGAATTTATTGATAAAATTGTTCAGCTCGGTCTCGCATCAAAACGTTAAGAGAAAAGGTATGAGTAAAGTGATTGTTATTTGTGGACAGGCAGGGGTAGGGAAGACAACTTTATCAACGGAACTTTCAAAGAGACTCAATATCGTTTGCTTCCATAAGGACACGATTAAGGAGCGACTCTTTGATCTTTTGGAAGGGAGAAACCTGGAGGAGAGCAAGAAAACAGGAATGTATTCAATGGAGCTCCTTTTTCATTTTTCCGAAGAGGCTATTAAGACCGGTGTTGATATTATCGTGGAGGCACCATTCAATCATCCTTCGAATCCGGGGATATTCGAGCGTTGGAAAAATGAACTTGGGGCAGATATGCGTGTAGTTATCTGTGAACTCGCTGATGACACGGAGCATGTGCGGAGATTTCGTGAACGAGAGCGGCATCATTCGCACCAAAATTTCGATCGTAGTTGGCAGCTGACAAATTTTGATTACTCTGTGATGCCAGATTCAAAAACCGTGCTGGATATGTCGAAACCTTTGGATGAACTTGTGATTGAAGCATTGGAGTTTATTGGCACGTAAGTCTTGCGTATTTTAATCACTGTGATTTGATTTGACATTTGAAATTTGGATTTTGACATTTAACGCATGGAATATCGCTACACCGCCATCATCCTGAAGAAGAAAGAAATCGGAGAGACCGATCGATTGTATACGGTGTATACGAAAGAGGCGGGGAAGTTGTCGCTCGTCGCAAAGGGTGTGCGGAAGCCGGAAGCGAAACTCGCGAGCCAATTGGAAACATTCAATGCCGTTTCTCTTTCGGTGCAAAAAGGGAAAGGACGGGGGAATATTTCCGGCGCGATCGCAGAAGAGTCGTTTTCAAACATTCGAAAACATCCGGAAACGATTTTTTCGATACTGAAAACAATCGGAAGTGTCGAGAAGCAAGTTGGATTCGAAGAGCGGGACGAATATCTTTTTTCGCTGCTTGAAAAATTTCTCTTGCTCGCGAATACGATGTCGGTGTCGAGGCCGGAGAAGATCCCACTTCTTGTCGAAGCGTTTCTCGTGCAGTTTCTCGATCATTTGGGATACCGGATCGAGGCAAATGTCTGCGCGGCATCAGGGGAACGACTGTCTGAAACCGATCGGTTGTTTTTTAGTCCATCGGCGGGTGGAGTGGTGTCGTCGATACATTCGAAAAATGGCGCGCAAGCGGTTCCAATCGGTGCTCCGGCGGTAAAACTCCTCCGGATTTTCCTTGCGAATAAACTCGAACATATCGGAAAAATTTCGACCGACGATCGATCACTCCGAGAAGTGTCGCTCGCAGTTCGGCGATTGTTTGAGTGGATCGGCAAATAATCGTGATATACTGAAGAAAAGAAAAACGCTATGCCACTTGAGGATTTGAACGCGAAAATTCATTCGCGCGGGTTTGAAACAAAAAAGGTCGATGTATCGATGACGGAGCATACGGATATCAAGCCGGACGCATTTGGCGATGCCGATTGGACAAAAGAAGCCGCGCCGACGATTGTCGACCTTGAGGAGAAATTTAAAAAACGACGGAAGTGGATAATGATCGGATTCGCCACGCTTGGTGTTCTCTTGCTTGCCGCGCTCGCTTTTTTGGTTCGAGCGAAAATATTCGATGATGCGCGTGTAATGGCCGTGATCGACGGACCGAAGTCGGTCGCCGCGGCGGAATCGATTACATTTTCCATTTCGTACACCAACGACAATTGGGTAAACCTGAAAAACGCCGAGCTTGTTCTCTCGTATCCGGAGGATTTTCGTCCGGATGCCAATGGGAATTGGAAGGTGTCTGGTCGCGAAGCGATTCTCCCGCTTGGAGAAATATCGTCCCGATCCACTTCCCGTTCTTATATCTCGGGCAAGTTTTTTTCCGCCGAAGGAACGGTGAATTATATCGATGCGAAATTGCAGTACGAGCCAAGTGGTGTGGGGAGTCGGCTCGAATCAACCAGTCGTTTTGGCGTCAATGTCCTCACCTCGCCGCTTTCGCTTGAAGTGACGGCGCCGATCGAGGCGGCAAAAGGCAATACGGTCGAGTACTTGATTGATTATGGCAATGAAAGCGATGATGAATTTTCCAATGTTCGCGTGAAGGCGGATTTTCCGGAAGGATTCACATTCGTTACTTCGGATCCGAGTCCGTCGGAAGGAAATTCGATCTGGTACCTTGGGGACCTGGCTTCAAAAGTCGGTGGAAAGATCAGAATTTCCGGAACAATTTCCGGGAATCGCGACGACGTGAAGCGATTTGGCGCATCGATCGGGCACTTACAGGGAGACGGGACATTCCTCGCGCTTACCTCACGGGATCGGACGACAAAAATTGTTTCTTCCCCGCTTTCGATTGCGCAAACAGTGAATGGGGTCGGAGAAAATACATCGATCGATCTCGGACGAGAACTTCTCTATCGAGTGGTATATCGAAATGAAAGCGCGCAGGGATTGCGCGATGCGATTGTTACGGTTGAATTCGATACCTCGATCCTTGATTTTTCACGGCTGCGTCGGGAAAACGGATACTTCAATCTCGCAGAGAAAAAACTTATCTGGCGAGCGTCGGATATTCCGGAGCTTTCGGTTCTTGATCCGGGAGAGATGGGTGAAGTAACATTTTCCGTCCCGGTGTATGAAAACGTCTCTCCGAAAGCGGGAACGCACTTGGGTATTCGGACTGTGGCGCGAGTCGATAGTCCGGATATCCCCACGCCGTCCGGATCAAACAAAGTGATCGCATCCGACACGGTACTGGTACGGCTCAATTCCTCTATTGATTTTCAGGTGAAAGGACGGTACTATGACGGACCGATCTGGAATACGGGACCGGTACCTCCGGAAGTCGGCGTGCAGACGACCTATGATCTCACATTCCGACTTTCGACATCGCTCAATGATCTTTCGGATGCAAAGGTTGTTGCGGCGCTTCCGTCGGGAGTTCGTTTTACGGGGAAAATTTCTCCCGATTCGGAATCGGTAACATTTAATGATCGGACAAATGAATTGATCTGGAATATCGGTTCGTATCAAGCGGCATCCGAAGTGGCGGTTCGGGAAGTGACGGTGCAAGTCGCGATTCTTCCGGGTCCGGATGAGAAAGATAAAGAAGTACGATTGATGAATCGCGCCGTTTTTTCCGGAAAAGATACTTTTGTCGGGACACCGGTCAAAATCGAACGCGATGCAAAGACTACCGCACTTCCGGAAGATGAGAAAATTCCGACAAGCGCGTATCGAGTAAAAAAATGAGTTTTCACATCGTTTCACAAAAAGAAGGTCGCCGGTATGGCGAACTTATCACAAGAAACGGAGTCCTCTCGACCCCGTTTTTTATGCCGGACGCGACACGTGCCTCGGTGCGTGGAGTGACGCCGGAGGAACTTGAAAAAGTTGGTATCGAGGCACTCGTGGTGAATACGTATCATTTGATGTTGCAACCCGGTGAGCAATTGATTGCTCGAACAAACGGCGTTCATCAATTTATGCACTGGAATCGACCGACTCTTTCCGATTCCGGCGGATACCAAGTCTATTCGCTCATTCACAAAAATCCGGAAATGGGAAAGATCACCGAAGAGGGAGCGGAATTCAAATCGGTACTTGATGGATCGAAATATCTCCTCACTCCCGAGCGATCGATCGAGATTCAATTCGATCTCGGTGTCGATATGATGGTGTGTCTCGACGATCCGCGTCCAAACGATGCGCCGAAGGAAGAAATTGTGCAGGCCGTCGATCGGACTATTCGTTGGGCAAAGCGATGCAAGGCGGAATACGAACAGCAAATTACCAAACGTGGATATTCGGAAAAAGACAAGCCGCTTTTGTTTGCCGTGGTCCAAGGAGGGATGATCGTCGAAGAACGCAAGCGCTGTGCGGAAGCATTGATCGCAATCGGTTTTGATGGATATGGATTCGGCGGCCGACATATTGATGAAGAGGGGAATTTTCTGGAGGAAATCCTTGAAAAAACGGCGTTATATATCCCCGAAGACAAACCGCGATTTGCGCTCGGTATCGGGACGCCTTCGGATATCGTTCGGTGTCATTCTCTCGGATGGGATATGTTTGACTGCGTGATCCCGACAAGAGAAGGAAGGCACGGCCGCTTGTTTGTCATGAATGACAAACAAGCGCAATGTTTAATTTCGAATCCTGAATTTCGAATCAATTCAGAATTAGAGAAATTAGAAATGAGAAATTCAACCGAAATTCAAAATTCAAAATTCGAATTTTATTCAACTTTGAATATCAACAATGAGCAGTTCAAAGAAGACTTCACTCCAATTGATGAAACCTGTGACTGTGAATTGTGTAGAAATTATACGAAAGCCTATCTCCGGCATCTTTTTCGTGTAGGTGAACCACTTGCGCTGGGTCTTGCTTCACTGCACAATCTCCGTTTTTATGCGCGATTGATGGATCGTTTGAAGAAATAAAAAAACTTTCTTTCCCTTTTGACTTTTGGCTTGTGAAAGGGTAGATTTGAAAGGAAATTGAGTTAAAAACATTTCAAAAATTATGGCTGAACAAAAAGGAGATCTCATGGAAAAAATCGTGTCGCTCTGCAAGCGTCGCGGGTTTATTTATCCATCATCAGAAATCTATGGCGGTTTCGCGGCAGTGTATGATTTTGGTCCGTATGGAGTGGAGCTTGCCAAGAATATTCGCGAAGCATGGTGGAAGGCGATGGTCTATGATCATGACAATATTGTCGGACTCGACAGCGCCATCTTTATGCATCCCAAAGTATGGGAAGCATCGGGGCATGTTGGTGGATTTGCCGATCCGCTTGCGGAGTGCAAAGAGTGTCATACGAGAGTGCGCGTCGATCACTTACTTGAAGAAGCGGAAATTTTTGCGGATGAGAAAATGACCGAAGAAGAAATCAATAAGCTGTTTGATTCGGTTCGCGACAAAGTAAAATGTCCGAAGTGTGGGAATAAAAATTTTTCCGATGCAAAGAAATTCAATCTATTAGTGAAGTCAAATTTGGGAAACTTTACTGGTGATTGGAATGAAAACCCAACCTATCTCCGTGGTGAAACGTGTCAGGGGATTTATGTGAATTATAAAAACGTATTGGATTCGAGCCGCGTGAAGATTCCGTTTGGTATTGCGCAGATCGGGAAAGCGTTTCGGAATGAGATTACCGCCCGGCAGTTTATTTTCCGAAAGCGTGAGTTTGAGCAGATGGAGATGCAGTATTTTGTACATCCTTCTGTTGCCGCGGATGTGTATGAAGAGTGGCGGAAGAAACGATGGCAGTATTATCTCGATCTTGGATTAAAGGAAGAGAATCTTCGTTGGCACGAGCATGAAAATCTCGTCTTCTATGCGAAGGCGGCGTGGGATATCGAATATAAGTTTCCATTTGGATTCAAAGAGCTTGAAGGAATCCACAACCGGAGTGATTATGATCTCTCGCAGCATTCGAAGTTTTCGGGCGTCGATCTCTCGTATCGCGATCCGCAGACGAACGAGAAGTATATGCCGTGGATCGTGGAGACTTCCGTGGGTGTGGATCGCACGTTCCTCGCGGTGCTCACGGATGCCTATACGGAAGAAAAAATTTCCGATGAAGACATACGGGTAGTTTTGAAATTCCCGAAGAAACTCGCGCCGGTGCAAGTAGCAGTCTTTCCACTCCTCAAGAATAAACCCGAGCTCGTGGCGAAGGCGCGAGAGATCTATCAAGCTTTGAAAAAAGATTTTCGCGTCGAGTTTGACGATAATGGCAATGTCGGCAAGCGCTATCGAAGGCAAGACGAGATCGGGACACCGTACTGTGTGACCATTGATTTCGATACGCTCGGTCAAGGGGAAAACGCTGATCTCAAAGATACCGTTACCGTCCGCGACCGCGACACGATGAAGCAGGAGCGGGTTTCAGTAGGTGAGCTTCGGCGTTACTGTTCTGAAAGTCTGAAGTAATTCTTTCTTGTACTTGTTTTAGGATTCCGTTGACACTCTACGTGTTGGTTGATATAACTTGACTCAAGTTCTTTCGAGGAGGAGAGTCATGGCTTTGAGACGGGAATATGTTGATGAGCTACTCGATAAGGTGAATATCGTTGATGTTATTCGTGACTTTATCCCATTAAAGCAGAGGAAAAGGGGTAATCGAGCTGAATTTTACGGACTTTGTCCTTTTCATTCGGAACAATCCCCATCGTTTACAGTGACAGCACACAAACGGTTTTACCACTGCTTCAGCTGTGGGGCGCATGGCAGGGTGGTTGATTTCTTGAAGGAGTACAATTATCTATCCTATCAAGAAGCAGTGTATTTCCTTGCGAAGCGATACCGTTATTTCCCTCGACAGTGGAGAATACAACACCGAAGAAAGGACGGTAAAAAAAAGTTAAAGGCGCTACGAGAATCTCGTAAGCGCCTTTGTATTTGCGCCCCGCCATAGGCTATCGCAAATGAGATAAGAGACCAGAATCTTTTCCAAGGGGACTTTTTTGGATGGAAACCGGTTCTGTTCGGAAAGATTTGGAAAACGGTATCGAGATGATGCTTCTTGTCGACACCGAACTAGCGATTGGGATTGCCTTTCCTCCTCATTGCCGTTAATGTAATGAAAGAAGAAGAAAAGGTCAAATTACTCTGAATGCTATTGATAAAATAGGTATTATTGGTTATATTTCATTCTTCATTCTTAATTCTTTATTCTTCTGTATCTATGAACTACAAAAAACATGCACTGAAAAACGGTTTGCGGATTATTCTCGCGCCGATGCAGGATACGGAGACGGTGACGGTGCTTGTCATGACCGGTGTCGGATCGCGCTACGAAACACGCAAAGAAAATGGAATTGCGCACTTTCTCGAGCACATGATGTTCAAAGGGACCGCCAAGCGTCCGACCGCGCTCGATATCAGTAAAGAGCTCGACGGTGTCGGCGCGGAGTACAATGCTTTTACCGGAAAAGAATATACCGGATACTATGCCAAGGTGGAGCAGCATCATGCCGAGACGGCGCTCGATGTTGTTTCGGATATTTTTCTCAACGCAAAACTGGAACAAGAGGAAATCGATCGAGAAAGCGGAACAATCCTGCAGGAACTCAATATGTACGAGGATATGCCGATGCGACATATTGGCGATCTGTGGGAACGACACCTCTATGGTGATACGCCGCTTGGATGGGAAATTATTGGAACAAAAGAAAATATCAAATCATTCAAGCGTGCGGATTTTGTGCGGTATATGAAGCGCGGATATGTTTCGGAAAATATGGTGGTGGGTATCGCCGGAAAATTCGATCCGAAGAAAATGAAAAAAGAAATCGAGAAGCGATTCGGACATATCGGCCACGGCAAACGACCGACGACCAAAAAAGCGATCGATCGACAGTCGAAACCCGAGCTGTTCATTCAAGAAAAGAAAACCGATCAAACGCATATGATCCTCGGTGTTCGGGCATACGATATGCATCACAAGGACAGGTATGTCCTCTCGGTGCTCGCAGCGATTCTTGGGGGTGGTATGTCGTCTCGTCTTTTCATTGAAGTGCGCGAACGTCGCGGGCTTGCATATAGCGTGCATACTTCTGTTGATACGTTTCATGACGCCGGATACCTCGCGACGCAAGCGGGAGTGGAACACGAAAATCTTGAAAAGACTATTGAGGTGATCCTTGCCGAATACAAGAAAATCGCGACAGAAAAAATAGACGAGGACGAACTGAAAAAAGCAAAAGAATATCTCAAAGGCAAACTCGCGATGAGTTTTGAGGGATCCGACGATGTAATCGAGTACCTTGTAGGACAGGAGATTTCGCGAAACGAAATTGTTCTCCCGAAAGAAAAACGGAAACTGATCGATAAGGTGACGGCAGACGATGTGCTTCGTGTTGCGAAAGATATTTTCACAAGAAAGAAACTTAACCTCGCGATCATTGGTCCGCATACAAACAAGGCAGGGTTTTTGAGAATATTGAATGTGGAATAAAGAATAAAGAATAAAGAATAAGGGGCTGTCATTCCCGCGAAGGCGGGAATCCAGATGTCACAAATTTGATAGAGAGAAAAATGAATGAATGAAAAACAGTACGTCGTATATATTCTCGCGAGTGATCGGAATGGCACGCTCTATATCGGTGTAACCTCGGACTTACTAAAGCGTATCTGGGAACATAAGAATAAAAAAGCTGACGGATTTACAAAAGAATATGGCGTAGACAAGTTGGTGTATTACGAACAAACGAGTGATATCAGGAGCGCCCTCTTGAGAGAGAAGCAAATGAAAAAATGGAACAGGGCATGGAAAATACGTCTTATTGAAGAAAAAAATCCGAAATGGAATGATCTGTATTTTGACTTGATCCGATAAAAGCCTTGTGGTAACTGGATTCCCGCCTTCGCGGGAATGACAGGGAAGGGGTATAAATGTAGTATTTTCGAAATTATGATCCTTAACGAACAAGTCGAAGTAGGTACCAAGCTCCTCATCCGCGCGGCGATGCTCGTCGCGGGAGTATTCGCGCTCTATCTTCTGCGGGATGTTGTTTTGGTGGTGCTTCTTGCGCTTCTGACAGCGGCGGCGTTTGGCCCGGCTATCAGAAAATTAGAACGACTCAAACTTTCCCGGACCGCCTCGGTGATTATCGTTTATGTCTTGCTTCTTCTTGGTGGAATAACACTTCTTACGGTCTTCGTTCCGATTTTCTTGAATGAGTTGCGGCAATTCGTTTTCCAGTGGCCGGATCACGCGAAGCGGCTCTCAATATTTCTCGAAGGGCTGGAGTCATCGCTTCAGGGACTTGGGATTGATTTTCAAAAAGAAGCCCTGTTTCAGAACAGCGCATCGGCGGTAACGAGTTGGGTAAGTAATCTCTTTACGACGACGGTGAATCTCTTTCAGGGGCTTATTCATTTCATCGGATATTTTTTCCTCGCGCTGTATCTCTCGCTTGAGGAAAAAGGAATCGAAAAGTTTTTCCTGATGCTCGCGCCGAAGAAATATCACGAGCACGCGCTTTCGATTGCGTTTCGCATGCAGGGTAAGGTGAGTCAGTGGTTGTTTGGACAGCTTCTTCTGATGGTCATCGCGTTTTCGATTTACTTTATCGGTCTCTCGTTTCTTGGGGTGCCGTATGCGTTTGCGATCGCGCTTTTTGGCGGATTGATGGAAATACTTCCCTATATCGGTCCGGTGCTTGCGGGATTTCCGGCGGTGATTTTCGGGCTGCTCGTCTCGCCCGGACTCGGTATCGCCGCGCTTCTTTTTTATATCGTCGCGCATCAGATGGAGGCACATATCATCGCGCCGCAGGTAATGAAACGTTCGGCGGACTTGAGTCCGGTCGCGCTCATTATCGCGATTTTAGTCGGACTCGAACTCGCCGGACCGCTTGGTATTATTCTTGCAGTACCGCTCACAATGATGCTCTCGGTATTTGTGGAAGACATTTTGATTCGACGTAGCGTCGAATAATTTTAAATTTTTAATGTTGACTTTTGATTCAATTTTTAAACATTCAATTTTCGAATTTCATTCAAAATTGGAAATTCAAAATTCAAAATTGACTATGTCTGGCACCCTCTCCATCGTCGCTACTCCTATTGGTAATCTTTCCGATATCACCCTTCGCGCGCTCGAGACACTGAAAAGTGTTGATGCTATTTTGTGTGAAGATACTCGCGTAACGGGGAAGCTCCTTGCTCACTATCAGATCAAAAAACCACTCATCTCGTGCCACGAACACACCGACAGCACAAAATTACAGCACCTTGTTGATCGGATGAAAAATGGTGAGCGCTTGGCATTTGTATCTGACGCGGGAACGCCCGGACTCTCCGATCCGGGAAACAAACTGGTTTCGCTCGCGAGTGAGAATCAGGTAAACGTCGTTCCTATTCCGGGAGTGTCGGCGCTCACGACGCTCGTATCGGTTGCCGGGATTGATATGCGGGAATTTCTTTTCCTTGGATTTCCGCCACACAAAAAAGGCCGGGAAACATTTTTCAAAAAGGTGGCCGCTTCAGAAATACCGGTCATATACTATGAGTCGCCGCACCGCGTGCTGAAAAATCTCGCACTGCTCCAGTCGCTCACGCCATCAAAAGAAGTGATTGTCGGCCGCGAACTCACCAAGCTCTTCGAGGAGTTGCAGAGAGGAACTCTTTCCGATGTCATCTCGCACTACCAAGAGAACGAGCAGACAGTCAAAGGGGAATTTACGGTGATTGTTTTTGAGAAAAAATGAAAACCCGGTCGCGTGTGCAACCGGGCGAGTACAGTACTGGTCAGGGGAACACCCCGCCAATTAGGCAGAGTGCGATGAATCCCGCTGCCATCAAGATGGCAAACAGGAATTGTGATACCCCAGACGGGTGGTGTCCGTCGATCTCGTCGAGCTGTTCTTCGACGAATTTAATCGCTTTTCCCAACATCCCCTCCTCCCTCCTTGGTTGTTGATGGTACTGTTTTCTATTATACACTTAAATATACAAAATGTCAATACCACTCGGAAAATCCCTTGAAAAAGGGATAAAGAAGTGGGATAGTAAGGAGTGAAGAATTGATTGCTATGAAACCATTTTATATCACCACCACGCTTCCGTATGTAAACGGAAAGCCACATATTGGCTTTGCGCTTGAAGCCGTGCAAGCCGATGTCATCGCGCGTTTTGAGCGACTGCTTGGAAATGATGTGATTTTCAATATCGGTACCGACGAACATGGCGTGAAGATTTACGAGGAAGCAAAAAAGAAAGATATGACGCCGCAGGAATTTTGCGACGAAATGTCGGAGCATTTCCGGAATTTGAAGTCGCTCCTCAATATCAGCTATACCAATTTTGTCCGCACCACCGATGCGCACCATATCGAAGCGGCGCAAGCATTTTGGCGGAAATGTCTCGCAAACGGCGACATCTACAAAAAACAGTATGAAATGAAATATTGCGTCGGTTGCGAGCTCGAAAAAACGGATTCAGAATTGATAGATGGAAAGTGTCCGGATCATCCCAATCGTGAGATTGAAATTGTCGAGGAGGAGAACTACTTTTTCCGATTCTCGAAATTCGAGGAATCACTCCTCGCGCTCTATCAAAAAAATCCTGATTTTGTATTTCCCGAAAAACGAATGAATGAAATCCATTCATTTGTCGAGCGCGGATTGCAGGATTTCAGTGTCTCCCGTCTTTCTCGGAAGATGCCGTGGGGGATTCCGGTTCCCGATGATCCCGAGCACGTGATGTACGTGTGGTTTGACGCACTCGTCAACTATATCTCGACACTTGGATGGCCTGCGGATGAGGAGCGTCTGGAAAAATTTTGGCCGGGCGTACAAATTGCCGGAAAAGACAATCTTCGCCAACAATCCGCGATGTGGCAGGCGATGCTTCTTTCAGCGGGAATGAAACCATCGAAAAAAATTCTCATTCATGGACATATCACCAATGCCGGAAAAAAAATGTCCAAATCACTCGGGAATGTCATCGGTCCGGATGAAGTGGTCGAAAAATTTGGGATCGACGGAGCGCGATATTTGCTGTTGGCTGCCGCGCCATTTGGAGAAGATATTGATATTTCTTGGGAACGGATGACCGAAAAATACCATGCTGATCTCGCAAACGGTCTCGGGAATGTCGTGTCTCGAGTGATAAAGCTCTCTGAGCGAATGAAAAATCCTTTCGAATATTCCACATCAAGAGAATTTCCAAAAATATTTTTGGATCACCTACAGGCTTATCGTTTGACCGAAGCACTCGAATGGATCATGGATCAAACGCGCATGCTCGACAAAAAAATTGCCGAAGAAAAACCGTGGGAACTTGCCAAGTCCGATGTCGAGAAATTTGAGCGGGTTATGACGGAATATCTCGAAACGCTTGCCGAGATCGGATTTTGCCTGCAGTCGTTTCTTCCGGAAACCGCTGAAAAAATAACACAAGCGATTGTAGAGAGGAAGGTCGAGCCGCTTTTTCGGCGTATTGAAAATAAGGAATCTTGAATCAAGAACTTCCCTTCACGGAGCACGAAAAAATTCCTGTCCCTTATTTCATAATTCTTGATGTCGCTCTATGATCGACGCACACGCGCATATTCATTTTTCAGAATTTGATCAGGATCGTGACGAAGTGATACGCCGCGCACGTGAGGCTGGCGTTTCACATATTCTTTCGATCGGAACGGATATTGAGGAAAGTAAAAAAGCGATCGATTGTGCCGAGCGATACGAAGGTGTCTTTGCAAGTGTCGGTATTCATCCACACGAATATCTCCTTGATACGGCAAAAGAAGAGCGTCAACGCAATGAATGGATCGGTGAATTGAAAACGTTGGTCGCTCATCCAAAAGTCCGGGCGATCGGCGAATGTGGTTTGGATTATTTCTCCCGCAATCCGGAAAAACCGATTACTGATGAAGAAAAGGATGTTCAAAAAGAAGGTTTTCTCGTGCAGAAAAGACTGGCTCTTGAAAGCAGTCTCCCGATGATTATTCACTGCCGCCCCTCCATTGGGACAGATGATGCCTATCAGGATTTGTATGAAATGATACGAGAAGAGGGGGTGGGTTCAGAACAGGCGGAACAGTCCTTGGTATTGCACTGTTATGTGGGCGATACTGAAGTAACGAAAAAATTTCTTGAACTTCCAAATGTATTTTTTTCCTTTACCGGAAATATCACGTACCCGGTAAAGAGTTCCTTGCGGGGCACAAAAGATGATCTTGCAAAAACCGTCAAAGATATTCCGGTCGATCGAATGCTGACCGAAACAGATTGCCCGTATCTCGCTCCTCAAACTCATCGCGGGAGTCGAAATGAGCCGGCATATGTAACGCTGGTCGCCGAGAAAATCGGGGAAATAAAAGGCATTTCGAAAGAAGCGCTTGAAAAAACCGTGGAGGGGACGGCACAAAAAGTGTTCAAGAAGATGAAAATTTGATAGAGTAGAGGGGGAATCTGTAAGGAAATCATATGGGAGAAGCTTTTAATTTTTCAAGCTGGGAGCGACCAAGGTCAAAACCGGACCCAGAAAAGCCGAAGGGAGGGGATGGCGTTGTGCTATCGGAGGCGAATTCTATATCACCCGGATTTGTACATCCGGACAATCCAATTGCAGGATTTTCCGGTGAAAAAAAACCAGCAACAGAAAATCTGATTGAAGGATTTAAAAATCTGTTTTCAAAAAAGAGAAGTTCTGAAATTCCAAAAGAAGATGATCTGAGAAAAGTCGCATAATTATTGTGAAAAATATATGGGAATTGAGGGTGAAATACAGAGAAGAGTTGACGCTGCTGAGGCACGTGAACATGCAAAGCGTCCAGACGCTGGAATTCGGGAAGGTATTGAGGCTGATTTGGATGTCAAAAAGGCAACAGAAAAAATAGAGCGAGTGAAGTTATACACTCAAAAACTCGAAGGACTCAGTGAAAAGATTTTGACGGCGGAAAAGAATCTTCAAAACATGCCACAAGAAGCCTCTCTCCGGAAAATTCATGAACAAATTTTAGCACAGTTAAAAGCAGAAAGAGATTCTTTGGTAGATGAGTTTTCTGGTGATACTGAGCGTGGATCCGATACGCTTCAATAAATGTGCGATTGACTCTTTCTTTTTTTGCTGTACAATAGAAGGCGTTTTGGGGCGACGAAACGCCCTTTTCTGTATTCAAAATCAAAAGTATGGAAATTTCCATTGCTGCGGAACAACTCTTTCTCTTGGGTGCGCTCCCTATAACCAATGCGCTTTTGATCGGCGCGATTGTGAGCGTGTTTCTTATTTTTCTCACGCAGCGGGCGCTTTCTCGGTGGAGCGAGGTGCCGCGCGGCGCGCAAAATCTTCTCGAAATTGTTTTTGACAGTATTCTCAATCTCCTCGAAGGCATTATGCAGGATCGTTCGATGGCGCGAAAATTTTTTCCGCTTATCGCGACCATTTTTTTGTTTATTCTTTTTTCCAATTGGGCGGGGCTTTTGCCGGGGCTGGGAACGGTGGGATTGCTTCATGAGGGAGAAGCGGGTCACGCGACGATTATTCCATTTTTACGCAGCACCTCGGCCGATCTCAATTTTACACTTGGACTCTCGCTCGCGGTCGTGATCGTCATTCAAATAACAGGCATTCTTGCATTGGGAGTACGCGGATATGCGGCGAAATTTCTTATTGCGCCATGGAAAAAACCCTATGTGCTTGGGACGGCTATGGGGGCGCTTGAGCTTGTTTCGGAAATTGCAAAAATTCTTTCTTTTGCCTTTCGATTGTTCGGAAACGTATTTGCCGGGGAAATTCTTTTGACCGTGATGCTGCATTTGGTGCCGTATATCGTACCACTCCCATTTCTCGCACTCGAGGTGTTTGTGGGATTGATTCAGGCGACGGTGTTCGCGATGCTCACGGCGGTGTTTTTGAAGATGGCGACGGTGCCGGCGGAGCATTGAGTGAATTTTTAATTTTGAATACTGAATTTCGAGTCAATTTTAAATTTAAAAATTCGAATTTCAATCAAAATTCAAAATTGGCAATTCAAAATTCTCAAGAAGTGGACAGGTTTCAAAAAAGGCTCTACAATAGGTAATTGTTTAATACGTTTTAAGAAAAAAACTATGGAAGTCGAAGCAGCAAAGTTGCTCGGTGCGGCACTCGCGATCGGTATCGGTGCGATCGGACCGGGACTCGGTATGGGAATTCTCATTTCGAAAGTAGTGGAGGCGATCGGTCGAAATCCGGAGGCGCAGCCAAAGATTCAGTTGACGATGTTTCTCGGTATCGCATTTACCGAAGCCATCGCCATTTATGCGTTGGTGGTCGCTCTGATGATTCTCTTTCGGTAATTATTGCTCAGTTTTACGTCCATGGAAGCGCTCGCAAATCTTGGTATCGATGGAAGGTTACTTTTGGCGCAGGTGGTGAATTTCTTCATCCTTTTTTTTGTTTTGAAAAAGTTCGCCTATCGGCCGATGCTTGCCATGATGGACGAACGTTCAACAAAAATTGAGAAAGGACTGAAAGATGCCGAGCGTGCGGAAAAGCGACTGAAAGAAATAGAGGAAAAGGAAAAAGAAGCCCTCGCATCAGCACGAAGTGATGCAAAGAAACTCCTCGCCGAGGCGGCTGAAGCAGGAAAGGAACGTGACGCGGCAAAAATTGCTGAAACCGAAGAACGGGTAAAAAAACTCCTCGCGGATGCCGATATGAAACTCGCGGATGATCGAGCACGGATGATCGAACAAGCGAAACGAGAGCTTTCCGAGACGGTCGTTCTTGCGGTCGAGAAGATTCTCAAGGAAAAAATGAGCAGTACAAGGGAAAAAGAACTGATCGAAAAAGAAGGAGAGTAAGATGAGAGAGTTTCGGCGTCGAGTAATCGAGTAGTATACAGTATGCGATTGAGTACGAAACAATACGCAAAGGTTCTCCTCGAACTTTCAGAAAAAGGAGGAGATAAGGAAATCAAAGAGCAATTTTTGGCATGGCTTTCGCGGAGGGGCGAGATGAGAAAGCTCTCGGCAATTCTTGCGCAGGCGGAACACATGCAAAAGGTTGCTTCCGGGAGTGTCGAGGTGGAGATCGCGACCGCATTTGATCCTGATACATCGACTCAAAAGAAACTTGAGTCTAAGGCTGGAAAATTATTTCAGGGAAAAAATATTCTTGCGCGATTTGTCACTGATCCGAGTCTCATTGGCGGTGCTCGATTGCGTAGCGGTGAATTTCTGTACGATGCATCCCTTTCGGCAAAAGTTCGGGCACTGAAGAAAGATTTGGAGTCTTGAATCTGGAATGTCGAGCAATCAATATTCTAGATTCTAAATTCTACATTCTGGAAAAAATTGTATGAGCAATACCCTTATTGAAGAACTGAAGAAGCAGATCGCGGAATTTCATCACGAGCCGAAGGTGGAGGCGATCGGTACCGTACTCGAAGTTGGTGATGGCGTCGCGCGCGTTTCGGGACTTTCCGAGGCGATGGCATCGGAAATGATCGAGTTCGATTCGCCGGTGGGCGAAGGCGCTTCATATGGTGTCGCTTTGAACTTGGAAGAGGGGGAAGTCGGTGTGATGCTTCTTGGTGAGACGGGGGATATCAAAGAAGGAATGACGGCGAAATCAACCGGACGCATCCTTTCCGTTCCGGTATCGGAAAAGGTCATTGGGCGTGTGGTGAATGCGCTTGGCGAGGCGATCGATGGTAAGGGGAAAATCGAGGCGGAAAAATTTTATCCGGTCGAAAAAATCGCACCGGGCGTAATTACGCGCCAGTCGGTGAATCAGCCGCTTCAGACCGGTATCAAGGCGATCGATGCGCTTATTCCGATCGGACGCGGACAGCGAGAGCTTATTATTGGCGATCGTCAAACGGGAAAGACGGCAATCGCAATCGACACGATTATCAATCAGAAAGGGCAAAATGTCGTTTGTATTTACGTCGCGGTAGGTCAGAAGGAATCGAAAGTCGCGCGTATTGTCGCGGAGCTCGAAAAGTCCGGCGCGATGGAATATACAACGGTTGTGGTGGCGGGTGCATCGGAAGCGGCGGCGCTTTCGTTTATCGCTCCTTACGCGGGCTGCGCGATGGGGGAATTTTTTATGGATCAAGGAAAGGATGTTCTTGTGATTTACGACGATCTCTCGAAGCATGCGGTCGCCTATCGGCAGATTTCACTCATTCTCCGTCGTCCGCCGGGACGCGAGGCGTATCCGGGCGACGTGTTTTACCTCCATTCACGACTTCTTGAACGGAGCGCGAAACTGAATAAAGATTTCGGTGGCGGATCACTTACGGCGCTTCCGATTATTGAGACGCAGGCGGGCGATGTGTCGGCGTATATCCCGACAAACGTTATTTCCATTACCGATGGGCAGATTTACCTCGAATCGGATTTGTTTTATAAAGGGATTCGTCCGGCTTTAAATGTGGGACTCTCGGTATCGCGCGTCGGTTCGGCGGCGCAGATTAAGGCGATGAAGCAAGTTGCGGGAACGCTTCGCCTCGATCTCGCGCAGTTCCGCGAACTCGAAGCGTTTGCGCAGTTCGGATCGGACTTGGATGAAAAAACTCGCCTCTTGATCGAACGTGGACGCCGCGCGGTGGAAATCCTCAAACAACCGCAGTATGCACCGCTTCCGGTCGAAAAAGAAGTCGCGATTCTCTACGCGCTTACCCGCGGACATCTCGACGATGTGAAAGTAGAAAATCTCGGACGATTTGAAAAAGAATTCTTTGTATATTTTGAAACAACGGGGAAAGAGGCGCTTGAGGCGATCATAAAAGAACGCGCGCTCACGCCGGAAGTGGAGGAAATGTTGAAGAAGCATATCGCTGCTTTCAAACCGGGATTTCAGATAGCATAAGTTTTTTCCTTTAAACAGGGAAGAATAAAGAATCAGGAATTAAGAATCAAGCCTAAGATAAAGAAATTCTTGATTCGCAATTCTTCATTACATAATTCTTGCAATTATGGCATCAGTACGAGACATTCGACGTCGAATAAAGGGAGTGAAAGCCACCGGGAAAATCACCCGCGCGATGGAAATGATTTCGGCTGTCAAAATGCGCAAAGCCGTATCGCAGGTTCTGGCAATCCGTCCCTATGCAAAGAGCGTGATTGACCTCCTGCACCAGTTGTCCGTGTTGCAGAAATTCGAACAGCACCCGCTTCTTTCGGAGCGACTGATTCGGAAGCAACTCTACGTTGTGATTTCCTCGAATCGCGGACTTTGCGGCGCATTTAATTCACAGATCGTGAAAAAACTCCGACAGACTCTGAAAGAAGATAAGGAGAGAGGTTCGGTATTCGTCACCATCGGGAAAAAGGCGGAAACGTCGGTGCGTCGGTTCAATGGAGAAATCATCGCCTCGTTTCCGGATGCCCTTGGAACGCCGAAGGTGGAGATGATGCGACCGATCGCGAAAATTCTTATTGAGGAATTCGAGTCGAAGCGTATCGATCGTGTCGTTATGATTTACACCGATTTCAAATCCATGCTTTCGCAAGAAGTAAAAGTCCGGGCGCTCCTTCCGGTCGTGGAAAAGGATGTGCAGAAAACGCTTCACGAGATTGATCACGGCGCAATCAAAACGCGTGTTGTGCGTGCGGAATACGTGATTGAGCCGTCGCCGAAAAAAGTACTCTGGAAAATGATTCCGCGACTGCTTGAGATGGAGATTTATCATGCCATACTCGAATCAAACGCCTCACAGGAAGCGGCGCGAATGATGGCAATGCGAAATGCGACGGATGCAGGAAAGGAAATGGTGGCAGATCTCACGCTCGCATACAATCAGATTCGCCAAGGAAAGATCACGCAGGAAATCGCCGAGCTCTCCGCTGGCATGGCGGCCGTTTCGCGCTAGCGAAACGAGATTGAAGACTTATGATTTTAGATTTATGAATAAGAAAAAAGAGACAATGAGTGTGATTCCAAATGCACATATTGAGAAGCGGATTTTTTGGCTGCGTGGCGAAAAGGTCATGCTTGATTCCGATTTGGCAGAGCTCTACGAGGTGGAGACGAAGGTGTTGATTCAAGCAGTCAAGCGTAATAGCGAGCGATTCCCACAGGACTTCATGTTTCAGCTTCTTGATCGTGAAATGGAAATCTTGAGGTCACAAATTGTGACCTCAAGTGGAATTGAGGCTCAGAAAAGACATGGAGGAAGACTAATGCATATGCCTTTACGGAATCCGGAGTAGCAATGCTCTCAAGCATACTCAAAAGCAAGCGGGCGATTGCGGTAAATATTCAGATCATGCGTACGTTTGTGCAATTGCGAAATATGCTCGCGACGCATGATGCGTTCCGAAAGAAGATAGAGGTAATGGAACGAAAGTACGATAAGCAATTCAAAACGGTGTTTGATGTGTTGAGACAGCTCTTGAAAGAAGAGAGCAAGCCGAAACAAAAAATCGGGTTTATAGAGAGAAGAAAATGATTTATGAAGTACGATTTACGATTTAGGAATATTCTTAAATCTTAAATCATAAATCTTAAATTGAATTGGAAATTTTATGACAAATAATGGAAAGCTTATTCAGATCATCGGACCGGTGGTGGATGCAGAATTTGCTGAGGGAGGAGTTTTGCCCAAGGTCTACGATGCGATTGAAGTAATGACAGCGGATGGGAAATTGGTCGCGGAAGTGCATCAGCACTTGGGAGGCAATCGCGTGCGCGCTGTGGCGATGGGCTCGACCGACGGTCTTCGTCGTGGAATGGAAGTCATTGCAACGGGAGCTCCGATATCAGTACCGGTGGGCGAGGCGACGCTCGGGCGGATGTTCGGGGTGCTCGGAAATGTGATTGATGGCAAACCGGAAGTCGAAACGAAAACGAAGCGCTCGATTCATCGTGCGGCGCCGAAATTCGAAGAACAATCAACCAAAGCGGAAGTATTCGAAACGGGTATCAAGTCCATCGACCTCATCTGCCCCTTCATGAAGGGAGGAAAGGTCGGGCTTTTCGGAGGAGCGGGCGTTGGAAAAACCGTGGTGATTCAAGAGCTCATTCGCAATATCGCCCAGGAACATGGCGGGTATTCGGTATTTGCCGGTGTGGGAGAGCGAACACGTGAGGGAAATGACCTCTATCATGAAATGAAAGAGTCGGGCGTGCTCGACAAGACGGCGCTCGTGTTCGGTCAGATGAATGAGCCACCGGGAGCGCGTCAGCGAGTGGCACTCTCTGCGCTCACTATGGCGGAAGAGTTTCGTGACGCGGAAGGGAAAGACGTACTCTTGTTTGTCGACAATATTTTCCGATTTACACAGGCGGGATCGGAAGTATCGGCTCTTCTCGGACGCATTCCGTCTGCTGTGGGGTATCAGCCGACGCTCGCCGAAGAAATGGGTGGACTTCAGGAACGAATTACCTCGACGAAAAAAGGATCGATCACGTCGGTGCAGGCGGTATATGTGCCGGCTGACGACTTGACCGACCCGGCGCCGGCGACCACATTCGGACACCTCGATTCGACCGTGGTGCTTTCACGCGCGCTCTCGGAACTCGGTATCTATCCGGCGGTCGACCCGCTTGACTCGAGCTCGACGATTCTTGACCCGCAGATTATCGGCGAGAGGCATTACAATGTCGCTCGTGGCGTGCAGCGTGTCCTTCAGAAATACAAGGATTTGCAGGATATTATCGCGATTCTCGGTATGGAAGAATTGACCGAGGATGACAAACTGGCGGTGGCGCGAGCAAGAAAAATCCAAAAATATCTCTCGCAGCCGTTTTTCGTTGCGGAGCAGTTTACGGGGACACCCGGGAAATATGTGAAGCTTGAAGACACGATTAGCGGATTTGAGAAGATTCTTTCCGGCGAACTCGATGACATCGCGGAGCAGAATTTCTATATGAAAGGTTCTATAGATGAGGTTGTTGCTGCTTCAAAAGCTTAATCGTATTCTTTGTTTTGTTATTATTGGCGGGAGTGATTTATGATTGAAGATGTAAGATTTATGAATAAGTCTTAAGAAAGAGTTTCTGATTCGTAAATCTAAAATCATAAATCTAAAATCTTCTAAGGTTATGGTACATATAAATCTCAAGGTGGTAACACCGGAAAAAACTGTCTTTGAACAAGAGGTATATCAGGTAACACTTCCGGTTGAGGGTGGAGAGGTAACGCTTCTTCCGCATCACATCCCATATATCGGCGCTCTGAAAGCGGGTGAGATTTTTCTTCGCGGAAACGCGGAAGAGGAGGGGAAGATGATTGCGACTTCCGGAGGATTTGTGGAATTTCACAACAATACGTTGGTAATCTTGGCGGATACTGCCGAGCGAGCCGAAGAAATTGATCTTGCTCGGGCGGAAAAGGCGCGAAGAGAAGCGGAAAAAATTATGCAAGAACGCGTGCGGGCCGATGATGAAGAATACGCACGTGTCGCAGCCATACTCGAAAAAGAGCTGGCGCGTGTTCGTGTAGCGAAAAAACACCATAGCAGGCACGGCATCGGTCTTCCGGAATGACAAGATGTGATATACTGATTTCACTATGACATTCGAGAAAAATATCATCAAAAAACTCTTAGAAGGTCGGCCGGAGCAAAAGCAGATCAAAAATATCGAACTCGTGGCGAATCGTCTCCGCGAAAAATACCATTACGAAGAATTGGATTCGTTTGTGACGTATCTTGAGTCGATGGAGAAGTTTTTTGTCGAAGCGGGACCGCGACACGAAAACGGATCGCAACTGAAGAAGGAGATGATTGAGACGGAGATGCATATGATGTCGGAAGCGCTTGGGATTGAACGTCGGGTGCTTGAGGGCGTATATGGACAATTTCAGTCGCTTGCGACCACGCTCTCGGATGTGAACGATGTCGCCAATAAGCTGCTCCAAATGTATCCGGAACCGGAAGTGCAAATGTTTATCGAGTATCTTCGGGAAATTACGACTCTTTTTCTCGGGTATCATGAAGAAAAGATTTTCTCATCAGAAGAGTTGCGAGCGATTATCGATCGCGCGACCGAAGCCAAAATGAAAATTCTTTCAGCCGATGGGACTCCGGCGATGGAAAAACTCCTCGAAGTGAAGAGCTCGTTTTTCTTCGAAATTGCAAAATAAAAAAATATGACACCGGTTGGAAAACTTGTCTGCATCGTAGATGATGACGAAAATATCCGAGATATGTATCAACGGAAATTCGTTCAAAGTGGATTCGATATCGTAACGGCGACCAATGGAGAAGAGGGGATGCAAGTCATCCGCGACAAACGACCGGATATCGTGCTTCTCGATATTCAAATGCCGATAAAAGACGGTGTCGAAGTGCTCAAAGAATTGAAAAATGACGATGTATTGAAAACAATTCCGGTTGTTGTGCTCTCAAATCTCGATGATGACGGAATGCTGAAAAAAGTCGGCGGACTCGATGCGACACGATTTTATCTCGTAAAAGCCTTTACAACACCGCAAAAGGCGGTCGATATCGTGAAGGAAGTGCTTCATTAAACTCAGAAAAAAATATGCACAATACAATATCGCCGACAATGCTTCAGAAGGTTGTGAAGTGGGCATTATGGATACTTGTTGGGATTTTTATCGCAAGTCTCCTTTTGGCCGCGGTAGGCGCATTGACCGCGCGCAAGATGTGGAGTGGTCGCGGGGGAATGATGAATCCGTCCGTAATGATGGATGGTCCCCGATTTGACGACGACACCCGCAATGAGAATGCGGGAGCGGTTACGCCGCAGGAGAAGATGATGAGGCGGGAAATTTTCAATGAAAGAGAAAATGCGGTGTCATCGGATGCCGGCGTGCCGGTGATGATGAACGATGGGTACGCACAGGCTCCGGAGACAGATAAAAAAATCATCAAAAACGGACAATTTGATATTCGCGTGAAGAACGCGGATGAAACACTAACGAAACTCCAGGACATCGCCAAGAAATTTTCCGGAGAGGTGGCATCGAGCAATGTTTCCTCGTACGGAAACAGGGAAAAATCAGGGGTGGTTATGCTGAAAGTTCCGGTTGCGGAGTTTGATGGCGTGATGCGCGAGGTGCGAAGTATTGCAACGCAAGTAATAAATGAGAACACATCCGGATCAGATGTGACGGCGCAGTATATTGACCTTTCGGCGCGATTGAAGAATAAACGAGCGCAAGAAGAATCATTGCAGGCGCTCCTTGGAAAAGCGGAGAAGATAGGCGACGTGATCGATGTTACAAGGGAGCTTGGAGTGGTTCGCGGAGAGATTGAGTCGCTCGAAGGACAGCTCCGATATCTTTCTTCGCAAACCGATATGGCGACGATCACCGTATCTTTCCAAGAAGATGCTAAGATTGTCTCCGGAAAGTCATCGCTTCGCCCATGGGAAGTAATCAAGGAAGCAATTCAAACGCTCTTTGGAAATCTTGGGAAACTTGCAATGGGAGCGATTATATTCGTCATCGTCGGACTCCCGCTTATCCTCATTTACGGTGTGCTCTTGTATGGTGTTTACAGACTGGTCCGAAAATTAATGAGCCGATTCTTTCAGGAAAAGAAATAAAAAGATATATCAAGAAAAAAGACCCGAGTAATCGGGTTTTTTCTTGCCAAAAGAGAGATTTTTCGGCTATGATAAAGGATATTCTTTGTTTTTTTAATGGAATCAATCGTATGAAACCGTATCGCGCTCAGTCAATCGAAAAGAAATGGCAAAAGATTTGGGAGAAAAAAGGAATCTATCGCCAGTATGCGCGGAAAAAGAAATTTTATGTGCTTGATATGTTTCCGTACCCTTCGGGGGCGGGTCTTCATGTGGGGCATCCAAAGGGATATATCGCGACCGATGTCGTTGCTCGTATGAAGCAAATGCAGGGGTACGGCGTATTGCATCCGATGGGTTGGGATGCGTTTGGTCTTCCTGCAGAAAACTATGCGATAAAAAATCACGTCCACCCGAGTATTGCGGTAAAAAAGAATGTCGCTACGTTCAAAAAACAATTGGAAAAAATCGGGTTTACCTATGACTGGAATCGAGAAATCAATACGACCGACCCCGAATTCTATCGATGGACGCAGTGGATTTTCCTTCAACTCTACAAAAAAGGATTGGCATACGAATCGCATGAGCCGATCAATTGGTGCCCTTCTTGCCAGACCGGTCTTGCCAATGAGGATTTGGAAAACGGTCTGTGTGAGCGCTGTGGGAGCGAGGTGGAAAAACGACCGATGCGTCAGTGGATGTTGCGAATGACGCGATATGCTGATCGATTGCTGCGAGATCTTGATTCAAAGGAGCTCCAATGGGAGGAGTCTATTGTTACGCAACAAAAAAATTGGATCGGACGAAGCGAGGGGGCGATGGTACGATTTTCGTTGACGGATCGAAATGCCAGTACTCAGAATCAAAAAGAAAATCAATTCCTCGAAGTTTTTACGACAAGAATCGATACGATTTTTGGCTGTACCTCTGTGGTGGTGGCGCCGGAACATCCATTGGTGTCGGAATGGGAGGCAACGCATCCAGGTAACAAAGCGGTTCGCAAATATATCGAGAAAACAAAAAAGAAATCAGAGCTCGAGCGGACCGAACTTGGAAAAGAAAAAACCGGCATACAACTGGAAGGAATAGAAGCGGTTAATCCGTTTACCGGCAAGGGCGTGCCGATTTTTGTCGCGGATTATGTATTGGGAAATTATGGTACCGGCGCGGTAATGGCGGTTCCGGCACATGACGAACGAGACGCTGTTTTTGCAAAGAAATACGACTTGCCTACTGTGCAGACGGTAGCGCCTTATATTGTTATGAAGGGAGAGTGTACCCCAAGAGAAGACAAAGAGACAACGTCAAAAGATTGTGTCACGGCAATTGTTCTTGATCCGGAGAAAAAAAAGACGATTATCTTGCGCCGCAAACAAGGAGGAACTTGTGTTTTTCCTGGAGGAGGAATTGAGAAGGGAGAAGATCCGGAAGAAGCAATCGTTCGAGAAATTCAAGAGGAGACCGGGTACAAAAATATTGCTATCGAAAGAATACTTATTCCAGCATTGTATGGTCATGGATTCAAAGAAAGAAAAGGGGTGAATTGTTGTGATCGAGATATAGTGTTTGTCGCCTCCTTGAAGGACATGGAACGAGAGGGTCTTTCTGATGAAGAACATGATACGCATGAGTTATTTTGGGAGCCGCTTGATCGTGTCGGAGATATCTCTCAACTTGGTACGCACCATGCTTTCATGTGGCGAGTTTTTCGTAGCAAGGAAGAAATATATACCGGAGATGGAGTGCTCATTGATTCCGGGGATTTTACGGGACTTCGATCGGCAGAGGCACGAGAAAAAATGATACAGTGGCTTGAGAAAAAAAAGCTCGGGAAAAAATCGGTGAATTACAAAATGCGCGACTGGGTGTTTTCTCGGCAACGCTATTGGGGAGAGCCGATCCCCATCGTTCATTGCGAAAAGTGCGGCGCCGTGCCGGTTCCGGAACAAGACTTGCCGGTGATTCTTCCAAACGTGCGATCGTACGAGCCAACGGGTACCGGAGAGTCTCCGCTTGCGAGCATAGAACGGTGGGTGAAGACAAAGTGCCCGAAATGCAAAGGGCCCGCTCGTCGCGAAACAAATACCATGCCGCAGTGGGCGGGGTCTTCTTGGTACTATCTTCGCTATATCGATCCGGACAACAAAAAAGCGCTCGTCAACAAAAAGAAAGAAGCCGCTTTTATGCCGGTCGATCTCTATGTTGGTGGCGCGGAACACGCGACTCGTCATTTGCTCTATGCTCGATTTTGGCACAAATTTCTCTTTGATGTCGGTGTTGTTTCGGGGAAAGAGCCGTTCAAGCGTTTGGTCTATGTCGGACTTATCCTTGCCTCTGATGGCAGAAAAATGTCGAAGCGATACGGCAATGTGATCAATCCGGATGATATTATCGAAGAGCTTGGAGCCGATTCGCTCCGTATATACGAAATGTTTTTGGGGCCGTTTACGCAAAACATTGCCTGGAATACGGAGGGTGTCGTTGGCGCGCGCCGGTTCTTGGAAAAAGTGTGGAAACTACAAGACAGGGTTGAAAAGAGAAGCTCAAAAGCTAAGGGCAAAGGTCTTGAAAGTCTGTTGCATCAAACGATCAAAAAAGTCACGGAAGATATCGAAGAATTCAAATTCAATACCGCGGTGAGCTCGCTTATGATTTTGGTCAATGCGATGGAGAAAGAAACAATGCTGAGTAAAGAAAATTACGCAACACTTTTGTTTCTTTTATCTCCTTTCGCTCCGCATATCGCCGAAGAATTGTGGGAAAAACTTGGCAACAAAAAATCGATTTTTCTTGGGGAGTGGCCGCAGTGGGACAAGAAAAAAATTATTGTCGAGGAGGTGGAAATAGTCGTACAGGTAAATGGAAAAGTGCGTGATCGCCTCAGCCTCTCGGCCAATGCTTCGGATGAGGAACTTCGTCAGTCGGCGCTTGCAAGCGAAAAAGTAAAGCAACACACGGATGGAAAAGAAATCCGAAAAGTAATCATCGTGCCCGGAAAACTCGTGAGTATCGTGGTGTAGAGTATGAAGATATTTCTTGAGTTTGATCGAACACTGTACGATCTGGATGCGGTCCTTCGATTGTCTCAAGAAAAACTTGAGACGGAAGGAATTTCAAAAGAAATATACGAGCAATCAAGGACGTACTTTGCAAGAGGAGATGGAATGAGTGGATATCTCTATTCTCCCGAACGTCACGAAAAGATTTTGCGAATGCTTGCGCCGGCAGCATCAAAACGATCTTTTGCGAAGCTGCTTCGTGATATCACTGCAGACGGGGAAAGGTTTGTCTTTGATGAAGTGAGGGAGTTTCTTGATGGTGTGTCAGAGCATGAGCGGATTATTTTGACATTTGGTGACGCTGAATTTCAAAGCACGAAAATAAGAGGGTCGGGACTTGATCGATCGGTCGAACAGGTATTGGTGACAAATGAAAGCAAGTGGGACATTATTGAAAAAGTGATGGAGGCAGATGAGGATGTGATATTTGTCGATGATCACAAAAGTTACTTTTCTCTTCCACAAAAAAATCCTTCTATACAAAGTGTACATCTGTTGCGCGCAGGGAGTGATGATGATTGTGCTGAATGTTTCGCGCGGTATCATACGGACACCTTGAGTAGTATTATTGATATGCTGAAAAAGGGGTAGGGGGTTGGTACGCAGAAATGTTTTCCGTTTGGTAATTTTTCTCAAGGATTCTCAATCGTTGATTCTTCAAAAATATGTGTGGCATTGTGGGCTATGTCGGGAAAAAACCGGCGAAGGCGTTTCTCATCGAGGGACTCAAGCGACTCGAGTATCGCGGGTATGATTCCGCCGGTATTGCTGTTCTTGAACATCAAAAATCAAAAGTCAAAATTCGAGATCCAAAAAATCGAATGCGGGTGGTGAAATCATCAGGGAAAGTCGTCAATCTTGAAGAAAAATTACCGTCCGATATAGGAGGATGTATCGGCATCGCACACACACGGTGGGCGACCCATGGGAAACCATCGGAAAAAAACGCGCATCCGCATATCGATTGCAGTGGAAAAATAGCGATTGTACACAATGGCATTATCGAAAATTATCGGGAACTGAAAGAAGAGCTTGAACGAAAGGGGCATCGATTCCGATCGGAAACGGATACCGAAGTGATCGCGCACCTGATCGAAGAAGAATATGCGCGAGGAGAAAAAAATTTCGAAGAGGCGTTTGGGAAAGCGATAAAGAAACTTCGCGGCGCGTACGGCATTGTCGCGCTTTCGGCGGATGAACCGGGGAAGTTGTGTGCGGCGCGACTCTCGAGTCCGCTTGTAATCGGAATCGGCAAGGAGGGAATCTGTATCGCATCCGATGTCTCGGCAATGTCGGGAAATATCCGAAAAGCGGTGTATCTTGACGACTACGAGCAGGCGTCGATCGAAAGCGGATCGTTTGTTGTGAAAACCCGTTCGGGAAAGGAAAGAAAGAAGGATTCCATCGATATCGACCCTGCATCCACGGCATCAGGAAAGGGCGAGTACCCGCATTTTATGCTGAAGGAAATTTTCGAGCAGCCGCGGACATTTGCCGACGCGCTTCGAGGGAGGCTTCTCGTGAAAGAAGGTTCGGTGCGACTGGGTGGATTGAAATCGATTGAGAGAAAACTGCGATCGATCAATCGTATCGTGATTGTTTCATGCGGGACATCATACCATTCGGGATTGGTCGCGGAATATATGATCGAAGAGCTCGCGCGTATTCCGACCGAAGTCGAGACAGCATCGGAATTCCGATATCGAAAACCGATTCTTGATAAGAGAACCGCTGTTATTGCCGTGTCGCAATCCGGAGAAACAGCTGATACGCTTGCAGCGCTTCGAGAGGCAAAACGACAAGGGGCGCTCACGATTGGAATTGTCAATGTTGTCGGGTCGAGTATCGCACGTGAAACGAATGCCGGGATGTATTGCCATGCGGGACCGGAGATCAGTGTCGCTTCGACCAAGGCATTCACCTCGCAGCTCGCGATTTTCTCGCTCCTTGCGGTTTTTCTCGGGAAAGATCGCGGATTATCGGCGGAGAAAATAAAACAGGCAGTAAAAGCAATCGAAAAGATTCCGAAACAAATGGAAAAAATTCTCACGCAAGCGGAGACGATCAGAGCGCTCGCGAAAAAATACGCGAAAACGATGCAATATATGTATCTCGGACGGATACATAATTTCCCGCTTGCACTTGAGGGCGCGCTCAAAATAAAAGAGATCGCCTATGTGCCGGCACAAGGGTATCCGACGGGCGAGATGAAGCACGGGCCGATCGCGCTCGTCGACGATGATATGTGTGTGATAGGAATAGTTCCGAAAGACAGCGTCTACGAGAAGAATATGAGCGGGATCGAAGAGGTGCTTGCGCGCGGCGGGAAAGTGTTCGCGATTGCGACCGAGGGAGATATGGCGATACAAAAGAAGGCGACAGATACATTTTTCATCCCAAAAACAAGAGAGATGCTCAATCCGATACTTGCCGCGCTTCCGCTCCAACTCTTTGCTTACTATGTCGCGCTGGAACGCGGGTACGACATCGATAAACCGCGCAACCTTGCAAAGAGCGTTACGGTGGAGTAAAGGAAAGCAGGGAGTTGAGAAAAGAGAAAATTCCTCGAAACCGGCGCAGAGAAAGAAAAAAGGAAAAGTGAAAGGGAAGCAAGCGGAGACAATGGAAGAAAAGAGAAATATGTGCGAGAATGGAAAACATTGAATGATAAACGTATATTCATAAGTATGCAATCCATTATTCCGGAGCTTCTTCCGCTTTCTCGACCGCTCGTGATTTTTGACCTAGAAACAACAGGGCTTGAAATTGGAGAAGATAAAATGGTGGAAATCGGATACGAGAAGATTTATCCGAATGGAGAAATTCTTGCAAAGGTGCATCGGATTAACCCGGGACGTCCCATTCCTGAAGAAGCATCGCGGATCAATGGCATTACGGATGAAGACGTGAAAGACGCGCCGAGTTTCGCGTCGCTCTCATTTGAATTGTGGAGTGTGTTTGACGGGGCGGATGTCGGCGGGTTCAATGTGATTGGGTTCGACCTTCCGTTTTTGCGGGCGGAATTCGCGACTGTGGGAAAAAATTTCGATTTTACGACGAAACGGATTCTCGACGGAAAAGTGCTCTATCATAAAGTCGTGCCGCGCGATATGGTATCGGCGCGGAATCTCTCGGCGGCATATAAACTTTTTTGCGGAGAAGCGCATACGGCTGCGCATACGGCGGCGGGAGATGTGCGTGTTACGGTTGAGGTGATCGAGAAAGAGCTTGAAAAGTATCCGGAATTCAGGGATTGGAAAAAAATCGCGGAATTGCACGGACAAAAGGATCTGCTTGAGTCGGTGAAAAACGAGCACGCGCCTCTCGTTGGGGCAAAGCCGACGGCGAGCCTGTTTTAAAGACCGCAAGAATACAGAAAAGAGAAAACGAGAGATAAGAAAAATGAATGTTTCGATAACTGTTTTTTCGAGAGTATGGATTTTTTTCAGGCAATCATTCTTGGTATCGTTGAGGGGCTGACGGAGTTTTTTCCGGTTTCTTCGACCGGACATATGATTCTCGCCTCAAGCCTGATTGGCATCTCGGATGACGCGTTTACAAAATCGTTTGAAATTGCGATTCAACTCGGAGCGATTCTCTCGGTAATAGTATGGTATGGTCGGAGTCGGTTTTTGAATATCGAAATTCTCAAACGGTTGGCGGTGGCGTTTGTGCCGACGGGTATGATCGGATTTCTTTTTTATAAAACCGTGAAACATCTGCTTGGATCGCCGCTTGTCGTGGTGGCATCGCTTTTTATCGGAGGAGTGGCGCTCGTCTTGTTTGAGAAGTGGCATCGCGAAAAAGAAGAAGCGCTTGTCGATCTTGCGATGATGCCGTACGGGATGGCGGTGAAGCTCGGATTGTTTCAGGCGATCTCCATTGTCCCCGGCGTGTCGCGTTCGGCGGCGACTATTGTCGGAGGATTGTTTTTGGGAATGAAGCGTGAAGCGATCGTGGAGTTTTCTTTTCTCCTCGCGGTTCCAACGATGATTGTTGCGACGGCGTACGATCTTCTGAAAAACGGAAGATCTTTTGTATCGACGGAGTGGGAGCTTCTCGGAGTGGGATTTCTTGTTTCGTTTGCGGTGGCGCTTGTGGCGATACGATTCTTGCTGCGTTTTATCAAAACCCATACTTTTCTCCTGTTCGGCGCGTATCGGATAGTTGTCGCAATATTCTTTTTATTCATTGTTTGGTAAGCGTAGGCGTTTTTTTGTTATGGAAATTCTTTCCGGAAAACCGATAGCGCAAAAAATTCTTGCCAATGTGAAGGCGGAAATTTCTCTGCGTAACACCGCGCCCGGACTTGCGGTTCTTCTTGTGGGGAACGATCCGGCATCGCACCTGTATGTAGGCCTGAAAGAAAAAGCGGCGAGCGACGCTGGCATTCGTTTTGAGAAATTTTTGTTTTCGGAATCGACGCGCGAGGAAGAAATTATCGGGACGATAGAAGAACTCAATCGTCGGGAAAATATTCACGGAATTATTGTTCAGGTGCCGCTTCCGGATGGGCTTGATACGGATGCAATCATATCGGCGATCGACCCCAAAAAAGATGCGGACGGATTTCATCGGGATAATATTAAGGCGTTTCTTTCGGGGGGTACAGGGAAAATCCCGGTGTTTCCCGAGGCGCTTCTCGAACTCGCTCGCTCTTCGGGGCGAACACTCGACGGACTTTCCGGAGTGATTCTCGCGAATTCGGATTATTTTGGAGCGGTGATGCGAAAGGCGTGTGAAAATGAGGGAATGGAAATGATCGTGATTTCTCCGGATCGCTTACAGAAAACAGATGATCGTTTGCGAAATGCAGGCGTGATTATAACCGCCTGCGGTATCCCAAAACTTCTCTCGGCGAGCGATATCACCGAGGGTGCGATGCTGCTTGATGGGGGAATTTCGAAGGTGGATGGCAACGTGGTAGGAGATGTCGATCGGGAGAGTGTTTCCGAAAAAGCGGGGTTTCTTTCTCCGGTTCCCGGCGGCGTCGGTCCGGTAACGATTGCCTGCCTCTTGCGCAAGGTATTGGCGCTTTCGAAGAAAGAGAGGTAGAATAGAAAAAAATAACGGGTATTGGTCCCAGGGCCTGCCCGAATCGCTACGCGAATCGTTGCGGGCGGGCAAGCTCTGGACCCAATCCTTCCGCGGCAAGCCGCGGAGTGTTCACCCGATTTTACCGGCACTCGCTTGAAAAAAATCAGCATTTCTTTTCGCTCGCTTCGTTTAGTAATAGATGCAACATTTATGAAGAAACATGTTATAACGACCAGTGTTTTCCTGATCTCTTTTTTTACTTCGATTTCTGTTGTATCCGCACACGGGCTACATGAAGAGGTCTATGAAGTGTCTGAACATATATTTGTACACCTTCTTCAGAACACGGTTGGAGTTTTTGTTGTTGGAGGGATCCTTGCTCTCGGCTCTTTCTTGAGAAAAAAACGACCATCGAAGTGGTTTTCAGCAATGAAGGATTGACAATTGCTTTTTTTTGTCACTGGTAAATGATATAATTTTCTCGAGTCATTAAAGAAGAAAAATAAATATGCAACAGAAATCTTTTTCGAGCCGAATAACCTACTGGCTCGGTGTGACAGCTATTGGCCTTATGGTCGGTCTTTCATTGCAGGTGGTTCGTGCATGGACAAGTCCGGTGCAAGACCCTCCGAGTGGCGTGGTTGATGCGCCTCTTACCACCTCTTTCGTCAATCAAATAAAACAAGGGTCACTAGGATTGCTTGGAAATCTCGCGGTGTTGATGATTCAGGTGAATGGTCTTGCGATCGAAGGAGCTCCCTGTCCTTTTGGCGCGCTCCCCGGGCTTATGGCGAAAGATTCCAGTGGAGTAATTCTTTCCTGTCAAGCAATTCCAGGAAATCCCCTTTTCTGGAGAAAAGCAGCTGGAGGAAGCTATGGTATCGATTCTTGCTATACTGATTCTGGACTTGCAAGAGCCTATGGCGGAAAAACCATTACCCAGACTCTCCCACCAACTCCATCTCATGGTCCATTGAGTATACGTGTTTCTGTGGCAAGTGATGGCTCATCCGTTACTGCTACTTCTTCCTCCACTGTGCCTTTAACAACTTCTATAACAAAAAATAATGGTTGGATTGCAAGTACTGCAGGCAGTTCTGCGGTAGGCTCTGAGCTAAGGCTCGTTATTTATAATCCACAGGGTATTATGGTTTTCTTTACGTATTGGGCAGCGCAGTCCGCTGTAACAGCACAAATTTTTCTTCCGCCACCCTCACAACTTATGCTCAATGGAGGATATTCTTTTAAATCTACCGATCCTACGGCAACGCGGAATAATGAAGTATCAAGACAAGTTGATATCCCTGGTGGCTCAATAGCAAGCAATTGCCAATTGTAAGATTTATACTAATAGCCCCCGCAGCTTCTGCGGGGTTTTTGGCATTAAGTACAAGAGAGAAACGTGCTGGTCAAAGATTACGATCCTTGCCTTACTTGGCAGGCAGGCACCTCTGTGAAAATCTGATAACTTTTTGTACCCAAGGAGAGACTCTCCGCCTACAGCCTTGCAGTATGGCAGACAAGAAACTCTCATAATATTGCTATCATTGGATTTTGCCACGCCTGACATCACCCTGGTGTATATTGTGCTGGTGCCCGAGGAGAGAATCGAACTCTCATGATATTGCTATCGCGGGATTTTGAGTCCCGTGCGTCTACCAATTCCGCCACCCGGGCTTTTTCCTTTCTTCAAGCCACAAGCACAGAATCAGGATAGAAAATTGGCGAAGGCGTGTCAATCGCCTATAATGGAGAGGAATTAAGAATCAAGAATAGTGAATCAAGAAATGCTCTCAAGGGGATCTTTTGTTTTATTCATAATTCTTGATTCCTGATTCTTTATTCTTCTGCAAATTATGGCGAAAATCATCGCATTCGTAAATCAAAAAGGTGGCGTTGGGAAAACGACGACCACCATTAATATCGGTCGGTACTTGGCGGATTTTGGAAAAAAAGTACTTCTTGTGGACCTTGATCCGCAGGGGAATGCCTCGTCGGGACTCGGAGTGGACGCGCGGAGTCGCGAGAAAAATCTCTATCACGCGATGGTGCTTGGGCTTAATCCGAAGGAATTGGTCGTTTCGACACCGGCGGAAAACCTTCATCTTATTCCCGCGGCGCAAGATCTTGCGGGTGCGGAGATTGAAATGGTGCATCTTGAGGGACGGGAATTTCGTCTCTATCATGTATTGCGACAGCTTCGATCATATTATGACTATATTTTGATCGACAGTCCGCCATCGCTCGGACTTCTCACGGTGAATGGACTTGTTGCGAGTGACGAAGTCGTGATTCCCGTGCAGACGGAATACTATGCGCTCGAAGGGCTCTCGCAGTTACTTGGAACGATAGAGCTCGTGCGTGAGCATTTGCAGCCGAATTTGAAAATTATGGGAGCGCTTTGCACCCTTTTTGATCGTCGCAATCGTTTGGCGCGACAGGTGGTAAACGAGGTGCGGTCGCATTTTCCGGGGCCGGTTTTTGAAGCGGTCGTGCCACGATCGGTCAGGCTTGCTGAAGCGCCGAGTTTCGGAAAGTCTATTCTCGATTTCGATGCGTTTTCCAAGGGTGCCCGTGCCTACAAACAAGCAGCACGGGAAATTGTCGAAAGGGAGCGAGATGAATCAGGAATGAAGAATCAGGAATGAGGAATAAAGAATCAAGAATGGGGAATCAGGAATTATGAATCAAGAAAAGAAAAAAACAATACAATCTTTTACTGATCTTGATGCATGGAAAGAAGGGCATAAACTTGTTATTCTGATGTATAGAGAAACTGAATTATTTCCACAAAAAGAGATCTTCGCTCTTACAAAATCAGATGAGAAGATGTGCTGTTTCGGTAACTTCGAATATTGCTGGAGGTTTCAGTAGACAGTCTTACAAAGAGAAGGTGTAGTTTTATAGTATGGCGCACAGATTTTTAACGGAACTCCAGAATCAATTGCTTATTGCAAGAGATGTCGGATTTTTAACAAAAGAAAAGTTTCAGAAACTCGCTGATCAAAATGTTTTGACGCACAAGATCATAAGTGGCTTGATTAAAAAGTCAAAAACGTATTCTTGATTCGTGATTCGTTATTCTCTATTCTCTTATGACTGCTCAATACGGTCTCGGACGCGGACTCGCGTCGCTTATTCCGCCAAGGAAAGATGATACCACCCCAAAAGGGTCTCCCTTTTCGTATCCGGAAAAAAAATCATCCGGAACGGCTGTTTCGTTTCCACAAGAGGAAGCTTTTCCTCACACGGAAGAGAGTTCCATGACAAGCGCGGGCAGGGGAACGCCGCTTGAAATTCCGATCGACTCGATTGTTCCGAATCCACATCAACCACGGTTCAAATTCGATGAGTCGAAACTTGCGGAACTCACGGAATCGATTCGTGAACATGGTGTTTTGCAGCCGATTGTTGTGACGGAACTTTCAGGCGGACAATACGAGCTTATTGCCGGGGAACGGCGGTTTCAGGCGTCGAAGCGCGCTGAATTAAAAACCATTCCGGCTATTGTGCGGAAGGCGGACGAGCAAGAAAAACTCGAACTTGCAATTATTGAAAACGTGCAGCGGCACGATCTGAATCCGATCGAAGAAGCAAAGGCGTATTTGCGGCTTGCTGAAGAGTTTCGTCTGCATCAGGACGAAATTGCAAAAAAAATGGGAAAGAGTCGGAGCGCGGTTGCAAATGCCTTGCGGCTTCTCACACTCCCGATCGAAATCCAACGCGCGATTATCGAGGGGCGGATTTCCGAGGGGCATGCGAAGGCGCTTCTTTCGATCGAAAATTCCGAAAAACAACGCGCGCTTTTTGAGATGATTGTGTCCGGCGGTATGACGGTGCGTGAAACCGAGGCGAAAGTGCGAGAAATTTCGGTCAAACCGCATACGAGGCGATCGCACAATTTGGATCCGGAAATAACGGCAAAGGAAAACGAGCTCGCGGAGCGACTGAAGACGAAGGTGAAAATCGTTCCCGTTGGCAAGGGGGGGCGAGTTGTGATAGAATTTTATTCGAAAGAGGAACTCGAACAATTCCTCGGTCGTTTGTAATAAAAAGAAAAAATATGAAACGCATACTTCTCTCTTTTGCGTTTGTGGCGGTTGTATTTTGTGCTCCGTCCGCCGCGCACGCTGGACTTTCGGATAATATCGTCGGTTGGTCATGGGGTGGCACACCATCGACTGATAACTCCTATCAGGGTATCGGGTGGGTCAGTATGAATAATCTTGATTGCGATACCAATGGGGATAATACGATTGACAACCCATCATGCGGTTCGGGGTCTATCGCGACATATGGTATCAGCATACCCGCAATCGATGGTCTCGTAACTGGTACCGGATATGTCTGGAGCGAGCATTATGGCTGGATCGATTATCGCCCGGATCTGCATTGCGCGACATATGTGGTCGCACCGCAAAATTGCACAAGTCCGAGCGGAGATGCGGGCGGAGTGAGCCGTCTCGGAAACGAATTTCGCGGGTGGGCGAGAATTGTTTCTGTGGCGCAAGCCGGAAATAATGCTGGCGGATACGATGGCTGGATCAGCTTTTCAAGTAAGAACCCAGGTCTTCCAGTGGCACCGGCCTACGGCCCGGAGATTACGAAATTAGTCCGGCGGACGACTTTTCCGGATTGCAATACCGATCCGAACTGTACCTTTGCGTGGTCGGGCGACCTTGGGTATCTTGAAATGAGTATGGCGGGATATGATGGTACCCTGAAGATTTGCGAAGGATCATTTGAACGGAAAATAGGAACAGCGGACATCCCACTGCTTGCCGGCGCTTCGACCGCGCTTTCCGCAAAATACGGTACCGGAAACTGTTCGACCGATCCGAATGCGCCGAGTGTTTTGTGGGTGGAAACCAATAATCCGTCAAATGCAATCAATCTTTCGAGCACCTTGACAAACCCAACAACCGTATCGGCACCATCGTTTACCGGAACCCCGTCAAAAAGCGAAAAAATTACGGCGACTTATAACGGAAAAACATCCGAAGCGATGGCCGTGGTTTCCTGTATCCCGCGATCCTGTAGTTTCTATGCGACGGATACCAATACCTACTGTTCTTCCGAAGCGCGGACCTACGATGATAACTGTGGCGCTTCTACCGGACTTTCCTGCCCGGGGACAAGAAATTGCGACTATAACTGGAAAGAAGTCGCGCCGTAACCCAATTCCTTTCGTGCCCCCTGCGTATTGATATTCGTCGTGTAACTCTCTTATGCTACATACAGTATGTTCGTCAAAGAATCACAGGCATTGGATCGTCCGCAACTGAAATGGCTCCTCGCTATTCTCCTTCTTATTTTGGTCGTCGCGATAGTCATCGTCGCGCTTTCGCTCAAGCGAGAGCGAACAACATCGCAAGAAACAAAGAAGATGCCCGGGCAGGAAGATACCATTGCCACGCGAGCGGAAACTCAACAGCAACTCTCGCAGGAAACGATTTCCGTCGAATCGGCGTCCAAGGTTTCCGATTTGAGTGCTCCGAAGCCGCCGGAAGAGAAATCGAAGTCGACGACACAGGTTCCGAAAGAGGAGGGAGGGAATGGCGGTTCCAAGCAAAACACTCTTCAAGAAATGCAGGAAAATACCCAGCGTATTCGATAATTCATAATATTTATTCGTAAGTTGTAACTGTATGCAAACGGCATCTCTCTCGAAGCAATCGACGTATTGGCTCTCCGTCGTCGCCCTTGGTCTCTTGGTCGGCTTTGGTATCCGCGAAGTGAGAGCGTGGACAAATCCGACCATTTCTCCACCGGGAGGTAATGTCGTGGCGCCGATCACGGCGGATAAGAATTATCAAATAAAAGACGGGGGTGTTCTTTTAAATTACGGATGGGATACGAACGGCGACAGTATCATCGATACCGCGAATGGGGTTGGATTGAGCGTTCGATACGGAAATGTCGGGATCGGCACGACAACTCCGAACGCCAAGTTAGATGTCTCAGGGAAAATCGTATCCGACTCGACCGTCGATACTGATCCCGGAAACACCGTCGTCACAAAGGATTGGGTATTGTCGAAAATAGGCGCAAGTACGCCACCACCGGAATTCGGAAGGAATGCCATCGATATTTTGAAAGACGTTTGTGGTAACGGATCGTTCAATGTGAAAACGGTATGGGGTGGAACATCGGATAATGTTACCATACGATGCCCGTCAAGCTTCACACCATCGGGATCGTTTCAGGTGATCGTGGATCGGATGACTCCCTGCGAAATGACCCGGTTTCCGTATAGTTTTTCAACGAGCAACTCGAGTGTCTTGACCGAAACGTTACAGTCGTACCCGGTAGGATACGGGTGTCCTTCGGGAATCGTAAAATATCCGGAGTTCCGCTGTGTCGGCGACAAATCGGGCATACTGGGATATTGCGAATATCAGGAAGGTACCGGGACGGGAGATATCTATTATTCGAGAAATGGTACCTGGTCGAAGACGCTTGAGTAAAGAAAGGATACTCTTACATTTTACCAAAAAAAACAATCAAGATCTGATCTTGATTGTTTTTGTATTTTTTTGAATCAACCGTGAGATTTTGATGGTTATCTTTTCTCGTTTGGGAGTTTTTCGAGGAGTTTTTTCATATCGCGCGAAAGAATGTCGCGGTCGGCGATGAGGAGCGCGTCATTCGTGTCAACAATCACGATATCCTTCAGCCCGGCAGTAACGATAAGCCGTTTATTGCCGTAGACGAGGCAATTTTTACTTTCAAGATCGATCCGTTCACCGCGAATAACCTCGCTTTCCCCGTGCTTTTCGGAGAGAAATTCATAGAGCGTGTGCCAGCCGCCGACATCACTCCACTTCAATGCGCTTGGGACAACAAGACGTTTTTCTTTTGGGAGTTTTTCGGCGAGAACGGTGTCGATCGGTTCCGGCGAGAGTGTCTCGAAGAGGGGGAGATATGCTTTCGGATCGGATACATTTTTTTTCAAAAGTTTGGTGATATCGTTTGCAAATGAGAAAAGATGTGGGGCGTATTTTCCGAGTAAAGCGAGAAGGGATTCGGGTTTAAAAACAAAGTATCCGGCATTCCAGAGATACTCAAAGTGCGCGAGGTATTCTTCGGCGGTTTTTTGGTCGGGCTTTTCTTTGAAGTGTTCGATTTCAAATAGTCGAGTGTCGGCGATTTTCGACTCAATCTCATTTCCCATCTTAATATAGCCATAATTCGTGTCGGGACGCGTCGGGTTCACACCGATGGTGACGAGTGCTTCGAAATGGCTTGTAAGAGCCGAAAACGCCGCATCAAGTGAGCGGGAAAATTCCTCCGTATTTTCGATCGCGTGATCGGAGGCAATGGTGGCAACAGAGACGCCGGGAAAACGATGCGCAAAGATTGCCGCAATAAAAGCGATCGCCGGGGCGGTGTTTTTTCCGACCGGCTCGATGAGTAAATTTTCTTCCGGAAGAGATGGGAGTTGCGCTTTGACAAACGGGATATGCGATTCGCCGGTTGAGACGAAGATGTGATTTTCGGGAACGACAAGTCTCGCGCGGTCGAAGGTTTCTTGGATGAGTGTTTTTTCGGAAACGAATGTGTGAAATTGTTTCGGTTTTTTCTTTCGCGAAAGGGGCCAGAGCCGCGTGCCGGTGCCGCCAGCCAAAATCACGATAAAACAATTTTTTTTCTGCATAGATTTCAGGTATTTCTTATGATTTTTTTTGAAAGAAATTCACGATGCTGAATTCTCTCTGGTCGCAGTATATGAAAATGGCTTAAAAAAGGCAATTTTTTTCATCAAAATTGTGGATAACTTTTCTCTTGAAAACTTGTCGATTTTTTCTTTTTTTTGTGTTAGAATCAAGGGGATGTTTTTCCGATAAAAAAGCTGAAAAAGTGATGTTTTTATGACTTCCGTTTTGCAACTGGAATCATCAACACAAAAACCCAAAAAAAACGCTCCGAAAATTCTTTCTTTGTCTCTTCTTTTCGTTCTCGTTTCTTTTGCCGTAGTCGTGACTGTGCAAGTCGCTCGGAGTTTTTCTTTTTCCGGTTTTTTTTCGCATCCCATAGCGGATGCTCCGGTAACCGGACAAGCGGATGAACCCGTTGGAAAGGTGCTTGCTGAAACCGATGAGCAGGTTCGGCCAAATGCGCTTCTCGCCTCGGCATCGAGCGAGAACTTTCGCGCGGGCGAGATCGCAATCGGCGGCGAATCGGATTTTTTACTCGATACGCGCGATGTGAATGATCTTAAAATCGAAGGCGTCAGGAGTGAAGTCGTGGTGGAAAAAGGTGGAAAGAATGTCCGCCTTGTCGTGGTATGGAAAACGACTCGACCGACGCTTGGCGAGGTTCGTTATGGGAAGAGTCGCATTGAAAACAACAAAAAAGTAAGCGAGGAAGTCTACAGCTCGAATCATGGAGCGATTATCTCCGGACTCGAACAGGCGACCACCTATCTCTACACGATCAAGGCGTATGACCGGTTTGGAAACGAAGTGGAAAGCGATGCGTATGCGGTGTATACCGGCGCGAAAAACGTCTCGCTGGTGGATTTGATTTCGAACGCGGCGAAGGATGTGTTTTCTTGGGCGGTAAAATAGCGGAAAACTCGAGAAGAAAGCGAAAAAAGTATGATATAATACAAGAATATTTTCCGGTGTGAAATCGAGAGTAAAAACTACCGTGTGGCATATGTAGAAAATAAAAACCGAAAAAAATTTTTTGCCTTCCTGATTGTCGCGATAGCGGCCGGGATGATGTTCGGGTGGTGGGGCATACCTCGACCCGTGTTTGGGCAATCCACAAACCAAATCAGTGTTGCGCTTTCGCTGTACGATTCATCGAACAAGCCGATTAAAAGCGGCTCATACGAGGTCCGATTCGCGCTTTATACTGCAGATCGGAACGAAACCGACGCCTTTCCGTCGAATGCGGATGCCGGAAGTCGAGTGTGGGAAGAAACGCAGACAGTCGAGGTGGAAAACGGAGTTATTCGGGCGTTTATTGGCGGAACAACACCGTTTCCGACGAGTTTATATACGAGTGAACAGGATTACTACCTCGGTATTCGAATCGGCGAGGATTCGGAAATGGTGCCGCGCAAACGAATTGGCGCGGTTCCGTTTGCGCTCAACGCGCGGTATGTGAACGGCGCGACGACGGGGGAATCGGAAGGAAATATTCCGCTTCTTGGAAAGGGTGGAAAACTTTTGAAGAAATTTTTCAAATTCGGTGAAGGATCCGGAGATCTTGTGGCGGGAGATGATTCCCGATTTGACGACATTCACCAACAAAATACCGATACCGGAACAAGCGAGACGACATTCAACATCGGATCAGGTACGGGTCTTGGTGGAGAGAATTTTTCACTGACGGTTTCGAGTGCGTCATCTGCACCGGCATTGCGATACAACGCGGGGTCGTCGCAGTGGGAATTGTCGAATGACGGATTGACCTTCTCTTCGCTTGGTGGTTCGGGGACATTTCTCTCGCTTTCCGGTGGGACAATGACGGGAAATATCGCCTTTGCCGGAACGCAAACATTTACGAATTTGATCAATCTCGGGAGCGATACCGTGGGAAATTATGTCGCGACGATTACCGCCGGAAATGGTATCAGTGGTTCGGCATCAAGCGAAGGAGCGACGCCGACGATCGCGGTCGATCTGCTTGATTCCGCCGATGGTACCGGATCGACTTCGAGCAATTCCGGTTTTGAATTTGCCGGCGCGGGATCAAACGAACTGGCGCTTCTTCAGGGTTGCGCGAATGGTCAAGGAGTTGCGTGGAATGATGCGACGAATGTCTGGGAGTGTACGAGTTTTTCAGCTGGACTTGCAGGAACAGGAACGGCCGGGTACGCAACGTATTGGAGTGGCGTGGCGTCGCTTGGTTCGGAACAGTACCTTGATGAATTACGTGGTGGAACCGGACTTGATGGATCGGCGGCAGCGAATGGATCACTTTTGATTGGCAATGGCTCGGGATATTCGCTCGCGACGATTACGGCGGGGAATGGCATTTCGGTAACGAATGGCTCCGGATCAATCACACTCGATATTGATGCGACGACGACTGGAACCACGGTCGCTACATCGTCAAACTCCGGTATCGAATCGACGGCAGGTGGCATTCGCTTGCTTGGTGGGTGTTCGAACGATCAAGTGCTTGCGTGGAATTCCGGAACAAGTACATGGGTGTGTTCGAACAAAACAGGAGGAACAAGCGATTGGACAAGTACCGGATCGGTAACCTATCTCACGGATACGACCGATGATGTCGCATTTGGCGGGTCAGTGGTGGGCGAAGGGTTTTATTTCGATGTCTCCGCGTCGACCATCGAATTTGAAGGATTGACGGCGGATACGTTTGAAACTGTCATTGGCGTCATTGACCCTACTGCGGATAACGCGATTAATTTCCCGAATGTGAGCGGAACGGTGATTACAACCGGAAATCTCTCGAGTATTACGGCGGTCGGGGCGAATTCGGTCAATCTCGGAACAGATACGGTAGGCAATTATGTTGCGACAGTTACCGGAAACTCGCAAATTTCCGTTTCGGGATCGGGCTCGGAAAGCGCAGCGGTATCGCTTGCGATTGTAGCGGATTCGATCGGTGATTCGCAGCTTGCATTCAATACCGGACAGCATTTGACAAGTACATCGAGTCCGACTTTTTCCGGTGTTACGTTTACGGGTTTTTCCGGTGCGCTCTCGGCGAGCGGTGGTGTTGTTTCGGCGGGAACGCTTTCTGTCGCCAACGGAGGTACCGGAGCAACCTCACTCACGGATCTCATCATCCTCGGAACCCATACGACCGGGAACTATGTCGCCAATGTCTCCGGAGGCACCGGTATCGCCATCACCGGATCAGCCGGAGAAGGATGGACTCCTACCGTGTCTTTTGCCTACACCGCCACGATCGGAGGAGATCCGGCACTCTCTGCAAGTAATACCATCTTCGGAACAACCGGCATCATCTTCGAAGGAGCAACGGCTGATACGAATGAAACCCTTCTCACCGTAACGGACCCAACCGCCGATCGAACGATTACGATCCCCAACGCTACCGGTACTATCATCACAACAGGCAATCTCACTGATATCACCGCAACCGGCACCATCACGAGCGGTACGTGGAATGGCTCTACCATCGGTGTCGCCAACGGAGGAACCGGAGCAACCACTCTCACAAGTAACGGCATCCTCTACGGTAATG
>CAYTED010000008.1:0-77183 GCA_964436855.1 uncultured Bdellovibrionales bacterium | reverse complement strand
ATATGATGTTTGCATACGGATATGGTATCCGTTGCGCTAGATTCTGGAAACTGCTTCTATAAATATCTTTCAGAAAAGCTGGAGCGATATGTAAATGAAAAACTTCTTGCGAGTGAGGATTTCAAGTTTGCTGAAATAAAAGAAAATACGAACGAGGGCAAGAAATACCTCGAACACATTAGATCTGCCTGTATTGGGCATCTGGGATTTTTCCTTAAGCCGTCAGAGCTTTTTTCGTATCTTATCAAAAAAGGAAAAGGAGAAATTTCAGGTCAGGACACATTCATTCTTGAAGATCTCAAGAAAGTTCTCGATACCATTGAAGCTACTTCGCGAGGAACGGCGAGTGAAGAAGATTTCAAGGGCTTGTTTGATGATATTGATCTCGCCTCGACCAAGCTTGGCGCTCGAGAAAATCAAAAGAATGACACGGTCGTTGAAGTGCTTGCTTTGCTTTCGGGGATAGATTTCAAACTCGAAGATGCAAAGAGTGATCTCTTGGGCGATGCGTACGAATATCTGATTGGTGAATTTGCTGCTGGTGCTGGAAAGAAGGGCGGAGAATTCTATACTCCTGCCCAAGTGTCGAGGCTTCTCGCACGCATTGTTTCGAATGATAAAAAACGCATTCGTTCGGTATATGACCCGACTTGTGGTTCCGGATCACTCCTTCTTCGTATCGCGGAATATGCCGAGGTAGCCGATTATTTTGGTCAAGAACTCAATCCAACGACATACAACCTCGGAAGGATGAATATGATCTTGCATGGCGTTCCATTCGATCATTTTTCGATGCGTCATGGTGATACTCTTACGGAGGATATGCACATGAGCCTGAAAGCTGAGGCAATCGTTGCCAATCCGCCATTTTCGGCACAATGGAAAGGTGAGAGCGATCCGCAGCTCGTGCATGATGATCGATTCTCTCAATACGGAAGGCTCGCGCCGAAAAGCGCGGCGGATTACGCGTTCGTCACACACATGCTCTATCATCTTGCTGACAATGGCACGATGGCGGTAGTACTTCCACATGGTGCATTGTTTCGCTCGGGTGCCGAGGGACAAATCAGAAAATATATCATCGAAAAGCAAAATTATCTTGATGCTGTTATTGGGCTCCCGGCGAATCTTTTTTATGGAGCGGCTATTCCGGCGACGGTGCTTGTTTTCAAGAAATGCCGTCGTGATGACGAAGATATTCTCTTTATCGATGCCTCAAAAGAATTTGAAAAAGGGAAAAATCAGAATAAATTGACCGATGCAAATATCGAGAAGATTTTCGAAACGTATCGCAATCGCAAAGAAGTCGAGAAGTACTCCCATCGCGCAAGCCTCGCAGAAATCAAGGAAAATGAATACAACCTCAATATTCCTCGTTATGTAGACACCTTTGAAGAAGAAGAATTGATTGATTTAGAGAAAGTAACTGCGGAATTGCAAGAAATTGAAAAATCTATGGAAGCGACGGACAAAAAGATTGCAGAGTTTTGCAAGGAGTTGGGGATTAAATCACCATTTTGAATAAGATTGTGTATTTGTTTTTATGAATGATGAATTAATTGAAAAAATACTAAGACTTCCAGAGGAAACAGCGACTTTGGAGTTTAAACGTCTTGGTGAATCCGGAGTGGTGAAGGATATTTTAAATACTGTTGTTGCCATGGCAAATACCGATGGGGGTGTTATTGTTCTTGGTGTTGATGATCCCGAGAAGACAAGATTTAAAGGAGAAGAAAGAATCTTTGGCATAGAAGAAAATAAGGAGCATTATGATGAAATAGGGAGAGAGATTTCGAAGATTACCCCGCCATTATCTGGGATATGGCCACCTTATACAGAGTCGGTGAGTCATTTAAGTAAAAGCGTGGCTTTAATTCGTATTCCAAAAGCCATAGATTGTTTCAGATCAATCAATAACCATGTTTATGTCCGGCAATTAAAGAGTAATAAGCTTCTTTCACCACAGGAGATCGTCCATCTTTCCTATGCAAAAGGATTTGAAAAAGCAGATAAAGAGCTTGTTGATGTTGATTTTGAGTTGTTAGATACAGATTATTATCGTAGCTGGAGGGATTCTCGCAATCTCAAAGGGAAGAGTATTCAGGAAATTTTGGAAAAAGTTGGATTGGCGAGAAAGGATGAATTTGGAAATCTCAAGCCAGTTCGAGCGGCAGTCCTTCTGTTTGCCGAGTACCCAACGAATTTGCTTGATACAAAATGTACGGTACGTGTTTCGCAGCACATTGGAACGATACAAACCATACTGGACGAAGCTCCAAATCTTCTTGGAACACCAAAAACAATTGAGGGCCCGGTGATTAAGGTTATCAAAGATGCTCATGAATATGTGTTAGGTCTACTTCGAGCTGGTGTGCGAGTTCCATCGGGATTCGTTACGAAATACAAGATACCAGAAAGGGCTGTGAAGGAGGCTATAACAAATGCTGTTATTCACCGTGATTATTATATAAAGAGAGATATTGAAGTGAAGATTTTCGAGGATAGGGTTGAGGTTGAAAGCCCTGGTCTTTTTACTTACAATATAACGCCAGCCAATATTGGTTTTGTTCGATCAAATGGGTATAGAAATGATTTGCTCGTGAAGCATCTAAGGGAGTTTCCTGCTCCACCAAATCTTGATCAGAATGAAGGCGTAAAGACTATGTGAGGAGAAATGTTTTCAAGCAACCTTTACCCGCCTATATTTTGGACATATCCAAACCTTCAGGATGCGGTAAATGTAATTCTTCTTAACGAGATTCGCAGCACTGAGTGGGAAAAGGTTTCGACATATCTTGAAAAGAATAAATATATCACTAATGAGCAGGCACGGGAAGTGGCAGGTGTGAGACATCGAGATAAGATGACGCAGTTTTTTAAGAAGTGGGTAAGTCAAGGTCTTATTATCCAAATTGTCCCTGCTAGCGGGTATCTTAAGGGAACAAAGTATCGTTTGCCCGTGATTGCAGATTTGGATAAATAGATGCTTTTATAAGATTTATCAAAAAAGTGTAAACGGAAAAATGGCTCAAAAATAGGGAAAATGTCGGGTTTTATAAGTTAGAAGCAATTAGAAGCAATTATATAAAATGGCTTAAATAAGGTTCATTATAAGGTTTACTCGATTAGAATAAGTTAGAAGTAATTAGAAGGGGTTATTAATCTGTATGTCTACTGAAACGCAAAACAGAATAGCGGTGGGTGATGTGAATGTAGCTGAAAAGCCACAGCTTCGACGTGTGCCGGTTTTGCGTTTCCCGGAGTTTTCGGGGCCTGCCCGCCACACTTCGCATGGCGATGTGGGCGGGGAGTGGGAGGAGAGGAGGCTGGGGGAGATTTCAAAGTGGAGCTCTGGTGGGACTCCCTCTATGGGTAACCCGGAATACTGGCGGGGTGATATTCCCTGGATCAGTGCTTCTGTTATGAGGGGGAATTATTTTTCTGATGCAAATCTTTACGTGACTTCTCTTGGTCTAAAAAATGGATCAAGGCTTGCGAGAAAGGGATCAGTTTTATTGCTCGTGAGAGGCAGTATGCTTTTTAAGGCTCTTCCAGTTGGGTTGGCCATGAGAGACCTTGCTTTTAACCAAGATGTGAAATCTATCGAATGCAACCCTGATCTTTATCCACGCTATCTTGTCTTGTGGTTTTTGAGCAAAGAGAAATTTTTTCTTCATAAAGTAACAGGAACAGGTATTGGTGCGGGGAAATTGGATACGGAAGAGTTACAATTAACAAAAATTTATACCCCATCCCTCCCAGAACAACAAAAAATTGCGGAGTTTTTGGGGATGGTGGATGAGAGGATTGATGGACTTTCAAAGAAAAAGGAATCGCTTGAGCGATATAAAAAAGGTGTGATTCAGAAGATTTTTTGTTCGTGTCATTCCCGCGCAGGCGGGAATCCAGAACACTCTTCTTGTCTTCGTTTCAAAGATGAAAATGGAAATTCGTATCCAGATTGGGAGGAGAAAAAGCTGGGAGAAATTATGATTGAAAGTCGAGTAAAAGGAAGTGCTGGAAATTTAGCAAGAAAGCTTACTGTAAAACTCTGGGGAAAAGGTGTATTCGAGAAATCTGACAAATCATCCGGCAGCATCAATACTCAATATTACAAAAGAAATGCGGGGCAGTTTATTTATAGTAAGCTGGATTTTCTGAATTGCGCATTTGGCATTATTCCTTTAAGTCTTGATGAATTTGAGTCTACAGTTGATTTACCTGCTTTTGATATAAAAGAAGGGTATGCTCCTGAGTTTATTCTGGAAAGAGTGAAACAGAAAAATTTTTATAAAAAGTTTGGTGAAACCGCGGACGGTAGTAGGAAAGCTAAGCGGATACATGCGGATACTTTCTTGTCGTTTACGATCGCGACCCCATCTTTTTCAGAGCAGAAGAAAATCGCGGAGTTTCTGACAAGTCTCGACGAAAAGATTTCCGCTATCTCCGCTCAACTTTCCCGCGCCAAAGAATTCAAAAAAGGATTATTGCAACAAATGTTTGTGTAAATTATGAAAGAGAAGACCTCAATTAAAAAGCATCTGAAGGAATATTTTGAAGCCTCTGAAAGAATGCTGAGGGATCAATTTGACTTGTCAACCGGAGCATCCGGCGGACATATCGGTGCTATGGGAGAAAATAGAGAGAGAATTTTAATGGATTTTCTGCAAAAGCATATCCCATCAAGATTTACTGTTGAACAGAGAGGGATAATTTTTGATTCTGAATATAACCGGTCTGATCAGGTGGATATAATTATCTATGAGCATAATTACCCGAAACTTGGCGGACAAAGCCCTACGCTATATTTTGTAGAGGGTGTTGGTGGTTTTGTAGAGGTTAAATCAACTCTAGATAAAAAGACTCTTGCAGAGAGTTTGAAAAATATAGAATCAGTTAAGAAATTGAAGCTATCCCCAACCAATATATTAATAGGCAATATTTCTCAGTCAGACTTGATTTTTGGCGGCATATTCGCTTTCAAAAATACGTTATCAGAAAAAGACATTCTTCAAATTCTTGAAGAGTCTGGAATAGAAAAGGAATTTCTTCCTGATTTTGTTTATTCTAATGATGGGTTATTTCTCTTTAAAACTGATAATCATTTTATTGGGGGTAAGCCCGTTGTCGAGGCTTTTATTTTTGCGCATTCTGATTCTACAAAGCTTTTTCATTTTATGATCCATATTTCTCGGTATATAACCGGTATGAATCTAGTGCCCATTGATTTGAAGGAGTATTTTAATCAGTCACTCGAATGATCTGAAGGAGATTATTATAGTAAATGTTTGTATAATAAATTATTTTTTTACTTACCTATGATTCTTGGAAAAATTCGAATTCAAAATTTTAAATCTATTAAGGATACCGGATGGGTATACCTTTCACGCACGGATTTTATAACGATAGCCGCTGGACAAAATGAGTCAGGGAAAACTTCCTTTTTGCGAGCCTTGAGATTTTTTGAAGAAGGTGAGTATCCAACAATGAAGGATGACGATTATCGCATTGACACCCACCCAAGAGTTGATTGTACATTTTTTTTAACAGATCAGGAATACGAAAATCTTTGTTCTGTAACTAGCGAAGAAATAGCAAACTTTTATAAAAAAAACGGATTTAATTTCTTGCGTGGTAATGTTGACGATGATAGTTTTGATTTGCGTTATTCATATCCAGGGGAGATTAAACTGTTGGTAGCAGCCTTTAATGAAAGTCAAAAAGTTAAAAGTGAAGGAGAAGAAGGCGCGCCTTCTGAGGAATTTAATCCTTTTGAATATTTCCAAAAAATTAGACCAGAGATTGTTTTTTACTCTTCTTTTGAGGGTGGTGTTTTGCCTGGAAAAATTTCATATGATGATATTCCAAGTAATCAAGCTGTAAAGGATTTTGAAAAAGTCTATAGTGTAAATTTTCAAGAAATTCTTTCTGATAGCACAACAGATCAGAAAAGAACCAAGGTTACAGAAGAAATCCGTAAAATGGCATCAGAGTCTTTAAATGCGTATTGGCATCAACAAATCTCTAATGAAGAGGCTCCTTATCATTATGAAATTACACCATTTCCTCAATTGGGTAATCCGTCCACTTCTTATGTAAACTTCTTTGTATCTCAAGGTGATGGCATTCCACTAAAGATCTCACAGAAATCATTGGGATTTCAATGGTTTTCTGGGTTTATTTTACGCTTACGTGCTCATCAACAAGAGTTAAGAGAAAGAGGGTTAATTCTTCTTATTGATGAGCCTGGGCAGGGGTTGCATGAAATTGCACAACAAGATGTTAAGGATGTTATGGAGGAGTTGGCTAGCGAGTCTAAGATTCAGATCATTTATAGTACCCATCAACCTGTTTTGCTTGGTAAAGAAGAAATAGACTTTTCAAGGTTACTTCTTGTTGATAGGGATCGAGCGAAAGGATCTCTCTTTAAGAGTATTTCGCAATTCGTTTCTTCTCATGGATCGCTAGATGCACTTGCTCCGATCCGTACCGCCTTAGGAATGGTGACTCTTACTGATCCATTTTCTCAGAAAAAAACTGTTATTACTGAGGGAATAACAGAATATTTTTTCTTTAAGACTTTTTTTGGAGCTGATTTTACGATTATCCCTTCTGCTGGCGTGGATCAAACTCCAAATATTTTTGCTATATTATACGGGTGGGGAATTCCCGCAAAAGTTATTGTTGATGATGATGTGCAAGGGAGGAAAGCATTTGGAAAAATAAAAAAGGAATTTTTTGGTATTGATGATATTGGATTAGAAAAAACAGTTTATAAACTTGAGGGGCATAATGGTATCGAAAATCTTTTATCTCAGAATGTAATAAATGAAATTATGTCTGATTTCAGTGTTGAATTTGATGTGACAAAAACGAAGGTCGAAAATGTTAATAGAATAGGAAAGCTTATTTTTGCAAAGAAATTTTTTGACAAGTATCAAAATGATAAGTCTGCACTTTTTTCTGATACTGAAATATCAGGAAATATAGAAAAAATAAATAAATTTCTTGCACTGTAATTCTATGACCCATCAATCTGAACAAGAATTAGAAAAGAATCTTATCGATCGACTGGAAGTGTTGGGATTTGCTCCGATGGTGATTTCTGATGCGGTTGCGCTCGAGGCGAATTTGCGTGCACAGCTGGAGAAATTTAATGAGACGAAGTTTTCGGATACCGAGTGGGCGAGGATTGAAAATCATCTCAAGAAAGGGGATCGGTTTGATAAGGCAAAAACGCTTCGCGATCGTTTTGCGCTCAAGCGAGATGATGAGAGTGTAAAGCACATTCGTTTTTTCAACATGGAGCAGTGGTGCAAAAACGAATACCAAGTCACGCATCAGATCACACAATCCGGACGATATGAGAATCGCTATGATGTGACGCTTCTCGTAAATGGTTTGCCGCTCGTGCAGATCGAGCTCAAGCGGCGTGGGGTAGAAATGAAAGAGGCTTTCAATCAAATTCAGCGGTATCACAAGCATTCATTTACGGGAACATTTTTCGAGTATGTGCAGATTTTTGTGATTTCCAATGGAGTGAATACGAAATATTTTTCCAATAACCCTCGACAGTCGTTTGAACAGACATTTTATTGGACAGATGAGAAGAATCAAAAGATCACGCAGCTCAATGATTTCGCGGATGTATTTCTCGAGAAATGTGCTCTCTCGGAGATGATTGCCGAGCATATTGTCCTTTCGGAATCGCTGCATATTCCGATGACACTCCGACCGTATCAATACTATGCAGTCAAAGCGATCGAATCTCGTGTGCGAGAGTCTGACAAAAATGGATATATCTGGCATACGACCGGATCAGGAAAGACGCTCACATCATACAAAGCGAGTCAGATTCTGTCGCAGATACCGGAAGTGAAGAAAGTGCTTTTTGTGGTGGATCGCAAGGATTTGGATATTCAGACGACCAAGGAATTCAATTCTTTTTCTGATGGATCAGTGGATGGAACGGACAATACACGGCACCTCGTGGAGCAGCTGAAGGATAAGAATAGAAAATTGATTGTGACCACAATTCAGAAGCTTGATATTGCGATCGGGCGCGCGGCGTATTTGAAAGAATTCGAATATCTCGCGGATGAAAAAGTGGTGATTATTTTCGATGAGTGCCATCGGAGCCAGTTTGGCGCGACACACGCTCGGATCAAGGGATTTTTCAAACGAGCGCAGCTTTTCGGATTTACCGGGACGCCGATTTTTGCAGAGAACAATGTCGGCGGTGTGACAACGGCTGATGTATTTGGCGAGTGTTTGCATCGGTATATTATTACCAATGCGATTTCGGATGATAACGTGCTTGGATTCGCAGTGGAATATGCCGGGAAATATACCCAGAAGGATCCTGATACTTTGGATGCGGATATTTTTGCGGAAACTTTGGTTGAGGGAATTGATACGAAGGAAGTACTCGAAAGCGAGGATCGATTGAGCAAGATTACGGACTATATACTCGCGGATTGGAAGCGTAAGACGAAGAAAGGAAAATTCAATGCGTTGTTTGCGGTATCGAATATCGATGTATTGAAGCGGTATTACACATTGTTCCGAGAGAGGAAGTCTGAAAATTTCCGAATCGCGACGATTTTCACGTATCAAGCCAATGAAGACGAGAGCGGGGATATGCTCGATGTAGATCCACTTGCGGAGGGGACTGTAGTCAATGTACATTCGCGAGATTTTTTGGAGCAGTGTATCCAGGAATACAATGAAGCTTATTCCACAAATTTCTCGACCGATCGTTTCTATGATTACTATCGTGATCTGCAGAAGCGTATCAAAGCAAAAGAAGTGGACCTCGTGCTCGTGGTGAATATGTTTCTCACAGGATTTGATAGTCCGCGATTGAACACCTTGTATGTAGACAAGAATCTTCGCTATCATGGATTGATCCAAGCGTATTCACGGACGAATCGATTGCTTGATTCGGACAAGCCTCATGGAAATATAGTGTCGTTTCGAAATTTGAAGAAGGCGACGGATGTGGCGCTTTCACTCTTTGGTGATGAGAATGCGAAGGAAGTGGTATTCAAAAAGCCCTACGAAGAGCAGAAGAAAGAGTTTGAAGTAAAACTTGGAGAGTTGCGCGCACAAGTGCCGGATGTTGTGGCGGTGAATGATTTGCGGAGCGAAGAAGAAAAGGCTCAGTTTGTGAAAACATTCCGAGATTTGCTTCGCATGAAGTCGTCACTTGAAACCTTTGCTGATTTTTCTTTTGATCAGTTGGGAATTTCAGAGCAGGAATTCTATGACTATCAGAGTAAGTACCTCGATATTTATGAAGGACGGAAAAACGGAGAGGGAGATATGGAGTCGATTTTGGATCAGATTGATTTCGAGCTGGAGCTTACCGTGCGAGACGTGATTGATTATGACTATATCATCATGCTGATTGCTGGGCTCAAGAATATTCGTTCTGCTGCTCTGCGTGAAAAGAAAACAGAAGAAATTTTGCGGGTATTTGATCGTGATGTGAAGCTCCGCAAGAAGAAGGATCTTATTCGGAAATTTATTGAAGAAAATCTGCCGAAAATTGCGAGGTCGGAAGATGTGGAAAGGGCTTTTGGTGAGTTCTGGGAAAGTGAGCGGTCTTCTGGATTGCGAGGTATTGCTGAAGCTGAGCATATTCCGGTTGAGAAATTGGAGAATTTAATCGGGGAATATATCTATACTCAGAAGTTGCCTGGCAATCAAGAGATTGCTGATATGCTTCCAAGAGCACCGAAGATCTTGGAATATCATGGCATTGTAAATCGCATTAAGACTGCGATCGACAATATCGTTGATATTTTCGAGTGGTAATAAAAGAATATATTACGTAACCAGTTACGTAATTTGTTGGGGGGGTACCATTGATCTCTAAAACTTGATGTGGGTTTTTTATACTTCTACTGAAAACGGGTCCGAGTTTTTTCCATCGCTCGGAGCAAATGGAAAAAGAGGTTAAAAGCCTCTTTTTTGTTATCTGGAGTCGGAGTGAGAACCTGGTATACTTGGGTGTATGAGAGATGCTCTCCGAAAGCTTGTAGAAAATATTGTGCCTTGCGATTATCTTGAGAGAGATCGTAAGGAGAGCGCTCTGAAGTGGATCGAAAGTGGTCAAGAAATTCTCGACAAGAAAAGAAACCTCTTTGATCCTCACATACAACGATTCGTGCGAAAGCTGCAAGAAAACACTGTTACAGGAAATCATGTTTGGTCTTACGCAAAATGAATATCGGGTACTGAAGAGGCTTTCGTCTCCGGCGAAAATTCAGGATTTTCTTGATACGCTTCCGATCAATCACGAGAAAAAAGGAGACACATACTTCTCACCGAGGCGAGTGTTGCGGGAAAAGAAGGCGCACTGTATCGAGGGGGCACTCCTTGCCGCGACCGCGCTCTGGATAAGAGGAGAAAAGCCGCTTCTTCTTGATCTCAAGTCCGATCCCTCTGACTTCGATCATGTCGTGGCACTCTACCGAAAAAACGGCTATTGGGGTGCGGTGAGTAAAACGAATCATGCCGTACTTCGGTTTCGCGATCCGATTTACCGGACACTTCGCGAACTCGCGCTCTCATATTTTCACGAATACTTTTCGAATGATACGGGTAAGAAGACGCTGACGAGCTACTCTCGGCCGGTCGATGTATCGCGATTCGGAACCGGGTGGATTACAAGCGAGGAAGATCTCTGGGAAATTGCCGATGCGCTCGATTCGGCGCAGCACTACCCGCTTGTTCCAAAAGAAAACAGGCGATATATTCGTCTCGCGCACCCGATTGAACGAAAGGCCGGGGAAATTATCGAGTGGCGCGAACAAGATCCGAGAACGTAAAAAACCCGAGGCCATCCGCCTCGGATTTTGTTTCTCTCTTTTTTATCAAGTGTCTCGTACCTATTATCCGTTTGATGTTACTTGTACCGCAGCGCATCGAGCGTGTCGATTTTTCCGGCTTTGCGTGCCGGGAAAACACCGGTCAACAATCCAACAAAGGCGCCGAAAATGATGATGGTGGTTACAAACCAGAGCGGGCTATAGAAAAGATCGACCGATTCGCCGCCGAATCGCGAGGCGATAAGATTGACGAGAAGATTCAAACATTCTCCCTCAAGCCATCCGAGGAGAACACCACCAAGACCGCCGAGAAATCCCATAATTGACGCTTCGGCGATAAACATCATCCAGATCGCGCGATTCGACGCGCCGATCGCTTTCATAATACCGATTTCTTCCGTTCGTTCGAGAAGGGCGATGGTCATCGTGTTAAACATACCGATCGCGGAAACAATGAGCGCGATCAAACCGAAAATCATCAGGACGATTTGAATGACGCTAAATACTTTGTTCGCCTGATCGACGATTTCGGAAATGGAGGAGGCGACGAAACCCCGTTCTTGTATGGCGGAACGGACGGGCTCAACACGGTCGGTGGAAACGCACTTGACCTTCAGTTTGGTGAAGTCGGGGAGAGAAAAAGCGGACAGAGTGGAAATCGGAAGATACACGAGATTATCTTCGCTCTGGACGATACCGGTGATAATATACGGTTTTTCGGGGTGTACCTCTTCTTCTTGCGTCGAACCGGCGGATTTTTTGAGAAAAATCGTCATATCGAGCGGCTTGCCAAGGAGGCTTTCGGGTTTATCGGTAAAGATTTGCGCGACACCGGAGGAAATGGCGATTTCCCAAGCGCTGTTTGAGAAATTTTTTCCATACGAGAAGACGAGTCCGTCGAGATTGATGAACTGATCTTCGGTTGAAACGACGCTTACCTCGTAGGCGGTTCCTTCGAAATGCGATTGTCCGCGAAGCTCGAGGGCGGGGATCACGCTGTTGACTCCGTCGATTCCTTTCAAGGTTTCAACGGTTTTCGGGTTGAGTTTTGTTTCTCCGTTTTCTTCTCCAACGGTGATATCGAGGGTAACGAGAGCATCGCTTGTGGTGATTTTTTTCAAGAGAGTTCGCTGGAGTCCGTAACCGAATGACACGAGAAACAGAATCGCCGCGATACCGACACTCATACCGAGTACGGTAAGGATGGTTCGCATAGTTCGCGCCTTAAACATTCGAAGGGAAAGTTTGAGAATGTCGGAGAAGAGCATAGGGATTTAGGAATATTTGACAAGCATGATGATTTCGATTTCGCGTACCATTTTTTCGGCGGTAATGCGGTTCAGACCGACGCCGCCGATATTTTCGGGAGCATCGAGTCGGCGGAACAATTCTTTCGAGCCGCACTTGCTCTCGGTTCGGAGCTTGATGGCGGACTGGAGGCGGAGTTCCTGACTGGGAGAGAGAGTGAGTTTGTAGAGCTTTTTTAAGTGTTCCGCGATCGCGATCGGACTTTGATTTGGACCGACTTTCGCAATCTCGGCTTGTTCGACGATTGCGGCGATACGATTCGAAAACGTTTCCGCTCGAATCTTGTTCCACCCGGCGCCGCCATCGTCAAGCGGTTTGTCGAGAGAATGGGAAAATCCTTCGCGATTGATATTTTTGAAAAGGAGCTCTTTCAAGAATCCTTCGGCCATCGAGAGTTGCTCTTCGGAGAGATCGGAGAGAACGTGCGCGAGGAGCTGCTTTGCCTTGAATGGGATAAGGAGTACGTCGACTTGCTGCGGGAGAAGGTTTTTGAACGAAGCCATCAGCATTTTCAGTTCCTCGGTTTCCTGCGGGAGCTCTTCTTTCGGGATCGCTTTCAGGAGTTCCTCTTCTTTTTTCTTTTCGGGGAGCGATCGTTTTTCCTTGAATACCTCTTCGCTGATAACGCGACCGTCTTTCATTCGGATCACGCGGTCGGCATAGATCAGATGTTCCGGGTTGTGCGTAACCATGATAATCGTTTTCTTGTCGTTGTCGTTCAATTCTTTCAGAATAGCGAGCACGTTTTCCGCGGATTCGGAGTCGAGGTTACCGACCGGTTCGTCGGCGAGGATGATATTTGGATTGTTGACGAGCGCGCGGGCGATCGCGACGCGTTGTTTCTGCCCGCCGGAGAGTTGGCTTGGGTATTTGTCGGCGTGTTCGGCAATACCGAAACGACGGAGAAGTTTCATCCCCTCTACGCGTCGGGTTTTGACACCTTCTCCCCGAAAAGCGCGAGGAAGACAGACATTGTCGATCACCGTGAGTGAGGAAATGAGATAGAATGCCTGAAACACCATCCCGATGCCCGTTTGATGGAGCTCGAGCATATCTTGTTGCGTCATGGAAAAAATACCCTTTCCATTGATAACGACATCGCCGTATGTTGGAGATTGAAGTCCGGCAATCGAATAAAGAAGAGTCGATTTGCCGCAACCCGAAGGACCGAAAATAATCACATACTCGGTCGGATAAATAGCAAGATTGGTTTCTTCAAGCGCACGCGTTTCGTTTGATTTCCCTTGATTGTAAATCACGCGTAGTTTGTCGACGACGATGTTTGGTTTTGTGGCGAGGAGTGCATCCATAAATCTCTTTCAGGATATCACAAAAACCGAATGCTCGGGAGGTTTTTTCTTGAAAACGTTTTCTTTTTTCTTACGGTGCGATATACTTTCCGTATGTCGATACAAACAACAAAAAAAACTCGCACCGTGAGAACAAAAAGCGTTCGAAATGCTTCTTCAAGAAAAAAATCTCCGATTGCGGCAGCGATTCGTGCCGCGGCAATGCAGGGAATGAGAGGAATGCTTCGTGAGCGAATAGAATTCTGGCGAGAGCGAATCCGGGGATTTTTCCGATTGATGACATTTCGGTTTCTGCTCGCGCTGTTCGGATTTGTCGGATTGATATTTTTCTTTGTTGGGTTGTCGCGATTTCTCGAAGGCCTTTTTGCGACACCGGGTGCCGCGGAAGTGCTTGTTGGGGCGACTATTCTTTCACTTTCAATCGTTCTTTTTGTTGTGGTCGGAAGCGAAAAGAAAGGATAAGGAGGGGAAAATAAATTACATAATTAAAGAAGCAATGATATGAAAAAGGGTGCTCTGAAAGATATGAAAAAGGAAGTTGAGAAAAATATTGCGAAAGCGCAAGTGATTGCGGAAAAGGAGCTCAAGAAATTGCGACAGACAGTCGAGTCATCGCTTAAGAAAACGGAGGCATTTGTAAAAAAGAATCCGGAAAAAGCGGCGCTTATCGCAGCGGGTGTCGGCGCGGCGCTCGGCGCAGCGGTTACGAAAATTCTCACATCGAGGAAAAAATGATTTCGCCTATGCGAAATCATCCCTGTCCCGCCAAGGCGGGAGGGACCCATGTTTTTGAAAAGGAAGGAAAAAACCCTGGCTCGAGCCGGGGTTTTTGTTTGTAATATATTCTTCTTTTCTCCTTCATAAATATTCTGATTCATCCTTTCTTTTCCGGTGAAAAGAAAGGATGAATGAAGAAGATGATATGAATAATATTTTGCTATAATAGAATCAATTGTATGGGTTTCCTCGGACTTCTTATTGCGATACTTTTAATGATCCTCGGGGCGGGGTATTTTCTCTTTGGATCGGAATCCGCCTCGGTAACGGTGAAAAATGATACAACGCCGACGACCGAACAATCAATCTCCGATATTCTTTCGGGGAGTAGCGGAGTTTCTCGTTATGAAGCGGTGAGGGAAAAAGCGCTCGACGTGAAAAGTATGGTGGAAAATCGGGCGACGGAAACGATGAGCGAAGAATCTCCCCCCGCGGAGACTGTATCAAAGGAACAAAACGGAGAACAAGCAGTACATATCATCGACAAAAAAGTGAATTTCGGATTTGAAATTCCCTCGTCGAAACGAACGATTGACACTGTTGTTCTTCACTCGTCTTACGATCCGGAGGGGAAGGACCCGTATTCCGTTTCGGCGGTGATGAAGATTTGGGAAAGCTATGGCGTTGTGCCGCACTATATGATCGATAGAAAGGGGAATGTGTATCGATTGGTGGATGACGCGAATATCGCGTATCATGCCGGCGTATCGAAAATGCCGGACGGTCGCACTGATGTGAATAATTTTTCAATCGGTATCGAAATTCTCAATACGAAAGAAAGTAAAATGACGGACGCGCAGTATACGTCGATAAACAATATTCTTGCGTATTTAAAGGGGAAATATCCGATTAAAAATGTTGTGGGGCACAGCGATATCGCCCCGGGACGGAAAGATGATCCGTGGAATTTTGATTGGAGAAAAATTGATTCATGATTTATGATGGAGGATTTAAGAATGGAAATCCATAAAGTCTTGAATTCATAAATCAAAAATCTTAAATCTTAAATCAGCAAGCGCTCATGTACGCATTCATACTGACAGTTGAAAAAGACAAATCCAAACTCTCACTTCTCGAAGATAATACAGAGAGGTTGGTTTGCGAGTGGGAAGAATCACGCGATATGGGTGCGCGGCTTTTTCAGGCTATAAACGATCTGTTGCAAGAAAGAGGAATTGAAGCGGATGAAGTGGATAACTTCTCCGTTGACGTTCGTATTCCGGAGACGTATACTTCAGGCAGGATCGCGGAAACGGTAGCAAAGACCTACGGATTTGCGATCAGAAGCGTACCCCATTAAAACACAACAACACCCGACCGTAGTTCCTGGTTTTTGAAATCTCGGAATTCGGGAACTGCGGTTTAATTTTTTGTCAAGGCTTATTGAAGCCCATTTTTGGTTTTCATTTGACAGAAAAAAACGGTTTTGGTATTCTGAGGCGTATTGTTTTTGGAGAGTTGAGTCACTTTCACGCTACTGGGCGTGGAAGATAATGAGAAAGACAAGCGGAATGCGAACGGGTGCGCATTTTCGGACAAATAAATAGTTTCCCGGGTAATTCCCGTCTGTCCTACTTCCTTTTGGGAAGGAGGGTGCGATGGGCGTCTTTTTATGTCTAAAGGACAGAAGGTACTCAAGGTGAAGGATACGTTCGGTTCGGGGTCGTCGCTTTCCAAGCGAAAGTTCTTCCGAAACCGTATTATGGTATCCCTCCCGAACCTGATCGAGGTTCAGCAGGATTCGTATGAGTGGTTTTGGGAGAAAGGCTTGAAAGAGCTCTTTCTTGAAGTGAATCCGATCACCGATTTCACGGGAAAGGATTTGGAGTTGTCGTTTTCGGACTATTATCTCGATGAACCGAAGTGCATCCCGGAGGTTGCCAAGGCGAAAAATATTTCTTTCGAAGCGCCGCTTCGCGTGAAGGCGGAACTTTTAATCAAAAAGACCGGGGAAGTCAAAGAACAGGAAATTTACCTTGGTGATTTTCCGGTGATGACCGAACGCGGCACCTTCATTATTAATGGTGTCGAGCGTGTCGTGGTTTCGCAGCTTATCCGTTCTCCCGGCGTTTTCTTTACCATGGAGTACCAAAAAGGAAAGAAACTTTTTGGTGCAAAAATTATCCCGAATCGCGGTGCATGGCTTGAAGTCGAGACGGATTTTGACGGAGCGTTGTCTGTGAAAATCGACCGCAAGCGAAAACTCCCGATCACGGCACTTCTCAAGGCATTTGGAATGGAGGAGAAGAAAATCCGACAAGAATTTGCGGATATCGATACCGGTGATACGAAATATATCGAAGAAACACTCGCGAAAGATTCGGCGACTTCTCGTGGCGAGGCGTATCGCGAGGTTTACAAACGGCTTCGTCCGGGCGATCTTGCGACGGAGGAGAATGCGAAGTCGATGATCGATGGAATGTTTTTCAATTTTGAGCGTTACGATTTCGGATCGGTGGGACGGTATCGTTTGAATCAACGGCTCGAAGTAGAACGTGCCGACAAGGAAGAAAATCGTATTTTGAATATCGATGATCTCATTTTGATTATCCGAGAGATTATTCGCCTGAATAACGATCCGATGGCAAAGGCGGATGATATTGATCACTTGGGCAATCGTCGCGTGCGTGCGGTAGGCGAGCTGATTCAGAACAAACTTCGCGTCGGTGTGTACCGGATGGTTCGCAACGTGAAAGATCGGATGAGTACCTGCGATCCGGACTTGGTTATCCCCGGACAACTGATTAACCCGCGCCCGGTCGCGGCGGCGGTCAAAGAATTTTTCTCGAGTTCCCAGCTCTCGCAGTTTATGGATCAGGTGAACCCTCTTGCGGAGCTCGAACACAAGCGACGTCTCTCGGCAATGGGTCCCGGCGGACTGACGCGGGAACGTGCCGGTTTCGAAGTGCGTGATGTGCACCCGTCGCACTATGGTCGCATTTGTCCGGTGGAAACTCCGGAAGGTCCGAATATCGGTCTTGTGGGACACCTCGCAACCTATGCGCGTGTGAACGAATATGGATTTCTCGAGACACCATATCTGAAAGTACAGAAAGAAGTTGATGCAAACGAAAAGGCGCTCGAACACCGCATATTGAATGAATCGATTGAAGGAGTCGCGAAAGCAGGAGAGATGATCGATGCCGCCATCGCGAAGAAAATCGCCGCGAAGAAAAAAGGAAAAATGGTTTCAGTAAAACCGTTTGTGACGCTTGAAATTGAATATTTGAATGCGATCGTCGAAGATCGAAAATCAATCGCGCATGCCGGTATCAAGCTCGATGAATATCGGAATATCGAGGAATCGTTTGTGGAAGCTCGCGTGAAGGGACACCCGGAAATGGTGGAGGCGACGAATCTTGATTATGCTGATGTTTCGGTGAAGCAGTGTATTTCGGTGGCGACGGCGCTCATTCCATTTCTCGAACACGATGACGCGAACCGTGCTCTTATGGGTTCGAACATGCAGCGTCAGGCGGTGTCGTGCGTTCGTCCGCAATCGCCGATTGTGGGAACGGGCATTGAAGACAAAGCGGCGGCCGACTCCGGTCAGGTGGTCATCGCGCTCGGATCGGGTGAAGTAATCGAAGTGGACGCCAATCATATTATCGTACGCGAAAAAACTCCCGCCGGCGCGAAGAAAGACGTGTTTGATCGTGAATATAAACTTCTTTCATTTGCGAAGTCGAACTCTTTCACGTCGATGAACCAGATTCCCCGTGTGAAGAAAGGAAATGTCGTGGAGAAGGGGGATCTCTTAGCGGATGGTGCCTCAACCGACAATGGCGAGCTTGCACTCGGGCAAAATATGCTCGTCGCGTTTATTCCGTGGGAAGGGTTCAATTACGAAGATGCGATTATTCTTTCCGAACGTGTTCTCGAAGAAGATCGTTACAGTTCGATACATATCGAAGATTTCTCGATCGATGTGCGTGATACCAAACTCGGACCGGAAGTGGTAACGCGCGATATTCCGAATATTGGCGAAGACCGATTAAAGAATCTTGATGAGGGGGGCATTATCCGTATCGGTGCGGAGGTATCGTCCGGAGACATTCTCGTGGGAAAAATCACTCCAAAGGGAGAAGGAGATTTGACGGCGGAAGAGCGACTCCTGCGTGTGATTTTTGGCGAAAAGTCTCGCGATGTGAAGGATTCGTCGTTGTACCTTCCGCATGGTGAGCACGGAAAGGTGGTTGACATTAAAATTTTCTCACGCGACAAAGGCGACAAACTTCCCATGGGCGTGTTTGAGCAAATTCAGATTTCGGTTGCGCAAATGCGAAAGATTTCGGTGGGAGATAAGCTTGCCGGACGTCACGGAAACAAAGGTGTTATTTCACATATTGCTCCGGTAGAAGATATGCCATGTCTTCCGGATGGAACGCCGGTTGATGTGATTTTGAATCCGCTTGGTGTCGCGTCTCGTATGAATATCGGTCAGATTTTGGAGACACACCTCGGGTGGGCGGGACTCAAACTTGGATATAATGTGGCGAGTCCGTCACTTGATGGTGTATCGGAAGACGATATCAAAGAAGAATTGAAAAAAGCGGAGCTTCCAGAAAACGGAAAGATTCGCCTTCGCGATGGAAAGTCGGGAGAATTTTTCGACAACGAATCGACCGTCGGAGTGATGTATGTCATGAAGCTCAATCACTTGATTGAAGACAAGCTGCACATGCGATCGATCGGACCGTATTCGCTTATCACCCAGCAGCCGCTTGGCGGAAAGGCGCAGTTTGGCGGACAGCGGTTTGGAGAAATGGAAGTGTGGGCGCTTGAAGGGTACGGCGCGGCGTACACGCTTCAGGAAATGCTGACGATCAAATCCGACGATGTGCTCGGTCGTTCGAAAGCGTATGAGTCGATCATTAAGGGCGAGCCGATCAAGAGTCCGAATATCCCGGCATCATTCCATGTGCTCGTCAATGAACTGAAAGGTCTTTGTCTCGATGTTGAACTCAAGGGGGTGAAATCGGAAGCGGAAGAAGAGGAAGGAACGGTCGAATCATCCTCTGGGAAAGATGACTTCGGAAGCGAAGAAGCCTAATTTCTCAAACGAACTCGTGAAGACATTCTTATGGAAAACAATATTACCAAAGTGAGCGATTTCGATTCCGTCCGCCTGACACTTGCGGGACCGGAAAAAATTCTCGAATGGTCGTTCGGTGAAGTGACCAAACCCGAAACCATCAACTATCGCACGCAGCGCTATGAACTCGATGGTCTGTTCTGCGAAAAGATTTTCGGTCCGGCAAAGGACTGGGAGTGCTATTGCGGCAAGTACAAGCGAATCCGCTATAAGGGGATTGTGTGCGATAAGTGCGGTGTCGAAGTTACGCGATCAATCGTTCGACGTGAGCGAATGGGCCATATCAAACTTTCCGCGCCGGTGTCGCATATCTGGTTTCTTCGCGGTGTGCCGTCAAAAATCGGTCTCGTGCTGGGAATCTCTCCGCAGGATCTTGAACGCGTCATCTATTTCTCTTCGTACATTATTACCGATGTGAACGAAAAACTCCGCGATGCGGCGGTGGATCAGCTCGAGAAAGAATACAAGACGAAACAGAAAGAATTGAAAAGCGAGCATTCCGACGCGAAAGCGCTCGACAAGTCGCTTGAAGAATTGAAGGATCAGTATCGTTCGACAAAGGATGAGTTGAAGAGTCTCCGTACGAATATGATTCTTTCGGAAATGGAGTATTTCAATCTTTCGACGCGTTTCGGACAGGCGTTTACCGCGGGCATCGGCGCCGAAGCGATTCGCAAGATTCTCGAACGCATCGATGTTACGGAAAAAATCGAAGAATTGAAAGCGGAGCTTGCGGAATCGTCGGAGGGGATGGATCAGAAGAAAACCCTGCAGCGTCTGAAAGTATGCCAGGGATTCGAAAAGGCCGGTCTCCGATTGGAATGGATGCTTCCGACGGTAATTCCGGTGATTCCACCGGATCTTCGACCGATGGTGGCGCTTGATGGCGGTCGGTTTGCGACTTCCGATTTGAACGATCTCTATCGTCGGATTATCAACCGAAACAATCGTCTCCGAAAACTTCTTCAGATCGGCGCGCCGGAAGTGATTACAAGAAACGAAAAACGAATGTTGCAAGAAGCGGTCGATGCGCTTTTCGACAACAGCGCTCGTCGTGGACAAGCATCGACGGCGGCGGCGACCGGACAACGTCGCGCGCTTCGCTCGCTCGCGGATTCTCTCAAGGGAAAGCAGGGGCGATTCCGTCAGAACCTCCTTGGAAAGCGTGTCGACTACTCGGGACGTTCGGTGATCGTTGTCGGACCGAAGCTGAAACTGCATCAGTGCGGACTGCCGAAGAAAATGGCGCTCGAACTCTTCAAACCGTTCATTATTCAGAAGCTGATCGAAAAAGAATACGCGCACAATGTTCGCACGGCCGGCCGTATGGTGGATGCCGAAGCGGAAGAAGCCTATGAGATTTTGGATGAAATCATCGAACACCACTATGTGCTCTTGAACCGCGCGCCGACGCTTCACCGTCTTTCGATTCAAGCGTTTCAACCGGTTTTGATCGAAGGAAAAGCGATTCGGTTGCACCCGATGGTATGTTCGGCATTCAACGCGGACTTCGACGGCGACCAGATGGCGGTACATGTACCGCTCACCGATTCGGCGCGTCGCGAAAGCGCGGAGCTGATGCTTTCTTCGAAAAATCTCTTGAAGCCGGCCTCGGGAGAACCAATTGTCACTCCGACACTTGATATGGTGCTTGGTGGATATTATCTCTCGCACTTGAAACCGGGAGCGAAGGGTGAAGGAAAAATGTTTACGACAATGGACGAAGCGATTCTTGCGTATCGCAATAACGTTGTTGCCGTCAATGCGAGTGTGAAACTCCTCTTTCAGGACGAGGTACTCGAGACGTCCGTCGGTCGAATTCTCTTGAACGATATTTTGCCGGACAATCTTCGATTCGTGAATGCGGAAATGGCGAAGAAGGATTTGAAGGGGTTGATGGCGAAAATGCTTGAGACGGTCGGTCATGACGAAACCGCGAAATTCGCGGATCGCCTGAAGGATCTTGCGTTCAAATCCGTGTCGAAATCGGGTATTAGCTGGGGAATGAACGATCTTCGCGTTCCGGAGGCGAAAGAAACGATTATCAAAGAAGCGGAAGCGATCGTTGAAGAAGTGAAGGATCAGTACAATACGGGACTCCTCACCAATGAAGAACGTCGCAACCGCGTGATCGAAATCTGGAATGATGCCAAGAACAAAATTACAGACGAAGTGCGTGGCGCGCTCGACAAAGAAGGACCGGTGTACTCGATGGTGTACTCCAAGGCGCGAGGATCCGAATCCGTCGTGGTGCAGATGACCGGTATGAAGGGACTCGTTGCCGGTGCAACCGGTGAGACGATCGAACTTCCGGTAAAAAGTTCGTTTAAGGAAGGATTCAACGTGCTTGAGTATTTCATCTCGACACACGGTGCGCGTAAAGGTCTTGCCGATACCGCGCTGCGAACCGCGACCGCCGGATACCTCACGCGCCGTCTCGTTGATGTGGCGCAGGATATTATCGTACGCGACGAAGATTGCGGCGATACGGAAGGTGCGTATCTCTATCGCGCGGACTCGGACAAGATTGGCCTCAATTATGCGGCCCGTATCGAAGGACGTGTTGCCGCGGAAGATGTGATTCCGAAGGGAAAGAAAAAAGCGATTATCTCTACCGGTGATCTGATCACCCGCGCGCAAGCGCAGGAGGCAGATCTTGCCGGTATGGAACAGGTGAAGGTTCGTACGCTCGTTACCTGTAAAACGCGTCGCGGAGTTTGTCAGCTTTGCTACGGTGTCGATCTCGGACGCGGCGGACTCGTGAATCTCGGTGCGTCGGTTGGTGTTGTGGCGGCGCAGGCGATCGGCGAGCCGGGAACGCAGCTTACGATGCGTACGTTCCATGGCGGTGGTGTTGCCGGGTCGGACATCACCCAAGGCCTCCCGCGTGTTGAGGAAATTTTCGAGGCGCGTACACCGAAGGGAGAGGCGCTCATTACCGAGGCGGCTGGAACCGTGAAGAAAGTTGAAAAGGAAAACGAGAAGAAAATCGTAAAAGTCGTGATTGAAACCGAAGATAAGGAAACGGTTGAGTATAGCATCCCGTCAAATATCAGCCTGAAAGTGAAAGAAGGCGATATTATCGGCAAAGGAACCGTGCTTTCCGAAGGCCATATCGACTTGAAGAAATTGTATGCGACACTCGGACGCGAAGAGCTGCATCGCTATATCGTCCGTGAAATCGAGGAGATTTACGCCTCACAAGGTGAGGGTATCAATGACAAACATATCGAAGTGATCATCCGTCAGATGCTCTCGCGTATTCATGTGTCGGATCCGGGCGATACCGACCTTCTTCCGGGCGACGTGGTGGAGCGGGCGCAGTTCGAAGAAGCGGGCGACGTTGCAAAGAAATCGAAAGGAAAAGTTGCAAAAGGCGAGCCGACCGTTCTCGGTATCACCAAGGTGGCGCTTTCGACCGAGTCGTTCCTTTCGGCCGCTTCTTTTATGGAAACTGCTCGCGTACTCATCAATGCTGCGGTTCAGGGCAAAGAAGATCAACTCCGAGGACTCAAGGAAAACGTGATCATCGGTCGACTCATACCGGCGGGAACCGGTTTTCGTGAAGGACTCGACGAAGAGACGACTACCGAATAATGTTCGGAAAGTACGAGAGAAATATCCGCAAATATTTTTCCGCCAAAAAAAACAGCCCGAAAGGGCTGTTTTTTTGTCTCCTTTTCTAAATAGAGGTACAATAGGGAGGAAAAGAAAGTATTCTTATGGGACTATTTCTAGAAAAAAGGGACGCTTTTCAAGAGAGGGAAAAGAACTCCAGAGCCGCTTTGGGGCAAGTTTTATCCGAAGCCATCAATGATCCAGAAGCTCTCCTTGAGGGGGTAAATGATCGCAATGGCTTGAAGAGTGCCATCAGGAAGATCGGGCTTTTTTCTCGAGAAACCGGAAAACCTTCTTTTGAACCTGAGATTGAAAAGGTTTCGGCAGAGGAGATGTTGGTGCTGGTAGATCGGTTTTTTGATCCGGAAACAAGACGGAAAACGCTTCCTTTTTTACCGAAAAATTACGGATTTGATGAAGCAATTTTTCGAGTGCTCGATCGAGAACAACGTGAAAGAGTCAAGAATACCCCGACATTCAAAGTGCTTCAAGAACTACTCCCGACTCTCGGCCCGATACGAAACAAAGAGGGAAGGTGGTATTCGGTATCGGATCTTCGACAGATGTTTGAGCGATTTTCTCAAGACGGAAGATATGAAAGGATCACTGCTGCGGCCGGGCTGCGAACAAGAGTACGAGAGCTCTCCACTATTCCTCAGAAGGATGACGGGAAGAATCAAAGAGGGACATTGGCAGGAAAAATAAATGCTTTGGAAGGGAATTCTGAAAGCATGATAGATACCGTATAAATAAATAGAAAGGATTTGCAGAAATACTTCAAAAAGAATTCGAATTCTTTTGAAAAAAGCAGATCTGTAGAGTGAAGGCTGATATGGGACGGAGAAAAAAAGAAAATAGAGAAGAAGAAGGGGATGAGAAAATGCCAACAGGGAGACACTCGGGACTGGCAAGCGACGCAAAAAGAAGCATTGCTGCTGTTTTTTTTGTGGCGCTCGCGATTCTTTTTGTTCTTGGATTTTTTGGAGCTGCAGGCAAGCTTGGCGGGGGGCTTGATTTGAGCATTAGCTTTCTTTTCGGATGGGGAAAATGGTTTGCGCCGATTTTACTCTTTTTGCTTGGAGTGTTTCTTTTTCGTCATCGGGAAATCACGCTTTCCGATGCCGTGAAAATCGGTGGATATGTTGTTCTTTTCTTTTCGGTTCTCGGATTTTTTCATCTCTATCTCGGCGACGATACGGAAGCGCTCTGGAAGGCGGTGGAAAAAGGTCGTGGCGGCGGCGTGATCGGATTTGGGCTTTCGGCCGTATTTCTTTCGTTTACCGGAATGGTTGCCGGAACGGTGATTCTCGTCTCGTTTTTTCTGATCGGTCTGATTGCGGCGTTCAATGTCTCGCTTTACCATCTCTTCGGATCGATACGGGAAAGATTTTTGGGAAAGAAATCGGATATTCCGGAGACTGCGAAGATGTCGGAAGAGGGGAATGAACCATTGCAACAGAGCGTTTCTTCCGAATCGGAACAGACACTTTCACTCTCGAAGGATTTTTCTTCCGAGGAACAAGGAGAACGTGGTGTTATGCAAGGAGCCGCGTTGACTGACTCGCTTGCGGAAAACAATATTCGCGGATTTGAAATCGCCGGAGAAGAAAATCGTCAGAAAAAAGAGGCGAACGGAATTGAGGGTGAGAATATTGCCGAGATTTCATTTGCCGGCGAGGATGAAGACTTGTCGGAGTCGGGCGAGATAAACCGAAAATATCGGAAGAAAAAGAATCAGTCTTCCGCGTGGGAACCGCCGAAACTTGAATATTTTGAATCCGAAAAGGGATCCGGTCAGGCGGGTGATGTGGAAGAGATGAAACGAATTATTAAGGACGCACTCAAACATCTGCAGATCGATGTCGAGCCGAGCGAGGCATTTGTAGGCCCGACCGTAACGCAGTACACGTTTCGTCCGGCGGTCGGAGTGAAGTTGTCAAAAATAACCGCGCTGAACAACGACATCGCGCTTGCCGTTGCGCGCCACCCCATTCGTATCGAAGCGCCGATCCCAGGGAAATCGCTTGTCGGTATCGAGGTACCGAACACCGGTCCGGCTTTTGTTCGTATGCGGGACGCGATTCTTTCGTCGGAATTTTCCGAACGAAAATCACCACTCACAATCATTATCGGGAAAGACGTATTTGGAAAATATGTTGTTGCCAATCTCGCGAAAATGCCGCATCTTTTGGTGGCCGGCGCAACCAATTCTGGAAAAAGTGTTTGTATCAATACGATTCTTCTCTCGCTTCTGTATCAGAATTCTCCGAACGATTTGAAACTTATTCTGGTTGATCCGAAACGTGTGGAACTCTCGTTTTATCGGGGTATTCCGCACCTGAAGGCGGATGTTATTACCGACAATGCAAAAGTCGTCGGGGCGCTCAAGTGGGCTGCGGATGAAATGGATCGACGCTATGAAGTGCTTGAACAAGCAAAAGTTCGGGATATTGAAGGATATCGAGACAAGGAGCTCCGTGGAGAGCCGCTTATGGTGCCAAATGAAGATCGCGGCGGGTATGATGCGGAAGAGATGCCGCACCTCCCGAATGTCGTGATCGTGATCGACGAAATGGCGGATCTTATGGTCTCTCACGGGAAAGAAGTGGAACGACTCATTGTCCGTATCGCGCAAAAGTCTCGAGCGGTTGGAATTCATTTAATCCTTGCGACACAGCGCCCGGATGTGAATGTGATCACCGGCCTTATCAAGGCGAACATTCCGGCGCGTATTGCGTTTTCTGTGCAGAGTCAGATTGATTCACGGACTATTCTTGATGCGGGCGGTGCCGACAAACTCCTCGGAAACGGCGATATGCTTTTTCTTATGCCGGGTCATCAGCAGATCCGTCGATTGCAAGGGGTGTATGTAACCGACACGGAAGTTTCGCGTGTGGTGGAGTATCTCAAAAAATGGCATCGTGAAAACGGTGAGGATGATATTGAAGATGCGTTTTCGTCTTCCGGCGGCGGCGATATTTTTTCCTCCGGCGGCAACGAGGGAAGCTTGCTTGAAAATATTGATCCGATGTATGAACAGGCGAAAGCGCTCGTGATTGAAACGCGCCGTGCGTCGACGACTTTCCTTCAGACCCGGCTTGGGGTAGGATATTCCCGGGGCGCGCGACTTATGGAACTGCTCGAGCAAAATGGTATTGTCGGACCGGGCTATGGCGCGAAACCGCGGGACATTCTCGTGGACAAGGAGGGAAATCGAACCGCGCCGCAGTATGGTGACGATCCGATCGCGGATCATATTGAGCGCGAAAACCGACAACTGTAAAATCTCTTTTCGGGGAGATTTTCTGAACAGAATTCAAAAAAACAAACAGACATTTGAGCGTAAGGAAGATCAACAAGTCTTTTGTTTTTGAATGTATGACAAATATGAACGATATCGGCGAAAGCGGATTCAAGAGAAAAAAAGTGGAATCATTGACACTTGGGGAGCGACTCCAAAAAATTCGCAGTGAATTCCGGACGAGCCTTACCGAAATTTCCCGTACTACAAAAATCCCGATCAAATATCTTGAGGCGCTCGAATTGGGACAGTATGAAAAGCTTCCGGCAGACGTGTATGTCAAAGGATTCTTGCGTGCGTATGCGCGACACTTCGGTGTAGATGAGGCTGGGTTGTTAAAGTTGTATGAAAAAGAGCAACGCATTCGAAAAAATATGGGGCGTGAACGAGAGGTGAGGGGTGTAGAACCAAGAAGACCAGTTCAGGAGACAAGGTTTATTTTTACGTCGCGCGGGTTCGTTTTTGTTGTTGTCGGAATTCTCATCGTTGCGATCGCGGGGTATTTGTATCGGGAGTTTCAGGCATACGCCGCGGAGCCGTATCTTGTTATTGAAAGTCCGGAAAATGGGTCGACCGCTACGCTTGAAACAATTTTCTTGAAAGGGAAAACGGATATTCGAACGAAGGTGTTTGTCAATGAAAAAGAGGCAATGATCGAGCCGGATGGAGCGTTTGAAATTCCTTTGGTGCTTCGGCCGGGAACGAATACGATTCGAGTCGAAGCGGTCAATCGTTTTGGAAAGAGAAAAGAGGTTCTGATATCAGTTCGATCGGATCGATCGATGGAGGTTCCTGCCTTTGAAAAATTGCTCGAAGTGACTCAATCGGAAGAAAATACCACGGGAATGGTTTCCTTTGAAGTATCAACTCGAGACCGAGTGAATGTATTGGTCGAATCGGACGACCTTTTGGTGTATAGCGGGGCGCTTGATTCGGGAAGCGGAAAGGTGTTTCAATTTCAGAAAAAAGCCCATATTCGGACGGATAATGGAAATGCCACTCTCATCCGTTTTAATGGGGGTCCGTTCGAGCCGGTATCCGAGGATATTGGGACGGCAGAACGAGAGTACTTTGCCCCGAAAAAGTAGACCGCGCGGACTTTTTGGGAGAGCTCTGTTATAATGAACGGCATAATTAGAATTGGTAACCGTCAGTATCTCATAATCAAGACGAAACAGGATTAGTGAGATACAAGAGAGTTACTCTAAAACCGAAATCTATGGCAAAGGAAAAGGATACAAAGGATACAAAGGATGGCGGGAAGAAAAATGTCAGTGCGGTGGTTGCAGCCATTCAAGAAAAATTTGGCGAGGGGATGATTATGAAGCTTGGCGACGTGAAGAAAGTGGATGTCGAGGCGATTCCGACGGGATCGGTATCGCTCGATCTCGCGCTTGGAATCGGTGGTGTACCGCGCGGACGTATTGTCGAGATTTACGGGCCGGAATCATCGGGGAAAACAACGCTCACGCTTCATATTATCGCCAATGCGCAGAAAATGGGTGGGACGGCGGCGTTTGTCGATGCGGAACACGCGATGGACCCGGAATATGCGAAAAAACTCGGCGTGAACGTGAACGAGCTTCTCATCTCGCAGCCGGATTCCGGGGAGCAGGCGCTTGATATCGTAGAGACGCTCGTCCGGTCGAATGCGGTTGATGTTATCGTAGTCGATTCGGTTGCGGCGCTTGTTCCGAGAGCGGAAATCGAGGGAGAAATGGGGGATCAGCACGTCGGGCGTCAAGCGCGGCTGATGTCGCAGGCTTTGCGAAAATTGACGGCAATTATTGCGCGCTCCAATGCGACGGTGATTTTTATCAATCAAATTCGAATGAAGATCGGGGTGATGTTTGGAAACCCCGAGACGACAACCGGCGGGAACGCGCTCAAGTTCTATTCTTCGGTTCGTATCGAAGTGCGCCGTGCCGCGCAGATCAAGAAAAACGAAGAAACGGTCGGGAATCGCGTAAACGTGAAGGTCGTGAAAAACAAGGTGGCGCCGCCGTTCCGCAATACCGAATTCGATATTATGTACAATGAGGGAATTTCGTTTTCCGGTGATCTGATCGATACCGGCGTTAAAAAAGAGGCACTCAAGAAATCCGGAAACGCGATTTATTTTGGGGAGATGAAACTCGGCGCGGGTCGCGAGAGCGCGAAAGACTTCTTGAAAGAAAATCCGAAAGTGGCAAAGGAAGTCGAGAAGGAGATTTGGAAGAAAGCGAAGGGAGAGTGATTTTTTCTTCAAGCGGATTCTTCCGGTCGCTCGCCATCCAGCGATGGCTCACTGAAGTTGCATTTACAACTCTTTGCCCTGCAAAGAGACCATGCTTGTAAATGCAAATTCGCCGAAAGAATCCCTTGAAAGAAAAAATCGAAGTGAGGGATGAAGTCCGAAACTTTTTGCTTCACAAAAAGACCATGCTTTTGGATTCAAATTCGCGCTGAAAACTTTTCAAAAGCAACCTGAAAGAAGGGATGATGAAAATGCAAATTCCCCGGAAGAATCCCTTGAAGGAAAAATGAAGTGAACAAGAAAAAAGCGACTCCTCGAGTGGGAGGGGTCGCTTTTTCGCTCTTCACCAAGGTTCTGGTGATTAGCGAAGCTCGAGAGGCGTTCGATCGCAGCCGCTGTCGTGCGCTTGGTGACGAAGAAGAAGATCGAGTGCTTCCTCGAGCGTGATGATACGCTGCTCGAGCGTGTGGATGATCCGCACGTCGAGCGCGATTTTGCGGTCGGAATACTTCGAAGCGACGTGGCTTTCGCTGTTCTCGAGCACCTTCCTTAAGGTGCTTACTTGAAACTGGATATCGCCCCCGGGTGTTTCTCCGATCTTTTCCCACTGTTTGAGTACATTGAATTGGCAGGTCGTGTGCGGGAAAATGTGGATATGACGCGCTCCTCCGATCTCGATGAAGCCGTCGAGTTGGCCATAGAAGAAGCTGCGGCAGTGGCCTTGCGTCATAGCGTGTACGCCGCCGATCGGCCGGACGGGGCTAAGGACGATGCCGCCTTCACTTTCGATTTTCTTGATGAACGCTTCGATTGTGGGGTTGAGACGATCATCGTAACACGTCAAAATGGCATGCCGTTCTTGTTGCATGTTTTCTCCTGGAAAATTTGTAAAGGCAACTACGCAATAAAAAAGTGATAATGCCACGGAATCTTCCCTTGGATTTGTTTACCAAGTGTCCGATTGGGTAACATTACCAACAAAGGCGAGTATCTCGTATTCGAAAAGAAGTGTCAAGAAATGCTATAATACATTCAGATGAAAAACAGTCAAAAAACGATATTCATATTCGGATTGATTTTTTCTGTGGTGTTCTCGCCGAGTATCTTTGTATTTCCATCGGCTCTTGCCGCGGATGATGAAAAGGAACTGCAAAATGATATCAGCTCGACGGAGAAAAAACTCGAGCGCGAGAAAAAAGAAAAGGTGATTCTCGAATCAAAACTCTCGACCATTACAAGGAATCTTTCCGCAACCGAACGAGCGATTCTTGCAACCGAATCTGCGATCGAGGTTACGCAAGACAACCTCGAGCGAAAGGCGCTTGAGATCAAACTTCTCGAAGAACGGATTCTTGAACGAGAAGAATACCTCTCCGAGATGCTCCGGAATCTCTATGCGTCTCCGGAAAATCTTTCGCTTCCGTATTTTCTCTCCGACGGGAAAACATTCGGGGATGAGTTTGCATACGGCGAGGATATGCTCTCGCTTGGAGAGAAGCTCGACGGCGTGATTCGGGAAATCGAGTCTGAACGAATGGAGGCCGAGGGACAGAAAAATACGCTGGAAGATGAGAAGGAAGAGCATGAAAAGCTCCTTCAGTTGAAGGCCGAACAAAAAGCGAATCTCGTAGAAGATAAAAATGAAACGCAATCCGATATCAAAGAGCAACAGGCGACGATCGCTGAACTCGAATCGAAACTCGACAAATTGAAGGGGGATCTCTCCAAATTGCTTGGAAAATCATACAACGCAAAAGATATCGAAGATGCGGCGGCTTTTGCGGCAAAAAAAACCGGCGTGAGGAAAGATTTTCTGATGGGAATGCTTGTCGTTGAATCGAATCTCGGACGGTATACCGGCGGTTGTACCTATGCGCAGGTGGAAAGTGGCGCGGAGGCGAGATATAAAGCGAAAAAACTTTCCAAAACCGCATGGGCGACATTTCAGCGCCGACGAGATATTTTCAAACAGATTGCAAAGGATTTGGATAAGGATTACAAAAAGTTGAAGGTATCGTGCAATCCGTCGGGATACACCGGAACGGGCGGGGCGATGGGTGTGCCGCAGTTTATGCCGGATACGTGGATGGGGTACAAATCGCGTATTGCCAATGCGACCGGGCACAACCCGCCGGATCCGTGGAATCTGACCGATGGCGTTATGGCAATGGCGATCAAGCTTTCGGTAGTGCCGGGAGTAACGGATCATAAGAAGGCGTCGGAAAAAAACGCGGCAAAGATCTATCTTTCCGGAACAACCTCAAGCGCATACAACTGGTATGGCGACAAAGTCCTCTACTGGGCGGACAATTACGAGCGGCTCCTTAAATGATGTGCCGGGGACGGGGGAGTTTTTGCGGGCTTGCCAAAAAGAGGGTTTTGGGATATGATGGGTTCAACAACGAAGAAAGTCCGATGTTTCTCCCGCCCGCCGGTCTTAGCAGCTGTCCAATATTTCATCGCCAAAAAATGGCTTATTGAACAGTTACTTGCCGGAAGGATTAGGAGGAAAACATATCCGCCAAGGATGGGGCTTTCTCTGTTGGCGGGTTTTTGTTTGAAAAATATATCGTAACAATCATGTGCTGCCATAATTTCTCCGGCGAGAAATTACTGAAGTGAAGCTTGAAACTTTTTTTGTAAAAAAACCGTGCTTTCAAACTTCAATGCGCGTCAAACGATTGCTATAAGTATTTTTTGAGGGAACGTCAGAAATTATAATTTATTGAAAGCAGTAAAGGCTATGAAAGAATACGAGATTTTTTATCTCATCGGAGAGTCGAAGGAGGCGGAGATTCCACGAATCAAGGAAGAAGTTGAAAAACTTCTTCTCGGTGAGAGCGCAACATTGCTTCCGGATGAAACAATGGATAAGCGAAAGCTTGCGTATCCGGTGAAGAAAGAAGTGCGTGGAACGTATATCGCGCGGCGATTTACTGTTCCGATCGAAGAGGAAGCGACCGCGGAGGAGCTTGAGGCAAGAGAGGAAGTGCTCGATTTTGTGGCGAGAGTGTCGAAAAAGTTGCACCTCTCAAAAGATATTCTCCGATTTCTCATTCTGAAGGCCGACGAGCTTCCGGCGTTGATGAAGATTGATCGAACGGAAAAAGCAAAGCCGACGCGAGGGAGCGACACCGGAGATCGAAAATCGTTTTCGCGCGGAGGTAAAACAGAATCAGGTGTTTCGGTAAAAGAAGCTCCGAAGCCGGAAGAAAAACCGGTCAGCCAAGAAGAAATGGATCGGCAACTGAAAGAAGTGTTGGATATTTAAAAAGGTGCTAAGAGAGATACGGGAAATGTGGATGGGAACGAAGAAAAAAGAGGTATAATAGAACTATCCATGAATCGTAATGTAAAAATATGAACGTAAACAAAGTGATTTTGGTCGGACGACTGACGCGTGATCCGGATATTCGGACGACGCCGTCGGGACAGACGGTTGCGACGCTTGGAATGGCGACGAATAACTACTGGACCGACAAGGGCGGTCAACGTCAGGAGAGGACGGAGTTCCACACGGTTGTTCTTTGGGGGAGAGTGGCGGAGATTGCCGGGCAATACCTCACCAAAGGACAGGAAGCGTATATCGAAGGCCGACTTCAGACGCGATCCTACACCGACAAGCAAGGACAGGAGCGGAAAGTGACGGAAATCGTCGGAGAAACGATGCAGCTTGGTCAACGATCGCAAGGAGGATCGCAGGGAGGCGGATATCAAGGAGGAGGTCGCCCAACAACTCAAGCGACAACTCAAGCGGCGACACCAAAGCCGATCGAAGAAGAAATCCCGACCATTAATCTCGATGATGAAAAGTCGGAAGAAGTGAAGATTGAAGACGTACCCTTTTAAATGGAAAATGTAAATATCAAAATGAAAAATTATCGTTTGTCTTTGGCGGAAGAATCGGATTCTCTGGCGGAGCCAAAACCAACATTTTTCATTTTGATTTTTGATTTTTAACCGAGATATTATGGACAAAGAACTCGCACAGAAATTAGAAACGATTGATTACAAGGACGCCTACTTTTTGAGGCGCTTCTTGAACTCGCAGGGAAAGATTTATCCGCCGAAGCGATACGGTCTGAACGCGAAGCAACAGCGCGCCCTCACGACCGCTGTCAAACGCGCTCGTTTTATGGCGCTTGTGCCGTATACCGTCCAGTAAAAAAATAAAAATGAAATGACAGATCAAAATTCGAAACGGGGGAAATGTTTTGAATTTTTGCACCGTCATTTTCATTTTTAAGATTTCTCTTTTTATTTTCGTATGCTTACCTTGACCGAAATCAAAGCCGGAAAAAAGATTCTTTTCAACGAAGAACCGTATTTGGTTTTGGAATATCAGCATTCAAAAACCGGCCGCGCGGGAGCGGTACTTCGGACGAAATTAAAAAATCTCGTAACCGGAGCGATTATCGACTACACCTTTCAAGGTGCCGATAAAGTTGATGAAGCGGAAATGGGGAAGGTGAAGGCGCAGTATCTCTATCGCGAAGGAGAAAACTTGGTGTTTATGGATATGGAAAGTTATGAACAGTTTTCTTTCTCCGAAGAAGCGCTTTCCGGTGCGTCGAAATATCTTCTCGAAGGGACCGAAGTAACGGCACTGACGTGGAACGAGGCGCCTCTCAATATTGAAATTCCAATCAAGGTAACGCTTACTGTTACCGAAGCGCCGCCGAACGTGAAGGGAGACACGGCATCAGGCGGGGACAAGGTGGTAACGCTTGAAACCGGTCTTCAGGTTACCACGCCGCTTTTTGTGGAGTCGGGAGACAAAATTATCGTGAACACCGAAAAGGGAACGTACGTTTCCCGCGCGTAAATCCCGAGAGCCTTCCTCGGCGTTCAGGCCGCTTGATCGGAATAGCAAGGATTCGCAACACAAGAGACTTTAAGAACGGGCTTGAGAAAGGCATTTCCTTGTGATTTTGAGGGTTGATCCTTTTCACTGAAAGGAGTACAATACAAGAGAGGTAATGCCTCTTTTTTGTATGACATTTCGGGTATTTTTGTGGAGCATCGGAGTTCTTTCGTTTGGAGCAATCGCCGTCTTTCTCGGAACGATTTTTTTTGTTTCGCCGATCGAATCGGGTATATTCGGGAGGGTGCTTTTTTTCGGGAGCGCGTTCTTTGCGCTTCTTGGAACGGCGACGATTCTTCTTTCCGAACTGTACGGAAGATTTTCCCGGACGGACATGGCGCATCACTCGGGAAGAATACTCCGACAGGGTGCGTTGATCGGGGGGTATCTTACGGGATTGCTTCTCTTCCGATACGGAGATATTTTCTTTTGGTGGACCAATCTTCTTCTGCTCGCGGGATTTCTTCTGATAGAACTTTCATGCCGCGAGTGGATCGATAACAATGATTAATCCGGAACAAACAAAGTATGGCAAAAACGCAGAATACGGAACAGTATGGCGCAAAATCCATTCAGGTACTCGAGGGACTTGATCCGGTACGAAAGCGACCGGGCATGTATATCGGCGGGACATCGCTTGAGGGATTGCATCATTTGATTTGGGAAGTGGTCAATAACTCGATCGATGAAGCGATGGCGGGGCATTGCCGGAATATTGTCGTGCGGCTTTTTCCGGACAACGTGGTAGAGGTGGAAGATGACGGACGCGGTATTCCGGTGGATATTCACCCGCAGACCAAAAAATCCGCACTGGAAACCGTACTCACGGTTCTTCATGCCGGTGGAAAATTCGGCGGTGACGGGTACAAGATTTCCGGTGGCTTGCACGGGGTTGGTGTTTCGGTGGTAAACGCGCTTTCGGAATGGACTCGTGTTACGGTGCATCGGCAGGGGAAAATGTGGATGCAGGAGTATAAGCGTGGCGCACCGAAGGCGGCGGTTAAGCCAATCGGAAAGTCCGATCGGACCGGAACGACGGTTACCTTCAAGGCGGATCACGAAATTTTTCCCGAGATCAATTACAGTTGGGCGAAAATTCTCGAGTATCTTCGATACCAAGCATATCTTACCAAGGGGGTTCGGGTTACGCTTGAGGATCATCGAGAGGTCGCCGATTCGGAAAAAGAATCGTATAAGATTCGTCGACACGGATTGTATTTCGACTCCGGCATTATTTCGTTCGTGAAATTTCTGAATCGAAAAAAGGAGGTAAAAAATGAGGCGCCGGTTTATATTGAAAAAACCGTCGACGGTGTCTATGTGGAAATATCATTCCAGTACACCGAAAGCTTTAAAGAGCATCTCTTTGCGTTTGCGAACAATATTTTCAATCCGGAAGGCGGTATGCATGTAACCGGGTTCAAGATGGCGCTCACGCGAGCCTTGAATGACTATGCGAAGAAAAATAATCTTATCAAAGAAAAAGAGGGTGCGTTTACATCGGATGATTTGCGCGAGGGTTTGACGGCGGTTATTTCGGTCAAGCTTCCAAATCCGCAATTCGAAGGGCAAACGAAGGCGAAACTCGGAAATGCCGAAGTGCGTGGTATCGTTTCTGGCGTGGTGTCCGAAGGATTGCAGGAATATCTTGAAACGCATCCGCAGGACGCGCGAGCGATTCTCGAAAAGTGTCTTTTGACGGTTCGGGCGCGTATTGCCGCACGCGCGGCAAAAGACGCGGTGATCCGAAAGGGCGCCCTTGAAGGGATGACACTTCCGGGAAAGCTTGCCGACTGCAGTACGAAGGACACGACACGATCCGAACTCTACATTGTCGAGGGAGACTCTGCGGGCGGTTCGGCAAAGCAGGGAAGAAACCGGGAATTTCAAGCGATTCTCCCGCTTCGTGGAAAGCTTGTGAACGTGGAAAAAACATCGCTTGATAAGGTGGTGAAATCCGATACGCTGAAGCCGATCATTATCGCGCTCGGAACGGGAATCGGCGAAACATTCGATATCTCGCGACTTCGTTATGGGAAAATCATTATTATGGCGGACGCGGATGTGGACGGTTCGCATATTCGGACGCTTCTCCTGACGTTTTTCTACCGGTACTATGAAGAGCTTGTTCGGAATGGGCATATCTACATCGCGCAGCCGCCGCTCTATCAGTTGAAGAAAGGAAAGGATATTCGGTATGCGTACACGGAGGAAGAGAAGCTGCGTTCGGTCGAGGCGATGCGTTCCGCGGCGCTCGAGAAATCCGCGAAATCAGGAAAAGTGGCAAAGAAACCCGTGGATGAAAACAAAGAAGAAGTTCCGAGCGAAGGTGGAGAGAGTGAAACGATCGGTGGCATTTCCATTCAACGATACAAAGGTCTCGGTGAAATGAATCCGGAACAACTTTGGGAAACGACAATGAATCCGGAACATCGGCTTCTCCTGCAGGTAACGCTCGAAGATGCCGAAGAGGCGGACAGTATGTTTGAGATTCTGATGGGGAACGAAGTTGAACCGCGCCGTCGATTTATCCAGACGCACGCGAAAACCGTGAAGAATTTGGATATCTAAATGGAGAGGCGAGGCGATAGGAGTGCCTGGTTCAAGATTGACGGAGGGGTGGATTCGTGATACCATAGTTTTGCTCTTTTCAGGGCTCTCGTATGGCAAATAATGTATGAAAGCTTCTTTTGAAAATCTCAAACCGCTCGTTCATTGTCCGCTCTGCGAGAAGAAATACGATTCGACCGAAACCGTATTTCTTGAGGAAACGGATGATCGAACCACGTTTCATCTGACTTGCCCCGAGTGTTCCGTTTCGACCTTTGTGTTTGTAACGGCCGGGCAAATGGGAGTCGCGAGTTTCGGAATACTGACCGATGTCGATCGTTCCGAGGCAAAAACGGTATATGGACGGGAAGCGGTTTCGTCGGATGATGTGATCGAGGCGCACGCCTTGCTGCTTTCCCGAAAGCGGCCGATATCATTGTTGAAGTATTTATAACCGAATAATTTTTTTATGAGTGAAACAATCAAGCTCGCGGCGAATCTCCGCGAAGAGACAGGAAAGAAATTGGTGAATCTTCGAAAGAACGGAATACTTCCGGCGGTTTTATATGGGCATAAAATTGAACCGAAAAATATTTCTCTCGGATACCTCGAATTTTCCAAGGCGTACAAAGCGGCCGGTGAAAACACCCTGCTCTCGCTTTCCATTGGAGAAGGGAAAACCGCGAATGTGCTTATTCACGATGTGCAGATTGATCCGATGTCGAACCGATTCTTGCACGCCGATTTTTTTGAGGTGCGAATGGATGAGGAGATTGAGACGAATGTGCCGATCACGTTTTCGGGGGAGGCTCCGGCGGTTCGCGAACAAGGAGGTATTCTCGTAAAATCTATCGAAGAACTTCCGGTGAAAGCGTTACCGAAAGATCTCCCGCATACGCTTGATGTCGACCTTTCGATTCTTGCGACATTTGATGATCATATCAAGGTGTCCGATATAAAAGTGCCGAAAGGGGTTACGATCGATGCCGATCCGGGAACGGTTATCGCATCGGTGATGGCGCCGCGAACCGAAGCGGAAATCGCATCGTTGTCGGAAAAAGTGGAGATGGATGTTACAAAGGTTGAGGGAGTTGTGAAGACAGAGGCTCCTTCCGAAGCCGGGGAAGAGGAGAAGGAGAAAAAGTAATCTTTCTCGATCGATACCGTATTTGAGAACGAGACGCTTTTTTCGAGCGTCTCGTTTTGCTATACTAGGAGGGGTGATTGGAAGTCGTTTTTTCATCCGGTATTTATTATCCATAGTATCGCTCTCGTATGTATCTGCATCATCTCAATGTGTATTTCTTTTTCGGGCTGATTTTATTTGTGGGGGCCACGGTGTTTTTTCTGTTTCAACCGTTTCTGTCAGCGATTATCGTTGCGGCGGTTTTCGCGGCGCTTTTTCAGCGACCGCATCAATTTTTTCTCAAGCTCTTTCGGAGTCATATTCGCATTGCCTCGTTTTTTACTTGCCTTTTTATTGTGTTTGTTTTGGTAACTCCGGTTGTGGCGACACTTTCAGCTGTCGCTGGGGAGGCGAATGATTTTTATCATTCCTTCGGAGAAGGAAAAACAGCTGAGATTTTTATCGGGGGATTGGTAGAGAATCTTCGATCTCTCCCCGGAACGGATACGTTCTTTGGAAAATCATTGGATGAAAAGGAAATACTAGGAAGTATTCGAGGATTGGGGGAAAATTTTGTCGGAATTTTACAGGCAGCTTACACAAGTATCAGTCAATTTGTTTTTTTCGTGTTTATTCTTTTCTTTACGCTCTACTATTTTCTTATTGATGGAAAAAAGGCGATTTCATATGTGATGCGTCTTTCGCCGCTCCGAGACCGACATGAAAAGTTATTGGTGGAAAAATTTGTTTCGATGAGTCGGGCGACTATGAAGGGAACGCTTGTGATTGGTGTTATACAAGGGGCAATTGGGTGGCTCTTGTTTTGGGTAGTGGGAATTCCTTCATCGGTTATTTGGGGAGTGTTGATGTTTCTTTTTTCGATCATTCCGATGGTTGGAACGGGAGCGGTGTGGTTTCCGGCGGCGATCATCCTGTTTCTTTCCGGGCAAGTGTGGCAAGGGGCGCTTGTTCTCGGGATTGGTTTTGGAGTCATTTCGCTTATCGACAATATCCTTCGACCGAAATTGGTTGGAAAAGATACGCAAATGCATCCGCTTCTTGTTTTTTTTGCAACCCTTGGGGGGATTTCTTTGTTTGGGATACCGGGGTTTATTCTTGGGCCGATCGTCGTTTCGCTTTTTATGGCGCTGTGGGAAATCTATGGAATGGAGTTTAAAAAACAACTTGACTCATACAATGACCCGAGTCATTTTCCCGGTGAGGCAAAAGAGCTCTAAAAGAATATATGAATGGGTGGGCATATCTTCCGCTTTCGATCGATCCGGTCGCCTTCTCGATCGGATCGTTTTCATTTCGATGGTATTCGATCGGCTGGATGATCGGATTTTTTGTGGCATATTTCGTGCTTCGTTTTGTGCAGGGGAAGTCTTTTGAAAATAAACAGGATCGCGGGAAACTTGGATTTGATGAGAGCGTCGGTCTTTTTTTTGGGGCGCTTTTGGGCGGGCGAATCGGATTCGCGGTGTTGTATATGCCGGAGTATTTTCTCGAGCATCCGCTTCGGCTTTTTTTTCCCTTTGATTCGGGAGGAAACTTCGTCGGTCTTTCCGGAATGAGTTTTTTTGGCGGGTTGATCGGAGTGATACTTGCGCTTCATATTCTTTTTCGAGGGCGACAACGGGAGTTGTTTCAAGCGGTGGATTTCCTCGCTCTTTCGGCTCCGGTGGCGATTTTTTTCGGTCGACTGGGGAATTTTTTAAACGGGGAGCTCTATGGTCGTCCGACTGACTTTTTTCTCGGGATGTATTTTCGAGGGAATGAGAGTCTTCTTCGTCACCCGAGCCAATTGTACGAAGCTTTTTTTGAGGGAGGGATATTGTTTTGGATATTGTTTTTTCTCTGGAAAAAGAAAGGAAATCGGCCATCGGGAACACTTGCGGGGTATTTTCTTGTTTGGTATGGACTGTTCCGGTTTTTTTTGGAGTACGTCCGGGAACCGGGCAGTGGAGAGGTGGCGATATTCCAATCGCTTACTCTCGGGCAAGTGTATGCCGTATTGACGGTTATTTGTGGCGGAATCTTCCTTTTTTCTCGAAAAAACGGTACAATATCCGTACTTGATTCTCGATGACTTTATTATGGGGAAAATGATTACACTCGCGTTGTTTCTCGCTTTTTTGATTGGAGGGGTGGCGTATTGGGGATTGTCGGAGAAACCGGATACGGAAGAAGCTGTGCTGGGAGAAGATTCCTCTGTGGCGACATATTTCTACGGAGCGGAATGCCCGCACTGCAAGGACGTTTCGAATTTTTTGGAGGAAAACAACATTGCTGAAAAAGTGAATTTTGTAAAAAAAGAAGTGTGGCATGACAAAAAGAACGCCAAAGAAATGAAACTTCGCGCGGAGAGTTGCAATATACAACCGGATGGAATGGGGGTTCCGTTTGTGTACGCGAACGGGGAGTGTTTTGTGGGAACGCCGAGCGTTATCGGATTTTTCAAAAAATCGGCCGGAGGAGAGGAGAGTCAATAACAGTATTTCGGAGAAAGAAGGATAAAAACAAAAACGATGGGAAGAAGTATCGATATCCAAAGGACGAAAAATATTCAAACGCGGGGGGCACATACTCCGTCTTTTCATGCCCCGACAATTTCCGCGCGTCGTTTCGCTACGGAAGAACAAACGAACCCGGAAAAAAATTCAAAAATATCTCTTTGCGCGAGAGGAAAAAAAATGGTTTCCGCCTTCATATTCCGCCTCCGGAGAACCTTTCTGCGCTCTCAATGGTCCGAGCGAGTGGGGATGTGGCGGAACCGTTCGACCGTTTTCGAATATCGTATCCGCGTCGCATGGCATCGGTTTTCTTCTAAACACCGTCTCTTGGCTCCCGGATCGTTTGCGCATACCGCTTTAAAGCCGGTGCGAGTGTCGATACTTCTTGCTTTGATTATCGGGATGACCGGAACGCATCTGATTGAAGGAGTGATTAATAAGAACGCATCCGCCGATCGCGACCCGGTCGTTGCCGGTGCCGATACGGAGAGTCATGAATTGTCGCCCGACGATGTGGCTATGCTTCTCGAAAAAGCGGCAAAAGAAGAAAATTTTTCCAATGAAAAACCGTTCGAACTCTCGATACTTTCCGATTTTATCGAGGAGGACAAGCAAGAGAAATTCGAAGAAGAGGTCAGGCGGCTGGTAAAGGGATACCCGATTGAAGAAATGCTTCCGTATATTTTTGAAAAGGACCGGATTACGGCGACGTTTCTTATCGGTATCGGAAAAAAAGAATCGAATTGGGGGCGTCGGGTTCCGGTGCTTGATGGGCAGGATTGCTACAATTATTGGGGATTTCGTGAGAAACGACGTTTGATGGGGACGGGTGGGCATACGTGTTTTAATAGCCGAAAAGACGCGGTTGATTCGGTGGCGCATAGGATCGAGAAGTTGATTTTCGAATACGAGCGCGACACGCCAAAGGAAATGATCATCTGGAAATGCGGATATTCTTGCACAGGGCACAGTCCGGAAAGCGTTCGGAAATGGATTGCCGACGTGGAGGGGTATTATAAGAAGCTGAATGAAATCGGAGAGGAATAACGCCCCAAGAGAGAGGAATATCAAAACAGCGGTTCAACCGCTGTTTTTTGCTTAAAATAAGCCACAGGTATGGAATTTTACGGAGTTTTGTCAATTGCCGTTTTGTCGTTTTTTTGGTATGATGGGAGTCTGTTTGAAAAATCTATGCGTCAAATGAATCGGGGTGAAAAACGAGGTTTCTTTGGGGGCTGCTTTCTCGTACTCGAGATGTTTCGAGTGTATTTTTTGCGGAAAACGAAAATAGCCTTCCTGTCGTTTACTATCCTGTTTTTGGGCGTTTTTTTGATCGGAGAAACCGTGATTCCGGTTCGGAACGCGAAAGCATTTGATTTCCCGGTAGCGCAATCAAAGGATTTTTCGCTCTGTGATTTGGAAAGAGAACTTCATTTTTTCGGACTTCCGGACAATGCCGCGCCGGAAAGCAGGGAGTGCTCGATTGAGAGGGATTTGTTCGTTCTCGCGAGCAAGCCAAAGAAGGATGAGTTGACGGATGATTCTCAAAATCGGGAACTCGAAGAAGAGATTGTTTCGCTTACGACGGGGTATCCTATTGAAACAATGGCGCCGGCAATCTCGAAATTCGATCGGGAAATCGCGGCGCTCCTTGTGGGAATCGCCAAAAAAGAATCGAATTGGGGACGTCGGGTTCCGCGAGCAACTGATGGTGCGGATTGTTTTAATTATTGGGGATTTAAGGGTGCCGGAGAACGCGGGGTGGCGATGGGACACGGTTGTTTCGGTACCCCCGAAGAGGCGGTGGAAAAAGTAGGGAACCGACTCGCCGAGCTTGTGGCGCTTCGGGAGACGAGCGATCCCGCGCGGATGACCGTCTGGAAATGCGGATCATCCTGCGCGACACATTCTCCCAAAAGCGTGCAAAAATGGATTTCCGATGTTGATCAGTATTACCAAATAATCGCGAGTCGATAATTTCTTTTCGACAACAAGGATGAATTCGGATATGATGGTCAAATGGAAGAGAAATGGTTTGAACGTCGAGGGATATTCTTTTTGTTGGGCATTGTTCAGATTTTTTTGTTGACTCTCTTTCTTCTCTTGTTTGCAGAATACGGAGACCGAAAGCATTCGGAAGTGATTCCGGAAAAAGGAGGTCGCTCTTCCGTGGAAAACAAATAAATTATGAATCAGCGTGTTACGAGAAAGCTGTGGTCGATGTTCCGGAGTTTGTTTTGGGCGCATGATCTCGCCTCTGATGTTTTAGCAAAGTATTTGGTCTCGATAAAACGCTCTCTTTTGGTGGTTGCACATATTAGTTTGCTCGGGATTTTTGTCCCAGAGTGGCAGCGGGAGTATGGAAACTTTTCCGGAAATCTCCTTATTATTATTCTTTTTATCAGTCCGCTTTCAAAAATGACGCGAATGCGGTTCCTACTCCAGCTGATGGGATTTCGTCGTGAACTGGGGATTCTTATGGGGTACACCGCGCTCGTACACGGATTGGGATATATGATTGCCGCGGGGACAATCGTACTTCCGATACTGCCGGCGCAACCGACACTGATCGATATGTTTCTCTTTTCTGGATCTTTGGGGCTTTTTCTTTTACTACCGCTTCTTATCACATCAAATGTTTTTTCGATAAGATGGCTGGGGAAGTATTGGAAGCGAGTGCACTTTCTCGTATATCCGGCGTTCTTGTTTATTGTCGTGCATCGATTTATCGCAGGAGCGGATCGCGAGCTGACACTCCGCGCACTTGAGGCGATAGTTCTTCTTGGATCGTATATCGGTCTCAAAATATTCGCATGGAAACCGTTTTTCCCGTTATTAAGCAAACTTTTTTCGTTTGTTGCCGATCAATACCGAATATTTCAGGCGGAAAAAAATCATTATACCAAAATAATATGAAACAAACGGCAATACTGTTTACCATTGCACTGGCGTGGGTGGCAGCGGGATCTTCGCATATTGCTCGGGCCGAAGCAAAACCGCTCGTTGAGGTGCTTGAGCGAAATGATTGCGCACACTGTCAGGAAGAAAAAAGTTTTCTTCTTTCGGTTGCCGAAAAAGAAAATATCGAAATTCGATTTCTGGATATTTCCGAAGAAAAAAATCGGGATTTGTTTATTCGTGTAGCTGAATTCGAAAATCTTCCAAAGGTAACACCGACGACGATTGCCGGAGGAAAAATCATTCAGGGTTTTGATACCGGAGAAACAACTGGGAAACGCTTCCTCGAGCTTGTTCATGCTTCAAAAGGAAAGGAACAAATTGGATTCGAAGTGTATCTCGCACGCGGGGGTGGGACGGGGGTTGAGCAATCCGGGTTGGGTTGTGAGAGTGATGGTCTTTGTCGTAAACCCGAACCGGAACCACTCGAAATCACGATTCCTTTTACCGGACAGACGATTGATCTCACCGTATTTTCGTTGCCAGTCATGGCGGGTATTCTTGGGTTTATCGATGGATTTAATCCGTGCGCGATGTGGGTGCTTGTCACATTTCTTCTCGTGCTCTTGCAGATGGGGAATCGGTCGCGGATGTGGTCCATCGCCGGATTATTTATCGTTGCCGAGGCGATTATGTACTACCTGATTTTAAATGTTTGGTTCACGACATTTGATTTTATCGGCCTTGATCGGGTGATTACTCCGATTGTTGGGATACTTGCGATTGGCGGCGGAATTTTTTTCTTGTACGAATGGAAAATATCCGATGGGACGTGCAAGGTCATGGATACCAAGGGTCGGGCAAAAATTTCCGCGCAAATCAAAAAACTCGCAAGCGAGCCGCTGACGTGGATCTCCGCCTTCGGAGTGATTGCGCTCGCTTTTTCGGTAAATGTGATCGAATTCGCCTGCTCGATCGGTATTCCGCAGGCTTTCACGAAAATTCTCGAACTGAATCATCTCGGATTTTTCCCAACACAAGGATTGATGGCGATTTATATTTTCTTTTATATGATTGACGATTTGCTTGTTTTTGGATTGGCACTGTGGGGATTTGAAAAGCTTCATTTGACGGCGACGTATTCGAAGTGGGCGAATCTGATCGGGGGGCTTCTGATGCTCTTTCTCGGGTTTTTGCTTATTTTCTTCCCGCAAGCGCTGCGACTTCTCTAGAGAAACGGCTGCAAACAAGGAAGAAATACGATATGGTATACTACACAGGAGAGAATGAAGATAATCAGTAATATTATGTATATGGAAGAAATGCGGAAAGAGGGGGGAGAGGGGTTTCTCTCGATGGCCGGGAAGGATGCGTGGCTTGTATCGGGGGCGATTCTTTTGGGGAGTATTATTGTCGCGCTCGCGGTTGTGATGGGTGGAAATTTTGGCAAAAAATCGGAGGCAAATACGCAAGCGCAACAAGGTGCGGAAAACGGACAAGGGGAAGTAAAAGTTTCCATGGATCAAGTCCGAGGGCTTTTCAATGGAAAAAATCTCACATTTGGAAAAAAAGACAGCAAGGTTGTGTTTGTGGAATTCAGCGATCCAAGTTGCCCATTTTGCCATATAGCGGGAGGAAAAAATCCGGCACTGAACAAAGAAGCCGGAGCGCGTTTTACGCTTGAGTCCGATGGTGGAGCCTACGTTGCGCCAGTTCCGGAAATGAAGAAAATGGTGGACGAGGGAAAGGCGGCGTTTGTCTGGGTGTATCAGAACGGACACGGCAACGGAGAGCTTGGAACAAAAGCTCTGTACTGCGCGAATGAGAAGAAAAAATTCTGGGAAGCGCATGATCTCCTGATGAGTGAAGCAGGGTTCAATGTGCTCAATAACGACGTAAAAAACGACAAGACGAAAATCGGAACGCTCGCGGAGTTCTTGAAGTCAGCCGTGCCCGCAAATGAAATGAAGACGTGTCTTGAGAGTGGGAAATACGATGCGAAACTCGCGGAAGACACCGCGACGGCACAATCCTTCGGTGTATCGGGAACGCCCGGGTTTTTCGTGAATACGGATCGATTCGCCGGAGCGTATAGCTTCAAAGAAATGCAACCGGCAGTCGACAAATATCTCAAGTAATACCATTGGGAAAAAGCCCCGCGCGAGTCGTGGGGCTTTTTGGTATACTATGTCTTATGATGAAGAACTTGATTCAGACACTGCGACAGTGGCGCGGAGAGCAGGCTCGACTTGAGGGAGTCGAACAGTACCGCGTGCTTCCGAATGCGACACTCGAAGAAATCGCGCGCGTCCTTCCGAAAACAAAAGAAGAGCTTTTGGGCGTGAAGGGAATTAAGGAAGCGAAATTTGGAAAGTATGGGAAGATGATTTTGAAGATTATAAACGAACATACCTCTTCTTCTTCCATTTTCCAAGGGGAGGGTAGGGAGGGGCTTGAGTCTGAAATGAAAACCTCCCCTCAATCCCCTCCCTTGAAAGGAGGGGAGGAGGAAATTTCCAATACCCCATATCCAATACCTGATACCTTGTCCGTTTCCCAATTTCTCGATGCGCTCAATATGGAGCTCTCTGGTATGGCGGCACGGGTGCGTGGCGAAGTATCGAGCGTCGATGAGCGTGATCGCGTCGTCTATTTTACGATCAAAGACGGGGAGGATGGAAGTACACTGAATTGTCTTATGTTCCGTTATCAGTATCAGGTGTCAGGGATACGTCTTTCGGTGGGGGATGAAATTATTGTTGAGGGTGTTCCGGAAATGTACAAGCCGAATGGGAGACTCTCTTTGAAGGTCGGGGTGATCGAATATGCGGGCGAAGGCGCGCTCAAGAAAGCGTACGATGAGCTCTTGCGAAAATTGGAAACCGAAGGGTTGCTCGCGCCGGAACGAAAGCGGAAACTTTCAGAATTTCCCGAGCGGATCGCGCTTATTACGTCTCGCGAGGGGGCGGCCATTGGAGACTTTACGATGAATCTCGGGATGCTTGGTCTTTCGGTTGATTTTTATCCGACGAGTGTCGAGGGGAAAAAAGCCGTGTTTGAAATTCTCGAAGCACTCAAGTTCTTCAGCCAAACACCGGAGAAATATGATCTCCTCGTGATAACTCGTGGCGGAGGAAGTCTTGAGAGCTTGCAGGCATTCAATAATGAAACGCTCGTGCGCGAGGTGGCGAATTCCAAAATCCCGACGCTTCTTGGTATCGGACACGAAAAAGATATCACGCTCGCGGCGCTTGTGGCGGACTCTATGGTATCGACCCCGACCGCGACCGCTCGGACGATTCGCGAACCGTTCGAACGCGCGAGGCAAGAGGTGCGACACGCGGAAATAATACTGGCCGAGCGATTTGAGCGGGAGCTTTTAAATGTGAGGCATACGTTCTCCCGATCCCAAGAAATACTGTCTCTCGCATTCCCAAAACTCAAGGAGCGTTTTGTTCGGGCGGAAGAAAGTCTTCTTCGATCCTTCGAACATATCCGATTTTCCCTCAAATCTTCTGCCGAACGAATTGGGGAATTCGAGAAAAATATGGTTTCATGTTTCGAAACCGCGCGAGAAAAATACTATGAATCGATTCTTCGTATGGAAGAAAAACTCCGTGAATACGATCCGAACCGCGCACTGTCACTTGGATACAGCCTGGTGCGAAGTGGCGGAAAGCTTATCCGAAGCGTCAAACAAGCAAAGAAAGGTGATACAATAGAAATTCAGGTATCGGACGGAACGATCGGAGCAGAGATTCGAGAGATAATATAAAAAGAAAGTATGGGAGAGAAAATTTTCACTATACCGAACAATCCGAAAGAGGTTCATCAATCGGAACACGAAGAAGCCTTACGTCATTTCGAAGCGAATCGCGATGTGTTCGAACACTATGCGAGAGGAAGGGTGAATGTGAAGCCAGCTCCGGCGAATCTGAATACTTTCGCGTTCGATCTTGAGACAGACGATATCTATCTTAATGCGCGATTCTACAAGGAAAAAGGATTGTCCGATGAGAAAACGACCTATGCATCCTTGCATGAGATTGAGCATTTCCTTGAGAAAAAACAACTTCTTGCCGAAGAGGGTGGCGAGAAGGTGTACCAGAATTATCTTTCACGTATCACAGCATCGAAAGCATATTCTGTGATGGATAACTGCATCGCGGATATCCGAGAAAATACAACGGTGATACGAAGAACAGACGAAGGATACGCGGCGATTGAAAAAGATATGTATCGCACGGATCTTTTTCCGAATGTTGATCTCTCAGGAGAGCCGAAGCATTTGCAGCTTCCACAAGCGATTCTTCGTGAGGCAAGAGTGCTGGATGAGACATGTGTGGTTGCTCCAGAAGTGCGCGAAGCGATCGATGAATTGAAAAATATACGCGCAAAGGATGGTAGATCACTCTTTCAGATTATGGCGGATCCTGGCACTCCGATGTCTGTTCGTTTGAAATTACAGGACAGATACGTCTGGCCGAAGGTGGAAGCATTGCTCAAGAAGGATGAGGAGGAAGAAGAAAGGCAAGACGAGAAAGGAAAAGATGGAAAATCAAGTGATGATAAAAAAGAAGGAGAGCAAGGCGAGTCGTCGCAGTCTTCTCCTTCAGGACAGAAGCAAGAAAAATTCGGAAAAGAGAAAAACAGCAAAGAAAAAAAGAATCCGAACGAGACATTCAAAGAGGCATATGACCGTGCCGACAAGCGCGTTCCAAATGCTGTTCCAGTAGAGAAAGAGCAGGAGGCATTCAAGAAGTGGCAGGAAGCGCAGGGTGATCCGCTCGACCGGGCGGACAAGGAATATGCAGAAAAACTCGGAGTGAAAAAAGAAGATCTGAAGCGGTATCGATCTATCGCAGATGCAATGAGAAAAATCATCAATCCGGAGACGAATCGGAGTGTTATTGAAGACTTGCGGGAACTGATTTCCCGGATTATTTCAAGGCGAAGAAAAGAAGTTCCGGCGCCCCGCTATCCAGTGGAGGAGGGTGAGGACTTGGTGGACCCGGTCGAGCTTGTAGTGCGGGCGAAAGCGGGAGATTTCGAGCCGAAAGCATGGGAGACGCATGATATCCGAATCCAAAAAGGAAAACGCTTCGGGAGAGTGGAAATCACGCTCGTATGCGACCGCTCGACATCTATGGAAGGGAAAAAGAAACTCGAGCAGCAGAAGGCGGTTATTTTGTTTATGGAAGCACTCAAGGAATTTTCCGATCTTGCCAAGGAATCATCATATGACCTGGAAAAGCCGCTGGAGATATGTTCGGAAATATTTTCCTTTCAGTCATCTTCGGAAGATAGTATTCCTTTGAAGAGTCTCTCGAATGATCTTTCGGAAAAAGAACGAATCGAAACAGCAGCGAAAATCGGAACGTGTTCCGGATCAACGACTGATTTTGTGCCGCTTGAAACCATCGCACGCAGCATTGATCAGGATAGGGAATATTTAATAACGGAAGGAGAACTGAAAAAGATCGTCATTATCTTTACGGATGGAGAGAGTGATGATCCATCGCGCGTTGAGAGAGTATTGAAAACCTTGAGAAAGCAAAGGGTGATCGTTATCGGTATCGGCATTACGAGAGATGGCAAGCCAGCCCTGACAACCTATGCTCCAGAGGCCAAGCTTGCGGAAACAGCAGAAAAACTCCCAAACATTCTTGCAGATGTATTGCAAGAACATCTTGCTGATGTATAGTTTTCGGCTTGTAGAAAGGGTATTTTTGTGTTAAAATAAGGGTACTCTGATACTTATTCATTATGAATCAACAGGAAAAACTCCGAGATTTTATTGAAAAGAGATCATACCTTGTCTGGTATGTTGCAGATGTAGCGCGATTGTCGGAAGAGTCTATTGTAGAACACGTTCTCAATTATGGAACATGGGAGGATGTGCAGGGATTGATCTCTATTTTGGGAAAAGAAAAGGTTGCAGAAGATTTCAGAAAGCGTTCAGATATGCAGAGGACGAATTATCGACCGGAAATAAAGAATTTTTTTCAGCTCTATTTCAATCGCTATGCTGCATAAAGAAATACTCTCCCCTTCGCAGCAAGCACTGTTGCCACTTCTAAGAAAGATGGAGAAGGATTTTACGTTGTGTGGCGGAACGGCTATCGCATTGCAGCTTGGTCATCGCGAATCGATCGATTTTGATCTGTTTACCAATGGGGAGCTGGATGTTGCTGATCTTCGGAAAAAGATTTCCGAAGTAGACCGGAACTTCATAGTGCTGGTAAAAAATAATAGTGAATATACGGTGGTCGTAAAAGGAGTGAAGATGACTTTTTTGTCATACCCATTCCCTTTCAAAGCGGATATCGCTCTTGATGGCACGATACATATTGCGGATGTGTTGACGCTCTCGGCTATGAAGGCATATGCGCTTGGAAGGAGATCGAAATGGAAGGATTATGTCGACCTCTTTTTTATTCTTTCAAAACAGTATTCTTTGAAGCAGGTAATAGAAAAGTCGAAGCAGATATTCGGAGGTGAATTTAATGAAAAGATATTCCGATCGGCACTCGCATATTTTGAGGATATCGATTATACGGAATCCGTGATATTTCGTCCGGGGTTCGAAGCGGATATTGAAACAATTCAGTCCGTGCTCAAGAAAATAAGTGTGAGTGAGGAATAAAAACAAACATTATGGAAAAACCAATACAAAATTTTCACCGGATTTCCGAAGAGCGGAAAACGGTCCGTCATGCATTGCGCGAAGCGAGAAATCAGGGTGTTCCAGATGTATTGCGGTCCGATCTCCAAGAATCAAAAGCAGATCTCAATGAGCAGGCGAAAGAATTTCATATTCCAAAAGGCGAAGGTGAGAAGTTGGCTTTTTCCAAGGCGAAGGAATTTTTGCAGAGACAGAGACTGGAATCGGAAGGTGACAAGCTTTCAGCGCGCATAGACAAGGAATCGATCAGAAAACAGATCGGATCAGTATATGAGGCGTTTGCTTCCTTGGAAAAAGACTTTCGCGGTGTGACGAATTTCGAGATATATTGCCTGCGTGAGCAGGCTGCAAGGCCGATCATGGCTCTTGATCGGTCGCTTGAGAAGATTAGACAAGCAAAGCCAGAACTTCTCGCTCGACTGAAAGAGGTAAAAAAGGATCATCCGACGGAATGGAGGATGTTTGAATTGATGGATTTCCGTGGCGACCTCTTCCAAGAAGGGCATATCGTTCATACACCATCCGTAGAGAAGTACCTGAGCGAGATCGGAAAGCGCATAATTCATGGCAAACCGATGTTTCTCCATGGACCGACGGGAACCGGAAAAACTTCGCTTGCACGATATGCTGCTGAACACTTTACTGGCAAGCGCGCTGAGATGGTGTATTGTACGCCGCAGACGCGGGAATCACATATTTGGGGAAAGACCAGGATTCGTGCCAGGGGCGAGCATGGCGCGATAGAGACCGTGGATATCTACGGTCCTTTGGCGCGAGCGATCAAAGAGGGAAAAACGGTAATATTCGATGAATTCACGGCGCTCCCGAAGGATATTATGGTGTTTATGAAAGGCGTGGCAAATGCGAAGGTAGGTGATATAATCAACATCCCAGGAAATGGAGACGTTCGTATCGAACCGGGATTCCAGATGATTTTTACAGCCAATCTGAAGTCTGAAAAAAATCCAGAACGGCAGGATCTCCCGCCGGAAATCGCCCGAGAATTCGAGCAGAATAATCTCGAAATCCTCTACACGCCGAAGGATGAGGCATTTGATATCATGAAGGCAAGATTGATGGATCGCGATGGAAGTATCATGCTATCGGACTATGATCTCGAAACGACGCTGCCGAAATTCTGCGAGGCTATGGAAGAAATTCAGGCTGCATACTATGAACCATCGGTGCGCAATGCGACAGCGCAGCTCATTGGCGTGAAGGATGCTTCAGGTAAGAAGCCGGGACTGAAGAAGTTTGTGGGCACACAGGGAACAGTTGAGGCGATCTTGGAGCGATGGGGAACGGAGCGGCGATTGAATCCGGGGAATTCATTCGTAGAATTTCTTGATCAGGCGATCAAGACTGGAATCACCTTCAAGGAATATCCGGAAAGCGATCGCGTATTGGCGGCAAAAATTTTCGCTCTGAAAGGATTTCTCCGAACGGTGACGCCGGCAGAGCTTGGTTTACCACAGAATATATTCGATGTGAGTGCGCTCAAGCAAGGGAGGGATGATGTGGCTATCAAAGCTACGATCGAACGATCGAAAAAAGAAAGAATAATAACACTGAAAGAATTGGCAGAAATGAAAGAATTCTCTCCTGATTTGAAAGGTGCAGTAGCAGATCTTTTGGGTGGTGAAGTGGATAAGGAAGGAGTGGATGTAGCAGCGGATCTGGATATCGAGATACTGAAGGAAGGAAATAAACCCTTTCTCTTTGAGACATTCAAGATGTGGTGGAGCAAAAAAATCGTGAACAATGCGAAACAGGAAGCAGCATTTCAAAACCCGAGTGCGCTTGATTATGAACAGCTCTCACAGGATATCGATGCAAACAAAATCGGAGAATACACTCTCAATCCCGAAACGCAAGGACTTGATTTTGAGCGAGCGAAAGTATTTATCCCGGACCTCTCGGCATTTGTCGGAAAGAAGCGGTACGAGGTGATGAAGCATATCATTGGTACTTACGGAGCCACACATCATATTCCCGGTATCGAATATTGGAAATGGATGATTGAAAATCCTGATCGAACACCACAGGAACTCAAGGATGGGAATTGGTTCTTCTGCCCTGGTTCTGTGTTGCGTGGCGAGGGCGGCCACTGGTATGTGCCTCGCTCGTACTGGGATGGCTCGGGGTTCGGCCGGCATGCGCATTGGCTGGACAGCGACTGGGGCTCGCACGAGCGTGCTGTGCTCCTCGAGAAATGACCTTTGCTTTTGAATTTTGAATCTGCTCTTTGATTCGCCAAAGGCGAATTGCCCTTTGCCCTTTGAATTTTTTGAGGATCGCATGATAGTATAGAGAGGCAGAAGAGAATGGGTGCTCGGGTACGCCGGAGCATCCTCTTGTGTCGAGACGGCGTTTTCGGAATTTCCAACGGAATCTCCTACGGAAAGTGAAAAACGTTTTCGAAAAAAAAGAAAAGTGAGTCTGTGGGAAATGCTCGCGTATTTGAAGATACGGAATGAAATACAGTCTGTGCGCGATTGAGCTGGACAGTGGATAGAGAGGATGGTATTTCCCGCGATGTTGCGTGACAAGGACGGCCACTGGAATGTGCCTCGCTCGAACTGGAATGGCTCGAAGTTCAACCGGAATGCGAATTGGCTGGACAACGACTGGGACTCGAACGAGCGTGCTGTGCTCCTCGATACTCACAAATTTTTTCCGCCGGAATACTGTCGCTCTGGCGGTTTTTGTTCCATTTTGCATTTCCATCCATAGAGCATGCGACCGATCTCCTCCGTTTTTTCGGAAAGGGAAATGAATTTTTTCTCGTCAATGCCTTTCAAATTGAAAAGCGCATAGAGCATGAATTTGAGCGTATCATTCTTTCCGATAGCGCGCTTGATATAAGGGATTTTGTATTCAGGAAGGGAAAATTGCGCGAGAGCGATGTCTTCGAGAATGCCTGAAAAAAGATTGTCGATGCGCATGCCGATCGAATAGCGCTCGATCTTCGGGATATGTCTCGTCAGGATGTCATGCCACTCGGTATAGAAAGCGAGCATCTTGACGCTGATACTGGAAAGCCGAGGGGGGGGGTATTCATAGGAATAAAAAATGAAAAAATTGGATCTCAAATATGATGATATCACATCGCTGGAAGTCGTGTTTTCGGCGTGGCAGAAATTTGTTGCTGGGAAGCGTAAACAGAGTGATGTTGCGGAGTTCGAAATGCGTCTTATGGAAAATCTCTTCGTATTGCAGGTTGATTTGAAAAGTCGGAAATATACTCATGGATCATATTGGGCTTTCAGGGTTTCAGATCCGAAACCTCGCGATATTCACAAAGCTGCAGTTCGTGACAGGATCGTCCATCATATCATCTACCGGTCTCTGAAAACATATTTCGATGATCGATTCATATTTGATTCGTATTCCTGTAGGGAGGAAAAAGGAGCACTGAGGGCAATCAATCGTTTTCGGGTATTCGCGCGAAGAGTGTCAAAAAACAATACTCGGCAATGTTTTGTATTGAAATGTGATATTAGGAAATTTTTCGCATCGATAGAGCACAGCGTATTACTGGAAATTCTCAAGCGACATATTGAAGATCAGGATATCCTCATTCTTTTGGAAAAGATCATTCGAAGCTTCGAAACGAGAGGAATGAAGGGCGTTGGACTTCCTCTCGGGAACCTGACAAGTCAGCTTTTCTCTAATATTTATCTGAATGAATTTGATCAGTTTGTGAAGCGGAAATTGAAAATCCGACACTACATTCGATATGCCGATGATTTCGTGATTTTTTCGGAGAAGGGAGAGTATTTGCGGGATATTGTTGTTGACCTGGATCATTTTTTATCGGAAAAACTGAAGCTTTCGCTCCATGACAAGAAGATTTTCATAAAGACATGGGCATCAGGAGTGGATTTTCTCGGTTGGGTGCACTTTCCTCATTGTCGAACACTTCGCACGATCACCAAAAAGAAGATGTTTCAGAATATTCGGAAGAATGTCGATGAAAAGGTATTTGCCTCATATATCGGGTTGCTTTCTCACGGAAATGCATATACCCTGAAACAGGAATTGTCAGGCTATAAATCGAAAAATGGATAAATCATATGAAAAACGCATCATTGTCGGAATCATTGAAGAAATTAGAGTTGATTACTGAATGGTTTGAACATCAGGAAGAAATCGATGTTGAACAGGCGCTTGAAAAGGTAAAAGAAGGCGTTGCTCTTATTAAAGAAAGTAAATCTCGCCTCAAGGAAGTCGAGAATGAATTCGAAGTGGTGAAGAAGGAATTGTCTGCGGAATAAAGAATCTGGAATGTAGAATCTGGATTCAAGATTCATAATTTGAGAGTCTGCCCTTTAGAGAGACGGTAGACTACTTATTTTCGTGGTATAATTTCAATGTAAAACGAAAATAAAGAGAAATCATGAAGCATTTTGCAAAAGATATTTCCATCGTGATCGGCGGAGCGGCGGGGCAGGGAATTCAAACGGTGGAGGCAATGCTCCTTTCGGTTTTGAAAAAAGACGGATATCGCGTGTTTGCGTCGAAAGAATATATGTCGCGGATTCGCGGCGGCTCAAACTCAACGGAGATCCGCCTTTCTTCTCGAGGGACTCGTTCTTACACGCGTCGGATCGATATTTTATTTGCGCTCGACAAGGACGTTATTCCTCACTTGGAGGATCGCATTGGTGCAAAGACCCTTATTTTAGGTGATACCAAGGTGGTGCAGTCAAAGCATCATGTTATCGATGTTCCTATAAGTAGTATCGCCAATGAAATCGGAAGTCCGCTATACGCCGGAACGGTGGCGGTCGGAGTGATTCTTGGGTTTCTCAAGGCACCAAAAGAGGAATTCCATACATTTTTGAAAAATCGTTTTCTTCGGAAGGGAGAAGAAGTCGTCGAGAAAAACATCGAAGCTGCCGAAAAAGGATACACGCTCGGCGGACACCTCGCCTACGCTGAGAGTATCCACCTTTCTCTTCCAAAGGCGACCGATATGCACGAAAAGCTCCTGCTCTCCGGCGATCAGGCGCTCGGACTCGGTGTGCTTGCGGCGGGATGTAATTTTATCGCCTCGTATCCGATGTCTCCGGGGACGGGACTACTCACCTTTCTCGCACAAAATGGCGGTCCGTTTGGGATGGTCGTCGATCAGGCGGAAGACGAAATCGCGGCGATCAATATGTGTGTCGCAGCATGGTATGCCGGCGCGCGCGCGATCGTCACAACATCCGGCGGCGGGTTTGCGCTCATGTGCGAAGGGGTGAGTCTCTCCGGAATGCTCGAGACTCCAGCGGTGATCCATATCGGTATGCGTCCGGGTCCGGCGACGGGACTTCCGACACGAATGGAACAGGGAGACTTGAATCTTGTGCTCTATGCGGGACACGGTGAATTTCCTCGGGCAATCTTTACACCGGGGGATCAGGAGGAGATGTTTGTGTGTGCCCAGCAGGCATTTGAAATGGCAGACAAATATCAGTCTCCGGTATTCATTCTGACCGATCAGTACCTGCTCGACTCGGTAGCGATTGTCGACCCCAAGGACCTCAAGCAGCTCCCGATTCACTCATATACCGTGAAGACAAAAAAAGACTACAAACGTTATGACCTCCATACCGACAAAAATGGTGTTTCTCCTCGGGGTATTCCCGGGTACGGCGAAGGAATTGTTTCGGTTGACAGTGACGAGCATGATGAGGAGGGTCATATTACCGAGAGTTTCGATCTTCGCAAAAAAATGACGGACAAGCGACTCGGGAAACTCTCAGGACTGAAGGAAGATGCGCTCCCGCCGAGTTTTTTTGGAAATGAAAAATCCTGCAAAACACTTCTCGTATCATTTGGTTCGACCAAAGGAGTGCTGCTCGAAGCAAAAGAGCTTCTTGGGGAAGACTGTTCAGTACTCCATTTTTCTCAAGTATATCCAATTGCTCCCGATGCAAAAAAATACTTCAAGCGCGGGAGACGAGTGGTAACGGTTGAGAACAATGCAACGGGACAGTTTGCTGATCTCTTGGAGAAGGAATTAAAAGTAAAGACTGATCAGAGAATTTTGAAATATATCGGGGAACCGTTTTCAGCGGAAGAAATCATAGCGGAGCTATGATTGATTGAAGATTTAGGATTTTTGATTTATGAATGGGAAATCTGAAATCGTAAAGATACGCTCATTTACTGATCTCAATGCTTGGAGTGAGTCACACAAGCTTGTTATCATGATATATAAAATAACGAAGAAGTTTCCAAAGGAAGCGGTATATTCTTTGGTTGATCAAATGAGGCGTGCTGCTATTTCAATAACTTCCAATATTGCTGAAGGTTTTGGTCGGCAGACATATAAAGAAAAAGTTCATTTTTATTATATAGCACAGGGATCGCTTACGGAATTAAAGAATCAGTTGTTGCTTGCGAAAGACATAGAATATCTACAAAAAGAAGTGTTTCATGAGATTGCAGAACAGGCGAATACCGCACATAAGCTTTTGAGTGGTCTGATCAAAAAATCGAAGGACATTCTAAAATCATAAATCAAAAATCTTAAATCATGACGTATGGCCGATCAACAAAAATTTAACATGCCGCATGACACTGATATTGCATGGTGTCCGGGGTGTGGAAATTTTCCCATTCTCTCTATTCTCAAGATGGCGCTTTCCGAACTTGGGTATTCGCCGGAAGAAATAGTTATGACATCGGGTATCGGGCAAGCGGCCAAAACGCCGCACTATGTTCGTATGAATGTGTTTAACGGTTTGCATGGGAGGTCACTTCCGGCGGCAACGGCAATCAAACTTGCCAATCCAAAGTTAAAAGTGATTGCGGAATCCGGAGACGGTTGTGTTTATGGCGAAGGAGGTAACCATTTCGTCCATACCATTCGTCGAAATTCCGGTATTGTAAATATCGTGCACAACAATATGATTTATGGTCTGACGAAAGGCCAAGCATCACCGACATCCGAAAAAGGCTTGCAGACGCCGGTACAGGTCAATGGTGTTCTTCTGGACCCGTTTAATCCAATTGCGGTCGCGGTATCGCTCGACGCATCATTTGTCGCTCGGGCAAATGCAGGAAATATTCAGCAGGCAAAAGAGATTTTCAAACAGGCGCTTCTCTGGGATAAAGGATACGTGCTGCTCGATGTTTTTCAGCCATGCGTTGTCTTCAATAAAGTAAATACGTATCAATGGTTTACCGAACATACCTATCTGCTCGATGAAACCTATGACCCGACCGATCGAATGGCGGCGATGGAAAAAGCTTTTGAAACGGATAAAATGCCCCTTGGCGTGATCTATAAAAATCCTGATAAAGAGCCGTACGAAACCGTTGTTCGATCGAATGATAGACCGCTCCACCAAGATACATTCGAAGAAGAAACATTTACTGAACTGTTAAAAACATTTGCATAAGTACATTATGAGAAATCTCCCGAAAGGGAGATTTTTTTACTCATTCCAGCCGAGTTGAGCCTTTGCCTCTTCGGACATTTTTTCCGGTGTCCACGGCGGATCGAAAACGAGCTCTATCTTTACTTCATTCACCTCCGGAATTTCCATAAGACGATTCTCGATATCTTTTTCAATCACAGGGAAAAGCGGGCAGCCCATGGTAGTAAGTGTCATGGTAATCAGGCAGATACCATCTTTCGAAACGACCATGTCATATACGAGACCAAGGTCAACGATAGAAACGCCAAGCTCGGGATCCATCACTCCTTTGAGTGCGTCCTTGATCGATCCTAGAAGATTTTCGGATGATTTCTGTGACATATTATGTCAAGAATCTTGAATTTAGAATTTGGAATCTAGATTTTTATTGTAAACAAAAAACCTCTTTCGGAAAAGTGAGGTTTTTTGTTTTTCCAGATTCTTGATTCCTTATTCCAGATTCCAGGGTTATTCCGGAAATACTTTTTCGCCCTTTGCATTCTTAATGATAATGGCGGCAACAGGACATGCTTTCGCGGCATTTAAGATTGTTTCCGGATCTTCTTCATCGACCGTGGAAAGAATCTCCGCCTTTCCGTTTGCATCCAAGGCGAATGTTTTCATAGCAACTGCGGTACAAGGAGCCGCTCCAATACACACATTCTGATCCACTTCTACCGTCCAGCCGTTTTTCAGCGTGATTGGTCCTGCCGGCTTTGCATCATCTTTGAGAGCCATAACTTACAATTTACTGGTTAATGATTTTTTGAAGGTTTCAAGCGAGAGAAGTGCGCATTTGAGGCGAGTCATGGAGAGTTCTATTCCGAGGAGGGAAAGAAGATCTTCCTGTTTCAGCTGTTTCGCTTCGTTTTCGGATTTTCCCTTGAGAAAGTCCGTAAGAATTGACGCCGAGGCCTGTGAAATAGCGCAACCTGATCCCTGAAACTTCACATCGTCGATTATACCATTTTTTATGGAAAGTTGCATGGAGAGTTTGTCTCCGCAGGCCGGATTGTTCGCGGAGGCGGTATGGGTTGGCGTCTCTAAAGAGCCCTGATTGCGGGGGTTTCGATAGTGGTTGAGGATAATTTCTTGGTAGATGCTCGTCATAATTTTGAATTCCGAATTACGAATTTCGAATGAATTTTGAAAAACGAATGTTTAAAATTTCGAAAATTGAAGAATTCGGATTTGAGCCCCTGTCTGCCGACAGGCAGGGAGATTCAGAATTAAAAATTTAAAATTTTTATTGCAGAACTCATTTCGGTAATCAGTCTATCGATATCCTCTTTTGTTGTGTATATCCCGAAACTGATTCGTGCGGTAGCCGGAAGATCGAGGGCTCGGTGGAGCGGGGCGGCACAGTGTTCTCCAGCGCGAATACAGATATTTCGCTCTCCGAGGAGTGCTGCGAGATCATGTGGGTGTATTCCCTTGAGCGTAAAAGAAAGAAGTGCGGATCGGCGCTCCGGATCATTCGGCCCAATAATGCGAATGGTATCTGTGAATGCTTCTAGGAGTTTTTCGGTGGCGTATTTGGCGATTGTTGTATCGTGAGTACGGATATGTTCGATCCCGATTTTTTCGATGAAGTCGATCGCCGCACCGAGCCCGATGGCACCGGAGATATTCGGTGTGCCTGCTTCGAAGCGATAGGGGATTTCTCGATACTCGGGGATTGGCGCACAGGAATCTGTTACCATGCCACCACCGAATGTAACTGGCGCGAGCGTTTCGAGCATTTCTTTTTTTCCATACAGCACACCGATACCGGTCGGTCCATACATTTTGTGTCCGGAAAACGCCATGAAATCAGCGCCCCATTCTTGTACATTGACGTTGATATGGCCGACCGCTTGCGCGGCGTCGACGAGCGTGATGACATTTGGATTTTTTTCTTTCGCAAGACGGATAATATCGTGGGCAGGATTGATGCCTCCAAAGACATTGGAAACAACAGAGAAAGCAATGACAACCGTTTGTTCATCGACGAGTGAACTAAGAGCATAAATATCGATAAGCCCTTCAGTGGTAAACGGTGCAATACGAAGTTCGATATTTTTTAATCGCGCGAGTTCCTTCCAGGGAAGAAAGTTCGAATGGTGCTCAAGCTCGGTGATGACGATATTGGCTTTTGTCATTCCGACCGAGTCTTCGAGTGGAGGAATCTTAGATCCCTCGACCTTGCTCGGGATGACGCTGGAGAGTATCTGTGCCGCGAGATTGATCCCATCTGTCGTTCCGGATGTGAAGATAATCTCCTCTGGAGTAGCTCCGATAAATCGAGCGACTTTCGTGCGAGCATCCTCAAAAGCGCTCGTGGCACGGTCGGCGAGAGGGTAGAGTCCGCGCGCGATATTGGCACTGTATGATTCCTCGTATGCTCGTTCGGTTGCGATCACCGTTTCCGGCTTGAGACTTGTCGCTGCCGAATCGAGGTACACAAGATTTGTCTCATGTTTGAAAATAGGGAACGATGATTTCATATCGTTTGATGATGCGGATTATGATCGAGGACTTCTTGTTTGAATCCTTCGGCAAGGAGATGAATAGCGGCTTCCCTTGCGATGCCTCGGCTCCCAAGAGTGAATATCTGATCTTCTTTTGGGGCGCTGACGGTTGCGGCATGACGGCAGACAACTTCTGGATTGAGGATTTCGAGGACCGGCAGCGTGATAGCGGCGGCGGTTTTTGAGAGGAGAAGATTTCGGTTTTCTTGTGTCGCTTCCGATCGCGCGGCTTTTTCTTCGATACGAATGGTTCCGTGATAAGAGAAGGAGGAGTCATCGTCAAGTACGGATTTTACGAGCGCACTTGATTTTGTATCCGGTGCGATGTGGTGTTGCTTGATGGTGAGTTGGTGCGAATCATTGTTTTGTCCGGTATAGAGGGCGTAGATGTGAGCTTCGGCGCCTGGTGCAGTGAGGTTGAATGTAATCTCTCCTGATCGGTTTAGAAAAAAGAAAATTCTCTTCTCGTGAGTCTTGAGAATGTAGCGAGTCTTTTTGTCGGTTGTGATGTCTGTAAAAATCATAGATATAATTTCAAAATATAAATTTCAAATTCTAAAATAATATCGAATTTTAAAAATTTAAAACATTGTAATTTATTTTGAAATTTATAATTTAAAATTTGAAATTAACCTTACCCCACACTTCCTTCCATTTCCATATTGATCAGTCTGTTCAATTCAATCGTGTATTCAAAGGGAATTTCTTTCGTGACCGGTTCGATGAAGCCGTTTACGATGAGCGACTTCGCATCATTTTCAGAGAGTCCGCGAGATCGGAGGTAGAACATCTTGTCGGTATCGATTCGTTCGACCGATGCCTCATGTTCGACGACCGCGCTTTTTTCCTGAACGCGCATAGTGGGGTAGGTATCGGATCGTGAGCTGTTATCGAGAAGGAGTGCATCACAGACGACAGACGATCGGACATTTTTCGCCCCGGAAGCGACGTGGACGATTCCGCGATAGGAGCTTTGTCCGCCTCCTTTGGAAATTGATTTTGAAATGACACGAGAAGAGGTATCGCTTGCGAGGTGCATCATTTTAGCGCCCGTATCCTGCACTTGCTTGTCCCCGGCGAGAGCGATAGAGAGTACTTCTCCGCGAGCGCCCTTGCCTGCGAGATAGACCGCTGGATATTTCATAGTGATACCGGAGCCGATATTGCAATCAACCCATTCCATGAGAGCACCTTCTTCAGCACGTGCACGCTTGGTCACGAGGTTGTAGATATTTTTACTCCAATTCTGGACGGTTGTATATCGGACGCGTGCGTTTTTCTTGACGAAGATTTCTACAACAGCCGCATGGAGCGATGCGGTGGTGTAGATCGGCGCGGTGCAGCCTTCTGTGTAGTGAACAAAACTTCCTTCGTCGGCGATGATGAGCGTTCGTTCGAATTGTCCGAAGCGTTCGGCATTGATACGGAAGTATGCTTGCAGCGGGAGATCGATCTTCACGTTTTTTGGAACATAGATAAATGAGCCTCCCGACCAGACGGCGGAATTGAGTGCGGCGAAAGCATTGTCTTGGGGCGGGATGAGCGTGCCGAAATATTCACGGACGAGTTCCGGATATTTTCGGAGAGCGGTGTCCATATCGCAGAAAATGACTCCTTTTTTCTCGAGATCTTTCCGTACGCTTTCGTAAACGACTTCGCTTTCGTATTGCGCCGATACGCCCGCGAGAAAGTCTCGCTCTGCTTGCGGAACGCCGATTCGATCATAGGTCTCCTTGATTTCTTCGGGGAGATCTTCCCAGGACGTCATTTGTTTTTCAGTAGCCTTCAGATAGTACGTAATCGTATCAAAATCAATCACGGAGAGATCAGGACCCCACGCAGGGAGGGACTTCTTCTTGAAGACTTCAAAAGAACGTAATCGAAAATCACGCATCCATTGAGACTCATTTTTTGCAAGGGAAATATCCGTGACCGTTTTTTTTGTGAGGCCGCGTTTTGTCTTCTTGACCGATCGTTCCGGCATAGCAAAGCCGTAGCGATAGTCGAAATCAAGCGATTTTTTTAGAGGGGATTGTTTCATGATTTTAGTGAGAGCATTTTCTGAGTAATTGATGTATGATTTTAGATTTATGATTTATGAATCGGACTTATATGGAGGGGATTTGAATTTGTAGTGGATGATTGTGATTCCTCATGTTGATGGGTTGTCACGGGCTGAATCAAATGAGGTTTATTCTAAAATCAAAAATCATCAATCATAAATCATTTTATCCTTCAAATCCTTCACGGAACACTTCTTTTACCATTTCCGGACCGCCTACTTTTTCGATCGAGCCATCCTTCATAACGAGTACTTGGTCCGGCTTGAGAATCGAGAGGAGTTTTTCAGAGTGAGTAATAATGATAGTGGTTGTTTCGGATGATTTGGATCGTGCGATCAGTTTGCCGATTTTTTTCACGGCATCCACGTCGGCACCACTGTCGATTTCGTCGAGAATGAGAAATTTCGGTTTGAACATCGCGATTTGAAGCGCTTCGAGTTTCTTTTTTTCACCACCGGAAAATCCATCATTCATCGATCGGGAGAGGTGTTGTCCGGTGAGTCCGAGTTCGAATGCATAATCGAGTGCGCGTTGGTGCACGAGGAGCGGCGCAGCTTCCTGCTCGAAGGCAATGCGGAAGAGATTGGATGCGGATACGCCCGGAAGTGGAAGCGGGTTTTGGAACGAAAGAAATATCCCGAGACGAGAGCGTTCTTCGGGCGCGAGACGATCGATGCGTTTTTCGTTGAAGAGAATGCGGGAGCCGCGTTTCAATACATAGTGCGGGTGCCCGGCGATAACCGAGGCGAGGGTGGATTTTCCGGCACCGTTCGGCCCGAACAGGGCGTAGGTTTTTCCAGCTTCAAATGAAAACGACACATCCTTCAGGATGGTTTTTTTGTCAGCGGTAACGGTAAGGTGTTCAAGTGTAATCATAGGGGAGAGCATTTTGAATGAGAGATGAGAGCGTCTTATTTTTTAAGAGATGGGGTAATGAGGTCGGCAATGCTTATTTTTGAAAAAGTTTTTTTTATGGTTTCATTGAGTTTTCTCCACGCGAGGTTTGTTTGGCAGTGTGTGAGTTTGGGGTAGGGGGAAGCTTGGGTGAGTTTCGGCGGTTCAAAGGAGCGAAGATCGCCATCAAGCGTGGAGACAATGTCCCAGACGGTAATGCAGCGCGATTTGCGTGCGAGCGTATAGCCGCCATCGACACCTTTTTCGGCGGTAACGAGTCCGGCCTTTTTCAAGTTTTGCAGAATTTTGTGGAGGAAATCCTCCGGCATTTCCTCTGACTTCGATATTTCTCGAACCGAAAGCTCGCCGCCATACTCCGCAAGAAGCGCGATCGCTCGCAATCCATAGTACGTTTTTTTCGAAATTCTCATAATTTTCCCTTTTTTAAGCAATTCTTAAAATAGGACTTCTTTAGTCCAAATTATAGAAAAAAAGCAAGAGAAAGTCAAGGAGGGGTAGGCTGGTACTTGACTGTTCTTTAGATATGCGCCAAGAATAAGGGTTGTACAGTACTTGTTCGCCACAAAAGGAGGATGCCATGAGAATATTTATGACCGGACGTCATACAGTTGAGTTCGGTTTGCATAATCTTAGTGGTATCGCCGTGCCATCCCTTGAGCGGCGTAAGAGTCTTCAGCCACTACTCCGGTCCATTCTTGAATTGCCGGTGGAGGAGAACCGAGGCCTCATTGTTTGCGGGGAATGGAAGACGGGCGAGGGGTGGTCGGGCTCATTGTTGTTTCTTAATTTCGATTCTCCTGTGTTTTGGGGGCGTATCATTAATCGCGCGCCGAGATTGGTCGACGTTGTTTTCCGCTGGGAAGCGGTGTCAGAAAGCAATGACACACTGATCGGATACATCGAGAATTACATGCGAAACCGATGATCATTGGAAGTACTTGTATTTCAGGGAGACCAAAGTCTTCCTTTTTTCTTGCTTGATTTTTGGAATAACGCTACACTTCTTTCTTGTTATGAAAAACTTTTGGACACAACTCGAGAAACCGTTTTTTGTCTTGGCGCCGATGGCGAATGTCACGGATGCGGCTTTTCGGCGAATTATTGCGAAATACGGAAAACCGGATGTGTTATGGACGGAATTCGTTTCGGCGGACGGGTTGTGTCATCCCGAGGGACGAGCGGCGATGATGATTGATTTGCAATACACCGAAAATGAGCGACCGATTGTCGCGCAGGTGTTTACGGCGCATCCGGAAAAAATGCGCGAGGCGGCGCGAATTATCGCCGAGCTTGGATTTGACGGGGTTGATATCAATATGGGCTGTCCGGACAAAAATGTAATGAAACAAGGCGCGGGTGCAAAGTTGATGCAGAATCCGACCCTCGCACAGGAATTAATTCTTGCCGCACAAGAAGGAGTGAAAGGGAGAATCCCCATCTCCGTGAAAACGCGAATCGGGTACAACAGAGATGAATTGGAAAAGTGGCTTCCGAAACTTCTTGAAACGAAACCGGCGGCGATTACGGTGCACGCGCGGACCAAAAAAGAGATGTCGCTTGTTCCGGCGAATTGGGATCGGATTGCGAGAGCGGTCGAGATTGCGCGCGGATCCGATGTGCTTGTTATCGGAAACGGCGATGTAAAAAGTCTCACCGAGGCGCGAGCGAAGGTTTCAGAAACGGGTGTTGACGGTGTGATGATCGGTCGGGGAATTTTTGGCAATCCGTGGCTTTTTTCCGAGCGCGAAGTTTCTCTGGAAGAAAAACTCCGTGTCATGGTGGAGCACACAAGGCTGTACGAAGAACTTTTTGCAAAGAGAAAAAGTTTCGAGGTGATGAAAAAGCACTATAAGGCCTACGCACACGGTTTTCCGGAAGCAAAAGAACTCCGTGTAAAGCTTATGGATTGTCGTACTAGAGAAGAAGTCGCCGAGATGGTGGAAAAATTCTTGAGCCGTTCTTGTTTATAGACGGCGTGCATTTCTTTGCGTTTATGCGGCGTTTTTTCGGGAAAAACGGTGAATGGCGAATCGCACAAGAAGGGGCAGAAGCTGACCGATGAGAAGAACAAGAACAATAACCGTGAACACCGAGGTGATGCGGTGTTCGATATCGAGCGCATTCGAAACACCCTTACCAAGCCACCAACCCACAGGGAAAAGAGCGACAACGAAAACGCCGGTTCCGATCGTGTTGAGTACGAGGTAGCGCTTGAAAGAGATGGGGAGTTTTCGCGCGACATAGAGCGTCAGGAAAAGTCTCATTCCGACGAGAAATTTCATAAAAGTCATAAAAAGAAACGTGTGCGTTCGGAGAAGTCGAAGGAGCGGAAGGGTGTCGGATGTTTTTTCTTCATCGGCGAGATGTCGCGCCCGGTATGAGTGTGAGTATCTCCCGACGAGAAACCAGAAGATATCGGCACTTAACGATCCGAGGAAAGCGAGAAGGAATGTCGGAATCGGTGCGATAAATCCCTGTGCGGCTACCGCAAAAGACGCAAGGATACCGTTTTCTCCCGAAAGAAATACAATCAACCACACAGAAAGCACCCCCCAGCGTTCAAGGAAGTGCGCGAGCGTCGATGCGAGTATCTCGGATTGATCCATATGTAAAGTGTATCATGGAGCATGAAAAGAAAAAAAGAAATACTCCGGAAAATGATCGAGATAAAAACAACGGGAATTTTGACATTGGAAAATGGTAATGGCAGGCTATTGTTTCCTGATTCATTTTACAGGGAGGGGTTACTATGACGCCGAGTGCGCAGAAACGACTATGTAACCCTTCTGTTTCATGTGAGGAGGGTTTCTCGTTCTTGAGAAGATTCTTGCGGTGAACAAAAGCTGTTTGTTTCCGTGGAGAGTCGTCGGAGTGTAGACGCGGTGGCGAGGCGTATTTGGTCGTCGCGCGATCGCAGAAGTATTTTTATGCGCGCGTGGTCACTTCAGCTGCCGCGCACGCGACGAAATGTTTTTTGCGAGAGAAATTTTCTTGTCCGCAAGATTATGGGCCGATACCTTTCCTATCTTCTGAAAAAATATCGGGCGAGTCGAAGTGTCGATACGAATATGAGTTGAAAATTTTCCTGAAACGTTTTCAGGATCGATTGACCGTACGATTGAGATCGGCAACATATCAAGAAGAGAAATGAGGTGCGCTGTGAAGGGTATACGCAGTAAGCCTTTCTTTTTTTGGTAAAAAAGCATATACTAATCCACTCGACAAGAATATCTATGAAAATAGCAATGCTTATTTCTGGCGGAGTAGATAGTTCGGTCGCGCTCAGGCGTTTGCTTGATGCCGGGCATGAAGTGCATGCGTTTTATCTCAAAATCTGGCTTGAGGACGAAATGGCGTTTCTCGGCGAGTGCCCATGGGAGGATGATTTGAAATACGCGCGAGCAGTCTGTGAACAAGCGGGCGTACCGCTTGAAGTGGTGCCGTTTCAGAAGGAATACTGGGATCGAATTGTCTCGTATGTGATTGATGAAGTGAAATCGGGACGAACGCCAAATCCGGATGTGCTCTGCAATACGCGGATAAAATTCGGTGCGTTTTATGATGCCGCAGGAAAAGGTTTCGACAAGATTGCAACGGGTCACTATGCACAAGTGGAGGAATGTTCTTCGATACATTCTTCTCGCACACGTATTCGCTCCGGCGAGGCGGAAGAGAAGATTGTGTCGGATGGTATTTTTTCTTCGCCTTCTCGACTCATCAATGCTTTCGATGACCGAAAAAATTTCCTCACTCAACGGCAACCACAGAAATTTTTTCGAACCGAAAGCATTTCTTCGGACAGGTCACAGGCAGCAGAAAAAACACATCCGATACAATCTCAAAAAAAGGTATTGTTGAAAAAATCTCCCGATCCGATTAAGGATCAGACGTATTTCTTGTCGCAGCTTTCGCAGGAACAAATCGCTCAAGCGTGTTTTCCGATCGGTCATCTGACAAAAAAAGAGGTGCGCATATTGGCGGAGAAATACGAATTGCCGAATGCGAAGCGAAAAGACAGCCAAGGAATTTGTTTTTTGGGGAAAATCGCCTTTGATAAATTTCTTGAGTACCACTTGGGGAAAAAAGAAGGGGATATTGTTGATTGGAAAACCGGAAAGAAACTCGGGACGCATCACGGATTTTGGTTTTATACGATTGGGCAGCGGCGCAATATCCGTCTCTCGGGCGGACCGTGGTACGTGGTCGAGAAAAATATCGAGACGAATACGATTTTTGTGTCCAATCATTATCGGAGCGAAGAAATGTTTCGCGATACGTTCGAAGTCGGTGGATTGAATTGGATTTCAGGTACTGTGCCACAGAAAAAAAATCTTTCAGTGAAGCTCCGTCATGGAGAAAAGGAATATTCGTGCGCGGTCTCTTTTGTACAGGATGGAAATGCGAGCGTAACACTCACTGATGAAATGGACAAAGGAATCGCCGCGGGGCAGTTCGCCGTGTTTTATGACGGAGAATACTGTCTGGGTGGAGGAGTGATCATATAAAGAGAAGATCAAAAAATGAAAAAAATTCAAAAAGAAAAAATAGTTTTTTTTGAACAATCTCTCTCGGATTTTTTTCAAAAAGTTGGTCGGGAACATTTGCCGTGGCGAAAGAAAAACATAACTGCCTATGAGGTCTGGGTAAGCGAGATTATGCTGCAGCAAACGCAGGTGTTGCGCGTAATCGACTATTATGCGCGGTTTTTGAAAAAATATCCGACGGTCGAGTCGCTTGCAAGATCAAACTGGAACGCATTTCTTCCATATTACAAGGGGCTTGGATATTATGCCCGCGGGCGCAATATGCTTCGCGCGGCACAGGAAATTGTCGAGAAGTATAACGGAATATTTCCTCGAGAGGTCGAAGTGTTGCAAAAGCTTCCCGGTATTGGCCCATATACTGCCGCCGCGATCGCGAGTTTCGCGTATGGGGAAAATACGATGGCATGGGATACGAATCTCCGACGCGTGATCGGACGATTTTTCTTTGGAACGAAACATTTTCTTTCTGCCATTCCGGACCCGACCCGGAATCTGAAATCAAAGAAAGGGGAGGGTGTAAGATCCCGGATCAAGTCCGAGATGATAATGCGGGAGTTTGAAGAAAAATTTTCTCTCCCGGCGAAAACATCGAATGCCGCTCTGATGGATTTTGGATCAGCGATCTGTCTTGCTCGACCAAAATGTGAAGCATGTTCGCTTCATATGCGGTGTGTGTATTTTCGGGAGAAGGGAGCGCAAGAATCAGCCAACAAAAAACAGTCAACAAAAAATAAAAAACAGACAGACTGGAGAAGCGCGCAGGTGTTTGTGTTTCTTCATGAGAATCACAAGAAATATTTTTCGGCGGAGAAAAAACGATACGAACCGTTTGTCATTCCGAAAGAATACAATACGCGAGCGGGAATCAAGGATTGGTTTCGAAAGAACTATCGTCTCGAGGTTTCCGTTCGTCCGCCATTTCGGAAAAAAGCGATTCGAATGATTCCCACGCTTTTCGTCAATGCGCAAATCCTCTCGGGAAAGCCATTTTTTTCGGTATTTCAAAAAAGTGACCGAGAGGCGTATAATGAACGCGTTCTTCGATAATCATTATTCTACGTCGTATGGGAAAAATTTTTGGCGGTCTCATCGTGATTGTATTGGTCGCGATCGGCGTGTTTTTCGTAAAAAAGGACGAACAAAAAGTAATGGCGCCGGCGGAATCCGTTTCGACAGGAAAGACGCAGTCGGGGCCGGAAAACTTCAAGTATCCGACGGAAAATCCTCCAAATGGCAATCCGGATATTTCGGATCGCTTGCCGAAACAGGATGCATCGTCGGATCAATCAGTGCGAGAAATTTCTCTTTCCGCACACAACTGGTATTTTGATCCGAAAGAAATCCGTGTAAAACAAGGGGAAAGAGTGCAAATTACGATGAAGAGCGTGTCCGGAACACACGCGCTCTCAATCCCGGAACTTTCGGTGAAGAGTGATGTCGCAAAAGAAGGGGAATCGGTTATGGTTGAATTTGTGACCGACAAAAAAGGCGAGTTCTCATTTAAATGTTCTTTTTATTGCGGCGAAGGGCACTCGGATATGCTTGGAAAGCTTGTGGTGGAATAATTATGGGGGTATATTGGTATCAGTAATATAGTAAGCGATCGAGTAATCCTCAAAAATTAAAAAAAATCTATGCTAAAGTTTTTTCAGGTAAAACGAGGTTCTGTGTTGGTTTTTTCGCTCATTATTCTCTCGATTATGCTCTCCGCCGCGCTGACGATTACGGCGGTCACTCTTTCCAATCGAAAGAGTGCGGGGTCGACAGCAGAGTCGGTACAATCTTTTCAAGTTGCGGACTCCGGGGTGGAGCAGGTTTTGCGAAAAATTTATAAAGGGAGTTATACTACGATTTCGACTCTTGATGCGAGTTGTGTATCGGGAGTGGTGAGTTTCTCTGTTTCTGGTGGAACGGTAAAAGTTACCTTCCTTGATGAGAACGGTAATTTTATTGACTGTAACGATAGCGCATGGAGAAGTAGGCTGACGAAAATTAAAGCCGAAGGAACGATAACGGCGAGCGGTACGACGCGGGTGATCGAAACGGCGGTTGCAGCAGTAAGTAGGGGGGTCGTAGGAGGATGCATGGTTAATGCTGCCGGAGGGAGTACGCGTCAAAAGTGGGGGTCCGGATGTAAAGATACCGTTCCGCCTAGTAATAGCGACCCCTGTACTAAGGTTGCAGATACCGGGTATTCGTGTGGCCTCGTAAGCACAACAGGCCTGGATCATCTATGTATCTGTATTTGATAGAGAAAAGGAGTCCCGCAAAGGCGGACAGGCGGGGACCTTTTGAAAAAGAGACATCGATGATGTCTTTTTTTTGGGCTGTCTATCGCTTCCGTATTGAAAATGGTATTCTGAAAAAGTAAAACCGAAACCAAAATTTCATGACCTGGCTCCTTATTACTCTTGCGAGTTATTTACTCTCCGCATTTGCGGCGGTACTTGATAAGTATCTTCTTTCCGGTCGAATTGGTTCACCGGCGATGTATGCGTTTCTCATGGCGCTTTTTTCTTCATTTGCGTTTCTTGCAATTCCGTTTGGGGTCGAATGGCAAGGACTTGGAAATACGGGTCTCGCGATTTTGTCGGGAATTGTATTTCTTTACGGACTTCTTGCGTTTTACGATGCGGTAAAGAAAATCGAGGTATCGCGAGTTGCACCGGCAGTAGGGGTAATTCTTGCGCTTACTTCGTTTTTTATTCTTTTCCTGAAAAATGTTTCGCAGGCGGGAATGATTCTGAATGAAGCGCGGTTTTTTCTCGCATTTTTTCTATTGGTGGGTGGAGCGCTACTTGTATCATTCGATCTTCCGCTCAAAAAGACGGACACAATGCCGATTTCTGTGATATTTGCGGGTGTGTTATTTGCAATCTCGCTTCTCTATCTCAAAGGAGCCTATCAGGAGATGAATTTCGTGAATGGATTTTTTTGGTCCCGTTTTGGAATTTTTATCGGAGGATTCACGCTTCTTCTCATTCCGGCGTTCCGACGAGATATTTTGATACACAGTGAACGTTTTTCCGAACCGCATCCGCATCATGCGATGACGGGCTTTCTCTTTGTTTTGAACAAGGCATGCGGGGGACTGGCGTCATTTCTTTTGGTGTATGCAATTTCGATTGGACCACTCACGATGATTAACGCGCTTTCCGGCGCGCAATTTGTGTTCGTTTTCATACTTTCGTTCCTTCTTTCTTTCAAGCTTCCTTTGATCTACGGCGAAAAACTCGCTCCGAATGATTGGGTGCAAAAAGCATTCGCTATTTTGCTCGTAGGAATCGGTATTTCGCTTCTTGCGAGTGTGACCGCGGGGACGGGAATGGTATTTTTTTAATGATAAAGAAATCGGTATGAAATGGCAGAGCGTACAACATATTGCCCGAATGATCCTTCTTTTTGTCGGGTCGGCAGTGGTGGCCGTACTTCTTCTTTTTGCATATTTCAATCTTCCGGGCCCGGCGCCGCGGGAGGATGTGAAACTTGGTGCGACATTTTCGAATCAGTATGCCGAAGCGCTTGGGCTTGACTGGAAAGAAACCTATATCGCGCTGCTTGATGATATGAAGATTCGGAAACTTCGTATTCCGGTGTATTGGAATGATGTGGAGAAGCGACCCGGGGAATATAATTTTTCCGATGTGGATTGGCAGCTTGATGAGGCGCAAAAACGCGATGCGGAAGTGATTCTTTCCATCGGACAGCGCGTGCCACGGTGGCCCGAGTGCCATATTCCCGAATGGGCGAATACTGATGACGGGAAGCGGAAAGCGGCACTCTTTCAGTTACTCGGGAAAACGGTCGAACGATATAAAAATCGTCCGGAAATTGTAAAATGGCAAGTGGAAAACGAGCCCTTTTTGGTGTTTTTCGGTATTTGTCCGTCATTCGATCCCAATCAATTAGAGGAAGAGGTGGCGTTTGTGAAGCGACTCGATCCGACGCGGCCGGTTATGCTTACAGATAGTGGCGAGCTTTCGCTTTGGTTTCGTGCGGCAAAACGCGGCGATGAATTCGGCACGACGATGTACCGGAAAATTTGGAGTGCCAAACGCGGGTACTTTGAATATCCGCTCGGACCGAACTTTTTCCGATTCAAAGAAAAGATTACGAGACTGCTGACAGATCAACAGCATTTTACCGTGATCGAGCTCCAGGCGGAACCATGGGCGAGTGGGTGGATTGCAAATGTTTCGCTTGAGGAGCAATTTCGAACCATGGATGAAAAACAGCTTCGCGAGATTGTTACGTATGCGAAACGCGTTGGGTTTTCCGAGATATACCTTTGGGGACCGGAGTGGTGGTATTGGCTGAAAGAAAAGAGAGATTATCCGGCGGTGTGGGAGGTAGGGAAAAAACTTTTTGAAGAATCAAAGTAACATGAAAGAATTTTCTCTGGTATTTGTTCTCAACAATATTCGCAGCGCGTACAATGTCGGATCGATATTTCGATCGGCGGACGGTATTGGGGTGGAGAGGGTATACTGCGTAGGGTATACGCCGATTCCGGCAAAAATGGGGAGTTGTTACCTTTCTCCTGCTGAAAAACAAATTGCAAAGACGGCGCTTGGTGCGGAAAAGAATATTCCCTGGAAGAAGGCGGTTCGATTTGAAACCGTAGTGAAACATCTCAAACGGGAGGGGTATGAAATTGTTGCGGTCGAACAAACGGAAAAGAGTGTTTCATATATCGATTTTGTTCCACAACAAAAGAAGATTGCACTGGTGTTTGGTCGTGAGGTGGAGGGAATTTCGGAAAAAGATCTTGCTCTTTGCGATCGGGCAATCAATATTCCGATGCGAGGAAAGAAAGAATCGCTCAATGTATCGGTTGCGGCAGCAGTTGCGGGATACGCTATAACCGCTACAATAGAAAAAAAAGGAAGTGTATGAAATTTTTTCAAGGAAAACCTCTCTATCGGGGAATGCGCGCGCTCGTTTTTTTGTATGTTTCGTTTTTTGGACTCGGCCTTATTCTTTTGGTCGGAGCAGGAAAGTACGAGGGGCTGGTGCTTGCGGAAACGGATGAGTCATCAATTCTTTCTCCGCAGTATATCGTAGGGCAGCAGTACACGTCGACAGAAAATGATGAGGATATCAAAAGTACGAATGAAACATCGAAAAAAACGTCGTCGGTGTCTCCGATTTCGTCTCCGGATCAGACGATAACCTGGACGGCGAGGCAAACAACTGATGGATTTCGTATCGATGGAAACCGAGGGATTCCTATTAATGTGAACAATCAAGTAGTAACGCCCTCTCTTGAAGAAACAGTGAAAGAAAAACTGGTGAATGAGTCTTATGACGAAGCGATCCGAGATGGAAAGGTAGATGCGTCGTCGCGTACGAATAATCTGAAGGAGCGGGAAATGCTTGCGATCAATCCGAGCTTTGAGCAAGAAGACTTTGATAAAGATGGTCTGACAAACTTGGAAGAAAAAGTACGTGGAACCGATCCCTATCTTGTTGATACCGATCGTGACGGTTTTTCGGATGGCGATGAAATAAAAACTGGGTATGATCCGACTAAGTTTTCCCCCGGTGATGATCGGGATAAGATAACATTCGAAGACCCTCGAGTGGTTGTTGAAGAAGAAAAAAAGAACTTTGAGAAAAAACGGACAACAGACGAACGGTACAAAGTTGAGACAGTGGAGTTTGTCGCGGCTGCCGCTTCGGGAGAAAAAGACAAAATCCGTTTTTCCGGAACAGCTCTTCCGAATACATACCTGACGATTTATGTGTATAGTACGCCAACGGTTATTACCGTGAAAACCGACGCCGAGGGAAACTGGTCATACGATCTCGATGCGAATATTGAAGATGGGGACCATGAAATTTATGTGGCAGTAACGGACAATACGGGAAAAATTACCGCACGGAGCGAAGGGCTTCCTTTTGTGAAAACGGCACAAGCGGTTTCGGTACGCCCGGCTGCGGCACTGACCGGAGCGCAGGAGAATAAATCGCCGCTCGAACGCTCGCGACTTGAATATTTTTTTATTGCTTTTGTTGCCGTTATTTTCTTTTTTGGAGTGGCGCTCATTATTATCAGCCGGAAAAGGTCGAACGTGTAATTCGCGGAATCAAATGGTATGGCCTTTTTCGCGATGAATCAGGGGTGGAATTTTGTTCGGCGAAATCCGGTTGTTTTTTATTCTTTCTTCCTCGTTGTTTCGGTAACAGGGGCTTTGTTTTTAAATACCTATTATTTTCTTGGAAAGTTTGAAGAAAGTACGGACAATCTCTTACAGTCGAAAGCGTTTCTTTCGGAGAGCGTGTTCGGAATACTCACGCAGGACATGCTCTCGAGGAGTGACTTGGTACAGAGTCGTGTCGAACAGTTACAGCGGGAAAACTCGGATGTTTCGGCAATGGCGGTTCTGACGCGGTCGGAATCCGAACGATCGTTCCATATCGCGGTGTCTACCATTCCCGAAGAGCGGGGAAGCACGATTTCTTTCGATAGTCCCGAGGCCCGTCCGTTCTTGATGACGTGGAATGAGCGTCGGGCGATCGGATATATCACGAGTGAAGATGGGAAACGGTACTGGAATGTCGTGAAGGCGATTGACCGAGAAAGCGGCGAGCGTATCGGACTTGTTTTGTTTCAGCTCTCTCTTGACGGACATGACCGATTTGTCGCTCAAGCGATGCGACAGGTCTATATCGTCGCTCTCGTATCGCTTCTTTTCGTGCTCGGGCTGATGGTTGCCCATATGCGTCTCTATGGTTTTGCGATCAAGGCGACCAAACTTGAAGAGGTGGATCGAATGAAAGACGATTTCATTTCCATGGCAAGCCACGAATTACGCAGTCCGCTTACAGTACTCAAGGGTTACGCGGACATTTTGAAGGACCGTCTTGGAAAAAAGGTTGCGGGATTTGATCAATCGGATGAAGGGACATATCTTTCGAATATGACCGAATCAGTGAATAGGCTGTCGAATTTGGTCGAAGATATTTTGAATGTTTCCCGAATTGAGCAGAATCGTCTACCGGTATCGATTGATACGATTGATATTGTATCGATTGTGAAAAAAACGATTGATCAATTTGAATTGGAAGCAAAACAGAAAGGCCTGACCGTATTGTTTGATGAGATGGTGCTTCCAAAGGTGTCTGCTGATGCGGATCGCGTGACGCAAATACTCGTCAACCTCGTTTCTAATGCGATAAAATATACTCCAAAGGGAGGTATTCGGGTGATAGCAAAAGAATCCGGGAAATATGTTCTCGTCACCGTGGCGGATACCGGTCTCGGGATTTCCGCGGAAGGAATGAAAAATCTTTTCTCCAAGTTTTATCGAGTGAAAACCGATGAAACAGTGAAAATTTCCGGGACCGGACTGGGCTTGTGGATTTCTCGAGAAATCGCACGGAAGATGGGCGGGGATCTCTCGGTTGAGAGTATCGAAGGGATTGGGTCGCATTTCACACTTCATTTGAAAAAGGCACTCGAGGGGCGAGTATAAGTCTTATGGAAAAAAAGATGAACAAAATAGCCGTTTTTGATATTGATGGGACGATTTTTCGAAAAAATCTTCACTACGAATTGATTGCCGAGCTCGCATGGTTTAAAATATTTCCACGGGAGGCACTGCATCGGTTGCGCGAGGTATATACGAGTTGGGTTGAACATGAAGGAACGTATGAGGACTACCGCGTTGCGCTCGTCAATCTCTATTCGCAGTATATTTCTGGCTGTACGGAGACGGATGTAATGAAAGCCGCTGAAGCGGTTATTCCGTTTCACGAGCGGCGGACCTATATTTTTTCCGAAAACCTCATCAAAGAGTTGCGCGAAAAGGGGTATCATCTTCTTGCGGTTTCTGGATCGCCTATTGAAATCGTTCGAGAGTATAACAACCAGTATTTGAAATTTGATCAGGTATATGGAAGCGTATACGAAAAAGATGCCGATGGAAAATACACTGGAGTGGCATCGTTTGAACCGTCGAAAAACAAGGGGGATGTGGTGAAGCAGTATGTGTTTGAGCAAAAACTTTCTTTTTCCGGCTCGTACGGGGTGGGAGATACCGAATCTGACTCAAGTATTCTTGAGCTCGTGGAGCATCCGATCGCGTTCAATCCGAATCAAAACTTGAAAAAAATAGCCGAACGGCATGGGTGGCGAATCGTGGTGGAGAAAAAAGACGTTATCTATGAAATGTTCGGACAAAAGAAGCGCTAAATTCTCTCGATAGCACTCCTCTCAAAGTATGAATAACTTCATCGATAAAATTTTAACCGCAACACTTTGGATTTGGCTTCCGTTTTATGCGTGCATCTTGCTTTTGAAGGAACTTGCCGAACGACGCCGAAAGTAATAGTAATATGCCCCTTCCGAACTTTATTTCAAGGAAATATTTTTTTGGCGCGGCACTCTGTGCGTGGATGGGAGGCATCTTTTTACTCTCGTCGCTTCCGGGCGTTGGAACAAGCTTTGAGCCACCCCTCTGGTATGTGCTCGAGCGGAAGGGAGCGCATATTTTCGAATACGCGATTCTTGCGATTCTTCTCGCTCTTTTTTTGTCGACATGTTCAAAGTTTCAGGCTGTAGGGCGAAATTTCTTTGGAGTAGTTTTTCTCTTTGGGATCGCGTATGCGTTTTCCGATGAAATTCACCAGTTGTTTGTATTCGGTCGATCGGGGCGGTTTTCGGATGTCCTTGTGGATGCAATTGGTCTTTTAATAGGAATATTTTTCTCGGTAAATCGATCGTGGGTTCAATTCCGAAAAGAATAACTTGCAAGCAAAAAATCACCCGGATCGGGGTGATTTTTATATGACGAGAAAAAAAGATTACCGAACGCTTTCAATAAATTTCGTAAAAACCGCCGGCTGTTTCATTGCCATTTCGGAGAGCACCTTCCGGTCAAGTACGATATTCTTCGACTTTTCGAGGGCGATGAATCCACGGTAGGTGAGTCCATGATTCCGAAGCGCGTTGCCAAGACGGATAATCCAAAGGGAGCGAAACGAGCGTTTTTTTGCACGTCGATCGCGATGTGCGTATTTACCGGCTTTAATAACGGCTTCCTTCGCTTTCGTGAACAGTTTTCGTCGTCCCCAGCGATAGCCTTTTGCTTTTGCAAGGAGATTATTCTTTCGTTTCTTTGCGGCAACACCGCGCTTAACTCGAGGCATAGTATTGAATAATGAATTATGAATAAAGCCTTCTTTGCAAAGAATCATGATTCTTCATGCATGATTCCGTATTCTGATCTTACGCGTACGGGAGTGCTTTGAGGATATTTTTCGCATCGGTTTTGAACACGGCGGAATCACGGCGAGTACTGCGGATGCCGTTTCCGGTGTCGCGACTGTTGTAGTGGTTGAGTCCGGTCGCACGCTTCAAAACTCTTTTCGCTCCCGTTACTTTCACTTTCTTCGCGACGGATTTCTTCGTTTTCTGCTTCATAAAATTAGTATCATTAGAATTGAGATTGAAAATATCATTGGGGGGCGATGAGAATGGAGAGGCCGTTTTGGAATCGCTTAATATCTTCCTCGACCTTGATCGACGCTCCGATTCCCGAGACAAAGGCTTGGAGTGCTTCTTTTGCCTTGTCTCCCATCGCTTTCTCGCGACCACGAAGGAGAATTTCAATTTTGACCTTGTGGCCTTTTCCAAGAAACTTTTCCGCCTGTGTTTTTTTGAAAAAGAGATCATGCTTGTCGGTACGGAGTCCGAGTCGAATGCCCTTCGTATCGACTTTCTTTTGTTTTGCCTTCGCTTCCTGCTCCTGCTTTGCTTGTCGGTACTGGAATTTTCCGTAATCGATAATGCGACAGACCGGAGGGGTGAGTTGCGGCGAAACTTCAACAAGATCGAGTTCCGCTTCCTGCGCGATCCGGAGTGCTTGCTCGATCGGAACATCGCCGTGCATCTCCCCTTCGGCATCAATCAAACGGACGATTGGCGCAAGAATGCCTTCGTTTGATCGAAACCGCTTGGAAATCGTTGGTTTCGGTTTTGGTCGGTGATGACGTCGTCGTCGCATTGTTTTATCATTAATACTGTGGAGTTGATGGGAATTGCACCCATGTCCAGTGAAGTTTTTCCAAAATACTCTACAAGCTTGTTTTCTCTTGTATTCATCTGATTCTTAAAGAGAAACGAAAAGGATCGGATGCCCTTCTTTTGCATGAGGGGATCGAAGCGAAAAAGAAAAGAAGAAAATGCTCCGGCCTTCCCGATATATGGCACCGGTTGTCTCCTATCGGGAGTGGGAGGACCGATGTCTCACGCAATTAAGCGCGAGAAAGAGCGAAAGACGGAGCAAACGCTGAAGCGAATGCGTTCTTTGCCTTGGTGATAAAGTTTGCATTTATCGAGTAATGGAAGGTTTTGCGATCGTACCATTATGATCGGCTTGCATATTTTGAAAGTACAACCTGTCGAATCTAAACAACCCCGCCGATACCGCGATGAGTTTCGTAGTATTGGCGCGTTTGCCTATGACCTCAAAGCTCGATCAATGCGTCGCTTCGCTTCTTTTTTGCCAATATCGTGTCGCTTATCGTACTCTTTTTTTCCCTTTGCGACAGCAAATTCAAGCTTCACGAGCTGACCCTTAGTGTACAATCGAATAGGCACCAATGTCAAGC
>CAYTED010000007.1:0-82045 GCA_964436855.1 uncultured Bdellovibrionales bacterium | reverse complement strand
TATGATGTTTGCATACGGATATGGTATCCGTTGCGCTAGATTCTGGAAACTGCTATACTGACACCCTGACACAGAGTGTCCTAATTCAGAACGGAATGAATGCGCAGAAGAATATAATCTTGTCGAAATCAAGGGAACTTTTGGAATACATTACTTTGGCGGTCTATGGAAGCTTGCCGATTCCGAAACGATTTTTGGTTACAGGTGGTATTCGGATGGAATCACGCCGGTTTCCATGGAGACGAAAACGATCGAAAAATACATGAAAGGAAATGGCAACCCCTCTTTTTCTCCAATTGGGAAAGTGACTTATTCCACATGGCTTTTGAAGGATGATGCTATCAGGTTCCAAGACATGTGGTTACAGAAAGAAAGCACGGATCCGCGGTTCGTAGTGCGTCTCCTGAATAATTTGGTAAGGTAGCTATTTGCTTATGTATTGTACTAAATGCGGTCATCAGGTTTCCTTACATGCGAATTACTGCGGTTCCTGCGGTGAGGCCTTTAATAACAAATTATCGGAAAAAGACGAGACAAACGATAGTCGAGATCAAATGGCACTCGGGACGGTAAAATGGTGGAATTTTTTGGCAAATCTGTTCAAGGGAAGGCTTGGAAGATTGGATTATTTTCTTTTAACTTGGGTTTCATTTGTAGTTTTTTTCCTGGGAATCGGTATTCTTTTAGAGATTATTCCAGGGGCAGAATCTTTTCTCGGTTCTCTGGCGGTGGTTGTTTTCGTCGCATTAGTCGTCCTTGGTTTGTCGGGAAGTATCAGAAGGTTGCATGACATGGGTAGTTCTGGTTGGGTAATTTTGATAGGGTTCATCCCGCTCATTGGGTTTATATTTTCGCTCGTTCTCCTCTTTAGTGTTGGTACGGAAGGAGCTAATAAATATGGCGAGCAGGGTGATAGCAGAGGATTTTTTGGTAGGATACTCAATTTGTAACATCAACCCAAATGACTTTTTTCAAAACAATTATCGCCGCTCTTGTTTTGGTGGCACTTGGTGTGGGAGCGGTGTTTTTTTGGGATAATTATTCCAGAGATGATGCACCTTCGGAAAATGAACCAAGTGTGAGTGAAACGCCTCCTATCGTTGTTGAAACGGAAGCGACTCCTACAGCAACAGAGGTTTCAGGTGATGAGTTCGCAGGCGTAGGAGAAGGCAGGTTTCCTTTGTGTGAAAACGTTGATGAAATGACGACTTTCGAAAAGCCAGTTCCGATTGTTTGGGAAGCGAAGTTCGGCGGATGTATCCAGAGTTGCTATGGAGCGCATTTCACTAAAACAGGAAAAGACGAGAAGTACCCGCGCTTCTCCGGATATCCTGTTGGTAACGAGAAGATGATTATAGAGATGCTGGACGCCGGACTAATTAGTGAGGAAACGATTGTGAAGATAACCGGGAAGTGGGTGAGTATCGATGACGGATACTCAGTTACTTTGTTTGGTGGAAAATGTGCTCCTACCGTCGATATAGAACGGATTGAGGTGCTGAAAAAATGACGCCCTCATCCTGCCGTTTGATAATGCGGGTGTTGGGTTGGATTCCGATAGCAGATAAATTATATGGGAAAGTGGCTTCTAATAATTGCTCTGGGCTCACTGCTTGTCTTGGCATTTGATGAGGGGGATTCTAGCCCGGGATATAACCAGTCTCAGCCGTTGGAATCGGGATCTCGGGAGACGGCTATACCCGCACAAAAACCATTACCTTCTTTGAATACGGGATATTTTCAAGAGGATGAACCGGAGGCATATCCCACGTTCAATGGGTATGGGTGCTCAGATGACTGTTCTGGACATGAGGCAGGGTATGAATGGGCAGAAATGCACGGAATTGAAGATATGGATGGTTGTGGTGGCAACTCCGATTCATTTATCGAAGGATGCCAAAGTTATGTGGAAGCAATGCAGGGGGGTGGTTATTATGACGACGACTATTACTATTAATCAACATTCCTTATGGTTAGGATAATAGCGAGTTGTCTGATGGTTGCCATCCTCGTGCTTCCATTGGGGGCAAGTGCTTCGGTTTATGTAAAGGGACATTATCGAAGTAATGGCACTTATGTATCCCCGCATTATAGAAGCAATCCCAATAATTCAGTGTATGACAATTGGAGCTATAAAGGTAATGTGAATCCCTATACAGGAACAGTGGGAACGGGTACTTATGGTGACTACTTCTCATACTATCCCTGGGGGTATTCGGTTTCATCACCAAAACTTTCTAAAAGAGAGAAGAGGGTTCTCAAATGTCAACAGGATGGGAATACGGAGTCATATTGCAAGGACTTGCATATGAAAAAGAAAAAAAGAAATAGGAGGTAAAGTTATAGTGGCTAAGTTGTCCGACTATTTCCTGAGATCTCTGCTCTCTGTGAAACAACTAGGGAGAAATGATGATAAGTTTGTCGGGGAACCGGCACTTTGGGGGTAGGTGGACTTTTCCGAAATTGCGCCAATTGTCGGGAGGGAAATCATTTTCGTCCCCACTAGTCTATCCAATCGAGGAATCCTTCAAGAAAACGAGAGAAGAAATAGTTTTTCAAGGGGTGGGGTAAGCGTATCTTCCCATCAAACAGGTTCTAATCAGCTCTATGGAGCGGAGGTGTATAATAAAAGAACTAAAAGGTAATAGAAAAATAGTATGATCGGGACATTTATTTTAGTTTCCCTTCTTGGAGTGGTGATCTCGGCAGTGATCGGTACGCTCTGGTACGCTCCGTCGACGCCAATGGGGAAGATTCATCTCAAATATCTTGGAATGGACAAGCTCTCAGAAGAGGAGCGAAAAAGAAAAATGGAAGAAGGAAAGTCCATGATGCCGAAGCTGTATGCGGGGCAGATGGCATTGTCGCTCCTCACTTCCTTTGCCGTAACGACCGTGATTATTATGAGTGTTCGCAATGGCGTGCCAGCATCAATGGCTTTCGGTTTTGTCGTCTTCAACTGGCTGTGCTTCATGGTGCCGATCGTCGGGACAAATATTCTCTGGAGCAATGTCGATCGAAGTATCGTGTGGAAGAAATTTGCTTCGGATAACTTGGTCAATCTCGTTACGGTTCTGGTGATCGCAGTGATTGCAAATTTTTTCGCCTAACAGATATGAAGGACTTTTCCACAATGAATATACGCTCCATGAAAAATTTTTCCCTACTTCTTACACTTCCGATCGTACTTCTCGGCGCAAGTTTTTTCTTTTGGAAAAATCAGTCTTCTCCGCCCGCCGAACAATCATCCAAAAAATCTGAAAACGGACTATCTGCTTTGCAGGAAGACATTCTCTATCGAGACGGGACCGAGCGTCCGTTTACAAGCGATCTTTTGCACGAAAAAAGAAAAGGGACTTACTACGCGGTTGATACCAAAACGCCGGTTTTTCGCTCCGAAGACAAATTTGATTCGGGGACGGGGTGGCCGAGTTTTACCAAGCCGATCACGCCGGATGCGGTACAAGAAAAACAAGACACCTCACTTTTTGGTATGGAAAGAACCGCTATTGCTTCTCCTTCCGGCGGACACTTGGGACACGTTTTCCCTGATGGACCCAAACCGACGGGACTTCGATACTGTATAAACGGCGTGGTACTCTATTTTATTCCGGACGAAGAATAGTACAAAGACTCGGAAAACCCCTTTTCTTGTTTGATGTCAGAAGTCCTGATAGGATGAATCATCTATGTGTCTCGCGCTTCCCGGAAAAATCGTCTCCATTGAAGACAAAAAAGCAGTGGTCAACTTTGGCGGAGTGAAGCGTCAAGTCGATTTGTCGTTCCTTGCGGATGCTCGTATCGGCGAGTGGGTGCTCGTGCACGTGGGATTTGCCATTCAAAAGGTCGATGAAAAGTCAGCCTATGAGACCTATCACCTCCTCGCAAAAATGGACAAAGAAGCGCTCGATCGAGAAATAAACGAATTGAAGTCATCGGTATGAAACACGCCTTACTCGAAGAAATAGAGTTGGTTGCGCGGGATATGGGGGAGGTACGGCTTATGGAAGTGTGCGGCGGTCATACCAATACCGTGATGCGCTACGGATTGCGGGAAGTGTTGCCAAAAAATATCAAGCTGATCTCCGGCCCAGGGTGTCCGGTGTGTGTCACATCACAGCGGGATATCGACTCCATGGTCGAGCTCGCCCTCTCGGGCGTTCCGGTTGCGACGTATGGTGACATGATCAATGTTCCGGGGACCAAAATGAGTCTCGCCGATGCGGTCAATCGTGGCGCTGACGTGCGAATGGTGTATTCGATCGATCAGATTATTGACGAAAAGGATCGCGTTTTTTTTGCGGTTGGTTTTGAAACGACCACTCCAATGACAGCGAAGTTACTCGCTGCCGGTATCAAAGTATTTTGCGCACACAAAGTTATGCCGCCGGCAATGCGGGTACTCACGAGCGAAATGCGACTCGACGGGTTTATCGATCCCGGACATGTCTCGACCATTATCGGAAGCGACATTTGGGGAAAGATGGATATTCCCTTGCCGCAGGTAATTTCTGGGTTCAAGCCGGATCAGTTGTTGCATGCGATTCTTTTACTATTACAAATGATCAAGAAAAAAGAAGTAAAAATTATCAATGATTATCCCGAAGTAGTTTTCCCCAAAGGAAATACGATCGCACAATCGCTTATCGAGCAAACCCTCAAACCCGCCGATGCGGAGTGGCGAGGGATCGGTACCATCCCGCTTTCCGGTTTGGTGCCACGAGATGAGTCGCTCGACGCGCGATTGATTTATGCGGATCTTTTCAAAAATATTGAGAGCAAGGAAAATCCGCAATGTCGTTGTGGAGAAATTGTTCGCGGGCTGGTGGAGCCGAAGGATTGCCCGCTTTTTGGAGTGGTATGTACGCCGCAAAATCCGCAGGGCGCCTGCATGGTGAGCGAATCGGAGGGCGCGTGCGCGATCGCGTATAAATACGGAAAAAGTTTAGCGGAAACGGAATAAATTATGAAAGATGAAAAAGCCGACTGCCTGACCGGCGAATGTCCGGTGCCGGTGGAGCGAGAAATGAATACGATCAAATTGAGCGAAGGAAGCGGCGGACGCGAAATGCAAAAGCTCATTGACTCCTTTCGGGAACATTTCCCATCATCGGAAAAATGGTCGCATACCGAAGACGATGCCGCAAGTTATGCGCTTTCAAACGGAGAGCAATTGGTGTTTACGACGGACGCCTATGTCGTAACACCGATTTTTTTCCCGGGTGGAAATATCGGAAAGATTGCGTTTTGTGGAACGGTGAATGATCTTTCGGTGATGGGCGCGACGCCGATCGGTCTCTCGCTTTCTTTTGTTCTCGAAGAAGGATTAGCAAAGGAAGAGTTTGAAAAAATTGTAGAGACGATCGGAGCGCTTTCCAAAGAAACGGGCATTCCGATTGTTACGGGCGATACCAAAGTAGTCGAGCGCGGCAGTGTCGACAAACTGATTATTACAACCAGTGGTATCGGTCTCTCGAAACATATTTTCGAGAAAACCATTGTCCCGGGAGACCATATTATTGTCTCGGGAGGAATTGGCGAGCATGGTGCAGCACTTCTCGCCAAGCGATTTGAGCTCGAAACAGCGCTTGAAACCGATAGCAAACCGCTTCACGAAGAACTCGCAGCCATCGCTCCGTGGGTGAAGCAGTGCAAAGACATTACGCGAGGTGGACTCGCCGCGATTGCAAATGAGCTCGCCGAAAAAAATTCGATAGGAATGGAAATTGACGAGATGAAACTCCCTCTCGAAGAAGAAGTTCGTGCGCTCACGGAAATCCTCGGGATCGATGTGTATAGCCTTGCTTGCGAGGGGCGATTTGTGGCGATCGTCGCGCCGGAGCATGGAGATGAAGTGCTCTCTTCTTTGAAAAAGTTTCACGAGAAGGCGGCGTCTATCGGGACTATCGTCGAAGGTTCGGGCGTCATCGTCCAAACCGAATATGGAAAAAAAATCCTGTCGACGCCATCAGGCAATATCGTGCCCCGCATCTGCTAGTAATGCTGCGATTTGACCGAAGCTGATCCCGCCGTCTCCGGATGGAACTTCTTTGTTGACGAGCACGCCACGCTCGAGAAAATAGGTTGTCATCAGACGGTTATACGCACATCCTCCAGCCCAGACAACGGGCTTTTTTGTTTGCTCGGCGATCGTATACAGTCCTTCCGCGAGATAGTGCTCGACCGTTGCGGCGAGTCGGGAACGATCGTCGTTGAGGTGCTCTATGAGGAAGGCAAAGAGGGGCGCAGTGAGAAGAATATTGCCTTTGAAAACAGGTTGAAGAGAGTATGGCTCGGTCGAGTGTGCTTCAAGGAGCATAGCCGGGCGTCCATCATAGGTTCGTTCGTGGCAGAGTCCAAGAAGTGCTGCGGCGGCATCGAGCACGCGCCCACAGCTCGAAGTCAGTGGCGCGTGAAATTTTTCTTGATACTGTTTTTCAAGAAGCGAGAGTGCGTTTTGTGAAAATTGATTCTGGACAAATGAAGCCGCTTGATCAGAAGGTAAAAATGATCGGAGGAAGGAATAGAGCATTTTGTCGGGAAATCGTGTGGCGCTGTCTCCTCCGAGCTGCGGATGTGCTTCAAGGTGTCCGATACGTTGGGCGTTTTCAAATACTTCTCCTCCCCAAATCGTTCCGTCATCTCCAAATCCGAGACCGTCGCAGACAATAGCAGAAAAATCCTTGAGTCCGTGCTCGAGCGCGACACCGAAGGCGTGTGCTCGATGATGTTGGATTTTTTTGAGGGGAATATTCCATTGGTCGGCGAGTTCGACACCATACTCCGACGTTCGGTATCCCGGGTGTGCATCGATCACGATAGTCTCGGGTTGAATACCGGTAAATGCGAGAAAGCTTTCCAGAGTGTCGGTGAATCGCGTGAAACTATCAGGATCGGAAGTATTGCCGAGATGTGGCGAAAGAATGATGTGATCTCGTCCGTCAAAAAGCGCGAAGGTATGATTCATTTCTGCGCCGAGGGCGAGGATAGGCTTCGATGCAGGAAGGTTGACCGGAATAGATCGGGGGACGTATCCGCGACTTCTCCGGATAAAAAGCGGCGTTTCGTGAATCACTTTGACGATTGAGTCGTCAATCGGATGGCAAATCTCTCGATCGTGATCGAGGATGACTCGAGCAGTTTCATTTTTTCTTTCATACGAAAGTGGAGCATCGGATCGATTGGACGATGTGCAGACGAGTGGTCGGGGAAATTTTTGGAAGAGCAGCTCGTGAAGCGCGGTATAGGAGAGCATAATGCCGATCGTATCAAGCTCGCTTACCGGCGGGGCGGATTTTTTTTTCTTACAGAGGACAATGGGGCGGGCGGGCGAAGTGAGTATTTCCGCTTCTTTTTCGGTGATATCGGCGATCGAGCGTGCCATGACGAGATCTTGGCAGAGGAGAGCATAGGGTTTCCCGGCTCTTTTGGTAAAAGTGTCGAGAGCGCGAATATTTTTTTCGGTGGCATCACAAAGAAGATGAAATCCGCCGATGCCTTTTACGGAGACGATAATTCCCTTTTCAAGCGCATCGGCAACGACCGCAATCTTCGCCTCATCCGAAGAAAGAGATGCGAGCACCTGATCGACAAACAAACTAAGCGTCGGTCCGCAATCATGGCAAGCGATTGTTTGCGCGTGGAAACGGCGGTTATCCGGACGCGTATATTCGGAGCGACATGCTTCACACAAGGGGAATGCTCGCATGGTCGTCGTCTCGCGATCATAGGGGGTGGATGAAGTAATCGTATAGCGCGGCCCACACTCGGTGCAGGTAAGAAAAAAATATCCGTGTCGACGATTGTTTGCATCAGAAAGCTCGGCCTGACATTGATCGCAGAGAAAAAGGTCAGGGGGGATTTCTGCAAAGCCTGTTCCGGAGCTCTCACGGATGGAGAAGTCGTGATACTCACCGGAGATGGGCTCCGTGCGAATCGTATCGATGCGAATATGCTTCGGAAGATGATCGAGAATGTTTCGAAAAATGTTTTCTTGATCGACAACCACGATGACGCCCGTTCCGATATTTTGGACATATCCGGTCAGACCTGCCTGTGTGCAAGCATGACAAATATACGGACGAAAACCGACTCCTTGGACGACACCGGTCAGTGTAAATTGCGAATAGGATTTCATTTCCCTATCGTAACATAGCCGTCGCCTTTCTTTACTTAGATAAGATACTGAAGCCATTCGAGAGGGAATTTTCCCTTATGTAAAGTTAACTTGACATTATTTTCTGAAAAAGTATACTGGGTATGTAAAGTTAACTTGACGTGTTTTCACGTATGACACAAACCGTACGGAATATGGTCGAGCATGAGCGAAGAAAAAGACAGGTGACACAGGAGGCACTTGCTGAATCTGTCGGGGTAACCCGCCAGACGATTATTGCTCTCGAAAAGGGGAATTATATTCCATCAGTTTTACTTGCGCTCAAAATTGCAAAAACATTTCGGGTATCAGTGGAAGATATTTTTAAAATTCAGAAAGAGAACCTATGAACGAGTGGAAAAAAATTTTCTCCGAACAAACAGTTTCTATTTTGCTGATTGTTTTGCTGATAGGATATATCAACCCGTTTCATTTCTGGATGAGTGATATGGTACAGATGACTCTTCTCGGTTTAGGGGTCGCATGTTTTGCTTTTTTTGTCATGCTGACATGGAAAGAGGTGATCCAAGACGAGCGGGAGCAGTTGCACCGATTTGTCGCAGCGAGATTGGCGTCGATTGTTGTTGGAGTAGTCTTGCTTCTCGGAACTTTTATCCAATCGATACATCACACGTTGGATCCATGGCTTCCGGTGGCACTTGCTGCCATGGTGTTTGCAAAGATTGTGGGGCGATGGTATGCACAGAGGCGATACTAAATTTTCATGAAGACATACGTAATCATTAATCAAAAAAACGTATGAAGTTATTAGTAATTATTATCGGGGCCATTGTTGTCCTGGGAGGAGCATGGATCTTGACCCAATCAGGTTCAAAAGACGATGCCATGATGCAGAAGCAGAAGGATGAAAAGATGATAAAGGAGGAAGAAGAGAAGGCAATGATAAAAAAAGAAGAAGATGAAAAAATGATGAAGGAGGATGAAAAAACAGTGAAAGAAGAAGACGATGCGATGATAAAAAAAGATGACGATGACAAGATGATGAAGAAGGATGATGCTATGGTGAAGTCATCGGACCGATATGTCGAGTATTCAAAGGCAGCGTTTGATGGAGCAAAAAATACCCGTCGCGTACTTTTCTTTTATGCGAGCTGGTGCCCAATCTGTAAACCGGCCGATGCCGCATTTCAGGCAAAAAAGGCTGAAATTCCGAGTGATGTGACGGTGATTCGGGTGAATTACAATGACCCGCAGACCGATGCCGAAGAAAAAGCGCTTGCAGCAAAGTACGGGGTAACCTATCAGCACACATACGTTCAGATCGATGCATCAGGCAATGTCGTTACCAAGTGGAACGGAGGAGCGCTTGCTGAATTGCAAAAGAACGTGAAATAAGCGAAAAAATATTGTTATTCAATTGAGTTTATGATTCTTCTTATTGGATTCGCATTTCTCGCAGGAGTGGTCACGGTGCTTTCGCCGTGTATTCTCCCGGTGCTTCCGCTTATTCTCTCCTCCACTCTTGGGGGAGAGAATATCGGAAAGTCTCGGCCGCTCGGAGTGGTGGTGGGATTTATTGCGAGTTTTACATTTTTTACGTTGTTTCTCTCCGCGATTGTTCAGTCATTTGGTATTTCTGCCAATACATTGCGGACGCTTTCAGTCGTGGTGATTGCACTCTTTGGAGTCTCCCTTTTAGTACCTCGCTTTCAGGTATGGCTCGAGCAGGCATTTTCAAAGTTTTCAGTATTGGTGCCGAAAAATACAAATAAAAAGGGATTCGGACCAGGATTTGTGATCGGATTGTCGCTCGGACTCCTTTGGACGCCATGTGTTGGTCCGATTCTTGCCTCGGTTATTTCGTTGGCACTTTCGGGTGATGTGAGTCTTGCGACATTTTTTATCACGCTCGCATACGCTCTGGGAACCGCCATTCCGATGCTCGCGATTATGATCGGTGGCCGGACACTGCTTAGTCGGGTTCCGTGGCTTCTTCGAAATACCGGAAATATTCAGAAGGCTTTTGGTGTATTGATGATTCTGACCGCGCTCGCGATAGTGAGTAATCTTGATCGAAGCTTTCAAACCTTTATTATCAACATCTTCCCGAAGTATGGTGCAGGACTGACAAAATTCGAAGAAAACACTTCTATTCAAAAAGAGTTATCCAGATTGCGTGGTGAGGAGGGTAAACAGGGGAATAAAAATATGGAAACAGGAAAGCCAATGTTTGATCTCTTGCCAAAGGGACCAAAGGCTCCCGAGCTCATTCCGGGCGGTGTTTGGATCAATAGTGAGCCACTCACACTCGAGGAACTCAAGGGAAAAGTTGTTATTGTCGACTTCTGGACATATTCATGTATCAATTGTCAGCGAACTCTGCCATATCTCAAAAAGTGGTACGAGAAATATGCAGACAAGGGACTCGTGATTATCGGTGTTCACGCGCCGGAATTCGAGTTTGAGAAAAGTGAAAAAAATCTCAGAAAGGCAGTAGCTGATTTTGATCTGAAGTATCCGATTGTTCAGGACAATGATTTTGCTACATGGAGAGCGTATTCCAACCGTTTCTGGCCGGCCAAATATTTCATCGATAAAGATGGATATGTGCGATACACTCACTTCGGCGAAGGCGCCTATGATGAGAGTGAAAAGGTGATCCAGGAGCTGCTTTCCGAAACCGGTGCAGAGGGGGTTTCACAAGTCATTGAAAATTCCAAGACAGAAGCAAGTTATGTGCGAACTCCCGAAAGCTATCTTGGCTACGAGCGTCTCGCCCGACTTGCTTCGCCCGAGCGGATTGTTCATGACAAGGAGACGTCATATTCCGCGCCAAAAAATCTTGGAAGAAACGATCTTGCGTATATAGGAAGTTGGACGGTGGCGGGTGAATATGCGCATCCCGGAAAAGGTGCCGCACTCGAAATTGATTTTGAGGCAAAAGAAGTGTTTCTCGTCATGCGTCCCAAGTCGGGAGCCGAAGAAGCTTCTATCAAAGTCTCTGTCGATGGCGAACTTTCCGGCCTTGGATCGGATGTCGAAAACGGCGTTGTAACGGTGAAGGGGGATCAACTCTATAAATTGGTTCGATTGCCCGTTCCGGGACGGCACGTTTTGAAGCTCGAGTTTCTTGATGGGAATGCGGAGCTCTACGCCTTTACCTTCGGTTGATTGCACTCATGGTGCAGGCGTTGTGTCGTGAATAGAGTTGTGGGGAAAAAGCCTCCTTGCGGGGGTGTTTTTATTTTTTGATGTTTCTTTCCTTGCTTTTCCTTGAAAGTGGGCTAAAAACAACCGATTATATGACAAGTTTCGATTGGCTTTCAAACAAAAGGGAGCTTCCCGGCGAATCAATACTCGGCACTGTCGAGGTAGTGGTTCATACTGAACGAGAAGAAGAATATGAAACAATGCTTTGGTTTTTTTTCGGCAAGAAACACATCTGCGGTTCGTGGGGAATAGGAGCGCCTCCATTCTTTCAAGAAATGTTCTCCATATGGATGGACATACGATATGGAACAATAAAAACAGCCCCCGCAAGAGGAGCTGTTTTTTGCAGAGACGCGGCTGTTTTTAGCCTTGCTTGCCGAGAATCTTGAACATCTTGGTTCCGCAAACGGTGCAAACGCCCTTTTTTGCCTTCCGACCGTTCTTCATTTCGACTTCTTCGGCATCTTTCATTTCCCGCTTCTCCTTGCACTTCATGCAGTGCCCGGTTTCTGCGACCATAACTTCATCTGCCATATGGCATAGGTATCACGAATTATGTTCGGAGTATATAACGAAAAGCGATATTTGACCAGTTTTTCCTGAAAGGAACTCTTTCCGTAGAGAGGGGAGAACTTTTGGTGTACACTATGGGAAGAGGAAAGATATGTACTTGATATCAAGACGAGTTATATATTTTACGAACTATGCTTGAGGAACCGATGCAAAAACCGGAAAAAACAAAGACACCGGAACAAGACCTTTTTCGGGGCATGAATGACCAGATTCGGGTAAAAAAGGGGGATCCGTACAAAGAGAACTCTGAAGCGCAAAAAGCTGTTCTCGCGTGGACGTTATATTGGGAGAATCGTTGTGATTCTTACGGCAATACCGATGCGTCTCGAGTGTGGCGATATGTTTTTGATCTTCAGCGATCAATTCAATATGTTATGACGCGTGATCACAACGGATTTCTTGAGAGTATTAATGGTGTCCTTTATCAACTCAACAATGAACCGAATCAGCTTATCAGAGAAAAATTGCTTCCAAAGGTAAACGCGGCATATGCAAAAGGAATCGCGTTTTTTGAGTCAAACAATCAAAAATAGCTCCCCCGTCATTATTTTTTTGCAGCGAGAAATTCCCAAAGAAAAAAGTACGGAATTTTTTCTTCGAAGATCCTGATTTCTTTCGAATATCAATAGGCAAGAGAAAAAAAATGTGGTATTATTGCGATGAAAAGAGTCAGGATATGCAAGCATCATAAAAAGCAAAAACAATATATAAAAGTACTGAATAAGCAATGTTTTTTTATTTGTTTTTTTGAGGGACGGGTGGTGGTTTGTGTCAAAAAAAAGAGTCAGACATACTTGCGGTTGCGAAAAATAGAGGAAAGGAGCGTATTATGGAGTACTTACTTGCTGGGCAAGTTTGTTGGTGCGAGTGACAGAGAGATTTTTCAGTCACAAAAACTTTGAAAAACAAGATAAGATCTTTGCAAAATTGGGCATTGATCCAGTCCCTGGAGTATATCTGAATAAAGATTTAAAACGATTTTATGCTGCCCGGGCTGATTGAAAGGAATGAATCAAGAAGCGCTTCTCGGAAAATGGCGAGATGGATCGTGTTACGGATGCCCCTGCTCGACGAACATCGTTCTTTTTGTGATTTTACGGAGTATGTACAATTCTCCTGTATCGTTTTTTCCGAGAGATGAATCAAGATGTTGTTTCATGATAGGGTGAATGTTGAAAAGCAATGAGAGTCTTTACAAAGATTTCTTTGCCGGTTTCTTTGGTGATTATCGCCGCCGTGGTGCTGGTTGCGTTCTTTTCGAACTGGCATTTGAAGCGCTCTCTTTCCAATGAGGTGTATCTCGAACGGAAGGACGATGTGATTCGCACCTCAAAGGTATTGCTCAATCGTTCGATGTTTGAGCATCCGGAAACCGAAGAATCGAAAGAAAAATTCGATAAGTATATAGAGAATCTTCGTTCCGGAGATGTCGTGAGATTGACAATCTGGGATACAAACGGAATGATTCTTGCGTCTGATCTTACCTCTATTATAGGGGAAAAGGCTACTCATCACCCCGAACTTTTTTCCGTATACAATGCCAGAAAGCCATTGTTTTTGGAAAAGAAATTTGACAATAACGAACCGCTGCAATCGTCAATCAGTCCAGTGCGTATCGTGCTTATCCCCCTGTTTTTGGATAACGATTTTCTCGGAGTTGTGGAGGTCCACATGGCGTCGAATGCAATTATCGAAGAAACGATCGCGAAGAGCGTATATTCGCTTGCCGGATTGTTGATTATGACAGGCTTCGTTCTTGTTTTTGCGATGATCTTCGTAGTGCGAAGGGTGATTATTGATCCGATACGGGTTATTACCGTCGCCTCGGAAAAAATCGGCACTGGAAATTTTGACGTACCGGTGAGCGTGCAGGCGAAAGATGAAATCGGATCGCTCGCTCGAGTGTTTATTCGAATGCGGGATCATCTGAAGGCAAACATTTCCGAACTTCGGAAAAAACGTGAAGCCGCTGAACATGCGGAAAAACTGGAACGCATTGCGAATAAAAAAATAGCCACCGAAAAAGAAGAGCTCCAAAAATTCAAGCAAGCGGTGGATAATTCTTTTGACCATGTGATTATAACGGACCCGGACGGGAGTATATTGTATGCAAATACTGCCGCTGAAAGAATGACGGGGTTTTCATTTCAAGAAATGAACGGGGAAACGCCAGCATTATGGGGAAAGCAAATGCCAGCGTCTTTTTATGAGGAATTTTGGAAAATCATCAAGATCGAAAAGAAACCCTACTCCGGGGAAGTGAAGAATAAACGAAAAGACGGGACGATGTATACTGCGATTGTTCGTGTTTCTCCTATTTTGGATGATGAGAACAATGTTCGATTTTTTGTTGGTGTTGAGCAAGACGTTACTGAAAAAAGAAAGCAGGAGGAAATGGAAAGGGAGTATCTTCTCGAGTTGGAAGCGGTCAATCGAAAAGTAACGGAGGAAAAAATTCGTGCGGAAGGAATTTTTCGATACCTCCAGTCGATCGGTGAGGGTATATACGCGACGGACCGAAACGGAACGATAATATTCTGTAATACAACAGCGGCTGAAATGATCGGGCGGACGCCGGAAGATGTTCTTGGTGCGGATAGTCGAACTTTGTTCCGGTTTTGTATCGGAACGGATGACAAAACGTGTGACTTTTTACCCTTTTATGAGGCGATAAAAATAAAAAAATCCCTCTCATTTAATTCGAAAACTTTTCTGATTGGGAAGCAGCATCCGATTCCGGTCGCGGGAACACTTTCGCCGATTATTGAGGTCAGACACATAGCGGGAGCGATTGTCGTGTTTCAAGATATTACCGAACGATACGAACTTGAACAAATGAAAGACCGCTTCCTTTCCATTGCGGCGCATCAGTTGCGGACACCACTTGGAAGCATGCGGTGGAGCATGGAACTTCTTGAAAGTGGGGATTTCGGGAAGTTACCGAAACAAGCGCTCGCGGCCGTAGAAGAGCTGCGCAGAAACAGCAATAGGATGATGATACTCGTACGTGATTTATTGAGTGTTTTCCGTATCGATCAGGCGGCGATCAGGGAATCACCGGAAAATACCGATCTTGAATCGATTCTTTCGGAAGCGGTAAGGGTATTGGAAGGTGATGCGAAAAAAAAGCACATTCAAATCAAGCTTGATATTCCGAAAAAACCTCTTCCAAAAATTTCCATTGTGAAAAAACATATATCTGAAGCGGTGGAAAACCTGGTGGCGAACGCGATTCGATATGGCAAAGAAAAGGGGGTTGTTATCGGGAAGGTGGAGAAGGAAAAGGGATATATTGTTCTTTCCGTTTCTGATGACGGCATTGGTATTCCAAAGGAAGATCAATCAAAAATATTCGCGAAATTTTTCCGAGCATCAAATGCAATTCGATCATTTACCGATGGAAGCGGACTTGGACTTTTTGTGGTAAAATCGTATGTGGAAGAAAGTAACGGAGAAATTTCATTCAAGAGCGAGGAGAACGTTGGAACGACTTTTACAATGAGATTTCCTCTGAAGGAAGAGTAATTCAGCATTAATTGAAACATATGAGCGAAGAAAAATACGTACTGATCGTTGAAGATGATCCGTTTTATTCGAGTATTTATAAAACGAAGATTGAGAAAGAAGGTTTGGCGGCGGCACTCGCCGGAGATGGCGACAAGGCGCTGAAGATAGCTACGGAAAAGAAACCCGCACTCGTCGTGCTTGATCTCATTATGCCGGGAAAAGACGGCTTCCAGACACTGGAGGAAATGAAGAAAAATGAAACCCTGAAAGATGTTCCGGTTATTGTTCTTTCGAATCTAAGCCAAGAAGAAGATGTGAAACGAGTTATGAATCTTGGCGCGAAGGAATATATCATCAAGTCGAATGTGCCGATCAATGATCTCGTAGTGAAAATTAAGAATTATCTCGCGTAACGATTTCTTCCGTTATGAAAGTGGATATTATTTCTCGGGAAGCGCTCGAAGGAATGCTTCTCGGCTATGGTCTTGTTTCCAAGGAAAATATCGATATTGCCGTTGAGCGTGCCGATCTTGAAGAGACGACGCTCCGAGAAGCAATTTTGTGGCATAATTTCCTTTCCGATGAAGAATTGGGGAAATTGATTGCCGAGCATTTCAAGATACCGTTTGTAAATCTTCGGAATAAAACGATTCCCGAATCGGTTTTTCGAACTCTTCCCGAACTGGTGGCGCGGAAAAGTCACGCCATGGTGTTTGCGATTGAAAAGGAAAATGTGAGCGTAGCGACTTCAGATCCGGAGAATCTTGAATTTTTTAACTTTCTTGAGCGGAAAACCGGATGTATTATCCGGAGATTCTATGCGACGGAGCGCGATATTTCGGAAGTGATCAGCCTCTATCGAAAAAGCGCTTCGGAGGCATTCGAGGATATTCTGAAAGACAATTTGGAAGCCGCCAGGAAAAGCGTTATTTCTGATATTGATCCGCCGATTATTCGCGTGGTAGACGCACTTTTCGGGTATGCGTTTCAGAACAAGGCGTCGGATATTCACTTGGAACCTCGCGATCATGACGCGCTGATCCGTTTTCGTATCGATGGTGTGTTGCACGACATCGCCAAACTTCCATCAGAATTGCACCCGCAAGTGGTATCACGAATCAAGGTTCTCGCGAATCTCCGGACAGACGAACATCAAGTGCCACAGGATGGAAAATTGCAAGTAACCATCGAAGAAGAGTCGATTGATATTCGTGTCTCAATCATCCCGATTACGAATGGAGAGAAGGTAGTTTTGCGGCTTCTTTCGGATCGGTCCCGGCAATTCTCGCTCTCGAATCTTGGTATTGGATCCGAGGATCTCTTGAAAATTCAAGAGGCGTATCAGAAACCATACGGTATGGTACTCGTAACAGGACCGACAGGGTGCGGAAAGACGACAACGTTGTATTCATTTTTAAAACTTCTCAATCGTCGAAACGTAAATATTATGACGATCGAGGATCCGGTTGAATACGATGTCGAAGGCGTGAATCAGATTCAAGTGAATATCGACGCAAATCTCACCTTTGCGACGGGGCTTCGAAGTATTCTTCGTCAGGATCCGAATATTATTTTAGTTGGAGAAGTGCGTGATGATGAAACCGCAGGAATCGCGGTAAACCTTGCGATGACGGGTCATCTCGTACTTTCGACGCTTCATACAAACAACGCTGCAACGTCGATTCCTCGACTGCTCGATCTTGGCATCGAGCCATTTCTTGTAACGACGACCGTAAACGCAATTATTGCGCAGCGTCTGGTTCGAAAAATTCACGAGGGATGCCGGGTCAGCAAGGAAGTTTCGGCACGGGAACTTTATCGGGAGATTGACCTAAAGAGTATAAACGAGGCATTCGGAATTCAGGAGAAAACCGATACAGTCCGGATGTATTATGGGAAAGGGTGCGACGCGTGTCATGGAACAGGGTTTCAGGGGCGGACGGGTATTTTTGAGGTGCTTTTGTTGGACGATGATATCCGAAGGGCAATTGTTGATCGGAAAAATTCCAACGATATCGAATCACTTGCGCGGGAAAACGGAATGCGCACTATGCTCGAAGATGGACTCTTGAAGGTGAAAAACGGATTGACGACGCTTGAAGAGGTGATCCGAGTCTCCCGAGAATAGACGAACGTACGATTTTTTATGATTCAAAATGTCGAGCGACTTTTATTTACGCGGGAACTTGCCGTTCTTTTGAAGAGCGGTGTTTCGCTTCGGGAAGCGTTAAGCTCCTTGTACGAACAATCACAGTTTTCCGCAATGCGAAAAATCATTACCGCCATTATCGGTGATGTCGAAAACGGTCAGATGCTCGCACACGCGCTGAAGCGGCATCCGAAAGTGTTTAGTCATCTCTATATCAATTTGATCGTTATCGGTGAACAGTCCGGAACACTTTCGAAAAATCTCGAATTTCTCGCTTTACAGCTGGAAAAATCGTATCAATTGCGAAAAAAGATTGAAAGCATTCTTCTCTATCCGACGATAGTTTTCCTGACCGCCGTCACGCTTGCGAGCTTGATTAGTGTGTTCATTCTTCCAAAACTCGTCAAACTCTTTGATTCGTTTGAAACCGGACTTCCGCTCTCAACGCAGGCGCTTTTGTGGTTTGCGGCGCTGATGAAAGCGCATGGAATCGCGATTTTTATTTCGGGTATCGCAATACTGATCGGTATTCGAATTGCTACGCTTCTTCCGATTATCCGTCCACACTGGCATCGATTGCTGCTCCGCCTGCCGCTTCTTGGGGGGTTTCTTCGAAGTGTATATTTGGCGCAATTTTTTCGAGATATGGGAGTAATGCTTTCGAGCGGGCTTCCACTTTCGCAGGCGCTTTTTGTGGAGGAGCGATCAATGATGAATCTCGCTTTTTCCGATATGGCGAGAAATATCCATCGGGCGGTACTGGAGGGAAAGTCGGTTTCGGAAGAACTTTCGGCGCAGTATTCGTTTCTCGTGCCGTCGGTTGTTGTGAAAATGATCGCCGCCGGGGAACAATCGGGAAAACTTTCGGATACGTTTCTCTATTTGAGTAATTTTCTTGATGACGAGGTGGATCGAAGTGCGAAGAATTTCACGGTGGTGCTTGAGCCGGTGCTGCTTATTGTCATTGCATCGGTAGTGGTATTCATCGCGCTTGCGATTCTCTCGCCAATTTATTCGTTGACCGGGGCGGTTCGCCGATAAGGGGGTTGTTGTATGATATCGAAAGAAAAAGGATTTACGTTTATTGAAATAATTCTCGTTCTTGCGATCGTATCGACGATTGGAGTTCTTACTGCCCTTCTTTCCGGAAATTTTTTTTTCGGACAAGGAACGGATATCGCTTTTGAAACCCTGCGGTCAGATATTCGTGAAGCGCAGCTCTTTTCGATGGAGGGACGAAATGATTCGCAGTGGGGAGTCGCACTTCGGGATGATTCTCTCGTTTTTTTTCAGGGATCAAGCTACGATGCGCGTATGGCGGCGCTTGATGCGGTATATGATCTTCCGTATGGCGTGACGATATCCGGTTTCGATGAGGTGGTCGCGGCGCGCGACACAGGGAAGGTGAGCGGTACGATTGCCAATCTCCACATTTCCGGTTTCGGAAAAACGAAAAATTTTTCTTTCAATGAAGAGGGGGCTTTTATTGAAGAGTAATATATGTGCGCAAACAATCATCGGGGGTTCTCTTTGATCGAAGTGATTTTCTTAATAGCAATATTCGCCGTTTTTTCATCGGCCGTTGTTGGCATTCTCGTGCAAACTCTTTCAAATGAACGAAGAAACGCCGAGTTTTCGGGAGCAATCGCCTATGCCCGCGAGGGAATGGAGATGACACGACTCATTCTTCGAGATCAGTTTGCAGAAGTCGGGTCGGTTTCCGGCGAAGGTATTCGGTTTTCCGACGGAACCTTTGTGTTGGGCGGCGGCGGGGATTATTTCGACAAATATTCGCGGACTATTACCATTGAAGATGCGTATCGAGACGGAGGGGATATTGTGGAAAGCGGAAATACGAGTGATGAAAAAACAAAAAAAGTAACCGTCGCCGTTGATTGGAATACGTTTTACGGAGAAACGGAAAATATTCAGTTTTCGACGTACTTTACGTATTGGGATGAACCGCTATGAAAACGAAACAACCCCGATTTTCCGGGGGATTCACTCTTATCGAGATTCTTTTGGTTATCGGGCTTTTGTCGATCGTTTTGACGACCATTATTTCGTTTGCGCTGACTGTTTCCGAACAAAATCTCAAAAGACTTCTTATTCATTCCACCTCCCAAGAAGGGAGGGCGATAACCGAACGAATAGAGTATGTTATCCGAAACGCGGAAAGTGTCGATTCGGTTGCGGTGGATCGAATCGAATTGGGGAAAGTCGGCGCAAGCGGTACGATGGCGATTTTTCTCCGAGATGAGCGTATGTTTCTCGATGACGGGACGGGCGAGGTTGCGCTCTCGAGTACGGATATTCGAGTTACCAGTCTTCAATTTGAAGACTATTCGCTTTCAAGTAATCGTTCGGATGGGATAGGGTATCAGATTGTTTTTGAGCCGGATCGGGGAGTATCCGGGGGTGAATCGGTATTTCAGACGAGTATGCTGTTTCGTGGAGCCGCAGATACCCGAAGTTCTCATTTGCCCGAATAAAATCAGTATGTATCTTGTATGAACAAAGTGTTTCGCGGATTTTCCACATTTCTTGTTGTCGGTCTTTTACTTGCGATTTCTATCCCGCTTTCTTTGGCGGCCTTGATGCTTTCGGTTGAGGGCGGGCGAACGGACCTTGCTTTGGAAAAGGGATACTCTTCTTTGCTTCTTTCCGAGAGCTGCACGGAAGACGTAATTCTTCGACTTCGAAACGACTCCGGATACTCGGCATCGATCGTGAATCTTCCGGAGGGAGATTGCGATGTGTCGATTGCATCGAATGGAGATGAGCGAACGGTTCTTGTAACGGCAAACCGCGATGGATATGAGCGGACGATCCGTGTCGTGCTAACAATCACGCCAACCGGATTGGTGCTTGGGTCGTGGATTGAACAATCGTCATAGGGTACAATGAAGGTATGATATTCGGAAAGAAAAAATACAATGCGGGATTTTTTGACGGAGCATCTCTTCGCGCGGCCGTGGTATCGCGGGATGCGAAAGACCTCTCGGTTTTTCGAGAGCAGTCGTATTCGGTGCAATCCGGTTTTGAAGATGAATCTCTGCTTTCCTTAGTTTCTGATTTCGGTAGAAGAATTCGCTTGGTTGTTTCCGAAGAAGGCGTGTACACGTTTTCGGTTACGCTTCCAAACAGTTCGTTGGGATCTCCTGAAACTCTCAAGCATGAACTCCATTCGTTTTTTCCGGAATCAAGCGAGTCGACCCTTTGGGACTCCAAAGTCGTATCTTCTGGAACGACGCAAGCACTTCTTGAGGTAACCGAACTGAAAAAATCTTGGGCAGACAAGTTGTTGGCATGGAACATGGAAAAAGGGATAATATTTGAAAGTATTATTCCCGAATCATCGGCGATCGCGCTGCTTACGGAAGAAGAAGCATCTGTTGTGATTCTTCATCGAAAATCAGAAGATTCGCTTCTTTTGATATTCGCAGAATCGGGAAATATTCTCGTTTCGCTCCTTCTGCGAAAACCTTTTTCTGTCGACGATATCTCCGGGTTTCTGCGCTTTTGCAAGGAAAAAAAAGGAAAAGAGCCGCGGAAAATCATTTGCTCAGGATTCGACGCAGAAACGCTGAAGCCTCTCTCGCTTGATATCGAAACCGTTTCAAGAACACTCGATCCCATTTTCGGTGTCGCGTATACGCATCCATACAGAAAAGAGCGCGCCATTCTCGATCTTTCGGATTCTTTGCCGAAAACAATCAAGCGATTCTTTTTTTGGAAATAATAACACCTAAAAATATGAGGAAAAAACAAGGATTCACATTGCTTGAAATTCTCATTGTTGTTGGGATTATCGCTATTCTCGCGACGATTATCGTCATTACACTTGATCCGGCGGAGCGATTTCGAAACGCGAGAGAGTCGCGACGTCTCTCTGATATCCAAACGCTTTCCAATGCGGTACATCAGTATTTGATCGACCAGAAGGGGAAATATCCGGATGGTATCGATACCCGTGAGCGTCAGATCGGAACGGCAAAGTCCGGATGTGAAATTGAGACGAGTGTCTGTCATGTTTCCGGAACGACCGATTGCGTCGATCTTTCCGCTGCACTCAAACCATATCTTCCGACGCTTCCGGAAGATCCAGAATCCGGATCAAGCGAGTTTACTCGGTATACGATCGAGCGAGAGAGCAATGGAAATCGCATTACGGTTCGCGCTTGCGATTCTTCGGAGAAATATGTGATACAATAAATGATATATGACTTCGAAACACACAAAGAAAAAAGGTTTTACCCTTCTTGAAATTCTTCTCGTGATTGGGATCATCGCGGTTTTGGCAACGGTGGTGATCGTATCGCTTGATCCAGCAACGCGGTTTCGTGATGCTCGAGACGCGCGCAGACTTTCCGATATACAATCCATTTTAAGTGCGGTTCACCAGTATATCGTGGATAATCGTGGAGAGTTGCCATCGGGCCTCGATACGACCGAGCGCGAAATATCGACAGACGGATCCGGCTGCGCCATAAGCACGGACGTATGTAGTGTTTCTGGCGGAAGTGATTGTATCGATCTTTCGGGAGAGCTTGCGCGGTATTTGAAAACAATTCCTTATGATCCGGAGAACGGATCCGCATCGCACACGCGGTATTCTGTGCAGGTGGATGCGAATAATATCGTGACGGTTCAGGCATGCGATTCGAATGATACGACTATTGCGTCGGTATCCCGATAGTCTCTTTTTTATGTACATTTGTTCGGATATGGTTCGCCGAATACGATCAAGGATTTTTTTCCCCGCGAGTTTCGCGTTTTTATTTGCTTTCCCCGCGAGTACGAACTATCAGTTGGAAGGATATGGTTTTGGTGGTGGCGGCAAGGAGAATATGACGTCGTCGAATTATGCGATCGATGGACTTGCGGGCGAGGTGAGCGAAGACGAGCTACAAGGAACAAATTACGATCTTGGCGCGGGGCTTTCGTTTGAAATAATGGCAAATGTCCCTCCGGCGCCGACGTTTACGAATCCGAGTAATTATTACAATAAATTGCATATTGTTCTGGATACCGGAAGCAATCCGAGCGACACGCTTTTTGCAGTCGCAATCAGTACGGACAACTTCGTGACGACGAATTATATTCAGAGCGATGACACTGTTGGGGCGACGCTTGGGATTGAGGATTATCAAACCTATGCCGCATGGGGCGGAGCGAGTGGATTCGATGTGATTGGCCTTTCGTCAAGCACGACCTATAAGATCAAGGTGAAGGCGATGCAAGGAAAGTTTAGCGAGAGCGGATACGGGCCGACTGCAACTGCGGCGACTGTTAGCGCTCAGCTTACTTTTGATATCGACGTCTCGGCGATCGATGAAGACAATAGCGTGACAGCGATCGACCTTGGAAACTTGACGGCGGGAAGCGTGGTGAATAGTGCGGAAAAAATATGGGTGGACTTTTCGACGAATGGCGCATCGGGCGGAAAGGTGTATGTGAGTGCAGCCAATGCCGGACTGTATAGTTCGACCGTGAATCATACGATCAGTTCTGCTTCCGGAAATTTGACGGCGTTCTCGAGTGGATTTGGGGCACAGGGGTCGACGGCAACACAGTCTTCGGGCGGACCGTTTTCTATTGTGAGTCCCTATGACGGATCTTCGAATACGGTTGGAGTAACGGATACGACGATTCGGGAAATTTTTTCGAGCTCGAATCCGATTTCCGGCGGCCGAGCATCATTTCTTCTGAAAGCGAAATCATCAGCGGTAACTCCTGCTGCGGGGGATTATACCGAGACGATTACCATTATTGCTTCCGGAAGCTTTTGAAAGGCGGAAATATTTGACGGTTTTTTTAGCTGGAGTATAATTACAGAAAGATTGGAATAAAAAATAAAAAAGTATGTATCGATATAGGATAACGATTGGAGTACCGACGCTTCTCATCTCTTTTTTTTCTTTATTTTTTCCATTGTTTCTTTGGGGAGGCACTGCGCAAGCTGCCAGTATGACGCAAACCGTTCTACGACTCGATCGACTGAAGGCATCGACAGCCACTGGGGGTACGGTATGCGCCAAGCCGGCAACTGCGAGTACGGAAGCGGATGTTCAGGTGACATTTCCTACCGGATTTACAGTGAATGGTACGGCGTCCAACTGGACAGTAACCACGACCAACCTTCCGTTGAGTGCGACTGCATGGGTTGGTATTGGAACGGCCACGAGTGTATCAAGTCAAACCGTTACCTTTCCTTCGGGAGATCTTGTAGTCGGGACGCTCTATTGTTTTAACTTTAGCGGAACAACGACACTGACCACTTCGTCCGCCGGGAATGATAAGACAGGGACCGTGGTGACACGGACTAGTGGTCCGGCAACGATTGATACCGGTTCATATGCCCTTTCTATCATTTCTAATGATCAGATTGTTGTTTCCGCGACCGTTCCGGCGACCTTTACCTTCAGTCTTGGCGGAAACACCGATTCTCTCGGAACATTGTCATCTTCATCGATTTCTTCCTCATCCGGTGTAACGGCGACTATGGCGACAAATGCCGGTTCCGGTTGGGCAGCATGGGTGAAAAGTGCGAATGCGGCGTTGAGTTCGGTTGCCGCAGGAGCATCGATTGCGACCGCGGGATCGGTTGATGGAACGCCGTCGGATCTTGATTCCGTTACCGGGTATGTGCTTGATGTGGATGCAACGACACAAGGTTCGTCCGGATCGGGGAATTTTACGGTTGAACCGGAATATGATGGTGATACCACACAGGGTGGAACGCTTTCAACATCGTTCCAGCTGGTGGCTCTTTCCGATAACCCTGCCGGTCCGACTGATGGAGATGTGATGACGCTTATCGAACGGGCAAAAATTAGCGCTGTTCAAGCGGCGGCGACGGATTATACCGATACACTTACAGTCATTGCGGCAGGTGTTTTCTAGGGAGAATATCAAAACACATTTTTACGGAGGGCGGAAGCCCTCCTTTTGTGTGGAAAAAAAGAAAAACAAGCGGTATAATAAGGGTATTCACCGAAATGACTCTATGAATTTTTTTTCGATTTCTTCAAAAATTTGTTTTTGGCTTGTTTTTTCATTCCTCATTCTCTATTCTTCATTTTCCATTCCCGCCTCCGCCCAAACCGCCGATCTCCGTCTGACCACCTCACCGCTTCCGATCAACCTCGTAACCGAACCGGGTCATCCGGTTTCTTCTCCCATTCGTATTCGAAATGAAGGGACTCAAAAAGAAACGCTCAAAGTAGAGCTTCTCAAGTTCCGCGCGAGTGGAGACACCGGTATTCCCGAGCTCCTCGATCCGGATCCAAGCGACGAATCTCTTTCTTTCGTTTCCTTCTCCGACACCACTTTCGATATTGCTCCGAATGAATGGAAAACGATTACTCTCACCGTAACACCACCCGAAACCGCATCTCTTGGCTACTACTACGCGGTTACCTTTTCTCGCGCCGATGACCACAACAAAGAAGAATCAACCCAACAAACAAAACTCACCGGAGGCACGGCCGTTCTTGTTCTCCTTGAAGTCAAAGTTCCCAATGCAAAACGTGAAGTTTCTATCACCTCCTTTGAATCTAACAAGAAATGGTATGAATTTCTCCCGACAACCTTCACCGTCAAACTTAAAAATACGGGGAATGTCCATGTTGCTCCACGGGGAAATCTCTTCATCGGACGTCCCGGGAAAAAGGCTGATTCAACGATCGAAGTGAACTTGGGAAAGGGGAATATTCTCCCCGATTCCAGCCGTTCCTTCCGTGCTGACTGGGCTGAAGGCTTTCCGATCTACACCGAAACACAAGAAAATGGACAAACCGTTCTCGATGAACATGGAAATATCGTGAAAGAACTTACCTGGAATTGGAAAGATGCTTCCAATCTTCGCTTCGGCAAATACCAAGCAAAACTTCTCATGGTCTACGATGATGGTAAGAGAGATGTTCCGATTGAGGGGGTGGTAGAATTTTGGGTGATGCCGTGGAGGCTGATTCTTTTTGGTATCGCACTTCCAGTTGTACCGGCGTTGTTTGTGTACTTCCTGATGAAGCGAAAAATGCGAAAATTGAAAATGGGACAGGTATAAAAGAGAAAAAAGTATGCCGATTCGACACCCAAGTACAATGAAACACCTTCTCAAGAAAATTCTTTTCTCTGTTTTTTCATTCCTCATTCTCTATTCTTCATTTTCCATTCCCGCCTCCGCCCAAACCGCCGATCTCCGTCTGACCACCTCACCGCTTCCGATCAACCTCGTAACCGAACCGGGTCATCCGGTTTCTTCTCCCATTCGTATTCGAAATGAAGGGACTCAAAAAGAAACGCTCAAAGTAGAGCTTCTCAAGTTCCGCGCGAGTGGAGACACCGGTATTCCCGAGCTCCTCGATCCGGATCCAAGCGACGAATCTCTTTCTTTCGTTTCCTTCTCCGACACCACTTTCGATATTGCTCCGAATGAATGGAAAACGATTACTCTCACCGTAACACCACCCGAAACCGCATCTCTTGGCTACTACTACGCGGTTACCTTTTCTCGCGCCGATGACCACAACAAAGAAGAATCAACCCAACAAACAAAACTCACCGGAGGCACGGCCGTTCTTGTTCTCCTTGAAGTCAAAGTTCCCAATGCAAAACGTGAAGTTTCTATCACCTCCTTTGAATCTAACAAGAAATGGTATGAATTTCTCCCGACAACCTTCACCGTCAAACTTAAAAATACGGGGAATGTCCATGTTGCTCCACGGGGAAATCTCTTCATCGGACGTCCCGGGAAAAAGGCTGATTCAACGATCGAAGTGAACTTGGGAAAGGGGAATATTCTCCCCGATTCCAGCCGTTCCTTCCGTGCTGACTGGGCTGAAGGCTTTCCGATCTACACCGAAACACAAGAAAATGGACAAACCGTTCTCGATGAACATGGAAATATCGTGAAAGAACTTACCTGGAATTGGAAAGATGCTTCCAATCTTCGCTTCGGCAAATACCAAGCAAAACTTCTCATGGTCTACGATGATGGTAAGAGAGATGTTCCGATTGAGGGGGTGGTAGAATTTTGGGTGATGCCGTGGAGGCTTCTCATTGGTGGTGGAGTGATTCTTCTCTTTGCACTTGTCGGTATGAAATCGACTCTCGGGAATATGCTCCGTCGATTTCGTCGGAGCGAATAATAGGGTTTCAGAAACAAAATTATGACTTCCGTAAGCCGAGTTTTGGTATTTTTTCTTTTTTTCGCACTTGGTTTTTTCCCCCAAAAAGCTTTTGCGGCCGATGAATCAGGTATCGGTATCACGATTCATCCATACTTGAGCGATATTATCATTCAAAATGAGGAGAGAGTTCCTTTTACAGTCGAGCTTTCGAATAACTCTGGAGAATCTCGGGAATTTTCCATTTTGGCAATCGATTTTGGCGGGTTGGAATCTTCGGCGGGGGTCGCGTTTCTTGGATCGGATCAGGATATTGAAAAGGAATTCGATCCGGCGGATTGGATCGAGCTTCAGGTGGAAACAATACGTATTGCCGCAAAAGAATCAGCAACGCTTTCCGGAACCATTATCAACACGGGAGCACTCTCCCCAGGAGGTCATTATGGAGCGCTTCTCTTTCAGGAAAAAAAACCAGTTGAAAATGTCGGTCCGACAAATGTCAATATTGATGAGCGCATCGCCGCCCTCGTGTTTATCCGAAAAGAAGGCGGCGCAGTATACGAGATGAATCTTCGGCCTGTTTCTGTCGAACGCCCTCTCATTGGTCTTCCAGAAACACTGACACTTTCGTTTCGGAACGCCGGAAACGTTCATATTGTTCCGCGAGGGAGAATCGATATTAAGGATCCATTTGGGAGATTGATCGCGAAAGGAACTGTGAATGAGAATTCATCGCTCCTTCTTCCGAAAAGTGAGAAAGCATATCCAATTCGTTTTCTCCCTGCCAACCGAGCATATTTTCCGGGGAAGTATACGATCGAAATAAATATTCGTTATGATGGAAAAAAAGCTTTTGAGAGCCAAAAAATGGCATATTTCATCGTCCCAATTTCCTTTGTGTGTATCGGGGGAGGAGTTATTCTTTGTATATTTCTTTTTGTTATATGGAGGAAAAGTCGACCAGTACAATCATAGTCGGAACTGAAGAAAAAAAATCGAAGAAGAAAGTTTCTTTGAGAGTTCTTATTGCTCTCATTTTTGTTGCGATTTTCGCGATTGGATATTTTTTCTGGAAAATGATGAATGGGCCGTCGCTTGGGGTGATTACATATCAAAACACGGGAGAATTCATGCCAGAAGAATCCCCGGAGAAAAAGGTTTTTTCCGGAGAATATGTTTCTTTTCGATATCCATTCGACTTTCTTGAGCGAAATCGAGAAATGAAAAATGTTTTGGAACAAGCGTATTTTGAGGCAAATGCCGAATCGGGAACAAGGACTCTCTCATATATCGTTTTTCCCTCCGGAGATCGGGGGCTTTCCGGTCTCAAGCTTCGGGAATCGGACCCAAAACGATACAAAGACACAAAAGAGACGATTGCTGGCGTTCGAGTGAGTGTTTTTTCGAACGATGCCGAAGGGTTTGAACGAACGATCTATTCTGTTCGTCCCGATCGGATACTCGCGCTATCGTATGTCGCCAAGAATTCTTCTCGAGATTTTTCGGAGGCTGAATGGCAAGAAATTCTCTCTTCCATTGAAATTTTCGAAAAAAATTGAAACAGAGAATTTTTCGAACAGCCCTTGCAAAGAGGCTTCAAACAGGCAAAAGAAAATAGAACACTTCTTTTCCTTTTGTGTCTGAGAAAGGTGTGTAAAAAAGAAGGTGTCAAATGATGGAAGGGTTTGACTTTAGGCTTATTTTAAGCTATAATGGATATGTTCTTAATAAAAGAGCGGGTGCATGTGCACCCGCTTTTTCTTTGAGCCGAAGGCTTGAAACAAAAAACAGAAAAAACCGCATATGCGGCAGATCCGAAATATCAAAAATATCACCCTTTCTTCGATTATCACCCTTGCTCTTTTCGGGGGAATTTTTGCTTTTTCGGGAACCGTATTTGCTGCGACCGGCATCAACAAACAAATCAACTTTCAGGGAAAAGTCGTGAATTCGGACGGAACGAATGTGTCGAACGGAAGTTACGACTTTGTTTTCAAGCTTTATTCCGTCTCATCCGGTGGCGCAGCGATTTGGACGGAAACGTGGAATAGTGGCACGACACAGGTGACGGTTACCGATGGCGTGTTTCAAGTGGCACTCGGAACGCATACGGCACTTCCCGGATCGGTTGATTTCAATACCGACAATATTTACCTCGGTATCGAATTTAATAGCGATGGCGAAATGTCGCCGCGCGTTCGCTTTACCGCCGTTCCGTATGCATTCAATGCCGACAAGGTTCACGGGCTTTCCGTAACGGATACGACCGGAACATTGACGATCGCGAACGGCAAAACAGTTTCTTTCGCAGATGCTTTTACGACATCCGGAGCATTTCCTCTCACCTTAACTTCGACAGCGACGACGGTCGCGACCCTTCCATCGGGGACGATAACGCTTGCTGACCTGACGACGGGACAGACGCTGACAAATAAAATCATTGGTTCAACAGGACTGACATTTACCGGTGCAACGACCGATATCACGACCGGAACCAATGAATCGCTGGTTTTACTCGCGAATGGATCCGGAATTGTCGATGTGCAAGATGCGCTTACCGCTGATTCGATTACGGTCGATACGGGCGGTGTTTCTATCGCCGCGGGTCAAAGCTATACCGGCGCAGGCGCGGTAACGCTTTCATCCGGAGGATCATCCGGACTTACTCTTGATTCTGCTTCCGGCCGGGTATCCGTTGCAACCGGAGACTTTCTTTCTGTGATCGTTTCCGGAACGACCGGCGCGGCCGCGGGAGATATCTGGTATGACTCCGCGGCTGGAAAATTTAAAATCAATGAAGGAGGAACAACAAAAACACTCTGTAATGAAACCAATGCCGGTTGCGGGACGGGCGGATCAAGCGATCTTCAAACGACGTATGGGAATGATGCCGATGGAGGAAATGCGACGATTTCACTGACGGCCGCGGATGATGGTCTTGTTATCAAGAACCCATCGTCTGGGGGAAACGATCTTTCGGCGTTTACGCTTCAAGTGAGTCAAGACAATACAACGGCAGCGATCGCGGTACTTGATCTCGTGCAGAGTTCGAATGCGGCAAACGGTGCGAATCTTACAGCGAATTCAATCGATGGCGAAACGGGTCTTGCGATAACAACCAATGGACTGACATCTGGATCTGGGCTGACTGTCGCTTCGAGTTCAACCACATTTACCGGAAATTTGGCGGGAATTTCCTTGAGTGGTTCGAGCGCTTCAAATACCGGAAATGTTCTCTCGGTTTCCAATATCGGCGCGCTCAATGCAAATACCTCGCTTTTCGTAGATCATCGCGCGACCGGAACCAATAATCTTGCGGTTCGGGTGGATGACGCAGTGAGTGATACAACACCGTTTGTGATTGATGGTACGGGGAATGTCGGTATCGGAACTGCTTCACCGGCACGCGTGCTTGAAGTGGTACAGGCCGCGAGTGCTCCGCAAGTGCGACTTTCCAAGGATCTTACGAATTATAGCGAAATGACCGTTGATTCGGTTGGAGATCTGCAAATTGCGGCAACCGGATCGGATATCCGGGCACTTTCCGAGAATCTCTGGGTTTGCGATAATGATGCATGCCCCGCGCTCACGCTGACGGGAGATGGGAATATTTTTATCGAAAACGTTCTCAAGTTTGGCAATGGCGTATATTTGAAAAATGATTCCGCAACCGAGCTTGGTGTCTACGATAACGATAACAATGCAATGCTTGTATTTGATGAGTTGTAATTATGCGAGAGTATCTTGCAAGTGAATTGAGTGCTTTCAAACGATTAGTCATTCGAGGGACAATCGTTCTTTTTTTGGTTTTTTTTGGACTCTTTTTTCTTGGTCCGAGTGAAAGAACAATTGGAAATATTACGGTTCCTTTCGTATCGTTTTCTTCGGTGAGCTTTGCTACAAATCTTTTTCTTTTTACAAGAGAAACCTTGCTTCCCGAAGGTATTTCGGTCGTTGCACTCGGACCGGTTTCGTCATTTCTCGCACCGATTATGATGGCATTTCTCACTGCCATCCTTGTTGTTTTTCCGGTTGGACTCCTTCTTTTTTTTCAGTATCTTCGCCCGGCTTTGAAAGAGACGGAACGAAAAACTTTTTTTCGCTTCCTTTTTCCATCAGTATTTCTTTTTTACTGTGGTTGTGCCGTCGGATTTTTTATCATCATTCCACAAACGTTTGCGCTTCTCTATTCCTTCTCCGACCCGATCGGAGTCGCGCCTTTTTTTGCACTCGACGACTTCGTATCATCCGTGTTTTTCCTGACAATTTCGGTGGGGCTTGCGTTTCTCCTTCCGATTGGAATGGCTGCATTGTCGTGTTCCGGAGTTATCCCTCCCGAATTTTGGAAACGGCATTTTCGCGGAGCTGTATTTGTGATTGTTCTTTTTTCCGCGATTGTTACGCCGGATGGAAGTGGAATAACAATGGCATTTCTTGCCTTGCCGCTCTTTGGTCTCTACGTGATTGGTATTAGTGCGGCCGGATGGAGGTTAAAGCGTTCGTAATTGTGGTATAATAAAAATCAATGAAGCGAAAACATATGAAAGTATTTCTCGATTTTCTCAAATACAATAATGCCGTTCCATTTCTTCTCTTTGTGATTATTTTGAGCGCCGGAGCAGCATTTGCGTCGAGTCCGAAGTTACGGGAAGCAGTCTTTACCCCCGGTGAAACCGAGCCAACAGATGTATTGCCAAAAAAAACTGATGTTTCTCAAATCGCGGGAAAAAATTTTGGAGCATACGATCTTAAAATGCGTATTGATTCGATAACGGAGAATAAGGAAGCGTATTTTGTGGCTTATTCATACCAAACATTCGAAGTTTTAGACGATGCATGGAGAGAAATTCGCAAAACGGCAAAAATGGAAATTCCGAAGACGCTTCTTGGAAAACGAGATCTCGGAACCTATATCGTCGAGCAGGCGGAGCAGGTTATCGGTCGGGAGGTGGTATATTTGTCGGAAGTACAGGCATCGCTTACAAAAAAAGACAGGGAGAAATCGGTTGATGGGCAGTACGCCTCGCTTGTCGGATCGGATGTAAAAGCGATTCCGAAAAAAACAATCGAACCGAAAGAGATCTCGCCGACAAGAGCATCCACTCCAAGTCCTATCCCGGCGCCGGCGCTCTCGCAGATTATTTCAAAAGAGGAGATTAATAAAATGGTCGTGCAGGCGGTTTCTGATTTCTTGGCGATTGATATGAGTATGCCGACCGATGTGCCAACAAATAAATCAGAAGGGACGGTTTCGGAAAATACGCCTCCGGCAGGGGAGGATATGACATCAAATAAAGACGATACTATCAACCAAGAAGCATCACCATCCGAAGAAGAGACCGTAGTTGAAGAAAATCCGAAGCAGTAAGACGACAAATCATACAATAAACCACGCGCGCTGATTTTTGTCAGTGCGTTTTTTTGTGATATAATCTCGGAGAACCATTAATGGAAATCATATGTTTGGACTTGGGTTGCCGGAAGTTATCGTGATTCTTCTCGTGGCGGCAGTACTTTTTTTCGGAAGTGGAAAAATCGTCGAGTTTTCGCGTTCACTGGGTCGTGTAACGGGGGAATTTAAGAAAGGAAAACGCGAGGTTGAGGAGGAGCTCAAAGATATTGCGAGTGAAGAAACAAAAAGGAATGAAAATAACCAAGGGTAAAGTCGTTTTGATCGAAAAGGAAGCCGTTCGATCATCAAAAAGATTCTTCTCTGACACACGTAAGGAATCAGGGAGAGTGTTTTCTTTTTTTTGTCGGAGGATAAAAAGATTTTTTGGAAGTTCGCGGAAAGCTGCGCTTGACGTTGAGGAAAGCCTCGAAAAAGCAGTACAAGGAAAAAACGCGATACTTCCTCTCAATGCCCGTCGGCGAGCGTTTCTCAAATATGCGGTTTTCGGTGGAGCAGTGTTTCTTTTAGGAAAATACCTCAACCCACTTATGAACATGTTCCGCGGAGAAACAGTTCTTTCCGAGAAAACTTTCGAAAATTTCAAGATTACCGAAACCGGAAAGCAATTGCGGGTAACGGATGATGAGGGCGGGGAACTTTTAGTTATTGATAAGGAAGGGTTTTGAGATTATGCCAATCCGTATATCAAAAAATAGTGTTCGGCTCGATTCTATTCCGCTCAATATGGCGGCGAGCGTAGATGTGGCATCCGGCACAACAACCAATATCGGGGCAGCCCTATCAAATAGTGTTCGGATTACCGGTTCAACGACGATTACCGCATTTGATAATGTTTCGGCTGGTATTCGGCGCAATGTTCGTTTTGCAGCAGCACTCACTCTGACCTATAACGGAACCTCGCTCATTCTTCCCGGCGGCAAAGATATTTTGACTGTAGCGGACGATACGGCGGAATTCCTCTCGCTCGGGAGTGGAAATTGGATTTGTCTTTCATATAAATTTTCCAAAAAGGCGCCGAAGCGAGTAACATCGACGACATCTTCCGCTACGCCAACGCCCGACGTGGATACAACGGACGTGTATATTCTGACTGCGCTCGCCGCCGGAGCGACTTTTGGTGCGCCAACGGGGACACCGACCCATGGGCAACAACTCATTATTCGAATCAAAGACAATGCGTCGGCGCAAACACTCGCTTTTAATAGTGGTACGGGTGGGTATCGAGCGAGTTCGGACCTTGCGCTTCCGACGACGACAGTGGTGTCAAAAACGATGTATCTCGGATTTATCTACAACGCGACCGATAATAAGTGGGATCTTCTCGCGAAGCTCGATAATTTTACATAATTTTTCCTTCGACATTCCGGCATGGATCAAGGTATTGTCATAGAGGGCAGGGATCTGTTCTCTTTTTGTCGGATAAGATAATTGTATGGCGACAAGACTGAAAACCATTCAATACGGTATTCCGCAGCTCAATACGCTTGCGGACAATACGCTTACGGCGATGACGGTGATTACCGCGTATATTCCCGAATTTTCAGGAACGGTAACGATCAAGAAAGCGGTCGTGGAACTTCAGGTAAATGATGCCTCAACGACGCTTGGAAACTATACGTCGCGGCGTATCGATGTGTCGGTGGGTGGTGCCACGGCGACATCGTATACCAATGCCAACCTCGAAACGAACTCCGGTGAACAAACAATGCTTTTTTATGCGGCGGATGCAACGACACACTTCACGACCAACTGGACAACCGGCACGAGCAAGACGGTCGCTGTTTCTGTTTTGGTCGACCACGCTTCGGCATCGGGTATTATTATGAACAATGTCGGGGCGACGGTATACATTACCTACGAATACGACGATAGTCAGACAACGCAAATCAAAACTGTTTACATCCCGCTCAATGCGCCGGTTGGAACACTGGCAACAGCGAAGCCGGGGACGGCAACCGATACTATCCCCGCGCTCGATACCGAGCTCCCCGAGACGTCGAAGACGTATCGAAGTATGTATATCGTCTGTCAGGGTAACGTGAACAATACCGCTTCCACGGTTGACTCCACGCTTTCAATGCAGATTGATACTCTCACAGCTTACACGAGCCAGACTCTTGAGATGGGCGCGACATCGGATTATTGGGCAAAATTCGTATGGACGACACGTTACTATGATTCGGGCGGATCTTCGGCGGGACTTGGAATGACAACAAACGCGACACACGGATTTTATATTTGGGCATCCGTGGCACGTCATAATCACCAACAGGTGTATATGGTGGTCACATATGAGTTTGACGCTTCGGCTTCGAGCGGGGTTTTTGTCTCGACGCTTATGGTTTCGCAGGCATCCATATTGGGAGGTACCGCTTCGACGGATTTTGATCGAGTAAGCCGGATCTTATGGATTGAAGAGCCGGGAACCATTACTACCAAACAGATAGCGTTCTTCCCGGTATGGGAACAGGCTGCGGCTATTTCTACATTGAATTTTCGCGTGGGAACAGGGTCGTTCGTATCGTATACCGATGCGGCGGCCGTTCTCTGCGGCGGTAATGGTTGTATGGTTCGGAATGATTCCGCCTTTACTCTTGATCGTGGTCAAAACAATCTTACGGCCGATTTCTATCGTTCGGATACGGCCGATTTCGGTCCCGGTATTTCTGGTTTTTGGATTGTGAACTATACCGCCGATAAGCCAACACAAGGATATGGTGCCGCCAATCATACGGTCAAGTGGAATGCCGGATTTACATTTGATGGCGCGACGGCGACGAATCGAAAAACAGCCGCCTTTGCGGTCAGTATTCCGGACACCGACTACTACTTGAGCGGTTTCGGATGCCATGTCGCTCATGTAACAAACACCACGACAACATTCGGCGGCGCTGTTTTAATGATGGAAAAAACCGATTCGGCAGGCGAATGGCTGACGGTTGATACGATTAATGGACATACTGACGCGGAAAAAGGGTTGCATCAGCATTTTGCCGGTGTTCGCGATGATATTCAGAGGTACCCAAACGACCCTATGAGATCACTTGATCCCGAAGGAACGCGACGTTGGTGGTGGACATATACCAATGCCGGAACGGGATTCATATATATGGATCTTTGGTTGACCTACCACTCCATTGTGTACACCGTTTCGGGTGAGATTACCGGTTCATCCGGCGGGACGGTATCTATCAGTTTGTGGCGTACAAGCAATAAAGAGCTTGCGGCGACAACCTCTCGTACCGGAAACGGGAGTTACTCCATTACGTGGTACGATAATACGGAAACGCTCTTTACGGAAGCGAGAGAGAGTTCAACACTCATTGGGCGTTCCGACAATGGCACGGCATCGTAAGCGAAGCGGTATTTCATGAGGTACTGGCAAAAAATATTTTATTTTTCGATTCTTTTGTCCTGTATTGGAGGGAGTGTTTTTTTTGGACTTCGAGTATGGGAACGCGACCGACGGGGCGAGCTCAAGGAAACGGATCGATTCAAGGAGTCTGTCGGAGCCTTGGTTGATCTTCCGAAAAATGAGGAGCCGATTTTGCTCACGATTGAAGATGTGAAAAAACTTGATCCGAGAATTTTTCCTCATCGCGTTGACAATGGCGATCAATTGGTGGTGTATCGATTGAACAAGTGGGTTTTGTTGTTCCGTCCGAAAACCGGAAAAATTATCGAAAGCGCGTCGTTTCCGTCGGGAGGGGGTATCGATTCGGAAATTTTATCCGGAATGAATGATGAATCCGCCGCAACGGTCCCATTGACGCTTTCGTTGTATATCGCGACACACGATACCGAACGGGTAGCGGACGTGGAACGAATTTTAAAGGAAGAATTCCCTCTTCTCTCCATTAATGCTCGAGAAAACGCCAATTATTCCGATTACCGGGGGATTTTTATTTTCAATCCGTCGTATTTTCAGAGTGAAATTTCAGAACGTTTGGCCGAAAGACTGAACGGAATATTTGAAGAAACGATTCCTTTAGGAGAAAAAATACCGTCAACCGATCTTCTCGTTATTGTTGGAGAAAAATAAGACAAAAATTTTCCGGAGATATCCCGGTTTTTTATGGTAGAATGAGAATACTTTTCTAACTAATAATTCGATAAATGGCTACTCGTCTCAAAACTATCGAATTTTCAGCGCCGACACTTTCTTCGACATCGGATGCAGTGGTGGCAAACTTTACCCAATTCACGGTATATATTCCGGAGGGGAGTGGGACGGTTACATTTCGGAGTGTTCTGTGCGTAATGACGGCAAACGACATTATTACGAACACCGGAGGTACGGTTACCGAATGGCGCATAGGGGTGCAGCTTGGGGCTTCCGGCTATACCACGAATACGAATCTGAACGATATTGCAAACTCCGGCGAGAACGTTTCACATCAAGTATCCGCTGATTTTACTTCCCACTTCTCTACAAATTGGTCTGGCACAAATATGACCTGTGATATTCAGGCATACTGGGATCAGTCGACCGGTACCACGCTTGGGATGCGCGATCTTACGGCACGACTGTATATCACCTATGAATACGACGATACGCAGGCAACACAGATAAAGACGGTTTATTTGCCGCTTGATACGCCGTCCGGAGCGCTTGCGACCACGAAGCCGGGGACGGCCATAGCGACGATTCCGGCACTTGATACATGGCTTCCCGAGTCATCAAAAACGATTCGAGATTGGCATATTGTCATTCAGGGGAACAGTGATACCACCGGTACCGACCCGACTATTTCGATGGAAATCGACACAAATGGCGTCAATACAAATGGCGGTATCGAATCCGGACTCGCTACCGATCGTTGGTTTACCTATTTGTGGAATCAGCCGACTTTTACCACGAATGCCTCGCACTCGTTTTATATTTGGGGGTCGTCGGCTTTTACGGAGCACTTGCAGGTATATATGGTTATAACCTACGAGTTTGATCCGTCCGCATCGACCACTATCCTGAACTCTCTTCTTTTACCAATGGAGTTTGATTCTCCGATGGGAGGGACGACATCGGCGGATTTTCAGCGGGGCGAGCGAACGCTTTGGATCGAAGAGCCGGACACGGTTACGGGAGTGGAGTCCGGGGTGCTTGTTTGTTACGATAAAACGGCGGCGATTTCCGGATTAAATTTTCGGGTTGGTACCGGAGCCTTTCAAACATACACCGATGGTGCCGCGATTATGGGCGGTGGGGCGGGATTGATGGAAGCATTCACGCCAACACTTTCCCGGGGAGCGAATACGCTTCAGGCAGATGCGTACCGGACAGACGCGACAAACCTGGGATTGAATGTATCGTGTTTGTGGATTATCAACTATACCTCCGGAAAAGCGACCGACGGTGTCGGAGCGCACAATCATACGGTTCGGTGGAATTTGAAAAATTTCTCGACAACAGCAGCAGCGGTCAGCTCAACGATATCCGCTACCGCACCGGTTATTCCGGAAACGAATTATTTTTTTACCGCGATTGGCGGTTGGTACTTTTATATGACAACAAGCACGGGAACCGCATCGGGTGTTACCGTGCAGACGGAGCGTCTTTCCGGAGAAGGGGGATTGAAATGGGAAAATTGTTATACCGATATATCGGCAACCGATCCGGAAGTTGGAGTTCGACAAGCGTACTTTACCGCACGTTCGGTTTTTAGCCGATGGCCCGGAGATACGCTTTTAAGTCGTCTCGATATCGAGACATCACGTCGGTGGAGGCTTGCTTCCGCGAATGCGTCAAATACGTTTGACCACTTGGATTTTTTAATGACATACCACTCCATTGCTTTCAGTATCTCGGGATCTATTACCGGTTCGGGCGGAGGTACCGTAAATATCGATATTTTTCGTGTTGCCGATGATGAACGCGTCGGGACAACCTCGCGGGTTGGGGACGGATCGTATTCGTTTATCTGGTATGACGATACCGCTGATATGTACGCGGTAGCCTATGAAGATGGGACGCATATGGGTCGATCCGACGATGGAACCGCCGCATAAATTCCGATAAAGAGAAATCTGAATTATGAAAGAAGGTATGTTTGGAAGCGCTTGGAAAAGCCTGCTTTTGCAGGGAATCATTCTTTTTTCGGCGGCGGCGAGCGCCTGGTATTTTTATAGGGAATACCGATTGCTTCCGGAAGAAATCGAAGCGCGAAATATCCGAACCGTGACCGAAAAAATAAAAAAGATTGTCGATATACCGACAGAAGAAGACCCGTTATTTTTTACTATCGATGATTTGAAACGGTTTTCGGGACAGAATTTTTTCGATCGAGCTGAAGTCGGCGATCAGGTGCTCGTGTATAGAAATGCGGGACGAGCGTTTCTTTATCGTCCAAGTAAGGGGAAGTTGGTAGATATTTCTTCGGTGAATATCAACGCGGTATCGTCGTCGGAGGGGGAGTTTCAAAAGAAAGTGACGCCGGTAAACAATCAAGAAAGTTCGCCGGAATTTCAGCCCGAGAATCCGCAAGAGGTCGCTCAATCGTTTGAAAGCGCGATTACAAAATCGATACGCATCGCGATATTTGACGGTTCTTACGGACGGGCGAATGCGCTAAAAAAGACGTTAGAAGAACGTTTTCCCAAGATCAATATCGTACTCGAGAAAAAAGCAAGCACATCATATATCGATACAATGGTAGTCGACGTTACCGGAGAAAACGACAAGGCGGTCAAAAATCTTTCGACGTTTCTTGGAGCGACGGCTACGACGCTTCCCGCGGAAGAAAATATAAACTCGGAAGATGCCGATATCCTGGTGATCGTTGGAAGCGCGGAGCATTGAAAAGTTTCTTTGAGATTGAAGGGGTGTGGTATCATAGAGAAGCGTTTTAACTGAAAATAACGTATGGCATTTGCGGATATTGAGCTTCGGGACAATGGTTCGGGGACGTTTGATATCGCCCTCTCCACGGCGGCCGCATCGACGGGAAATAGAAATTTCTTCCTCTTTTTTGATCAGGCGTTTCTGCTCGCGTTTCTTGTAAGCGGAATTTCCATGAGAATACTTCCGATATTCTTTTTCTAGCGGCGTACACTATGCCTGAACAGAAACAAATAAAATCTTCTCGTCGAAAAAAAAAGATAGAGGACGCTCTTTTGGGTCAATCCGATGTTCTGCGGGAAGCGACTCCTATCGAATTTCCGCCGACTGCTTTTCGATCGTTTTCAAAAAAGAAGGGGCGTTTGGTTGCACTTGCTATGTTTGTGTCTCTGCTTGCGATCGGAACAATTTTTTATTTTCAGAATCAATCGAAACAAGTTTCGGACGAGAAAGAACTTGAAAAACTCGTGAAAAAGGTCGGTAGAATAATGGAATTGCCGAACGGGATTCCTACGGTTGCCACCGTTACAAATAAAAATAAGCTCGATGACCAGCCTTTTTTCAAGCGTGCGGAGAATGGTGATAAAATTCTTCTCTATGGCGATGGCGGTCGGGCGGTTCTCTATCGGCCATCAACAGGGAAAATAATCGATGTAACGACAGTTGATATCGAAACGGAAAATGCCGCCGCTCAATCCGGGAAAGATATCGCGAAAGATCGACCGCAGACAAGCGAGGGAGTGGTTCTTGGGGAAAAAAGTGTTTCCGAAAACAAAGAAAAGCCAACCATTGCGATCTATAACGGCGCCAAAGACGCTTCCGTCGTCGCTTCGCTTGAGAACTTGATTTCTCAAGCATACCCGGAGTGGAACATTCGGAGGAGCGAAAAAGCGGCATACGACAATTATCAGGGAGTTCTCGTAATCGGCTTTTCCGACATGGCGAACGATATTCTGAAAAATATCGCGCAAACAGTCGGAGGAACACTGATGCCATCGCTTCCGGAAGGAGAAATTTCTCCCGATGCGGACGTCTTGGTGATTGTCGGAAATCAATAAATCGCATATACGTAATTGAAAAGATATAAGATTATGTTTTTCAAAAAGAAAGAGGAGGTTGAAATGGTTGAAAATGTTCCGGAGAAGATTCGGGGAGGATTTTCTGTGAATATTGTATGGAAGTCTTTTTTCTTGCTTCTTTTGGGAGGCGCGGTTGTTTCGTCCGGATATTTTTATGCACGGTATCGGCAGGTGCTGACAGAAGCGTCCAAGTCCGATACGAATATTATTCTGGAAACGATTGGAAAGTCTATCGAACTTCCGGAAGGGGAGGCGCCGACTATCGCGACAGTAACCGATAAAACAAAACTTTCCGGACAGAGTTTTTTTCGAAAGGCGGAAAACGGCGATAAGGTGCTTTTGTATCCCGAAGCAAGAAAAGCGTTTCTCTATCGACCGAGTACGAAGAAGGTGGTTGATATGACGATTATAAATATCGATAGTAAAACAGCGCCAAGTCTATCGCCCGCCGAAACGGGAGAAGTTGCCGGTACAACAAACGAGCAGGTTTTGGAAGAACATACGTCGCTTCCGGAAGAAGTTTCCAAAATCGCCGAAATCGTCGTGTCAAATGGCACTGAAAAGCGAGGTCTTGCGAAACAATACGACGGAGAACTTGCGGTGAAATATGGGAGCGAATTGTCGGTGAAGGAGGAGGTGATTGCCGAAGGGGTGTATGAGAAAACGATCGTGGTGGATGTGAGCGGAGCATTTTCCGAACTCGCGAAGAAGCTCGCGACAGAGTATGCCGCGGAAGTTGTGCCGTTGCCGGACGGTGAGCCGAAGCCGGAGGCGGACATCCTTGTGATTCTCGGAAAGGATCGGTTATAGTAAGGAAGTAAGAGGCTTGTCCGCCATACTTCCCGAAGGGATATAGGCGGGTGAGAGTATAGAAATAAGAGAGTAGAATTTTAGAAAATGAAGAAGACCAGTCCGGGAAGGGCGGGTCTTTTAAATTCACTCTTTTAATTTGATACACTATTTCCAAGTTCATTTTCTTTTGTGCTTTCGAGTTGGGTTTATCCGCGACGATATGCTGCGGTTTTTTTTCTTGGTTTTTTTAGGGTATACTGCAGTTGTGAATAAGAGATAATTTTTTTCTATGTCCGAACAAAAGAAAAAACTGCGGATTGGATGGTTTTCGTTCACGTGTTGTGAGGATAGTACGGTGATGTTTACGGAGCTTCTGAACGATCACTATATGGTGTGGAAGGAAGTGCTTGATATTCGAAATGCGCGGGTGTTGAAAACGAAGAACGTGATGGATGAGATGGATGTCGCGTTTGTCGAGGGTGCGATTACGGCGCCGGAGCAAGAAGAGAAATTGAAAGAAATTCGGCGGCTCGCGAAGAAAATCGTCGCGATCGGCGCGTGTGCGATTACGGGGATGCCGTCGGCGCATCGGAATTCGTTTGGCGAGGAACAGCGGGAAGATATCGCGTTTATTCTCGATAAATTTCATTACGGAGAAAAGGTGAAGAAGCTAGACGAGATCATCACGATCGATGCGTCGGTTCCGGGTTGTCCGATGGCGGAAGAAGCGTTCTTGAAAGTGGTAAACGACGCACTCGTCGAATTCAATATCCCGCTTCCGGAAGTGAAAAAATAAATTTTTCCATTCGAAATTCGTAATCAAAAAATTCGAAAAATATGCACCAAATATCCGAAATGAGCCGATTTTCGATCGAAGAAATCACCAAGGTCGAAGGCGCCGCCGGACTCGATGTTGAATTGAAAGACGGCAAGGTCGAGTCCGTAAAATTTTCCATCAAGGAATTCAAGCGGTTCTATACCGAGGCGATCAAGGGGAAACCGGTATCGACGATTCCGCAGCTTTTGGCGCGTGTCTGCGGTACGTGTTCCAATGCGCATATCCTCGCCTCCGTCGAAGCGGTGGAGCGGACGCTTGGCGTAACGCCGTCGGATCAGACGATGCTGCTCCGAAACCTTCTCTATCATGGGCTTATTATTCGCGATCACGCGCTTCACTTGTATATCTTCGCGATGCCGGATTTGTTTGGGAAGGATTCTTTTCTTGAATTCGATGAGAATGATCCGATTCAACATGACTTGTTGCACGACGCGTTTGCGGTAAAAGCAGCGGGGAATCACTTGGCGATTTATACGGGCGGACGATCGGTACACGCGCCATTCGTGATGGCGGGAGGATTTGCAAAAACGCCGGATATGAATGGGAAAGGCGCGATTATCGAAGAATTAAAATCGATTCGTCCGGCGGTGCTTCGGCTTATCCAAGTATTTCTGAATAGTCCGCTCTCATTCGTGCGCGAGTCGAATTATTTTGCGCTCGTGTCGCCGGATTTCTCGTATCTCGAAGGAAAAATTCACGACTCGGAAGGATTGGTCGCGGAAGAAGCGGACTATCGAAAGCACCTTGAACACGTGGTGATCCCGTATTCGGAAGCGAGCGGATATGCGTACAAGGGGAAGCCGTACCGAGTAGGCGCGCTCGCGCGAATGAACCTCAATCGCGACGCGCTTCATTCGAACACGAAACGTGATGCGAAAGATGCGTTGGAAAAATTCCCATCGGACGATGTGTTTCATAATAATCTTGCCCAAGCAATCGCCATTCTCCATTCGGTGGATCAGGCAATTGATCTTCTTGAAAGTGCAAATTTTGTCGAAGAAAAACCGATCGCACTCCCGAAAAAAGCAGGGATTGGCGTTGGAGTGATCGAGGCACCTCGAGGAACGCTTTACCACAAACTCGAAGTCGATGAAAACGGCATCGTGGTTGAAGGAGAAATTATCGTTCCGACGGGGCAGAATCAGATTACGATCGAGTACGACTTGAAAGATTATATCAATGATAATCTTTCGATGGACCGCGAAGCGCTCGCGCTCGGCTGCGAACGAATCATCCGTGCATACGATCCGTGTATGAGCTGCGCGTCGCACTTTCTCGATGTAGAGTGGAAGGAGGGGGAAAAGGATAGAGAGATGTGAGAGTGGATATTGAATAACGAAAAAATCCCGATACGGTTCGGGATTTTTTCTTTTTTTAAACAAATACTCTGATTCATTCTTTCTTTTAACCATAAAAACATTCCCCTTTCTTTGTGCGCACAAAGAAAGGAATAAAAGAAAAGCGTCGTCCTGCATTCCGCTTTGAAAGATGCGGATTCGTTCCGCTCACCTTCCGTGAGCCGCTTCGCTTCCTGCTTACGGAAGGTGTCTTTCAGAACGCTTCACTTCATCTCGCATCTGTATCAAAGCTCCACTTACGGACGAGAGAAAGAAAGAGAAAGAATCGACCGCAAGCGAGGCTTTGTCCGGATATCCTCCGAAGCAGAATCGAGGGATCGAATCGACAGGAAGAAGCGAAGCGCCACGAGATTCGAGGATGGAGCAAGGAGGATATCCTTCAAAGCGCAGTGCAGGGAGAGAGTTTTCCCTGCCCGCAGTGCTACGCACAGGCGTTGCAGGCGGGTTTGCATCCTTTCTTTTCCGGTGAAAAGAAAGGATGGAGAGAATAAGAACTACACGAAAGATTTCAGAAGAAAAATGGTTTCTTCGAGGGCTTTTTGTTCGTCGTAGCCCATTGGGATCCCGATAATACGAACGGAAAGAGCCGGATCGAGTTTTTTCGCAAAAAGGAGAAAAGCGGTAAGATCGAAGTCGTGCGCCGTTACACGGGTATTTGGCTTCGCGATATCGTCGACGGAAAGCATTGTGACCCTTGAGAGTCCGCGGACAGTATCTATAATAATCCAATTTTGGTCGCGGATCGGGAGGTCGAGTTCGTGAGGATCTTCTTCGATGAAAGAGAGATTTGGAAATGCTTGTTCGAGTCCAGATTGGAGCCGATGGGGCAGGTTGTCGAAATCGAGATCCTGATTTCCGAAGAGGGAAATTTTCATATTTTTGAAGAGGTGAAGAGTGAAGAGTGAGAGAATCCCTGAAGGAATCATAGAATGAATCAGGATTCTTGGCACGTCGCTTGCGGGTGGTCTTGCAAAAATTTTCAATTTCCGTATGCTGCACAGAGGGAAGTTTAAGGGCCTGTTGAAAAGTTCACTTTCTACTGCAATTCCAAAATTTTGTGACGAAAATAGCTTTTCCAGCAGACTCCTAAGCTCTTCTTGGTTGAAAATAATACGATAATTCTGAAAAATAATGCAGCGATACAAAAAAGAAGTTCGTTTTGATGGAAAAATTGTGATGATCGGATGCGGGTCGGTTGGACAAGGGGTGCTCCCGCTTCTTCTTCGGCATATTGATATCTCAAAAGAACAAATCGTTATTGTAACGAGTGACAAGCGAGGGAGGGATGTAGCGGAAGAATATGGCATCGAGTTTCATATTGAGCCGCTCAAAAAAGACAATTATCTTTCTGTACTGAAAAAATATGTAAGCCGAGGGGATTTTATTGTCAATCTCTCGGTTGATGTTTCGACGATCGATCTTATTGCTTATGGTGCGAAAGTTGGTGCGATGTATCTTGATACGGTGATTGAGCCCTGGGAGGGTGGATATACCGACAGTGCCATTCCGGAAGCAAAACGAACGAATTATGCGTTACGCGAAGCAGCGCTTTCGCTCCGGAAACAATACGGCCAGAATGCACCGACTGCGGTGTTGACGCATGGGGCGAATCCGGGGCTCGTGTCGCATTTTGTGAAAAAAGCGCTTCTTCATATCGCCGAGGATGTGGGGTATCAATGGGAAAAGCCAAAGACGCGTTCCGAATGGGCGATACTTGCTCGGGAGATCGGGATAAAAGTTATCCATATTGCTGAACGTGATACACAGATTTCAAATCCGCGAAAACGCAATGGAGAATTTGTAAATACCTGGTCGGTTGATGGTTTTACAGGTGAGGGGAGTCAGCCATCCGAACTCGGATGGGGTTCGCATGAGAAGCACTTCCCGCATGATGGCCGACGTTTCGATTTTGGGTGTCGATCGGCGATATATCTCGGTCGACCGGGCGCGTCGACGCGCGTTCGGAGCTGGGTGCCACTTGCCGGATCGCAGGACGCATTTCTTATTACGCATGGAGAATCGATTTCAATCGCGGATTACCTTACGATCGGATCGGGAGAATGTCCGGCATACCGGCCGACGGTGCATTATGCGTATCATCCTTGCGATGATGCAGTGCTTTCGGTCCATGAATTTGAGGGAAATAATTTTGAGCTGCAAAAAGAAAAACGCGTCATTGCTGATGAGGTAATTTCGGGCGTGGATGAACTTGGCGTGCTTCTTATGGGGCACAAAAAAGGTACTTATTGGTATGGATCGCGCCTTTCGGTTGAAGAAGCAAGGCGCCTTGCACCACACAATTCGGCAACCGCGCTTCAGGTGGCCATTGGAGTGCTTGCCGGGGTCATATGGGCGATGAAAAATCCAACATGCGGCATTATGGAACCAGACGAGATGCCGCACGATGAAATTCTGCGAATAGCAAAACCGTATCTTGGAAAAGTTTTTGGCGAATATGCCGATTGGACACCGCTTGAAGGAAGAAGCCGGCTGTTTCCCGAAGATATCGACGCAACGGATCCATGGCAATTTAAAAATTTCCGGATGGTATAATGGGAGTCTGAAAGAGTATTTTTTTCAGAAGAAGTATTTTATCGTATACTGATTGTATTGTCCAAAGAATATATGGAGTGGAAGCATGCATACGAAAGAATCATACGAATTGCGAATACCGCGCCATCCGGGGATAATTTGCATCCGTGGATTTTCGAGGTATCTCGGGAGAAAATAGACGTTTTTTTTGTCGACAAGGATGATGAGGATAGGGTCTTATTCCGTATTAATCCGCTCTATCCGGGTGATGCGATATCATTTGGAGCGCTGGCGGAGAATCTCAAAATTGCAGCAACGGAAAGAGGCATACACGTCGATATTGTCCCCGGAAAAACAGGAGATAAAATGTTTACCGCTCGTATAAGTGAAAAGCGAGTTCCGGAAGACCCCCTTTTTGGGGCTCTTCGAAAACGATCAACGGATCGCCGGGCATATTTAAACGAAAAGGTTTCGGAGGATATACTTGCCGCTGCAGATACCGAGGCCAAGTCCTTTCAGGGAGAAATTCTGTGGCTGATTCACGAAAAAGAAAAACAGTCTTTTGCTTCACTGGCAGCTTCGTTTGAAAACTTTTTGTGGGGAAATATATCGCTCAGGCGTCATATTGGGAACTCTTTTCGTTTTCATGATGAAGAAAAGGATGGCATTCACCCGGAACACATGGGGCTTGGATGGAAAAAATATTTTTTCCCTTTCTTTTTTTCTCTCGTAAAGAGAATTTCTGCATTGTATCGAGTGATGGGATTTATTTCGTCGTCAAATAGCCGAAATCTCGTCAGGCATTCTTCAGCGATCGGCTTTCTTGTGATGAAAGGGCCTTTCTCGGCTCGGAAAACCTATATTGACGGAGGGCGAGCGCTGGAGCGAATTTGGCTCTCTTTTGCAAAAAATGGAGTGGCGGTGCAGCCATTGTACGGTCTTGCAGGGACAAAAATAAATGAGTTGCTCAAAGTCGGAAGGATGTCCTTTCAAGAACAAAAATGGCAAAAAGAGGCTATCGAAAAGCTTGAAGAACTTTTCCCGAGATCTCAAGGGAAAACCCCGATTATTCTTTTTCGTGTCGGATACCCAAAAGGAAATAAACCACCAGCTTCGCCAAGAAGGGCGCCAATAATCATATGGAAATAAACGAGCAACAATTTTTTGGAGAAGCTTTCTCACGAAATATCGGACTACTTTCAAAAAAAGAACAAGAAAAACTTCGACAGTCGACGGTCGTTGTCGCCGGAATGGGCGGGGTCGGCGGGATTGAGGTCGTCGGTTTGGCGAGACTTGGAATCGGTGGATTTCGCATTGCCGATCCGGATACGTTTGAACTCGCAAATTTCAATCGACAAATAGGAGCGACCATGCAGTCAATCGGAAAATCAAAAGCCGAAACACTGAAGAAGATGATTCTCGATATCAACCCGTATGCTCGGGTGGAGGTGTTTCCTGCCATTGATGAGGGGAATGTAGAGGCGTTTCTTTCGGGAGCGGATATTGCGGTAGATGGAATTGATTTCTTTTCGCCGGAAGTGCGGCGCATTTTTTATGGAGAGGCGAGGAAGCAAGGGATATTTGTTGTCAGTGCGGGGCCGATCGGATTTGGTTCAGCATCGCTTGTGTTTGATCCGAAAGGGATGTCATTTGATGAATACTTCGATATACAAGACGGTATGTCGGAAGAAATGATGGCCATGAAATTTGGCATTGGACTGACACCGAGTTTATTGCAACGAACGTATTTTCATCCAGATAAGGTCGATTTTAAAGGAAAATCCGGCGCCTCTCTTGTCATCGGGACATTTTTTGCCGCAGGACTAGTGCTTACCTTTGTGGTAAAACTCTTGCTCAAGAAAGAGGGTGTCCCGAGAGTTCCTCGATCACTGCATTTTGACCCATATGTTGGAAAACTCAAAAAACCGTACCTGCCATTCGGAAATCGCGGATGGTTACAGCGTATCAAATTGAAAGTCGCACTCTTTCTTTTACGAAAAATCGGAAAGGCATCGAAAAAGTAAAAGAGAAAAAATATTTTTTTGGTTTGTGAAGAAGAAAAGCGAGAGGCAGCTCTTAGCTTTTTTCTTGAAGGGCGTAGGTGGGGCGATCGGCGATATCGCAAGTGAGATTGTCTTTGGCAATATATTTCCAAATTTTTTTGTACCATTGTTGATACGCGAGCGCGCTTGGGTGAAGTTTATCTGCCGCAAAGTAACGCAGGGAGCCTTTTTTTGTTTCGTGGAGGTTCCATCTGAGACTGCAGTCAATTGCAAAAGCTCCTCGCTCCCCGGTAATGTGCATAAAAAGACTTAGGATTTTTTCGTTTCGATTTTGCAAAAAACGACGAAAATATCCAGGGAAAAGAGGTGCGAAAGCAATATTGGAATAGACGAGGAAGATAGTTTGATTTCCGCTCAAGCGATTGGCTTCATCGGTGAGCAATATGAGGGGTTTTTGGAGTGACTGAACAGGGGTGAATTGAAAGATATCATTCCCTCCGACGCAAATGATAATAAGGTCAAAAGTCTCATTTTTTATTTGCTCCAGCTGTTTAATAACATCCACAGTACGTGCGCCGTTAGTGGCCAAGTTTCGGATTTCGCAAGTGGGGAGATCATGACCGAGTCTCCCGGCGATAGAGAGTTCCGGTTTTTCGGCACCGGCTCCCACGGCGATACTATCACCAAGAACAAGAATCTTTTTCCCGCCTCGAAATGGCTGAGAATAGCGCAAGGCATGACTCGACACATGCCGATTGATCAGGAGGAGAAAAATCATTCGGAGGACGGTAACAACAATAAAATAAATAAGGATGAATCCAATCCACTGGAGAATTCCGAAAGAAAGAAAGTTTTCGAGTAAAATATCAAAAAAACTCATACGAGGAAGTGTGAAGAACAAAAGAGGAATGGAGAAATTTTTTCTGAGTGATACGGCATTTATGAAATATTCGAAGGAAAAATCTTTTTCAGTGGTTCTTTTATTTTTTCGAACCAAATTTCGTATCCGAGGTGATTTGGGTGAAGCCCATCATTAGCATAGAGTTTTTCCGGATTTTTGGCGAATGGACAAGTATCAATTGGTTCATACAAGGAGACATACGCGATATGTTCTTCCTGAGCTATTTGACCGTAGAGGGTTTCCAATGAACGGTGTTCATATTCAAAAATTCGATTGAGAGGAAAGCGGAAAAAAGTCGCCGAACGAATATTGCTTGAAAGTGCCAAGACAATGTGTGGAGAAAGCTTTTTTGCCATACGAAGAGTTCTGAGGAGTTTTTTTCTCGCTACCGAAGGAGGGGTGAGACGAAGCATGTCGATCCCTCCAATAACAATAAGGATGCCATCAAAACGACCTTTTTCAGAAGCAATGGTATCTATAGTTGAAGGGAGATCATTCAGAGAGAGGGCGTTTTTCGCTCGATTCCAGATCGCCACATGAGGAAAAGATGCGCCGATTTTCCCTCCGAGAGATTGAGTGGGATTGTCGACGCCCGTTCCATAGGCCGTGCTATCGCCGAGAATAAGCAGAGAAAAGGGAAGTGAGGCGTCCTTTCTCTCAAAAGGCCGAGCCTTATTGCCGATATGATGCGAAATACGCCACCGGAAAAAAAGCCTCACTCCCTCAGAGAGAAGAATCAATAAAATCGCAAAGATGATGACAAACATGCTGAGCGACATATGGTACTGGATAACGCTGCTTTAGAACAAGGAATAGGCATGAGGCTCTTTTCCGGAGAGAAACGCTTCGGTAAAGATACTCGGATCAGGACTTTTCATAAAAAATGGTACGCGTTTACCGCTTTTAACGCTCTCATCAAGAAAAAGAAGCTTCGCTTGAGAGGGGACATTATGAAAAAACGTGTACATTTTCTCTTCGCCGATCGATGAAAATCCAAACCGGTCATAGAGAAGAGAGTGTTTGGGGTTCACTGTCAGACCAAACGCATCGCACCGATCAAACACACCATATGCCAGTACAACACTATAGAGCGCCGGAAGAAAAGCATTGAGCGGTGAACGATAATCAGGATGAACGGCGAGACGACTTATTTCCGCCAGACGAAGATTTTTGGATCGAACGGCCTCGGTAAATTCATCTCGAAAACACGAATCAAGCGGAAGACCGTGATCAGAATCGGGAATATACGAAATCGTTGCGACGACTTCGCCTGTCGGATTTTTGATAATAAAAGTCTTTGAGAGCGGATATTCCTCATGAATAGGAGTGAGGTGTTCACTTTCTGTAATATACTTACTTTTTCGGAACTCTCCTTCAACAAGCGACCACGCGGAGGAAAAATCCTCTTTCTGTGTCGCAAGAAAAATGTCGACGTTTTTCATAGGCTTTGTAAAGATTTTATGATGGAAAGGATATTTTAGCAAAAACGCTTGTAAAAAACGATATTGTGCCTTTGTGAGGCTGTCTTGTATAATAAAGTAGTATGGAAGAGAAAAGGAAAAAGAGCATGTTGTGTATGAGATGGCGAAAAAAAACAAAGAGAATCTCGAAGGATATCTTATTGAGTCTCACTCAAGTTGGAGCCTATCTGATTTCGGTAGTACCGCTCCGGTTTTTTTATTTGGCAAAGCGGACGCTTCCGGAAAATATTCATTCTCTTGAACGAGGGTCGCTTCTCATCTCAAATCATCGATCGAAGATTGACCCGTTTGTTGTATTGGCGTATCTGCCATTTCCGGTCTTTCTCAAGCTTCTCCCGATTCGATTTCCGACGGACAATGACTTTATGGAAAAAAAATGGCTGCGCCCTGCTCTCCGATTGCTTGGCTCGTACGACATCGGGGCGACGCCACGGGAAAAGATGCTCGGGCTTCTGCGAACGAAAGAGCTTCTTGATGAGAGAACGACGGTCTTTCTCTTTCCGGAAGGAAAAATCTGCCGGAATCAAATGGGTGAATTTAAGCGGGGAATCGAATTTTTCGTCGGTCCGGGGCGAAAGGTGGTTGTGGTGCAGATTGACGGCCTGGAGCGGTCGTTTCGAGCGCTGTTTCGAATGAGCAATAGTCTTCGTTTCGGTGAGGTTTTGGAATTGAGGGGTGGTGAAAAGATAACCGCCTCGAAGATGCGATCATTGTTCGATGTGACGTAATACTTCTTTGAATGCGATTTGTCATTATTCAAGACAAGAAGAATCCGGATCGTCATCCTTCGAAAAAAGAAGGAAGCCGAGTAAAAGAATTCGCCTTCAGGCGACTTTTTACTTCATATGACAGGGATGGTTATGGTATTTTTAGATCGTCGTATGGAAGGCCGACGATCGTTTCTCGCACGAAGTTTTTTATCCCCGCTATATTCGTAAGTATCAGCCACACAAAAGGAGTCGGTCTTGCTGCGCGATCCTCGGTGCCTATCGGGGCGGATGTTGAATACATTCGATTCTATGATAAGGAATGGGGAGAGAGTTTTCTGACTCCGATTGAACAAAGAGAGATGCGTTCTGTTTTCGGAAGAGAACGCGATATCCGGATTACGGCATATTGGTGCGCAAAAGAAGCGTTTCTCAAGATGATCGGAGTCGGGCTGCGGATTCATCCGAAAAAAGTTCATTGCGCGATTGATTGGAAACGTCGATCGGTGCGGGTATACGGTCTCCTTGGAATTTCCGGAAAAGGGCGTATAATTCTCGCAGAGAAAAAGGGGTATGTCGCCGTTATTCTCACAATCGAATAATGCTCTTCGTGTATGGATACACTCAATGAAAAAGTTATCGCACTGATTGCCGAGGAAACCGGGAGGTCGGAAGCATCCATTGGCATAAATGATAAAATCGAAGATCTCGCGGATGATTCCATCTGTCTTTTTTCCATAGTAACTCGATTTGAGAAAGAATTCGGGATGAGGGCGAAATACGAGGATTTGATCCATATCGAAACTGTAGGCGATATCGTTTCCTATCTTCAGCGGCACAGCCCGGGCTCATAAACGAAAACTATGGACTTTATCTCGCATGGCCTGTGGGGATCGGTGCTTTTTGGGCGATCGGACAAAGAGGCGTTTTTTTGGTCGCTGTTTATTGGGATGGCGCCCGATGTTTTTTCATTCGGTCCGTATATTGTGGGGACATGGCTCGGGATTTTCCCACATCCCGATTGGTCGTCCGGGCGGCATCCGGAATCGCTGGAAATCCCATTTTTTACTCATATTGCCTACGATATCACTCACAGCCTCATTATTTTTTTGGGAGTCGTTTTTCTTTTTTATTATTTTCGGGAAAAAATGTTTTGGCCACTCGGAGCATGGGGATTTCATATTCTCCTCGATATTCCCTTTCACGATGCCAAGTTTTTCCCGACCCCGTTTCTTTGGCCGATCTCAAGCTATACTTTTGATGGCGTGAGCTGGGGGCATCCGTACATATTTTATCCGAATGTCATCTTGCTTATTCTTTCCGTTTCTTTCTTTTTTCTTCTGCCAATGGGACGGAAGACGATCCGAAAGCAATGGTCCGAATAGGATACACATACTTGATTTTCTCGAAAAAAACTGCTATACTGGATATATCAACTGAAAAGACGGACAAAAAAGCGGGTGAAAACCAGCTTTTTTGCTTTTTTTAGGGGAAAATGTATGAAAAAGAGACTCAAAAAACCAAAATTTCTGCAAAAGGGATTCCGAGCGCATATGCCAGATATTTCATCGTGGAATGCATTGGAAGAGCCGAAAATAGCAACCGGAGCCCATTTTGTCATTTTGCTTTCAGTCGCTTTTTGTTTGGGAGTTCTCTTTTTTGCGATCAATGAAAATGATCGTCTCCTCTCCCAGATTCCCGAACCAATCCCGATGAAAACTTCTTTTGAGCGAAAGATCGAGAAGATGGTTAAGGGATACCCGATAGCGTCTATGGCGTCTCAAATTGCGAGGCAAGATCCTATGGTGGCGGCATACATTATCAGCATCGCCAAAAAAGAATCAAACTGGGGAAAACGTTCGCCGAAGCTTGATGGATCGGACTGTTATAATTATTGGGGATTTCGGGCGGAACGGGAGCGTATGGGAACAGGCGGGCATACTTGTTTTGATAATCGTACCGATGCGGTGAATACGATCTCGAAACGGATCAAGCGGCTCGTGTACGAATACGAGCGTGTGACGCCGCGAGAAATGGTAGTCTGGAAGTGCGGCTACTCGTGCGATGGGCACAGCGAGAAAAGCGTCGAGAAGTGGATTGCGGATGTCGGATATTATTATCGAAAATTTGAAGAGAGTACGGCGGATCATACGCAGTTATAACGTATCTCAATTATCAATCGCTCCGACAGGGGCGATTTTTTGTTCTTGACGATACCTATGGGGGAGGTATAATAGAAAAACAAATCATTCATTTAAGAAGAGGATATGCAGGAGAAAAAACATCTACTCGTTCGGTATAAAAAAGCGCATTCGCTTCTCGGGAAAATCATTGCGATGATTGAGAGCGATGCGTACTGTATCGATATTATGCAACAGAATCTTGCGGCGATCGGCCTTCTCAAATCGGCGAACGGAGAACTTCTGGAGCGGCACCTGAACCACTGTTTCAAGAGTGTGATGGAGTCCGGAAGTGAAAAGAAAAAGAAAGAAGTGATTAAAGAGATTCTTCAAGTAACAAAGCTAAACGGGAAATAACTATGCAGAAAAAACAGATTTTTATTCGCGGGATGCATTGTAAATCTTGTGAAATTCTCACAGAGGAGGAATTGAGTCGCGTTTCGGGCGTTGCCAAAGTAAAGACAAATTTTCGTAAGGGAGTGGCGGAGGTTTTTTATGAAGGGGATGAGCCAAACGAGGCGTCTTTGAAGTCGGCTCTTCGAAAAGCCGGGTACGATATCGGTACGGAAAATCGCTCGTGGTTTTCGCAAGATATTTCACAGTGGGTCGAAGCGCTTTTTGCAGGGGGTATTGTTTTTGTTCTTTTTGTGCTCGCGCAGTGGTTTGGGCTATTTAATCTTTCCCTTGGAGCGAACTCGACGGAAAATTTTTCGAGTCTTCCGTTTGTGCTTCTCTTAGGGATTGTCGCCGGACTTTCGACGTGCATGGCGATTGTGGGTGGAATGGTGCTTGCGGTATCGGCACGGTTTAGTGAGCTTCATCCGGAAGCGAGTATCCGACAAAAATTTCTTCCGAACGTGTATTTCAATCTCGGTCGCATAGGAGGATTTGCAGTGTTTGGTGGAGTGCTTGGCGCGCTTGGATCGACATTTCAACTCTCATCGTTCTCGATTGGAACACTCACGATTCTCGTTGGAGTGGTGATGGTTCTGATTGGAATACAACTCCTCGAATTGTTTCCGCGACTTTCATCGTGGAAATTAATGCTTCCGAAGGGGATTGCGAAAGTACTCGGCATTCAATCGCACACGAAAAAAGAATACAGCCATAGTCGTGCGATGCTGCTTGGTGCGGCCACCTTTTTTCTGCCATGCGGGTTTACGCAGGCGGTACAGCTCTTTGTCGTTACGCAAGGGAGTCCGTTTGTCGGAGCGATCACGATGGGAACCTTTGCACTTGGAACGGCACCCGGATTGCTTGGTATCGGAGGAATTTCGGCGGCGGCGAAGGGTGGATTTCGGCGATTCTTTTTCAAGGTAGCGGGTATTGTCGTCATTGCACTTGGTCTCTTTAATTTCGAAAACGGCCTTGCGCTCGTGAAGCTCGGATCGACGGCTTCTTCGATTGTATCCGGTGAAGGGTCGAACGGGTCAAGTAAAGAAGTGCAGGTGGTGCGCATCACGCAAAAGGTAAATGGATACTTTCCGAATCGGATTACCGTGAAGAAGGGCGAACCGGTGAGGCTCATCGTCGATTCGGAGGAATCATACAGTTGTGCGGCGAGCTTTACGGTTCCGAAAGCAGGTATCCGAAAAACCTTGAAACCAGGGGAAAATGTGTTTGAATTTACACCAAAAGAAAGTGGCGATATCCCTTTCTCTTGTTCTATGGGGATGTATCGGGGGGTGATAGAAGTGGTGGAATAACTGTATGAGTTTTTGTTTTCTCTTCTGCTTTCCACTCAAGTTTTTATAAAAAAGTTATGAAAAGAGAAAAAGCGTTTTTCAGTATCACCGGAATGCACTGCGCGTCGTGCGCGCAGATTATTGAACGATCACTGCGGAAAGTTTCTGGAGTGCAAGAAGCAAATGTTAATTTTGCGATTGAAAAAGCGACGATTGCTTTTGACTCAGAGCATGTAGGGATGCAAGAACTTATTGATGTAGTGAAAAAAGCCGGATATGGTGCGGCAGAAAAAAAAGAAAGCGATACGAATTTTGAACAAAAAAGAAGGGAGCAAAACGTGGCGGAGTATCGAAAGAAATGTCTTTTGGGATTTTTCTTCTCCCTTCCACTATTGTACTTTATGTTACTTGATTTCTTTCCGCTTCCCGGAAGGGGCTTGATAATGCCATTGATGGGGTTTCTCTCACTCCTCCTTGCTCTTCCGGTACAGCTCGTACTTGGTGCGGGGTTTTATCGGGGGATGTGGGCGGCACTGCGGGCCCGGTCATTCAATATGGATGCGCTGATTGCCATTGGGACAACGACCGCATTTCTGTATAGTCTTTTTCAATATGGTTTTTTTGTCGCAGAGCACCATTCTTTATTTGGCATCAATGGAGAAAAAATTCCGGAACTTTATTTTGAAACTGCGGTATTTCTCATTACCTTCGTTTTGCTCGGAAAATGGCTTGAGGCGAGAGCGAAAGGGAGAACGTCGGATGCTATCGAGCGTCTCGTCCAGCTTGCTCCCAAGGATGCCCGCGTATCTCGCAATGGCGTGGTCGAGGATATTCCTATTGAATCGGTAACGCATGACGATATTGTTTTGGTGCGTCCGGGAGAGCGAGTACCGGTCGACGGGATTATAACTCAGGGGAATTCGTCTATTGATGAGTCGATGATTACCGGTGAGAGTTTGCCGGTTGAGAAAAAACCGGGAGATGCCGTAACCGGGGGGACGATCAATGCTTTTGGAAGTTTTGAGTTCCGTGCCACTCGAGTGGGAAGCGAAACGCTACTCGCAAATATCGTTCGCTTGATCGAAGAGGCACAAGGGTCCAAAGCGCCGATACAGGGCTTTGCAGATCGAGTGTCGTCGTGGTTTGTACCGTCCGTGATCGGTTTAGCAGGGCTCACGTTTCTTGTCTGGTACGCTGCTTTGGGCGCGTCCTTTTCATTTGCCATTATGGCTTTCACTTCGGTCATTGTGATTGCGTGCCCGTGTGCGCTCGGGCTTGCGACCCCGACGGCGCTTCTCGTGGGAACGGGTCGAGGAGCCGAGCAGGGAATTCTTATCAAGGGAGGAGAACCGCTTGAGGCAACCGAATCAATTGATACCATTGTCTTTGACAAAACAGGAACGCTCACGGTCGGAAAACCGGAAGTAACGGATATGATTTCCCTTGACGATCGAGATGCGAAAGCGCTTTTTTCTCTTGCTGCGAGCCTGGAGCGATATTCGGAGCATCCATTGGGAGAGGCGATTTTCCGTCACGCAGAAAAGCAATCCTTACCGCTTCTTCCGGTGAGTGAGTTTCAGGCGATCGCAGGCCGAGGCGTCGAAGGAGGAGTTAATGGGAAGCGATACCGACTCGGGAATCAGGCATTTGCCAAAGAGATGCTCACCGAAAATGCTTTTAAAGAGGTCGTCGGACAGGCAAAAGAATGGGAGGAGGCGGGAAAAACCGTAATGATTCTTGTCGAAGATACAGAGCCGGTACTGATAATTGCTGTGGCTGATACGATCAAAGAGACATCCAAAGAAGCAGTGAATCGTCTGAAGCAGCGCGGTATCGAGGTGTGGATGATCACGGGAGACAATGCAAGGACAGCCGCCTATATCGCGAAAGAACTGGGGATTGATCACGTGCTTTCGGAAGTATTGCCACAGGACAAGGCGGCCAAAGTAAAAGAGCTTCAGAAGAATGGGTCAAAAAAGGTGGCGATGGTAGGGGATGGCGTCAATGATGCTCCGGCACTCGCGCAGGCCGATTTGGGGATTGTTCTTGGAAGCGGGACGGATGTTGCCATGGAAGCAGGGGGCATTGTGCTTGTTAAAAACGATCTCCGTGATGTCGTCGTTGCTTTTGAGCTCTCTCGCGAAACCATGGGGAAAATTCGGCAGAATCTGTTTTTTGCACTGTTCTACAATGTGATGGGCATTCCGATCGCAGCACGGCTCTTTGCCGAGTATGGATTGGTGCTGAGGCCGGAGCTCGCCGGACTCGCGATGGCGCTCTCCTCAATTTCAGTTGTAGGAAACTCGCTCTTACTCCGATTCTTTCGACCCGGAAAGAAGAACTGGATATCAATGATCGCTCCAATAGGAATGATCATTCTTTTTGGGGTGCTTTTTTTCCAATTCGCGCATATTTCTTCGGACGATAAGGAGACGGATCGGGGAGTTTCTGATACACTAAGAAACGTTGAAAAAGTATCAATCGTATTATGAGCCTACAACAAGGAATCAAAGGGGGAGTGCTTCTCGTCGCCGTAGTGTTTCTTTCCGGGTGTGCCAATGAGGCAGTTCGTCAGGCGCCCGAGAAAGGTCTGGAGCTCTCTTTTTCAAAAGAAGCGTCAAAAGAGAATGTCGCCACGCAACAAAACAAGGGCGAATCTTCGCTCGAGCGATCGTCAGTAAAAAATCAACCAGTAAAAAAGAATGAAACCACTATGAAAGATGTCAAACAATATCCAACGTATCCGGCGATGAATATTGATCCGGAAAAAAAGTACACCGCGACAGTAAAAACTTCAGTAGGAGAAATGACTCTCGCATTGAACGCGAAAGATACTCCGAAAACAGTGAATAATTTTGTGTTTCTTGCGCGGGAAGGTTTTTATAACGGAGTGATTTTTCATCGAACCATCCCGGGGTTTATGATCCAGGGAGGGGACCCGACAGGCACAGGGAGTGGCGGCCCGGGATATCGTTTTCCTGATGAGCCATTCACCGGAGAGTACAAACGTGGAACAATCGCCATGGCCAATGCCGGACCTGATACCAATGGAAGCCAGTTCTTCATCATGCACGCGGATTATCCGCTTCCGAAAAACTACGTGATTTTCGGCGAGGTACTTTCAGGGATCGAAACCGTCGATACCATTGCATCCGCACCGACCGAGTCGGGCGGGGAAGGGTCACGTCCGGTCAATCCCGTAACCATCGAGTCGGTAACGATTGTTGAGGAATAAACCCAGAAAATCTGCTGACCAAGTCAGAACCCTATTGACTTCTTGAAGTAAAAATGTCAAAGTGTTCTTTCTGTTCTTTGCCAAGGGAAGAAAATGAAAATGATGATTGAAATGGAAGGAGAAGCGGACACCATTCCGCATATTCGATACTTAGTGCAAGAGATAGATCTTTCGGAAAAAGTGCGGCAAGTGCTGCTTCGTGTATTCGGAGACAATGAAGAGGACATTTCTCCTTCGAATATGAAAAATATAGCGATACAAGCAGCGATACAAGCAGCGACACAACCAGTGCGTCCGGCGACAGTTTACAGTAACCTCTATCTCGCGGATTCCCATTGCGATGTTGTCCGAAAAATTTCGGAACTTTTGTATGCAGTGTATTCGGTGAGTATTTCAGAGGAGGATGCCCTAAGAGGAATAATCCTTACTGACTGGATTTGTCACGCTCTTACTTGTCAAAAAAAAGGAAAGCAGGGAATAATGTAAAAACGCGGTATCCAAAAGGGATGGCCGCGTTTTTCAAAACATATTTTCCAAAGAAGGAAAGTAGTATTTTTTAATTGAAGCGTGGTTTTTCAGGAAGACCATTTTTTATAAATGTGTCCCAAACCTCAAACACATTTCTTGCTATCGTTGAAAAGGCTTGCTGGTAGGCTTCTCCTTGGGCGTTTGCGAGTTGTTGATCCCATTTTTGACCAAGATAGCGTTCATACACCGCTCGACGAAGATCGGAGTCGGTATCAAATGCCCGCCCAAAATCAGGAGCCGGAGGATGAACGGAAAGAGATTCCCGGAAATTCTGCTGAGCGCCTTCTATGAGTTTATTGACACGCGGAATGATCTCTTCTCTCCATGGACCATCTTCGCGAGAGAAAAAAGGGATTTGATTCATCTTTTCTTTCCAGTTATTTCCTTCGAGGGATGGAGAATTTTTTGAAGATTCATCTCCGTCGCCAACTGCTTCAAAATGTGGATATTCCATACAGTTTCTTTCAAAATTATAGTTTTATTGTATCATGGTACGTCCTTTTTCGGGAATAAAAGCCAAACTTGCATGAAGAAGAACTAGTGCTACAATATATCATATAAACACAATATGTTGTGTTTTTTGATAGAAAAGAATGACACAGAGGAAAAAAAGAGTCAAGATATTTCTCTCGAAAACACACCGAAAAGGACATGTATATATGGCGACACAAAGACAAACAGTCTCCAAAAAAGATAAGCGAAAGAGAGTGAAAAAAGTCTCGACCACGGAAAAAAAGAAAGCGGCCCCAAGCGGAGGGGTGTCGCCGCTGCGCGTAGAAAAACGTGACGGCCGAATCGTGCGATTCGACGAACAAAAAATTGCAAAGGCGGTTGAAAAAGCATTGCTTGCGACGAGGGAAGGATCGAAAGGAGACGCTGAAAAGGTCGCGCGAAAAGTCTCGACTCTTCTGTGGAAGAAACACCGCGGTACGGTACCGAAAATTGAAGATATCCAAGATTTGGTCGAGCATGTGCTCATGGTGCTTGATTATGAAGAGACGGCAAAGGGGTATATTTTGTATCGTGATCAACGCAGGCGCACTCGCGAGATGGAAAAGTCGCTCGATGACGCGTCGGATTTGGTGGAAAAATATATTGGTGAGCGCGACTGGAAGGTGAAGGAGAATGCAAATATGTCGTATTCCCTTCAAGGGCTCAACAACTACATCGCCTCGATCGTTTCTTCGCGGTACTGGATGAATCGAGTGTATCCGCGGGAGATCAGGGAAGCGCATGACGGAGGAGATTTTCACATTCATGATTTGCAGCTTGTGGCGGCGTACTGCTGCGGATGGGATTTGCAGGACCTGATTCGTCGCGGTTTCAATGGCGTTCCCGGAAAGGTGTCCTGTCGGCCCGCCAAACATTTCGGGGCGATTCTCGGACAAATGGTGAATTTTATTTACACCTTGCAAGGAGAAGTCGCTGGCGCGCAGGCTTTTTCAAATTTTGATACTTTGCTCGCGCCATTTGTTCGTTTCGACAAACTCTCTTTTTCCGAAGTCAAGCAGCATATTCAGAATTTTGTGTTCAATATGAATGTATCGACGCGCGTCGGGTTTCAGACGCCGTTTTCGAATATCACGCTCGATATTGTCCCTCCGAAAACACTGGCGAAAGAAGCGGTCGTGATCGGCGGAGTGCCGCAAAAAGAAACCTATGGCGATTTCCAAAAGGAAATGAATATGATTAATCGCGCGTTTGCGGAAGTGATGATGGAGGGAGATGCCGAAGGTCGGGTCTTTACCTTTCCGATTCCAACCTACAATATCGGAAAGGATTTCGATTGGGGCGATGATCGGTTCCAGCCGATTTGGGAAATGACGGCGAAATACGGTATCCCATACTTCGCGAATTTCGTGAATTCCGATATGGATCCGGAAGACGCGCGTTCGATGTGCTGTCGGTTGCGTCTCGACAATAGAGAACTTCACAAGCGGGGCGGCGGACTTTTCGGAGCGAATCCGCTTACGGGATCAATTGGTGTTGTAACGATCAATCTTCCGCGACTCGGATACCTCTCGAAAGACAAGAAAGAGTTTTTCAAGCGACTCGATCACCTGATGGATCTCGCGAAGGAAAGTCTCGAGATCAAACGGAAACTCGTCGAAGGACTTACGGATCGCGGTCTCTATCCATATACCAAGGCATATCTCGCTCCGATCAAAATGCGGCGCGGAGAATATTGGGCAAATCATTTCTCAACGATTGGTCTTGTCGGGATGAACGAAGCGCTTCTCAATCTTGTTGAGAAAGGTATTACGACCAAAGAGGGACAGAAACTCGCGGAAGAAATTCTCGTATATATGCGAAAGCGTATTACGGGGTATCAGAAAGAAACGGGAAATCTTTACAATCTTGAGGCGACACCAGCGGAAGGGACGGCGTATCGATTGGCGCGGCTTGATCGTGAGCGGTATACCGATATTGTTTTTGCGAATAACGAGTCGGTGGGGTCGGCGAAAGCGGAGCCGTATTATACGAATTCTTCGCAACTCCCGGTTGGTTACACGGACGATATTTTCGAAGCGCTTGATATTCAGGATAAACTGCAGACGAAGTATACGGGCGGGACGGTACTCCACGGATTTCTCGGTGAGCGACTCTGGGATGTGGAAGCGACGAAAAATCTCGTCCGAAAAATCTCCGAAAATTACGCGCTGCCGTATTTTACACTCACGCCGACCTTCAGTATTTGTCCCTCACACGGATATATCGCGGGCGAACACCATCTCTGTCCGAAATGCGTAGCGGAGGGAGCGAAGGAGTACGCGATCGTTCCGAAGGCGGACAGGAAAAAAACCGGAGGAGTCGTTTCCAAGAAAAAATCATCATAATCAAACCCGCTCCGGAAGCCGGGAGGTGGCGGCGATCGGAAAGGGATACAAAGAAGTATGCAAAACAAAATAAGCTGTCACGATTGCAAGAAGGTTCTTGTTTCCGGGGAGGAGTATATGCCGTATAGCGCGAATGGAAAGGAATACGCGAAATGTCGCTCGTGTCACGAAGCGGAGCCGGTACTCAAAAATTTTCAGGAAATGGAAGTATACTCGCGTGTCGTGGGGTACATTCGCCCGGTCGCGCAGTGGAACAAGGGAAAGCAAGCGGAATTTGGTGATCGGCGCGAATACGCGGTCGCGGAGTGCGCGGCATGTTAATGCGTGTTTCTTTGAAATGAGTGTTATTGAAAGTCCCCGCGCCTTCGCGGGGATTTCTCTCCTTGGTGATTTTTCTTCAAATAAATCTTTGGTGCCGTTTTTCGCCCAGCCGCGAAAAACTGACGTTTCGTCCGAAACTTTTTGTAGGCAAAAAGACCTTGCTTTCGGACGAAAAGTCGCCCCAAAGATTTCTTTGAAGAATCTTCATTCCCCATTCTTTATTCTCTATTCTGTGCTCATCGGCGGTTTCCAAAAATTGACGCTTATTGATTATCCCGGCAAAGTAGCGACGGTCGTTTTTACGGTTGGTTGCAATTTCCGTTGTCCGTTCTGTCACAATCCCGACCTTATCATTCCAAACGATCATATGATTGCGCTCGGGAGAGAAAATGAAAAAACATTTTTCGATTTTCTTGAGACAAGGAAGGGGAAGCTCGACGGCGTCTGTGTGACGGGAGGGGAGCCGACAGTACAACCCGATCTCTTGCCGTTCTTGAAGAAAATAAAAAAAATGGGATTTCTCGTGAAGCTTGATTCGAATGGCTTGCGACCGGAAATCTTGCGGAAGGTGTTTGATCAAAAACTCGCCGACTTTGTCGCGATGGATATCAAGCATACGCCGGAGAAGTACGCCGAAGCAATGGGGGTAGATGTTGATATGAAGAAAATACAAGAAAGCGTCCGGTTGATTCAGGCAAGCGGGATTCCGTATGAATTTCGAACAACGGTTGTTCCGGGGATTCACAGAGAGGAAGATTTCCGGGCGATCGGGGAGTGGATTCGCGGAACAAAACGATACTATCTTCAACCATTTCGAGATGACAATATATTTGATGCAAGTGTCCGAAATAAAGCGAAGGGAAAAAAAGTGGATTTGGAAAAAATAAAAGCCATTCTTGCAAACTACAATATTCACACCGAAATTCGCGGATAAAAAAACCTCCGAAACGGGTCGGAGGCGAGGGGCGGGCAGATGTTTTATAAATACTCTTTTACAAGAGTCCTGCCTGGCCGAAAAGGGTGAGCGTGATGACGGGCATCAGCGCGAGAAGGAATGCAAAGGCCATATGCTCTTCCGCTTCTCGTGCGGAGCATTGAGGACAACTTCCTCCGTTTTGATCCCCGCAGCTTGCGTCGGACGACACACCTTCCTCCCCCTCCTGCTTGACGATTTCCTCGGTCATAGCGTTTTGTTTTACGACTTACGGATTAAGTATAACAAAGAAAAAACGGATATGCGCAATGTGCGCCACCCGTTTTTCACTGTTACATACCCAGTATACTCCAAAAAAAGGGAAAAGTCAATGTTGAAAGGTAATGTGTACACACATATGGCGGTTTTGCTAGGCTGGCGGGTCATCCGCTTTCTCTCGCAACATGTTTTGACAAGAACGGAAATTTTCCCTATAATACTTTTTGATGATCGAGCGCGGGAAGCGCTTTTTGATTTGCGGAAAAGGCGGATTCAAAATCCCTTCCCAATTCCTGTCTCGCCGGCAAGTACACTCCTCTTGGAAAGTAGGGGAGGCGCGATAAGTCTTACTTTTTATCTCGTATCTCTCAATCTATATGGACATTCGAAATATCGCCATTATTGCGCACGTTGACCACGGGAAGACAACACTCACGGATGCGCTCCTCAAACAAACCGGCTTTGTGTCGGAGGGTTTTTCTATGGATTCGAATGCGCTTGAGAAGGAGCGCGGAATTACGATTTATGCGAAAAATGCATCGCTTGAATACAAGGGCGTGAAGGTGAATATTGTGGACACACCGGGTCACGCGGATTTCGGTTCGGAAGTAGAACGTGTGCTTCGGTCTATTGACTGTGTACTCCTCGTGGTAGATGCACAGGAAGGTCCGATGCCACAGACGCGATTTGTACTCAAAAAATCTCTTGAGCTCGGCTTGAAACCGATTGTCGTATTGAACAAGATCGATAAACCAGCAGCGCAACCGAAAGAAGCGGCGGAAGCGATTTACGAACTTTTCCTCGATCTTGGAGCGACAGATGAGCAGCTCAATTTTCCGATTGTGTACGCAATTGGTCGCGAAGGAAAAACGAAACTCTCCCTTGAAGGTGAATGGAGCGATCTTTCACCGCTCCTTGATACGATTCTCTCGCATGTGCCGACTGCGCCGCACGATCTCACAAAACCGTTTCGGGCACAGCCGTTCAATCTCGCGTACGATAATTTTCTTGGGCGGCTCGCGGTCGCGCGGGTATACGAAGGAAAAGTTCGTGTTGGCGAAACAGTCGTTGCGAAGCGGGAAAACGGAACGGCCGTGAATGGGAAAATCGTCAAGATGTATTCTTTTTCGGGACTCGACCGAGTGGAATCTCCGGAAATAGAGGCGGGGGATATTGTGATGATCGCGGGAATTCCGGAAGTGGAAATCGGCGATACGATTACGAATGATGCAAGCGTGGAGACTTTGCCCGCGATCGGGATCGACGAGCCGACGATTTCTCTGCGATTCCTTGTCAATGATTCGCCGTTTGCCGGACGGGAAGGAAAATTCGTCACGAACAAACAAATTCGCGAACGACTCGAAAAAGAACTCGAAGTGAATGTGGGGCTCAAAATCGATCTTGATTGTGATGGATACTATCAGGTGTACGGTCGCGGCGAACTTCATATCGCGGTACTCCTCGAGACCATGCGGCGTGAAGGATATGAAATTCAGGTATCACAGCCGCAGGTGATTGTAAAAGATATTGACGGCGTGAAGTCCGAACCGTTCGAAGAAGTAACGGTTGAATGTCCGAGTGCGGTGTCGGGAACGGTGATCGAAAAACTCGGCAAACGAAAGGGTATGATGACGGAGATGAAAGAAGGAAACGGCGGATTTGTCCGAATGCTTTTCGAAGTGCCGACCCGCGGACTCCTTGGGTATCGTGGTGAATTTACGATTGATACCAAGGGTGAGGGGACGCTCTACGCGCGTGTAATCGGATTCCGTCCGCATGCGGGAGAGATCAAGAAACGCGAGTCGGGATCGATGATTTCGATGGCGACCGGAAAAACCGCGGCGTTCGCGCTTGATAATCTGCAGACGCGCGGCGTTCTCTATATCGGAGCGGGAGTGGAAGTGTATGAGGGAATGGTGCTGGGGAATACCGCGAAGGGCGAAGATATGGCGGTAAATCCGATCAAAGGAAAACAGCTCACCAATATGCGATCATCGGGAACGGACGATGCGATCAAACTTACGCCGCCGTGGGAGCTCTCTATTGAACGCGGACTCGAAACGATGGGCGAAGATGAGTATCTTGAAATCACACCGGCGTCGGTTCGCTTGCGAAAAGAATTTTTGACCGAAGTGGAGCGCACGCGAAACGCGCGGAAAAAATAATATCGGATAACGGATAGTAGATACCAGATACCAGACAGAAGAAATGGAAAGCCCCGACATTCGTCGGGGTTTTTGGTACAATAGAAGAGACTTTTCGGGCAGACTCTCAAAGAAACAAAAAAATGAAACTCGCATTGCTTGAAATTTTTTGGAATCGATCGTTTGTGTTGCCGGCACTGGTTTTGTGCTTTCTTGTGGCGGGGTTGTTTTTTGACAGGGAATTTTTTTGGCAGGTCAGCGTTGCGGTTGGGCTTGTTCGCTTGCTCCGGGAGTCGATTGAACGTATCCGAAGAGGGAAATGGAATCTTGACTATATCGCGATGCTCACGCTCTTTGTCGCGGCGGGGCTTGGGGAGTGGCTCGTGGGTGCGGTGATTTCGTTTATGGTTGCGGTATCGGCGGCGCTTGAAGAATACGGTTCCGCGCGCGCGGAAAAAACACTTCGAGAACTTCTGGATCGGTTTCCGAAAACGGTGATGGTGGAAATATCGGCGGATGAAATCGACGAGCAAGATATTCATTCCGTGAAAGATGGCGATATTATTTTTATCCGACCGAATGAAATGATCCCGCTTGACGGGGAGTTGCTTTCTTTGGCAATGCTTGATGAATCGAGTCTCACGGGAGAAATAGGACCGCGTGAATATCGGATCGGGGAACGCGTGCGGAGCGGGTCGGTAAATGTGGGGGAAATGATCAAGATTTCTGTTCGAGGAAATTTTGAGCGGTCGAGCTATCGGAAAATTCTGTCTTTGGTGGAAGAGGGAAAAAAGCGTCCGTCCGATGTTATTCGACTCGCGGAAAAATACAATATCGCTTTTACCGTTGTTACTCTTCTCCTCTCGTTTGGAGCGTATCTTGTGTTTGGCGATATGGATCGGTTTCTTGCGGTTTTGGCGATCGCGACACCTTGCCCACTCCTTATCGCGACGCCAATCGCTTTTATCGGCGGACTCAATCGTGCCGCACGAGAAGGAATTATCGTGAAATCTCCGAAAATCCTCGAACTCCTCACACGAACACGAACGATTTTTTTCGACAAGACGGGGACGTTGACGCTCGGAACGCCGTCGTTTCAATCGATTCGTTTGTACGACAAGTCGCTTTCCGAAAATGAAGCGCTCGCACTCGCATCCGCGCTCGAGGTTCATTCGTTTCATCCGGTGGCGCGTGCGTTTCTTGTCGAACTTTCAAAACGTGGCGGAAAGCCGCATCGAGCGGAGAATGTGGAGGAAAAAATCGGGCAAGGAATCACGGGGCGTATTCGCGGAGAGTGGTATATTTTAAAAAAAGGAAAAGACGGGAGCGGGATTGCCATTGATTTTTTTCGAGAGAAGAAACGGATCGCGAAATTCATTTTTCAAGACACGCTGAAAGACGATGTCGGAAAGCTCTTCCGGTACCTCGAGGAACGGGATTATCGAATCGGAATTCTGACGGGCGATCGTCCCGCGAATGCGAAAAAAATATTTTCATCGTTTCGCGTGCCGATTGTTGCCGATTGTACGCCGGAGACCAAGGCGGAAGCGGTGAAACTCTATCAAGAACGCGGACTTGTGGGAATTGTGGGAGATGGAATGAACGATGCGCCGGCTTTGGCGCTTGCCGATGTGGGCATTGTTTTTTCGGGGACGGAAAATTCGGCATCGATCGAGGCGGCGGATGTGGCGGTGCTCGGGAGTGATGCGTGGAAAATCCGCGATATCGTGCATATTGCGCGGAAATCGTATCGAACGGCACTCGAAAGTATTCTTGTTGGAATCGGACTCTCGCTTCTCGGAATGATTCTCGCCTTTTTTGGTTTTATCTCTCCGGTTGCGGCGGCGATCATACAAGAAGTAATCGACGCGCTCGTTATTGTAAATGCCCTCCGCTCGACATATTGAAGCGGCATATCCACATCTCAACCGGTCCGAATTTCTTCCATCGCTCGGGGCAAGTTTATAAAAGAGCCATAGTGCCTGTATTTGGAATAGTGATGTGTTTGGATCAGGAAATGCCCGTTCCCATCCAAACGTTCGAAAGCTGTCCCGCCAAGCGAGCAAGACAGGATGAGAAGACGCGAAAGCGCCTTCTTTTCCTTTTATGGAGCTCTTTTCTTCGAATTCGAAAATGGAATTAAGTCTTGGTACCCATTCAGCCAGAAATTCGAAGGCAAAAGTGTAATTTGGGTTTATTCTATCGGCTTTTAGAGTAAGGTTCGAAAATATATAGCTCAAGAGTAAGCGGCGGTCTTCATTGGTGGTTTTTGGATTTCGATAAATAGCCTCGGCATTGCTCGCTAATTCATGGATGGCATATCCAGCTTCGTAGTATGCCGTTCGCCCCTTATTGAGCTTTCCAAGGGCCTCCAGGGCGATTTCCTTCTCTTTACTTGACTCGCTGATCATCTTTTCGCATAGTGGTGCAGGCATTTCCCCATCAAGCTTGTCCCTGTAGGCATTTTCTATCCTAGTGTCAGCGGTGCGGATGATCCGATTTAACTCCTCGCGTTTTGAAGTGTTGTAATCAATTTCCTGTGAATGACTCTCTTTTACCGCTTTTCCTATCCATTCCAGGACCCGCTTATTCTTCGGGGCTACTTTATCGAAATAGGGGAATAGCTGTTTCTCTGCTAGTTCTTGGCGTACATACTTACTTTGATTGCACGGTCGGTAATGGTTGCAATGCCCGTACCAATGCCCCTTCTGAACCTCCCATGCAATAACGCCACCACATTCTTCGCATTTGATTTTCGCCTTGAAAACAGGAAGATGTTTCCTATATTGTGGGTTGTCATTTTTTCGAACAAGTTTTCCTTGTACTGCATCAAAAAGATCTTTGCTTATGAGCGGATCGTGTTTTCCTTGGTATATTTCCCCATTCCACCTGATTTTTCCATAATAAAAAGGATCAGAAAGCGTTTCATGCATCCGGCTTTTCCCAAATTTCTTACCAGCCGAATTTCTTAGCCCTTCTTTACGCATCACGTCTACCAGAGCATTGAGTGAGTAGTTTCCTGTTGAGTAGAGCTCAAACATTCTCTTTACCAAGGGTGCTACTCCTTCGTTGATAACGTGAATTTTATGGCCTTTTTCACCAATAGTCCGATAGCCGAGAGGTGGTTTTGTTGGTAGCCAGCCTTGGGCAAGTTTTTCTTTTTGGCCTTTGTGGACTTCTTCGGAGAGGTTATTGGTGTAAAAGCGAGCAATGGCAACTTTCATATCCCACACGAGGTTTTCGTGAGCTCGAGTATTTTTATTTACTATGAAAGATTCTTTGACGAAATGCACTTGTCGTTCAGTATTTTCATTGATCCAATCACTTATACTTGCTGCGTCCTTAAGATTTCGTGTGAGTCGATCTATTTTCTCACAGAGAATTATTGGGATGTGGTGCTTTTCGGCATACTGAAGCATCTCATTAAACGTTTTCCGGATTTGCTTTCCGCTGGCTGATTCAGATACCCTGAAGACCTTCGCTACTCGAAAGTCATTCTTCTCAGCGTATTCTTTGAGGAGCTTTTCCTGCGCATCCAAAGAGTAACCAGTATCTTCCTGTTCTTTGGAAGAGACGCGGGCATAGATGATGGATTTTGTGAGAGTGGTATTCATATTTGGAAAACTAAAAGGGCAACCATGTTGCTTGTAGACGCACCGCGAGGTTTGTCGACATGGTTACCCATCTAGTCCGGCAAAATAAAATCGCGGTTATGTGTCTACAAGCACCTACATTATATCTCAAAAAACGTTATCTATCAATATCAGAAAGATAATTTTGTATGTCGTTCCTATCAATTCCAGCTCGTTTCATAAGCATATATTTCGCCTCAGATGATAGATAATCTTTCCTGATTAACCTTGAAAGTCCTCGAACTTTTCTATTTGGTTGTCGGTAGGGGATTCGACAGCACCTTCTACACCTTGGCTCGCAAAGTAGTGATGATGAGTACAGATATCGCACCCTCTTTCCGCATCCATTGCACAAGAAGTAGAATATTGCCCCCTTATTCTTGCCTAGGTTTGAGTATCGGAAGTCTATACTTTGACTGTTCCAGTAAAGCTCTCTGCTACGGAAATCAAGCGGGGATTTGAAGGTGGTACCTCTTGATATGTTCAAAAGATCTTTAATTCGAGATACTTCGCTGGGTTTGTTCATTGTAATAGGTCTTTCTTCCAGTCTTTCAAGCTCTAGGATAAACAGTGTTACATAATGCCTAATGTCGTATCGTTCATGGCTATCCACTTCTTGGTTTTTGTTCGTGTTCCTGTACATAATCTTTAAGAATTTTTAAGTAGGTTGTGAACATGTGCATGTTGTGACTTTATTGGTTTATCACGGGAATATTGTTGTATTCTTTCCCGAGTGGGCTATTCACCAAGTTCACACGTTCACCATCGCTGACCCTTTTAATTCCATAACGTTTTCTGAGCACCTCTATTTTTTCCGTGTTGTCCTCAGTCAAGATATATCCATCCCGAGTCCTTTCTGTCCTAAGGTTGAGATGCTTTCGAATGAGATACCCAGTTTTTCTTGGTTTTAGTCCATCTGCATAGCCAGATTCTTCGTTGTACTGGTTAGTGATTTGTTGCACGGTTGGAGTTTTATATCCACTATCAAGAAGTAGGCAAATGACTTCAAGAAGCATGTAGCCTTGATCCATTGTCCGATCAGTCAGAATTCTTTTGTTGTAGGCTCGTATGTAGTTGTGGATTTCAGCTATAGTCTCCGGATCCTCGATTATGCTCATGAGGGGGATCGCAATTTGATTGAGCCTTGGCTCTATATCACGGTCTTCATGTGTTTGATTGATCTCGTGGTTTCCCTTGGTACGAAATCGAAACATCAATAGTTGGTTTCTTATCTGGAGGGCTTCTTTTCGGAATCCATCTGACATATTAAAGGAGATATCGTCTCGCACAGTATTGAGATTCATGTCCTCTGTGATCATCCGACTTTCAAGCGCAGGATCTTCGTAGAGGAATCTCGTTGCGATTACTTTTGGACCAAATACATCGTATGATTTCACATCGAAGTTTCTCTTATGCCCGGCCTCGCTTCTCAGTACAGGTGAACCTTTCATGAACCCGCTATTAAGTATCTTCACGATGTCCGTGGTTGTGTCTGAGAATTGAAAGTCAGCCTCATCGAGAACAAGGGTTCCTCGGAAATCATTGAGGATGCGGAAGATGGGAGATACGGTTGTTGCACCATTGGCGAATATAGGGCGGTAGCAAATGGAACCTATCACCTGTAGCAGTCTCGATTTTCCTGTTCCGAAACCGCCAAGCCCTCTGAGGTAGGGAAGTTCATTGAAATCATCATGAATCCAGCTGAACAACACATAATAACTCGCTATCTTTTCGAATGAAGGGGAGACAGAGATATATTTATGGATGAATGCTTGGATGGTATTTATCAGACTTGACTGGGAGTCATACTCTACTGGCTCGGAAGGGAAAAGTATTACGTTGCTTTTGAGAAGGTCTTTTGTTGGAGGATACGGCTTTAATACCATCTCTCCAGCTTTATATGTTTTTCGGATCTCTAGGGAGTTGTCCTTGCAGATCGCTAGGGTTGTTTTCTTGTCCTCCGCATCATAGAGCATTTCAATTATAGCGCCGTCACTAGTGACTTCAGATGCAATGAAGCGGAACTTTTCTTGGCCGCTTTCCGGTTCGCTTCCAATGTTCTGGTTAGAGTTTTTGTTGTTCATAGTCGCATTATTAATAAATAATATTTAGAACACAGAAGGTTCATTTTTTATGGTGGAGAGTTGTTTTGATGATAGAGCTTTGCGAGAAGGTCAAAGTAGCTTGTTATAGCATGTGCAATAGAAGAAGCTTGCTCAAAGCTAAGCTCCTGCCCGTAGTCTTCTTTGATAATGATTTGGAGCTCATCAATGAGCTTTTTACTAATCATTGTTTTGAAAATAGAAATCCGCTGTATGCTAGACAGGTGCCGATTGCAACGGACCTATCCAGCAGACAACGGATTTGTGCAATCGGCTTGTTATAGCAAGTCCATTGAAATATAACGATCCGTAACACAGCAAAAAACCCCTTAAATAAGGGGTTTCTCTAAAACTTTTTTTGCTATTTCAAGAATAGATTCTCGTAACGTTTTTTCATTGTGTCGTCTTGTTCTCTGTGTGCGATAGGTGGAAATCCAAGGATCTCTAGTTTTTTATTTGTTGCTACTATACTTTTTTCCTTTCTAAAGACTCGATAGTAGTAATAGAAGTAACTTCTTAGAAAGGGGATATACCCTTGATCCTTGTTTTCTTTTAAGATGCGACGCTCCCATTCACGGGTTTCTCCGCGGCTGGTGCCGTGTATTGAAAAAAGATTTCCTGTCACAATTCCGTAGAGTATGAAGTTTCGTACATGAGGTTGCTGTGAAGGTGGTATCCACAACTTTTTGGACCTCCTGTTTATTTGATACGGATTCTTTTTAGAAAAGTTAGACTTTGTGCGCTTGTATTTTGAGAAGAAGTTTTTTTCAAATTCATCTTTATGCTTTTTGAGCTTTATGCGCTCTTTTATTTCGCTTCCCAGGCCAAGTTTTTTGAGTACGGCGTGGATTTGCCAAGGTTTAGATGTATAAGTTGCTTTCCCTATTTCTTCTTCGGAGAGACCAATTTCTTTGAGCAGCTGTTCTGGGTTAATACTGAATTCTTTCCTTATGGCGCTTACAAAAATACGAAACTCTTTTAATGGCAAAGCGATGTCAACAAATGATAGTTTTCTTAAAAACTCACGCTGCTTACCAAGCTCTATATGTGGATCAGACCTTTGTTTTAAATTTTTGGAGGATATCTCTATTTTGAAGGGAATAATGATCTTGTCGCGTAAATAATTCTTCAATTTTGGATAATCCTTTCGAACATCTTCTATCCCTGACAGTCGCAAAGTTTCCTTCGTGATCCTTTTGTATATTTCAAGCTTTTCTAGTTTCGTGAAATTATACTCATCACCAAGCATCAGATCAAGCGGTCTGTAGGTGCGCGCTTCTTTTAGAAGTTTTTCTAGCGACATAGAATGCGTTGTTTTCGTAAAGTATAGCGTAAATTATTGATTTTTTGGATTTTTGTGCTACTTTAAAGGTGCAAGACTCAACAAACTAGACACGCTTTTAAGCGGTAGGATTGCGCCTAAAAAGGGCAATCCTACAAACAACCGGGCACAATCTGTCTAGTTGGGTCTTGCAACCAGTAGGGTTGCCTTTTTTATTTTTAAGAATTAATTAGTTTGTTTATGCGAAAATATTACATGTTTAGCGTACTTTTTAGTTTTGTGGAGAGTCTTTTGATTGCGGCGTTTGTCTTGATCAACCAAAAGCCGGGCATGATTTGGGCCTTGTTTTTAATCGTTTTATTCGCATACGCCTTTATCAAGAGGGATACGGTTTTGCAATCAAGTACATGGAAATGGGCCGTATTAACCCTCTCTAGCCTATTTGTTATCGGAACACTTGGTTCTATGTTGGCCTTTCTTGTGCTTCCACTACTTGGATAATGTTATGAAAAAATTTCCCGATTGGGGGATCTATCTTATTATTGCTGGAGTTGTAATGGCCAGTTTTCCTCTCCAGGAGTACCTGTCGGACCATTTCTCTCCGAAGAAGAATTATCAGAGAGGGCTTCAGGAAGGGATGGAAAATGCCGAGTATTACTGCAACTCTTTCAGCGAGGACTATATAGGAAGTCTTGATTATATTCAGAAACACAACCCTGTCTTGTATCAAGAGCTGATGAGTAATGAAGAATAGTGTCAGAAAACCCTTCCAATAAATGACTTTCTGTGATATAATATGAATAGAAAGGTAAAACAGTATGATTGATCGAGAAGAACAAAAGAATCAGAATGGGTCAGAAGAGGAGCTTGTTGCTGGCATGACCGCAGCCCAACGTCACGAATTGATGTTAAAAGTAAGGCTGACTCCCGAACAAAACAAAGAGTTTGAGGCCGGCCTTCAAGGGATGGTCGACAATCTTAATAGAAATGTTCTAGAAGAAAATAAACTCCCATAAAAGGGAGTTCAACTTAGAGGGGATAACGAAAAGCTTCCTGGGTTGCTGAGGTTCTATTTTATGAGTAGTAATCAAGGAGAAAAGGACCAAAGTCTTGCTGTTGTTGGTGGTAAGTTGGTTTCGAGCGATATTCAGTTTTGGACTTTTAAGGCGCTAAATTTTCAGGACATTCCAAATGATGATTGATTAGTTTGGATAGTTATAAAAGCCAGTATATTCTGGTTTTTTGTTTTTCTGCTGAGGTTGTGTTGTATAGATATATATACTATATTAGTAGTAGTATACTTATACTAATTATGCATCAAGAAATAACTCTGGAGATTGGTAAAAATATAAAAAAATACCGGAACAAGGCCGGTATCTCGCAAGATATTTTGTCTAAAAAGGCAAATCTATCTTTTTATACCATTACAAAAATAGAGGCTGGCGCAACACCAAATCCTGGTATAGGAACCATAAAGAAAATTGCAGACGCCTTAGATATTTTAATTGATGATTTAGTTAGATAAAAATATGGTGTTAAAACGCACTTTATTGAATGGACGCTTCCCAGTGCATGGATTGGCGTATGGTTTGTTTAAAAGCTAAAAATGCTATTATAGGTACAGTGGAGAGTAAAAACGACATGCCAAAATTCTAAGAATAGCATTTTTGATAATCAGGCAAAGAAAGCAATAGAGAAATATGCTCACTGCTACTAAAATCAAAATTCAGAATCAATATATAAAACAAAATGGAGTTGTTTATACTCCAACGGTTCTTGCTGATTATGTGGCGGAAAAGGTAGTTAATCTATTCATAAAAGATCTGGTTGAAAGTGGAATTTCTTCGAAAGAAATTATTAGTCGTTTAAAAAAAGCGAAAATAATTGATCCTGCTTGTGGTGAGGGAGAGTTGTTAGTTGCTACCATTCAAGCATTGAAAGGTGCACTGGAATATGAGCAAAAGGGTAGCTTAAAGTATCAAAATATTTTTTGTGGTATTGACATAGACCAGAAAGCCGTAAACAAAAGCATTAAAAGAATTGGAAATTTGTTGGCTACATCAAAAAACATAAAAGAAAATAATTTTATTGTTGCTAATGCTCTTTTCCCTAACAATATTAATAATAGTTGGGACTTAGTTAGAAAGAGATTTGATGCACAAGAAGGTTTTGATATTTTGATTGCGAATCCGCCTTGGGGCGCGGACACCTCTTCATATGCAGAAAAATTAGAGAAAAGTAATTTCACTTTAAGGAAGGGGCAATTTGATACTAGTGATCTCTTTATCGAATTGGCACTATCTTCTGTAAAACCTGGAGGGTATTTTGCTTTCATCATTCCAGATTCTATCTTTTCCTTTGAAAGAAAAGATTTACGGAAACTCCTTACAATGCAAACCGAAATAAAATATATAGGGAGATTGGGAGAGAAAATATTCCCTGGAATTAGCCGCGCCTGTGCTGTTCTGATTTGTAAAAAAATTAATCCAACTCCGACAAACAAAATTCGTTGCATGAGACTGAATTCAGTCTTTCGAAAGGAAATCCTTCAAGGAAGGATGTCGTTTGTTGATGCCGAGAAAGCATTAGGACATGATATTCAGCAGAAAAGGTTTTCCAAAACTCCTAATTTCCTTTTTGACATTGACACTAAAGAAGAAGAAAGGGAGGTCATAGATAAGATCGCTGATAGTGCAGCGACAATAGGGAAATATGTGCATTCTTCTCGCGGTGTAGAGTTATCAAAAACAGGAAGGGTTTGCAGATGTCCGAAATGTAATTTTTGGATGCCGTTGCCCACTTCAAAAAAACCGAAATGTCTCCATTGTGACTCAGCCATTGATCTGGCTAAAACTAAGACCGAAATCATAATTAGCAGAAAGCGTTTCAAGGGGTCTAAGCCAATTTTGGTAGGCGAGAGCGTGCGAAGATATTCGATAACGTCTCAGTTTTGGATATCAATACATAATAAAGGGATAAATTATAAAAGTATTTCCTTATATCACGAACCGAAAATATTAGTTAGAAAAACTGGCGTTGGTATAACTGCTACTATTGATTATTCTCAGGCATTCACAAACCAAGTAGTATATATATTTAGATCAAGGGCTGAATTGAAAGAAGTGGCACCTATCGAGTTTATTCTCGCCGTAATGAACTCGAGGGCTATTTACTATTTTCTCTTGAAAAAGTATGGTGAAAGCGAATGGCGAACTCATCCATACCTGACCCAGGCACAAATTCTCGATCTGCCTATTAGTGAACTTTCAACTCTGATTTCAAAGAAAATTCAGAAAAAGGTAGTCAGTCTTTTAAAGCCTTATCTTGAAAAACATAAAGAGCTCCCAAGTAATGTGGATGCTCAAGTTGAGTACTTAATTGCTAGTTTATTCGGCTTAACTGAAAAAGATTATCAAGTTATTTATAAAACTTTGAGTGACACCCAGGGGCTTATTCCAGTGAAATCACTTGCGAAGGTTTCTGTAAAAGATATTTTCAGTTTCCACAATAAAAGATATGGGACATAGGTATATAGGTTCGAAGACTAAGATTTTGGATGCTGTTCTAGAGAAAATTAAAGAAGTGTCTCCGTCTCAAGGGCATATCGTTGATTTAATGACTGGAACGGCTTCAGTTGCTTCTGCACTTCGTGCAGCTAGTTTTCGTGTTACCGCAATCGATGTAATGACATACTCATACCATCACGCTCGTGTAGTCCTTCTGCTTAGAAAGGCCCCAGAATTTAAGGGGGCAAAAGATTTTATTGCAAAGTACGCACCAAAGTTTTCTAAGGACTTGAATAACTATTCGAGAATACTCGAAGCACTCAATCTGGTATCCGAAAGGAAGGGCTATTTTTGGAATGAATTCAGTGCTGAGGGGAGTCCTAAGGATTCTACAAGACCAAGAAATTACTTTTCGCCCGAGAATGCAAAAAAAATCGATGGCATACGTTACTGGATTAAAACATTATACAAGAACAAAAAGATTAGTGATATTGAACATTCGCTTTTATTGCACGATTTAATCATGGCCGCAAATGATGTAGCTAATATTTCTGGCACATACGGTCATTACCTTTCTAAACTAATGGGTAGAGCAACTGATCCCATAAAACTTAAGCCAAGCGTTTTTAGTATTAACTATAACAGCACTGGTCACAAAGTTTTGAAGGGATACGCAGAGGATTTAGCAAAGAGTATTTCATGCGACGTGTGCTATATTGACCCCCCTTATATGAAAAGGCAATATGCGGCCAACTATCATATTCTTGAAACATTAGCGAGAGAAGACAGCCCTAAGGCTGTAGGGGAGAGCGGTTTAAGGCCTTGGCGAGATCAGTATTCTAATTTTTGCACCAAGACAAAGATACGAGATTCTTTTCAGAGAATATTTACAGAAATGCACTGTAAGAAGTTTTTAATTAGTTACAGTGAGGATGGTTTGTTGAAAATTGATGATTTAAAAAAATTCTTGTCACAGTTTGGACAAGTAAGCGTTACCTATTTAAAAAATAAAAGATTTCGAAGTAATCAAAGTAAACTAGAGAATAAACTTACAGAATATTTGATTTTTTTAGAAATTAAGCAGTAAAAGGTTTACTAGAATTTAATTCTTCAAGGGTTAATTTTCCCTTAATATCAATAAAGCCAGCATAACCTTCCTCCCTTGTTTTATTAACTAACTCTGGGATTAGCGATGTTAGAGATGAGGTCACTGGAGATTTATCAGTTAAGAAACCAGCCCAGAACTCATCGTTAGTCGTTCTCGTAATAAAAATAAGTAAATCTTTTGGGACGGTATCTCTTTCTGTGGGATCTGTGGGTTCTGGAAATCCGTTTTCAGGTCTCCATGCTTTTATCCTGTTCTCTTGTCTGCTAGTAATCCGCTGCGATGCAATACAGATGGATTGGGGTCTTCGCTGGTATATTTTAAGCTCCTGAGATTCGTTTAGCCCAATGCTATTTATTGGGAACATCCACGAAGGCCCCTTCTCGCCAGTTTCACAATACACGCTCTCTGCTCCATCGAAAAATTTCCCCCATTGATCTACAGAAATTGATTTTGTTGGGAAATCGATATATGCTTGACCGCCCCCACCCTCTTCTGTGCCAGAGGGCTTATAGATATTGAAAAAATCCGCCGAGGTCAGATATCTAAAAATGATGTATTTCACTTTTTTCATAGTTTTCCCAATATTAGCATGCTAAGATAAGAAGTTCCATATTTTTTCTGATTTCTGCTAAAAAAGTGCTAAAATGGAAACATTATATGAATTATCACATTTGCATCATTACTGACCATGCCAAAGAAAATGGCGAAAAGACAGAGGGATCTGAAATCTTTAGGTTCCTAATGTCAAAGAAAGTTTGGGGATTACACCCTAATACTGCGAGCAGAGCAAAGCTTCAGAAGGGGGATATTTTAGTATTTTACCTGGGTGGAAAAAAACAGGTCTTTCTCGGTTCTGCTATTGTTGCTTCTCCAGCGTATTTAGATAAAAGTGGTGAATCAGGTGAGTGGTTTTTAAATTCAGGAACTTATAGGGTGGATCTTAAAGAATCCGAAATTTGGAAAAGACCAAAACCAATAAGACCCTTATTAAAGAAACTTTCTTTCATAAAGAGTGTAATTCATTGGGGACCTTACTTGCAGGGTGGAGTTAGAAAAATTGATAAATCTGATTTTGAAACCATCATTAAATCAGAGGATTACAGTGTCACAATTGAGGATCAAAATCTGAACCTCTCGGAATTTATAGAGAAAACTGATTTATCAAAATATAACTTTGAACCACATCTACTTCCTGCTCCCGAACGAATCCGTTTGCATGATTTACTAGGTAATATTGAGCAAAAGTGGAAAATACCAAATTTCCAAAGGTATTTTGCATGGAAGAAAGAGGGGATTAGAGATTTTCTGGAATCTATTTTTAACGATTACTATGTCGGCGCATTCCTTCTTTGGCAAACAGAGAACGAATCGCCCCTAGACCTAATTTCAATTAAAGGGGTTGAGGAAAACTCAAGAGATGCAGAGTATATTATTCTTGATGGTCAACAGAGAATGACCGCATTACATTATGCGATAAAGGCCCCTGATTTTCCTCTAGGAAAAGATGCTGCTAGAAGTTATTTTTATATTAATTTTAAAAAGTTTCTAGAAGAAGAAAATCCAGAGAATATTATCGAGGTTAAGGACGTAATGCTTGATAAGACAGAATCCTACGAAGGACTACTTTTTCCTTTTTGTGAGTTAGAAAATTATGACGAATGGATTAACGGCTTAGAAGATTATCTTTTAAATGAAGACTTACAGATTCCTTCGGAAAAAGTTAGGGTCTTAAGAAGGATTGTTGAGAAAAGGTTAAAGCATATCTGGAGAGAATTTGAGATTCCGTACGTCGTGCTTCCTAAGACGATGGATTTACCTCAAGTAGCGGATATCTTTGAGAGAATTAATACTAAGGGAGAACGTCTTAACACGTTTGATCTGCTGATTGCTAGATTACTAAAATACGGGATTCAGCTGCGAAAACTCTGGGAAGAAGTTGAAGTTAACAAACCTGGAATAGATAGGTACTCGAAAAAAATTGAGAAGATTAGGGTCTATATTTTCCAAACTATCTCCTTATTAAATCATCCATCTTCTTCTGTAAAGAAAGCAGACATTCTTGATATTTACGCTAACCTCTCGCTTTCTAGCGACGGTGAGTTTACGGATCTTTGGAATACCAGCGTCAATTCTATAGAAGATGCTATTTATCGACTTGAAAATCTTCGAGATGGATTTGGGGTAAGAAAAGAAAGTGAAATCCCGTTTTCTTCAATGATCCCAGTGTTAGCAGCTCTTCTAGTCGTTTCTGAGAAAAAAGAAAATAAGGCAGATTGCTATAAAAAAATAAGTCAGTGGTATTGGTCTGCGGTATTCACAAATGCATACTCATCTGCTGCTGATACTCAAATGACTGCTCATTACATTGACATGAATCTTTGGTTTGATGATGATGAGCAAACACCTCGAGTCGTTTTAGAAGCAAGAAGAGACATAGGGAATCTAGATTTGAAGGAGGTTAAATCTAGTAGTAGTGCGGTCTATAAGGGCATCCTTTCGTTGCTTGCTCTTGAAGGATCAAATGACTTTGAAAAGAATCAGTCTTTAGAGCTTTCTCCTAATAACGAAAAGGATCATATTTTTCCTAAGTCGGTAAGTGTTGGTTTTGCAAAGAACAAGCACATCGAGTCAGTGTTAAATATGACTTGGTTATCAAAGGAAACAAACAATCGCAAGCGTGATAAAAAACCATCAGTATACATCCCTGATTTTATTCAAGCAAAGTACGCAAATAACGATGAAGACTTTAAGAAAGTATTATCTACTCACTCGATTGATGAAAAAGCTTACGATTATTTAGTAAGTGACGATTTCGAGAATTTTATTGATACTAGAGAAAGGAACTTCAAAAAAGTGATCAAAAAACTTCTTGGAGTAGAGCGTAGTATAGAAGATTCAATAGAAGAAAATCCTGCGGAAGCAGTTGATGAGCTTGAAACGAAGATAAGAACCTTTTTAGACAGCGAGCTCTCTTTGAAGTATGGGGATGAATATTGGGATCAATCAATACCTTCAGATATTCGACAAGCCACTCAAGAGAAAATAGAACAAAGAAATAAGAGGCACCCAGCAGAGGGTAGAGAAAGGCTAAACGGACTAAGTTTGTTCACTTTCTGTGATGTTATGGATTATTCCAAAGTAATCTTGGCAAATTGGGAAGTATTTGGGGCTGCTTTTGCTTCAAAGTCAGAGGTTCAAAAGCATTTTCTACATTTAAAGGACTATCGAAACGCTATTAAACATAGTAGGGCTATGAATAATGTTGAAAGAAAACAAGGTGAAGCATCGCTTGAATGGATGCTCAATATCGTTTCTTCTCTTAATAAACCAAATCCACATTAATAGGGCCTTAGTCTGTTCAAAGGGGTAGTAAACCTCAAGTCTTGTTGGTGCAGCTATTAAGCAAGTTCTAATTTCTTTCATTGATCGGAGCACTAAATGAGAGTCAGCAAGTTTTGTATTTGAAGTAAGAGAATGCTAGGATCGGGGAATGCCTTCTCCCACTCAAAGGTTCGGAAGCTGTCCCGCCAAGCGAGCAGACTTAAAAAGAGGCTTATTAAAGCCTCTTTTTTATATATTACATTGACTAAAATTAAAAAATATGCTAATATGTTTAGTTCCTTACCATTCCATCTCAACTGCGAAAGGGCATACCCATGCTGAACGAGAAAAAGGCTCCTGTGAGCCTTGAGAACCTTCATGAGATCGCACTCCTTGCGGGTGGCATCATGAAGACTTACTTTACTCACTTCGGCATGGAGCGTGTGGTTAAATCAGACACCACGCCCCTGACGAAGGCCGACACCGAAATCAACCAGTTGGTCATTGAGCACATCCGAGCTCTCTCGAGCGAAGTCGACATTATCGGCGAGGAAGCAAGTGATCGCACGGCGAGTCCGTGGCAGATCATGTGCGACCCTGTCGACGGCACGTTCCCGTATACCTGGGGCATGCCGGTCGCCACCTTCATGCTTGGTCTCATGTACGAGCGGAAACCGGTGATGGGCGTTATCTATGACCCCTTCACCGATCGTCTGTACTCTGCTGAATCCGGGAAAGGAGCGTGGATGAACGGAACACCTCTCCATGTGAGCTCTGCTACACTCGCGGATCGGCCGATCGTCGGTTATGTCTCGTGGCCGGGGTGTCCGTACAACGTTCTGCGGGCATGCCAATACCTTGAGGAGCGGGGGGTAACCCTCGTGAATCTCTGTAGCATCGGCTACATCGAGGCTGCAGTCGCGACGGGCGAGTTTGTCGGAACGATCTTCCCTGGGACCAAGCATCACGATACTGCCCCTGGCCACATCATTGTCGAAATGGCCGGTGGCAAGGTGACTGATATCTTCGGGCAACCGCTTCACTACCGTGACGGCAAGATCGACGGCCACATCATGTCCAACGGACGCCTTCATGACCTTCTGGTCGAAGCCGTCCATGCCTGCAACTAAGAGGAGGAAAGGAATAAACGCGGGCAGGAGAGAAATCTTCTGCCCGTTTTTCAATTACTGAGTAGAATGATATTATATTGTCTATGGAAAATTACTCTCAAAAACCCCTGTTAGAGCTAATGAAAATCGGAAAAGCATTCGGTGAGACCGGAGAGCTTAAAAAGCACATTGAGACAGTTGTTTCAAATGTTTTCGTTTTCTCGGAACATGCCTATAAGGTATATAAAAACGATAACGAATTTTTTAATAAAGGATTTCGTGATATTTCTGGAAAAGAGTCACGATTTGATTTTACGCGTCGAGATTTCGAATGGAACCACAAGCTAAATGATGATGTCTATGTTGCCCTCAAGCCGGTTGCAGTAGTTAATGGAGAATTGCGTATTGTCCATGATGAAATAGCTGAAGAATATGTCATGATAATGAACACTTTTCCCGAAAAAAGCGTTCTCATGAATATTTTTATGCATAGTGTGCCAGAAGGTTTTGATGCATTTCGGGAGGGAGGTCGTTTTGCAGAACTGCAACGCGAACTTCCAAAGCTACCAAAAGAGCACCTAGACCCACTTGCTGTTTCTGTAGAGCTTTGTAATGACGTTTACAATTGGACGCTCATGCAGAAAGATAAATTTGAAGAAGGAGAGCTTGAAAGATACTACAACTTCATAAAAGGGCTTGTTGCCGAGAATGAGACGGTAAGGGAATATTTCCGTGACCATCTTTCTGTTAGTATGGACATTCATATGGGGAATGCCTTGTACTATAAGGAAAAACTCATGCTTATCGATACATTTTCTCCAAAAGAAAGCTGGTTTATAAAGCATGAGTGTTGTGATCTTTATAGACTTGGAACTGACATCCGTGTGTTTATGGGCGAGGAAGCATGGGAAGCATTTAAAGATGGATATTATAGTACTTCTCCGGAAAAACCCTGTCCTCCGGTTATGGATGCCTTTTCCACGGTTTATGCCTCACTTATTATGGTGTCATATCTTTTCTATCTCGGAGGAGATCATACGGAGCAGGCAAAGAAACACCTTTCTTTCTTACGAAATTATTTTAAGAAGATTCAGTAGGAGGAAGAAGAATTTACCAAACAGGTTCGAACTTCTTCCATCGCTCGGAGCACCTAAAACAAGGCTGTAACAGTCTTGTTTTTTGTTGTGTCTTTACAATTTGGCTAGAACCCATTTTATCCGAAATTCCTAAAAACTGAC
>CAYTED010000006.1:0-84802 GCA_964436855.1 uncultured Bdellovibrionales bacterium | reverse complement strand
AGAAAGTAATCTTTGTTTGAGTCAGGTGTCCTAATTGAGGGGTGAATTCAGCCGATTTCCAGACTGTATACCCTAAGATATTTTCATACTCTTGTCAATATAAAGTTGGTTTCTATATTATCGAGACTTATCTTCATTTTTTCCCATTCAAAAAATGAAAAGATTCAATACTAGCTAAGTTTTTAACTTTGCTGGAGCGGGTAACGGGAGTTTCGCGTCATTCGTTCGCCGTCGTTCACTCACTCCTTGCCCGGGGTGGCGTCGAATACTCATTCATTCGTATCCGTCGACACTCGTTATCGTTTCCTTCCTTCTGAAAGGAAACTCGTCTCGTTCCCACCCGTTCGACTCCCTATTACCACTAAAAAGTAAAAAGGATGACAAGTAGTCATCCTTTTTACTGTAACTTGAGCGGGTAACGGGAGTCGAACCCGTGTCCTCAGCTTGGAAGGCTGATATAATAGCCATTATACGATACCCGCTTATATTTTATTTATACCCACTACATACTTTTTCGTATCAAACTTTTCAAAAACTCTTTTCCGGATCCATGCTTGAGATGTTTTTCCTTTTTTCTTCCGTCGGTATAATTTTCAAACTCTTCGGTGTATACAACAACAAAGTCGGAAAGTCTTCTTGTGAAGAAGCTCTGCCCTCTCCGGTGCTCACTGAGTCTTCTCGTTATATTATTTATTATTCGTCATCCCTACGTAGATCTGTCCGGAAACCTTATCGTATAGAGCATATACCACGATCGCAGCCATATACACCTTGGAAGCCTGCCTGTCGGCAGACAGGGCTGATATAATAGCCATTATACGATACCCGCGAAACAGGCAAAAAGCCTGTTTTTTCGAACCGTTCCACTATAAACCAAGTTCGAGTTCCTGTAAATCCTTCGAAAGAATCCGCCTGCCCTATTTGCTCTCTCCGGAAGACTTGCGAAGTCCGGTAAACGGGTCGGACTTCCGATCTTCTTTTGGAACGCCCATCTGATCAAGCACGGCCATCATCGCATCGGAAAACTCCGGCGACCCGACGACGTAATAGACTTTTCCTCCGGCTTCTCCCCCGATGTATTTTTTCAGCATCTCGGGAGTGACATATCCGCGTTCATCATTACAATCAGCACAAGCCACTTGAGATTTGCTATACACCGTTATCACCTTCAAATTTTTGACCGGAAGCGCCCGCACTTCTTCGAGAAACGCCGCGTCCTTTTCGAATCGATTGGCATAGAAAAGAACAAATTCCCGCTCCGATCCGCTTGCCGTCGCCTCGCGGAGAATACTGCGAACGGGAGTAATCCCGATTCCCCCGGCAAGAAATACGACCGGACGGGTATCATTGTCATCAACGGTAAAAAACCCGACCGGTTTTGTCACGCCGATCGTCGCTCCGGGAGTAAGCGCCCAGAATGTTTTCTTAAACCCACTCTCTCCTTCGCGCATCGCAAACGATATTTCATCATCCGACGGCGCCGAAGCAAACGAAAACGACCGTACGCCGCTTTTTTCATCCGGTTCAATCAGATTCTCGAGCTTGATCGCCGTGTACTGACCCGCCCGATACGAAAACCCTGCCGGTTTTTCAAAAACATACAGTCGCGTCCCATCCGCCACATCGCGAATTTCTTTCAAAACAAGCGTCGTCATTTCCATATCTTTTCGCCAAAAAATTACTTTCCTTTATTATACGCGTGGCTTAAAAAAGGGTCAAAGAACCATACAAAAATGAAAAATTCAAAAATACTCTAGCGATTTTTCATCATTCCCTCTTGCTGAAATCGAGATGGCAACTTTTTGAAAAGCTCGTCCCGCATTGCCTGAATCACCTCTCCATCTTGAAATTTTTCCAAAAGAAGCGCTCTCGACGAAACAAGATCTGCCTCCAAAAAAGACTTCATTTTACTTTGGTCTTCATTAATGCCTAACTCATTGTACATCCGCAACCTCACCGAACGCTCAATCTTCGTAGCAAATTCACTCACATCATACCCCTCCGATTTCGGCTCTTGTTTCAAAGCCCCGGCAAGTTCCTCGGTAAAAAAATGATACGAGTGATCCCGGTATACCTCCCTGTACACTCTCATATTCGACGCTTCATCTTTTTCAGCATCAGACTCAAGAGAGTTTGAAAAAATTTGTTCGGAAGGAAATTTTTCTTGCAAAACTTCCTCAAAAATATGAAGTAAGTTTGACTGTTATTCCATAAGTATGATTCAAAAAAATTATTCCATATTCTTCAGGATACTCTCATATTCCGAAAGTTCAAGAAGCATAAGAAGCACTTTGGCAAGCTTTTCCCCGTCATGCCGAATAAAACCGCGAACAACCGGAAACGTATCACCTCGCCCCAGACGAACCGGCTTGGTCGAGAGGAGATTTGCACGAATCACACGGTACGAGCGAGTCGAGTGATTTTTAAACAAAACGAGAGATTCTTCCTTCTCGGCGTATTTTTGAAGAAGCGAACGCGAGGGGGCTTTCGTATTGAAGGTTACATAATCGAGTGTTCGTTTTTTGAGAAACGATTCGATTGCCGTAACATAGTCTTCAAGCGTAAAGTTGTCCGTATGCCCCGTTTTATTCACCAAGTTACAGTTGTAGACGATTTTCCCCTTCGATTTCACGATCGCCTCCGCGATGCCCGGAACAAGTAAATTCGGAACAATACTGCAGTAATGATTTCCCGGACCGATCACAATCAAATCGGCCTCGAGAATGCGTTTCACCGCGAGCGAATTTACTCTTGGTTTCGGATCAAAAAACACCCGCTTCACGCCAACTTTTTCCACGCGGGCACTCGTATTGATTTCGTGTTCACCCCGAAGAAGCTTCCCATTTCTTAATTCCATAAAAATCTTGGTATCCGTTTCCGTAACCGGGATGACTTCTCCCTTCACATTCAAAATTTTCGACGCTTCCAGTACACCGCGCCCGAATCCTCCGGAAATTTTCTCAAGCGCCGAAAGAAGAAGATTGCCGAAACTATGCCCCGCAAGCCCACCCTCCTCAAATCGATAATTCATCAGTTTCCGAAGCATCTCCGACGAATCCGAAAGCGCCGCAAGACACTGCCTCACATCGCCCGGCGGAAGCACGCCAAGCTCATCGCGTAAAACCCCGGTCGACCCGCCATCATCCGCCATCGACACAATGGCCGAAAGTTCAATCGGATATTTTTTCAATCCCGAAAGAAGCATAAAGCTCCCCGTTCCACCACCGATCGTCACGACTTTTTTCATAACTTCCCATCCATAAACGCGGTACACCAAAAATTCTGTCGGGGCACTCGGAATCCCCGCCCGCCATACTGTTCCGCTTCAGTGGAACTGTAGGCGGGTAACCGAGACTTTAAATGCTGTCGGGGCACTCGGAATCGAACCGAGACTAAATGGTCCCAAACCACTCGTACTACCACTATACTATGCCCCGAAATGTACCTCCACAGTGTACGTTTACCGCTTAGAAAAAGCAATATCCCGCTCTCCTTTCGGTTGGCGGGATACTACCCTATCTTTTTTCCGCCAAAGCGGATTCATTTACTCCGTTATCATACACGGAATCACGAAAACTATTTAACAGCCTCCTTGAGCGTTTTTCCGGCTGTAAACTTTGGAACGGTCATCGCTGGAATCATAATCTTTGCCTTGGTCTGCGGATTGATACCCTCGCGAGCCGCACGCTTGGAAACACGGAATGTACCGAAACCGGTCATCGTCACTTTGTTTCCCGAGCGAAGCTCGGCGGTTACCACATCGATAAACGATTCAAGCACCGCTTCCACGTCTTTCTTCGAAAGATCGGTCTTGCCGACGATCGAGTGAACGAGCGTGTCTTTGTTGATATTTTTTGCCATTGTACCCACCCCGCTTTCTAGTTTCGATATTCGCCGGAGGGGCAAAACATCGATGATATTTTCTTACCTCCTCTCGAGTATTGTAAACTTTCCGCGAAAACAAGGCAAATCCCTTCTCTTATTTTATAACACCAATACATTCCTTTGAGGAATTTTTGATGCGAGTTTTCTCATTCTCTTGTTTCTTTTGAAAAGTTCCTTTATAAATTTAATTCAATGAACGTCAGTTTGACTTCGCTGGAAGTCAAACGGCGGCAGAAAGTTCATTTAAAGAAGACCCCTTCCTCACCTCACCGCGCGTACTCAATCGCCTTCGTCTCACGAAACACGACCACCTTTATTTCTCCCGGGTATTGAAGTTCTTCCTGAATACGCTGCGCGACATCTTTTGCAAGCCGAAGCGAGGCGTAATCATCGGCTTTTTCCGGATTCACGAAAATCCGTACTTCACGACCCGCCTGAATGGCATATGACTTCTCCACTTCCGGAAATGAATTGACGAGCGACTCGAGTTCCTGCATTCGTTTGATATATTTTTCCGCCGTTTCCTTGCGCGCACCCGGCCGAGACGCCGAGATCGCGTCCGCAGCCGTAACGATAAACGATTCAAGCGTCGTATGCGGGTACTCGTCATGATGACACTTCATCGCATCAATCACCTCTTGCCCCACCCCGAATTTTTCGAGAATTCGAATACCGATTTTCACATGCGTCCCCTCAATCTCATGATCGACCGCTTTTCCGATATCATGCATCAGACCGGCCTTTTTCGCGACCGCGACATTCCCGCCAAGTTCCGCCGCAAGCGCACCGGAAATATATGACACTTCAAGCGAATGGAGAAGAATATTCTGCTTGTAACTGTAGCGATACCGGAGTCGCCCGAGAATATAGAGCAGTTTCGGATGAAGCCCGGTCACACCGGCTTCGTAAGCCGCGGCCTCGCCGGCTTCTTTTATCTTCTGATCGATTTCTTGCTTCGCTTCGAGAACCGCCTCCTCGATACGCGCCGGATGAATACGCCCGTCCGTGATTAATTTCTCGAGCGCAAGTCGCGCCACTTCGCGCCGAACCGGATCAAACCCGGAAATAACAACCGATTCCGGCGTATCATCCACGATCAATTCGACCCCCGTTTCCTTTTCAAGCGCCCGGATATTCCGTCCTTCCTTTCCGATAATTTTCCCCTTGATTTCATCGGACGGAATCTGGATCGTCGTCGTGGTAAACTCGGAAACGTGCGATCGAGAAAATTTTTGAATCACCGTCGCCATAATATCAAGCGCTCGGCGCTCAAGACCGTCTCGACCTTCTTTTTCCAGTTTTGCGATTTTTTCCGCAAGAACATCCTTACTCTCCTCTTCCACCAAGGAGAGGAGCTGCGTTTTCGCTTCTTCCGGAGAAAGCCCGGCAATCTCCTGAAGTCGTTCTTCTTCTGCCTTCCGAATACGTTCGGTTTCTTCTTGAATTTTCTTGATATCCTCGGCTTTTTTAAGAAGTGATTTCTTTTCGATCGACACTTCTTCATTTATTTTTTCGATCTGCTCTTCGCGTTTCTCCAGTCGTCGCGATTCACGATTAAGCGACTCCTCACGATCTTTTCCCTCCTTTTTTGCGTTCTCAAGAATCTCAACTGCCTGTTTTTTTGCTTCAAGCATGGCTTCCCTCGCCTTGATTTCCGCCTCTTCGACAATCTTTGTCGCGCGTCCCTCTGCGGTCGAAAGTTGATTTTTGGCAACACTCTGCCGAATAAAATACCCGATACCCGCACCAAAAAGGAGCGCTATCATACCTATCCCAAAAGAAAAAATTCCCGTATCCATAATGATAAGGTCTCTTTCCGAAAGAAGGTTGGGGCATACAATAAAGACAACCCCGAAGAAAAACCGTCAAAAAGCGACGAATGGTCTCAAAAAAGCTTCAAACGACCGATAACAGTCGAGGGAAGAAAAATATGATGAGAGAAAATCCGATTCATGACTCGAAGAGGCCTTTCCGTAACGACAATTTTCCGAAAAGAGAGAATAAACTGTTTATAAGAGCCTGTTCCCAAAGTCTCTTGTACTGCAAAACTCCGATTTCTTGAAGCGGAAGCGAGTTCTGAATCTTTTACGACCAAAAAATCGGAATCCGAACGGAACACAGACCGTGAGAACAGGCTCCACGATTATGATAGTCCGTTTTTATTCCTTTGTCAAAGACAAAAACAATGGTAAAATAAAGAAAAGAAGGGGGATTTTCTCAAAAAAAGAATGAAAACATACAAACCGATCGTACTCGTAGTACTCGACGGATGGGGTCTCTCGAATTTTATTCAAGGAAACCCGATTCGAGAAGCCTCACTCCCCACTTTTGACAAAATGAATCGTTTTTACCCGATGACCACACTGCAGGCATCGGGTATTTCCGTCGGCCTTCCGTGGAATACTGCCGGAAACAGCGAGGTTGGCCATATGACAATCGGCGCCGGACGCGTGATCTACCAAAACCTCCCCCGCATCGGACTCGCCATTCAAGACGGAAGTTTTTTTAAAAATCCAACCATCCTCAAGGCGATTCATAACGCCAAAGAAAAAAAGAGCGCCATTCATCTTATGGGACTCGTTTCTTCGGGATCAGTTCATTCCCATAAAGACCACCTCTTCGCACTTCTCCGAATGATCAAAGCGGAGGGAGTGGATAAAGTTTTCATTCACTGTTTCACGGACGGTCGAGATTCCGCGCCGACGTCCGGCGTTCAACACCTTCAAGAAACCGAACGATTTATTAAAATGGCCGGTGTCGGGCGTATCGCAACCATTATCGGTCGCAATTGGGCGATGGATCGGAATAATAACTGGGATCGGATCGAGAAAGCCTATCGAATGCTGGTTGAAGGGAAAGGCGAGCTCATTACCGACCCCGCGCTCTATCTCGAACAAAGCTACGGAAAAAATATTACCGACGAATTCATCGAGCCCGGCATCGTCTCCGAAAACGGCCGCCCGATCGGACTGATCAGCGAAAAGGATTCCGTTATTTTCTACAACTTCCGCGAAGACCGCGCACGCGAACTTACCAAAGCATTTATCCTCCCAAGTTTCGATAAATTCGAACGACCGAAATTTCTCGATATTTCTTTTGTAACAATGACCGAATACGAACGAGATCTTCCGGTCGACATCGCTTTCCCACCGGAAGACGTTGAAAGCTGCCTTGGACAAGTCCTCTCGCAAAATCGAAAAAAACAACTTCGTATCGCCGAAACCGAAAAATACGCCCATGTGACTTATTTTTTCAACGGCGGAAAAGAAAAACCCTTTCCGGATGAAGACCGCGTGCTTATCCCATCCCCCGTCGTCGCACACTTCGACGAAGTACCGGAAATGAGCGCTCCAAAAATTACCGAAGCAGTCATTGAGGCAATCGAGCGCAGTAATTACGACTTCATTCTGATGAATTACGCCAATCCCGATATGGTAGGCCATACAGGAAATGAGCAGGCCTCAATTGAAGCCGTCGAAGCAACCGATAAAACACTCTCCATTCTCATTCCCGCCATCCTGAAGGCAGGCGGTTGTATGTTTGTTACCGCCGATCACGGGAATGTCGAAGAGCTCACCAAACCCTCCACCGGAGAAATGGACACGGAGCACTCAACCAACCCCGTCCCGCTCTGGTTTATCACACCCGACAATCACAAAGAAAAAAACGCGGAAACTATGGTACGCGAACAGAATGAAGTCCGCGGACTCCTCTCCGATGTCGCACCAACCATTCTCGACCTCTTGGGTATTGAAAGACCCGCCGAAATGAACGGCACCTCCCTCCTCCCGCTGTTTGAATAAAAATTCCCATAAAAAAATCCGCCCAACTGGGCGGATTTCATGCTGATTATCCTCTATTATCTGTTATTCGCACTTACTCAATCACCTTGTCGACAATGCCGTACTTCTGCGCTTCTTCGGCCGACAGAAAATAATCGCGGTCCGTATCGCGTTCGATTTTCGCGAGTTTCTGCCCCGTGTGCTTCGCGAGAATTTTATTCAAGCGATCGCGCGTTTTCAGAATATGTCGCGCGTGAATATCGATTTCCGTCGCCTGCCCCTGCGCACCGCCAAGCACCTGATGAATCATCACTTCACTGTTCGGAAGCGCAAAACGTTTTCCTTTTTTCCCGGACGACAAGAGGAGTGCCGCTGCCGATGCCGCCATACCGATACAGATTGTCTGCACATCCGCTTTCACATATTGCATGGTGTCATACATCGCAAGCGCCGCCGTTACCGATCCGCCCGGGGAATTGATATACATCTTGATATCTTCCTTCGAATTTTGCGAATCAAGAAAGAGAAGCTGCGCGATAATCGCATTCGCCACATCGTCATCGATCGGCGAACCGAGAAAAATAATTCGGTCCTTCAAGAGACGCGAGTAGATATCGTATGCCCGCTCCCCGAGATTCGTCTTCTCGACCACCATCGGCACTAAATAATTGTTTTTCATAAGCCTCTGAATGAAAAATGAAAAAATCAAAAATCAAAATGACAGTGTAAAATGTAAAATCATCTTTTTCCATTTTGATATTTACATTTTACATTTTTTCAAGCAACTCAAACGCCTTTTCATTCCTCAATCGATTCCGCACGGACCGATAGAGCGCCTGCATATCGAGATTTTTTTCCGCGTCCTTCACATTTTTGAAATACCGAAACGCCTGATTCATCTCCGCCTCGACGGCATCATTCTCGATTTCGATTTCATTCTCGTCGGCAACCCGTTCGATCGCGAGCCCCGCAGAGAGACGTTTCTTCGCCTGCGGCTCCCATTCCTTCGCCAGTTCTTCTTCAGTCTTCTTCATTTGTTTCAAATACTCCGAAAACTCGAGTCCCGTCATCGAAACCTGCCGACTGAATTCGGAAAGCATTCGTTTCTTTTCTTCTTCCACAAGCGACACCGGAAACTCAACCGTCGATGATTCCACAAGCGCATCAAGAATCGCCGCGCGCCGTTCTTCTTTGAGTTTTTCCTTCCCCTCTTCTTCCAGCCCCTTCCGAACGCTCTCCGTAAGTTCCTGTACGGTTTTGAAACTCCCTACCGAAGCCGAAAAGGTATCCGACAATTCCGGAAGTTTTTTCTCTTTCACGGCATTCACCTTCACCTTGAAGGTCGCTTGCTTGCCGGCAAGATGTTTTGCGTGATATTCACTCGGAAACGAAAGTTCAAACTCTTTCGACTCCCCCGTTTTCGTACCAAGAAGTGCGTCCTCAAATCCGGGAATAAATGTTTTCTTCCCAAGAACAATCGGATGATTTTTCGCCGATCCGCCGTCAATCAATACGTTATCAACAAAAACATCAAAATCAATTTCAAGCACATCATCATTTTGTGCCGGACGATCAACGGGCGCCAATTCCGATCGCATATCGCGCAACCGATCAATCTCCGCAGTCACTTCCTCTTCTGTTACCGCAAAAGGTTTTTTCGCAAACGTCTCATTCGTCTTCTTCACCGATTTTCGCCAATCTTTCAATTCGATTTCCGGCACGATATCGGTTTTCGCGGAAAAAACAAGTGCTTCGTTTTCCTTGACCGACTCAAGTTCAACGTCCGGCCGACCGATCGCATCGATTTTCTCCTTCTCAAGCGCTTCCGGATACGCGTGCTGAATCGCGTGCTCCGCCGCCTCCGCAAGCATCATACCCTTCCCCACCTTCTTCTCAAGCATCGCTTTCGGCGTCCGGCCCGGTCGAAACCCCGGCACCTTTACCTCATGCGCGATATGTTCCACCGCTTCGTCGATATATTTCGACCATTCCTCCCACGGAAGAGACACTTTCATTTCTACCCGCGACTGCGGCAATTTTTTCATCGAAATTTCCATAACATCACACAGAACAGATTAAAGATTTATGATGTATGATTTATAAATCATTCTTAAATCCTCAATCTAAAATCATAAATCATTTATTGAATTTTTCCTGATACATCGCAAGGCCTTTCTTGACCGCCTCAAATGCCGCCTCGCGACCCTCCACTCCCGTAATTTCCACACTCTTTCCTTCAATACTCTTGTATGTCTCGAAAAAATGCTGAATTTCTTTTACGGTATGCTTGTTGATTCCGCTCAAATCATCAACCTCTTCCCAGCGCGGATCGTTCTTCGGCACGGCAATCACTTTATCATCACCCTCTCCGCCATCAATCATATGCATCACCGCAACCGGTCGCGCTTCAACAAGAATTCCCGGGGCAAGCGGATAGGTTGTGAGCAGCACAACATCAAGCGCATCGCCATCCTCCCAAAGTGACCGGGGAACGAAACCGTAATCAAATGGGTAGTCCTGCGCGGACTTCATCGCGCGATCAAGCTTAATCATCCCTGTTTCCTTATCGATCTCGTATTTGTTTTTTGATCCCTTTGGAATCTCCACAATTACATTGATCAATTCAGGCGTATTTTTTCCCGATGAAACTTCATGCCACAAGTTCATAGTTATTAGAAGAATTAAGAATTAAGAATCAGGAATCAAGAGAAGAAAAAATTAATCCTTCGTCTCTTCGGAAACTTCCGGAGATTCTTCCGGAGAAGCTTCTTCCGATGGAGTTTCTTCTTCAACAACCGCATCCGTTGCCGAAACATCAATCCGATATCCGGTAAGTTTCGCCGCAAGACGCACGTTCTGTCCGCGTTTTCCGATAGCAAGCGAAAGTTGATCCGACGGAACCGTAACAATCGCTCTTCGTCCCTCGGAATCCTCCACGATTTCCACGTTCAATACCTTCGCCGGCGACAATGCCGCAGCGATAAACTTTTTCGGATCTTCGTTCCATTCGATAATATCGATTTTCTCGCCGCCGAGCTCGTCGATTACCGCCTGCACGCGCGTTCCTTTTTGCCCCACACACGACCCGATCGGATCAACGCCTTCCTGTGTCGATACCACCGCAATCTTTGCGCGCGATCCCGCCTCGCGAGAAATCGCCTTAATCTCGACGATTCCGGAGTATACTTCCGGAACTTCGAGTGAAAAAAGTTGCCGAATCATCTCCGGATGCGTTCGCGACAAAAGAAGTCCCGGTCCCTTCGGATCACTTTCCACGCGCACAAGATACACCTTCACGTGCTGACCAATTCGATAATTTTCTCCTTCCACCTGTTCCGACGGAAAGAGAATACCGATCGATTTTCCAAGATCAAGAAACACATTCCGTCCCTCGATTCGTTGCACCACGCCGGATACCATTTGCCCTTCGCGACCCTTGTATTCTTCAAACATTGATTCGCGTTCCGCTTCACGCACACGCTGAATAATCACCTGCTTGGCAGTCTGCGCCGCCACACGACCAAACTCATCGTGCGATTCAAGTTCGATCTCGATCGTATCGCCTACTTTTGCATTCTTCTTTCCCTGTTTCGCTTCTTCGAGAGTGAGATCACGCTCCGGATTATACCGCGGGAGACGATCTTCTTCGGGAACATCTTCACCCATCTCTTCAGCCTTTTCGTCGACTTTTTCCACGCTTCCTTTTTCCTCCTTTTCATTTCCTTCTTCGCTCTCTTCAGGAACGGTAAAATCGCGGGTCGTTTCATCGACCACCTCTTTCACAAGAAAATATTTCGCGGTTTTCGTAACTTCATCAAACTCGGCACGAATCACCTGCCCCTTTTTGCCGTAATCCTTCTTGTACGCGGCCGCAAGCGCCGCCTCGACAATTTCCACAACCTTCCCTCGATCGATTCCCTTCTCATCGGCAATCTGCATCACCGCACTTCCGAATTCACCCAGTCGTCCCGAAAGACTTCCCGCCTCCTGCGATTCTTCATCTTGTACCACCTTTTTCTTTGGCATAATTATAGAAAATTTAAAACTTAAAAATCAAAGTGAAAAATGACAATCAAAAATTCAAAATGGGAAAATGAGAAAGTCCGAAAATTTTTCATTTTACAGTGTCATTTTGATTTTTGATATTTTCATTTTGCATTTTTTCGAAAAAATGTTTTTTCGAAAAAAAGAATCCGCGAACCAATCGCGAACATCCGAGACCACTCATTACAAGGACAGTATAGCATCTCAAGTCACGAATGTCAAAAGCAAGCAAGTTCAAAACAAAAATCCCTAACCTCATCCCCTTTCTAAGGGGAGGATTGAGGAGGGGTTCGGATTTTACTCTCACTTTTACCTCACTCTACCCTCTTTTTTGGAGGAGAAAGAAAAAGCCTTTTACCTTCGTCAAGACACCGAGTCTTTAAATCCATAAAAATTCCCTCCTTGTTCATCGAAATTGAGGCTTATATAAAGCTCAATATCTCGTTTTTTACACTTGACTTTTTCTCAATTTTGTGCTAATATAGAGTGTTACAAAATCAGAGCCTGTTCAGGCATCATTTGTAACAGGCACTTTACCAATTTTTTACCTCCCAAGCGGAGGAGAAGGGAATGGAGATGGTTGACAACAGGGAAACCTGGAAAAAAATCCTCGGAGGATTTGAAACGCTCGGCTCGTTCCTGGGTTATGGGACGATCGGCCAAGCGATAGGGGCGGCACGTCAGAAATTCGAAGGCGTGCAACAACAAGCACCTGATAAGGACAAGCTCGCCGCAGATCCATTTGGATTTGGCCTTGATGATGAAACGTTGTTCTGGGGGGCGGTTGCTCTTGGTCAAAACAAGGGCATACTGAACCAACAAGAACTCAACCATCTTGCTCAAATTCTCGGTATACTCAAAAAGAATCCGGGCGAATGCAAAAAGTTCTACCAAATGATCGGTCGTCGCGAAAGTGATGTAACGATCAGGATCCCCGATGGTCAAGGCGGGTATCATGATGCCAAAACCGTCGGAAATATCCGCGGAGCAATGATCCTCAAGCTTTTTTGCTCGATGGATCCAAAAGAAGCCGTGAAGATACTTCGTGATTCCAAGACCCTTTCGGGTCCAAAGGATGATTTGAAGTATGTCATCCGACTCGTAAAGAGCGTCAAACTTCAGAAAGAGATTTTCAAACTCTTCGGAGTGAACTCCGTCGAGGAATTGAAATCGCAGCTCGACGGATGGCAACGTGATCACGAGCGCCAAGGGCGTGAGTGGTTGACGGAGCGGACGGCCAACGATAAACCCGGTCGAATGCTCTGGTACCTCCTCGCAGTACTCGCCATCGTGGGCATGGTAGCTTTCATGCTCATGACCAACAACGATATCCGGACCTTCTGAAGGTTCGGGGAAAGGAGTATTAAATGTTCACACTGATTCGGCGGGCTGCACAGCTCGCATTCCTCCGAGCCGGACGCAATGCCCAGATCTTCTACGACACCCTGTATTTCCGGGTCGTCGTGAATCTGGTACTGTTCGGACTCGGCATGATCTTTGCCGGATTCATCGGCAAGGAACTCGTGAATGTCCTCCTCCTCATCCCGGCGATTGCGGCGGTCACATACTTCGCAATACAGCCGTACGTGCTCGTGATGGTCGGAGTCGTGGGACTCGCGGTCGACGACGCGTTCAAGAAGTACAAAAACTTCTGCGTCTCGGCTGGCCTCTTCCTCGCAGCCTTTGTAGGGGCGACGTTCCTACTCCCCCTCAAAGGCAACTTCATCCAATCGATGATCCTCGTCGCGGGGCTCATCGGCTTCGGATTCTGGTGTTGGCACTACCAAACGCCGGTAAAGTGGTACCGGCGAATCACGGCGTGGATATTCCTCGCGATGTGTGCCGTCGGAATCGTGGCGATGTTCCCATCGGCCACGAGGATCAACCTCTTGGGGTTCGATCCACTCCGCGCCTTTGCGACACCACCACAACAAGTGGCGGCACAGCAAATTCTCAACGATCTCGAAGATCGGGAGAATGCCGCGAAAGCCCGCGAGATGGAAGAGCTCCGAAAGGGAAACCTTTCAAGGAAAGACCATCCCGAGCTCGTGAAGAAAGTTTACGCGGAGGTGAGGAAGACGCCAAGAACCGATGCTCTCAAAGCAAAGGTGGTCGGCCTCGAAAAAATCATCCGAGTCGACTCGCTCGCGAAGCCGATCGAGGTCTGTGGGCTCGAGCCGATGCAACAATATCGGTTCAAGGTCGACGGGTCGCTCATTGTTGGATACGAAACGTCAAACGGCGTCGAGTACGAAAAGCGAGCCCGCGACGTGAGCGGTACGGAGAGTGTCGATCCGAAAGGAGAGATGCTCCCGGGTCCGAAAAACCGCGCGTGGGCACTCGTTCTCAACAAAGCCCTCCCGGGTGACGGAGAGTTCGAGAGCGATGTAGGTGGGTGTGCCTCCGGGGAATTCAATATCCCTAGCACATTGAAAACCACTTTGATCTTGAGCGGTCCCACGCAAATCAAGATCAACTTCTACACCGGAATCCGGTTGTAGGAGGTAAAGACGGGCAAGCACAGTATCATCGCGCTTCGCCCGTTTTTGTTTTTCAAGAATAAATTACCGAAGCAGTCCTTCGACCGTTCGGATAAGAATAAGCGACGCAAGGGCGACCGTAATACCGATGAACGCGTATTTTACGATATTCCGACCGGTTTCGATACGCTTCGTATCCCCCGCCGAAGTGAGATAAGTGAGCCCGCCGATAATGAGCATAATCACCGCGAGGACACCGATAATGGAGAGGAGGAAATTGAGCACATTCATCGCAATCTGCGTAAGAGAAAGCGCCGCCGAAACTTCAGCCGGTTTGTTTCGAGCGCCAAGGATATCGTAAATTTCTTTCAAAAACGATGGTGCCGCGATCACGAGAGCGAGTCCGATAAGCGCCCCGGTAATCGCTCCTTTCGCATACCCCATCCACGTCGAATTGCCAGCGGAAATAATATAGAGAACGCCGCCGATCACGATCGCAAGCACCGCAAGCGTCGCGACAATCCCTTGAATTGTAACAAGCACCGCCGAAACAAATGCTTCCACGGAATCGTATTTCAAAGAATTGGTGATTTGAACATCGGACAGACCTACCGACGAAGACGTGGGTGATTTTTTTGCGACGCAACAAGTCTGCTTCGGTGGAATTTTACAATCAGATACCGGTGTCTTATCCTCTGTCACCGAAAGATCACAACTTAATTCACATGTCCCGCCAAAACTTGCACAACTCGGCGCTTGTGCCGAAACCGAAGCAGCTCCGGAAAAAAACACGAGCGAAGCGAGAACAAAAGAAAAAAAAGTATTTCGATGTCGGGTCATACAGAAAAACATTTCAGAAAATAAGCGAGGCGCGGAGCATTCGTTCGATCGCCTTGATCACAACAAGCGATCCGAGCGTTACAAGGACACCAAGCATTGCATATTTCATTGTTGATTCTGCGGTCTCAATTTGTTTCGAGTCCCCCGCCGACGTCAGATACTGCAATCCCGAAATAATAAAGGCGATAATCGCGATAAATCCGAAAATATAGAGGAGCCACCCCATCAGATTCGTAATCAGTGTCGTAATTGACGTATCCGGCAATCCGAAAAGTTCCTGCGACGACGGAACAATCGGCCCGGTACGCTTGATAGAGGTTACCGGAACAGGGGCGCTCGTACTGCTTTGCGCCTGGGTTGGGCTCTGCTGCGTCGTACTCGTCGAGGGAGTCGGGAGTGCTGTACTTGTCTTGGCATTTGGATCAGCAGAACAAGAAAGCCCGCAGGAGTTGTCAAATTCAGAACACACCTTCTTACATATACCTATCGTAGTATTATTGAGCTGACACGATGCATTTTCAGATACACACTGAAGCGGAGCAAGCTGCGCAAACGCCGCCCCCTGAAAACCAAAGAAAACAAGAGCTGCAAAAAATACAAACGAGACAAAAAAATATTTCTTCATAAAAAAATTATCTGTTATCAAATATACCTTCTCTTCTTCCCATATTATCCCATACGCACGAAAAAAAACAATCCGCCAAAAAGGCGGGATTGTTTCGAAGTGTATACACTTTGACTTCTCTGCATTAAATCGAGGTCGTTCCTCCCGAAAGGAAATTGGTGACCGCGGTAACGACGATAAATCCGATCAGTGCCACAAGCACGCCAACAATCGAATAGAGCATCGCTTTTTTCGCCTTGTCGATCTGCTCCTTATCACCGTACGCGGTAAGATAGAGAACGCCCGCGATAACAAATCCGATAATAGCGATGAATCCAAGGAGATAGAGGAGCCACTTCATTATGTTCACGATAAGTGTGGTCACGCTCGTATTGGAAAGACCGCTACTTGAGTAATTGCTCGCATTCCACTGCGCGAATGCCGCCATCGGAGCCGACATCATTGCGCTCGCAGCAATTCCATATCCGATTTTTTTCATTGTTTGTATCATGTGCCGTCACCTCCTTTCTGTTTTTATTTTTACCAAGTTCGCTTCCTCCCCTTTTCCGCCAGCTGGCGGGGAGGATTGAGGAGGGGTTTAGATTTCATTCCCACCTCCCCCTGCCTCCTCCTCCGCGAAAGGAGAGGGGAAAAAACTTTTCAGTACCCATAACCTTTCACTGTCGCAACAACCCTTCGATCGTTTTCAAAAGAATGAGCGCCCCGAGAGCGACAAGAATGCCGATCACCGAATACCGAAACGATGCTTTCGCCTGTTCCACCCTCTTGGCATCGCCAAATGAAAAGAGATACTGAAAACCGGAGAACACCATCCCCAGTATACCAACGATCCCGACAACCGACAACAAAAAGAAGAGAATATTCGAGAAAAGCGCTCCGACCGATGGTGCGCTTTCAATCACCCCCGCCGCCTTCGCTGTTTCAAATAAAATCATATCACTGAATCCTTCCTGATTTTTTTCAAGAATCTTTCTGGGCGAATTTGAAGAAAAAAGCACGGTCTTTGCTGTTCCAGCAGAAAAGTTTTTTCTTCAACTTCAGGAAAGTTTCGCTGGAAATTTTCCGGCACAGAAAGATTGCTTGAAAAAATCAGGATTAATATGAATACTGTCCTTCACACAGCGCCACATCGCACGCATACTCCCGGACAACACACATTCCACCGGGATCAATCGGACACGCCCATCTTGGAACCGATTCCCACCCGTCATTTGCCTTGCAACTCACGCTTTCGGTATTCGGATTCTCGCCATTTCCGCAACAATTGTACGCCGCGAGCGCCTGGTTCGTTTTCGAGACAGTCTTATATTTCTCGGCGCTGACACTCGAGAATTTTTTGGAAAGAATTTCCAGTCCCTTTTCGATATTTATTTTCGGATCAAACAAATTCACCTTGTCGGTACAGGTCGTATTGCCGACCTCGTTTGAATTTACCTGCATCAGTCCACAACTCGTAAAAGAGCCTCTGGTGTTGGTTGCCGACGCTCGACCGCTTGATTCTTGGCAGATCACCGCGGCAAGAAGGTTTCTCGAAATACCATTCGGGAGTTTTGCTTCGCGGATCGCGATATCGACCGGACCGGAAAAACTGCATGCATTCCTCTGGCATACCCCGACGCATACCCCGCCCCCGCTCGAAAGCCGTGATTTCATCGTATCGGCATTTTCACAAGCGATTTGTTTTGAATCACTCCCGCGAGAAAGAATCGCCCCTTCCGCCGACGCTTCTATCGCCGATTTCGCATCACACGAAAACTTGTACCAGTTTTCTTTTTGAATGCCGATACCGAGATTGTCGTTTGCAAGAACGGTAATGATTACATTCACAATCAACCATCCCGTCAGGAGAAGCGCGATCCCGCCGAGCGTTTTCCCGATCATCCCCTTCGCGGCGCCCATTTCGCCCGATCGACCGATCGAAACGACATACCGAATACCGGCAATCGTAATAAGCGCGATCCCGACGATCACCATAATGCTCATTCCCCAGTCGATCAAACCCTTGCCACCGACAATAATATGACAGAGCGTACACGCCGGACCATCCCCGATGCCGCACGGCACAAGCGCCGCCCCGACCGATGTCGGTTGCATCCATACAAAAAGAGAACTTCCGATCACGAAAAAAAGTTTTTGAAAACTCACCCGCATTTCTTTATTCGAATACCGAATTACGTAACCTTGTATCTACTGTCCGAATCACCTTTCCCCATTTACCTGATTGATTTTCGATTTTGCAAGATCAAGCGCATTATAAATCGACAACGCCCCGCGATTCACATTGTCGATCGCTTCCGCGAGAAGCGCCTCGGTTTGCTCCGGTCGATACTGCCGAAAGCTCTTTGCGATAAGATTTCCCTCGGCAAACGGACCAAGCCACAAGTCGCTTTTCTGCGCCTCAAGAAGATCCCGACGCGCGGCCGGCTTTCCGGTTACCTCAAGATACTTCTTCGCCGGATCGATTTTCATCGGAAACTCCCTCGTATTTCCCGAAAGCGCGTTTTTGAGGGTGATCGCCCCCTTATTCGGAAACGAAAGATACCGAAGAAACTGCCACGACTCGAAAATTCGCAAGTCATTTTCTTTTCCGGCGGGAAGCGTAACCGGCTCTCCGGGATTCGGCGTGGGAGCAATTTTATTTTTCGCCACCGCAAACCCCCAGTAATTCGCAAAGTTCACCGGCGCGACACCATTGAACTGCGGAAGTGAAGCAACTCCAAAATCAAGCTTTGCGTTTTTCTGGCGAATCGTCGGAATATGCCACGAGTAATTGATCATATACGCAAGCGATCCCTCGTAAAAGGCATCGTGAGAATAATGCTCCCGGCTGTCCCAAGAATAGTATTCGCCGCGTCGAGAAAATTCCGTATAAAATTGCATCGCGTCGCTCGCCTCTTTCTGAAAATCAACCTGATTTTCCTTGTAAGAATCAATCCTCGCGCCAAACTGAAGAAAAAGCGCCGAGAGAATATCCGTCGAACGATTGATATTGTACGCGGTACCAAGTGCGACACCTGCCTGCGTAATATTCCCATACTCATCCACCTTGGTCAGGAGCCGGACCTGCTTGGCAAGTTCGTCCCATGTTCGCGCCGGAGAGCCGATGCCGGCAGCATTCAAAAGACTCTTGTTGTAATACAATCCCAAAGAATCAACCGAGAGCGGGACGGCATACGCCTTTCCTTCCGCGAAAAAATCATCCGCGGCGACGTCGATAAATGTATCGCGATAGGATCGCTCGGAAATAAACGCGGGGTCGGCCGGCGCCACTTTGTCGATATATGACGGAAGCCACGAATTGCGAATGAGAAAAATATCCGGCCCGTTGCCGGTGGCAAGCGCCTCAAGAAGATCTTTTTCATACGTATCAACCGGCATTTTCCGATATTCGATATTCCGAACATGCGGATTGGTACGCAAGTATTCGCCGATCGCATCTTGAAACGCGTCGGTATCGTCAAACACACCCCACATTTCAAGCGTAACGGCATACGGCTCTTCTTGCTCTTTGAAGCCGCACCCGGAAAGAGAAATCGCCGAGACGAGAAAAAACGCCACTGCCAAAACACGAAACACCCGTCCTGTTTTTTTGTTTTGAAACCGCCTCATTTCTTTTCAATAATGAACGAATAATGAAAATCCCCCGATGGAACGCCCGAAATGACGGAAAATCCCATTGACTGCGCAAGTTTCTTCGCTTCGTCTTCGGAAATACGTATCCCCTCTTCCGGACCGACCGCAGAATCATCGGGAACCCACTCCATAACAAGCGCTTTTCCTCCCGGGCGAAGCACGCGAAACACCTCTTGCAAGATCACTTCCTTCCCCTTGTTTTGGAAGAGCATATCCTTCAAAATCACCCAATCGATACTTTCCGGAGAAAGTCCCGATCCGCCGACTTTTTCCAAATTCACGCGCTTCGGTTCGATATTCTTCAATCCGAGAATTTTTCCCCGACTCGACACCGACTCAAGTGCGGGCTGTAAAATATCGAGCGCATAAACCTTTCCCTCATCTTTTACCGCCTTTGCCGCCTCGAAAGTAAAATACCCCGCACCGCACCCAAAATCCGCCACGACCTTCCCTGCCTCGAGCTTGAGCGCACGAATCACCGACGCCGGATCCACAAACGACATTCCGTTCTGCATAGTATTGTGTTTGCCTTTATACTGTATTTATTGTACAACAAGGAAGTGCTTTTTTGAAATGCACGCGCGATATATGGAAAGGTGGCCGAGTGGTTGAAGGCACCGCTCTCGAAAAGCGGCATACCCGAAAGGGTATCGAGAGTTCGAATCTCTCCCTTTCCGCAAATTAAAAAACCCTTTACAAAAGACAAAATTCGGTGTATTCTGCGGAAAGTTTCGATACTGGATGATTCCGAGAAGCGCTATGAATTTTTCAACCTTTTCCGACATTTCATTTGCGGAATGGATGCTTTTTTCCATCGCATTCGGCGTGCATATCGTTCTCCTCGGGCTTGTTTTCTTTCTCTGGAAGAAAAATACTTCATACGAGAAAAAATTGAATCTGTTTCTCCGAGGAAAAAACGGCGCCAATCTCGAGAAAGTTTTAGAGAATCATTCCGAAACGCTCAAGAGTATCGATAAAGAGATTCAGGAATTGTTCGAAATATCGAATCGGATTTACGGACTTGCCAATCAGGGTATCCATAAAACCGAGCTCGTTCGATTCAATCCATTCAAAGAAGTTGGAAGCAACCAAAGTTTCTCGCTCGCTCTCCTTGATGGAAAAAACTCGGGAACCGTACTCTCGTCGCTTCATACGCGAGAAGGAGCGCGGATTTACGCAAAACCCGTCATCGAGGGCAAAGAAGACGGCTTCCCGTTTACCGAAGAAGAGCGCGAAGCAATCGTCCTTGCTTCGGCGAAAAAAGAAGAAATGACTGCTGAAAAGAAATGATTTGATTTTTTCTATGGAACAATCTCAAGCCACAACACCGAAAGCTGTTTCCCTTCCGCAAACGATCACCGTCAAACGGTTTGCGGAAATTTTGAATTTGCCCGTTCCGGCGGTTATCACGGAGCTAATGAAAAACAAAATTCTCGCGACAATCAACGAGGAAATCGACTACGAAACCGCAAGTGTTATCGCGATGGATCTCGGTTTCGAACCAAAACCGGCGGAAGAAGAAACGAGCGGTGAAATGACCCTCGAGAGACTCGTTGCGCTCTGCGAAGAGGAGAAAAAAACCGGTCAAAATCTCGCCGAACGTCCCCCGATTGTTACGATTCTCGGGCACGTCGACCACGGAAAAACCACCCTTCTCGATACCATTCGAAAAGCAAATGTCGCCGCAGGAGAAGCGGGTGGAATCACCCAGAAAATCAGCGCCTATCAGGTCAAAAAGCGCGGAAAACTCATCACCTTTATCGACACCCCGGGACACGAAGCGTTTTCCGGCATGCGTGAGCGCGGTGTTTCGATTGCCGATATAGCGATTCTCGTCGTTGCTGCGGACGACGGCGTTCGCCCGCAAACCAAAGAAGTCATTTCCTACCTCCTCGAGAAAAAAATTCCAACAATCGTCGCCATCAACAAGGTCGACAAGCCGGAAGCAAATGTACAGCGCGTGAAACAAGAACTCGCCGAACAGAATATTCTCGTCGAAGAGTGGGGTGGAACCGTCCTTTGCAATGAAGTGAGTGCCAAGCAAAATATCGGAATCGACAAACTCCTCGAAAGCATCCTTCTTTTGGACGAGGTGGAAGAATTCAAGGCCGACGCAAAACGCGACGGGTTCGCGATTATTCTCGAATCGCATCTCGATCCGCAAAAAGGCCCGGTCGCAACCGGTGTGGTGAAAACCGGCACACTGAAAGTCGGTCAAGACGTGATCGCCGGAAAAAACTTCGGTCGTCTTCGCCGTATCGAAGATTTCAATGGAAAAAACCTCGAACACGCCGGACCATCAACCCCGGTCGTTCTCTATGGATTCGACGCCGCGCCGCAAGTGAACAGCGTCGTCCAAGTCGTAAGCGGGAAATCACTCGCCCGCCTCCGCTCGCAGGAAGCGCTCCTGAAAGAAGGCGAAGGAAAAGGCGTAAAAAGTTTGAATGACAATGCCGATATCAAAAAATTTCCGGTTGTCCTCAAGGCCGATGTGCAAGGATCGCTCGAAGCAATCGAGCAAATTCTTGCAACCATCCAATCGGATGAAATCGCGCTGCAGGAAATCAGTTCCGGCGTCGGCGCCATTACCGAATCTGATGTGAAAATGGCGGCAACCTCCGGCGCGAAAATTTTCGGTTTCAATGCCGATCCGACCTCCGTCGCCGCGCGGCTTGCCGAAACAATGAAGGTTGAGATTGAAACGTTCAATATCATTTACAAACTCGTCGAACGAGTAAAAGAAAAAATGTCCGACCTCCTCCCGCCCGAAGTGATTCGCACCGATTCCGGCCGTCTCTCGGTTCTCGCGATCTTTAAGACCGGGAAAAAAGATATGATCGTCGGTGGTCGCGTCTCGGAGGGGAAAATGCTCCGCGGCTCGCAACTCGAGGTGAAACGCGGCGACGAAATTATCGGTCTCGGAAAAATGCAGAATCTCCAACGCAACAAAGAAAACGCCGATGAAGTCGGTCAAGGGAACGAGTGCGGTGTCGTCTTCGAAGGTCCCGTCAAAATCCAAGTCGGCGACACTCTTATCTGTTTCAAGGAAGAAACGAAGAAACGAACACTGTAATTTGGTTTGTCATCCCCGCGAAGGCGGGGATCCAGAAAAAACAGCGGTCTCTCCGCTGTTTTTTGTAGGCTCACAATCAGTTACCCGCTTCTCCATTCTTTATTTTCTCTTCTATCACCGAGATGAAAGTTGCGATATCTCCGAGGTGATGATGAAGCACGCCGTACAGTTTTTCCGGATCAAGCTCCTCATAATCATGCGCGAGCGCATTGCGAAACCCGGTCATATCGAAAGCTTGGCTGACAAATCGTTCCCGATAATCCCATTCTCAAAAAGAATACCGAACACTTCACGAAGGGTCGTCGGTTTGCGAAAATTTCGATAAGCAATATAGCTCTCACCAACCTCAATTGATGCCTGCGTGACCAAGTAGAGATACCGCTCAAAGGCTCCGCTCCGAGTTACATCTCCAAAAATCTCTTCGCGGGAATATTTCTTGAAATCCTCGAGAATTGCAAGGTATTTTTTCACGGAACTGATCTTGTTTTCGATAACGGAAATCGTACTCATACACACTACGCTGAAGTGAGCTTATATCGGCGCAACATATCTCGAAAATCGAAATACTCATTCAGGATATTCGGCTCGATGCGCACCCGAAACGATTCGCGTTCAAAAAGAACTACCCCTTCCCGAAGGATGGCGTATTTCAATTCCGGCGACTGCGCGGTATTGAGCATCACGAGATCGATCATATCCGTATTCAATGCTTGCGACAGCTCTCCGCGTAATTCAAGCTCCAGTTGGGCAAGTGATCCTCGATCGGAGAGATCGGCATACACCGCAAAATCATAATCGCTCATTGGTCCCGCAGTCCCCGTGGCGCGTGATCCGAACAGATACACCACCCCCACTTCCGGATGCCGCTCGCATATCGCTTTCACTTGATTGTTTTCTCGTTCATTCATATCCGAACACTACCAAAAATCGCACACAAAAGCAACTTCTCTTTCGAGAGCGGCATCAAAATCCAAGTCGGCGACATCCTCCTCTGTTTCAAGGAAGAGACAAAGAAACGAACGCTGTAATTGAATTTGTCACTCCGAGCTTGTCGAGCCTGCCTGCCGGCAGGCTCTCGAGGAAGTTTGTCATTCCCGCGAAGGCGGGAATCCAGTTTCCACAAGTAAAATAACGGGTATTACACCGCGGGGTAAGCCGCGGGGTATTGACCCGACGCTCGCTCGGAAACGAAAGTCGGACTTTCGTTTCGCTCGCTTCGTTTGGTAATAAAGTACGGATAAAATCAATACGCGACACAAAAACAGCCCCGATGTGCGTCGGGGCTGTTTTTTACACCACCCATACCAAACCAGATCGTACACAATTCTCCACGACCGCTTACTTTTGTGTACAATGAATGCGAGATCTTTCCTTACTTTTTCCTCCAAAAAAACGTGTCAACTTGTGACGGCCGTCATGTATTGATATGGTTTGAAGAAGAAAAGAGAGAGTAATTTGTAGATTTTTCAGAAATTTTCAACACAAAAACAGCGGTTGAACCGCTGTTTTTGTTGAGATAAAAGCTTCCCTTTTAGTACCTTGCTCGTGCTGCGTATTGACCAAACAAGTTATCACGAAGCGCAACCTGAAATTTCGCATCTTTCTTGGCAGCCTCTGTTTGCGCAAGAACGCTGATAAATTGTTTATCTCGTAATAATCGTCCGGAAATGTTTTCGAAGTCCAACCTCCCCGTTTCCCGCGCCAATCTCAATATCATTTGTGGCGAGTCTGCTAGGGCACGATAGTATTCCTTACCTACGGCATCCACTTGTTTTCTCCATTGTTCATAAGACTCGCTTCTATTTCTTTTCGGATACTCCAAAAACGAATCATCGAACGTGTCGCCTCCACCATTGAGAATTCGAGCAGATGTTCGGTTGGCCTGAATTTCAACATCAATAGCCTCCCGTTCTTTTCCTTCGGCTCGCAATTTTTCCGCCTGCGCGATGAGTGCCTGATATTCGGAAAATGTTTTTTCAATCGGAGTGGAATACTTCTGCAATACCGGAGAAAGCGATTCATTCTCGATGCCAGCACCTTCTTGATTTAACTCGGTGTTACTTGATTGATTTTCATTTTCTATGCCCATTTGACCGCCTTTTATCTGCTCCGCGAGCTTTGCTGCTTTTTCGGCATCTTCGGCTTGCTTGGTAACATCTTCCGCTTTTTTCTTTTCACGCGCCGCCGCTTCAGCCGCTGCCTTTTCCTCCGCCTCGCGAGCCTTCGCTTCGTCGAAGGCTTGATTCTCAACTTTTGCCGCTTCAAAATCATCGCGCAAACGATTCTCGGCCGTCGCTTCGCTCTGCGCCTCACTCACCGATGCTTCCTGCTTACTTTCAAGCGCTTGCTTTTCAGCTAAAAGTTTCGCGATCTCTGCGTTCACATCATTCAAACGCGCTTCGTTTTTCGCATATTCCTCCCGTCCCCCGGATGCTTTTGGTGCCATTTCGCCCATCATATGTTTTTTTCAAAAATGAATTATGGATTGAGGTTTTCATCGCGAAACGAGAAATGGTCTACCGGATTCGCCGTAAGATTCATTCGATCAACTATTTCGTGGAGCTTCGCCGCCGTGTGCTCCGAATCGGAAAGAAATGTTTTCATCGCTCGTATCGACTTCCGGATCGCCTCTCTTTGTTCTTCCACGCCCTTGTATTTCAATTTTTGCATTCCGAAAAGTTTCTCGAGAGATTCTCGAGATATCTCTCCTTTCAGCGCCTCGGCAACCGTTTCAAGACTCGATTGAAAATCCTTCCATTCGAGACTTTCATCGTGAGAATCAGCATCTTCAATTTCATCTCCATTCACTTCAACGTTTCCTTTTTTAATGTGTTGCGCTAATTTATCGGCTCGCTTGAGTTCACTTTCGCGCAATTTGTTTTCCTTTACCGCCTCATCGTACGCAATACGGATTTCATTTTCAGCTACCGCTTCAGTTTGCGCCTGACGAATCATCCCTTGGAGCATATTTTCCAACCGACTCCGTTCATCCACGAGTTTTTGAAGCTCCTCGAAAGACATATCTCCGATCGGAGTTTGCTTGATTTCCTTCAGTCTCTTTTCATTCTTTTCAAAATCTTCGCGTTCTTGAGAAATAGGTGGTGATGATTCAATACTCATATGTTCCAGTAATAGAGATTATTATTCAATAAACCGAAAACTTCGCGCTATTACATCAAAGGCCTGCAAAGTTTCCGCATCGCCAGCGTCGAACGTGATTTCGTACCGGAAACCCGTTGCACTATTCACGACAACATAACCCCCGAAACCATTCTCATCGGATGCCTTCCTATCAATATATTTCTTCGCCTTTGCTCCGCCGATCATCATATCGATACTTCCTTTCGGATCCATACCATTCGGCATCGCAAGAGGATCCTCCGGAGCATACCGATCAAAAACGCTGATAAAAATATCGCTCGTCAAAGATTTTTTCTCATCAGCGACATTTTTTCCGATGGCGACGTTCAAAATATTTCCCAGATATTCATATTCTCCGGCATATTCCCGTATCAGAAATTCCTTGGGATACTCGACGGAAAACTTTCCCGTTTTGCTTTCGTAAGTCTTGAAGGCACTTGTCTCTGTTGTCGTCTCATTTTTGAGAATCGTCTTTTGTTCGACCTGAGCACTCTTATCATCACTTTTCGAATTTTCAACAGGAACATCCTTTTTAAATACCAAGAAATACGCTACACCAGCGACAACAATAACACCAGCAATACCAAAGAGGATTTTCACTCCATTGCTTAATTGATACATAAAAACGCTTACGAATTTACACCAATAAAAACTATCTCTAGATTACCACCCCCGACATTTCCTGTCAAAAAAAAGGTTATCCGAAAAGAATATCTGTACACAATTCTCCACGACCGCTTACTTTTGTGTACAAACAAAAAGTGGCACAAGAAACATTTGAGGAAGAACGCAAAGTATTGGCAGGGCAAGGAAAGGCTGCTAGAGTTCCTTTATGAAATACGAGATTCCACAACCCGTTCTCGACATCTGCGAGCGCCTGAAAGAGGCGGGGTTTGAAGCATATATCGTGGGTGGATGCGTACGCGATCTCTTGCTTGATCGCACGCCGAAAGACTGGGACGTGACGACAAACGCGAAGCCGGAAGACGTGACGAAAATTTTTCCGGAGAGCTTTTATGAAAACGATTTTGGAACCGTCGGAGTAAAAGTCCCTCGTTTCCATCCCGGGACACCGGAAGATCGAGAACACGATGTCATCGAAGTAACGACATACCGTATCGAATCCGAATACACCGACAAACGCCGACCGAAAGAAGTTTTGTTCACTCAATCGCTCGAAGAAGATCTCGCGCGACGCGATTTTACCGTAAACGCGATCGCCCTCGGAAAAGATGCAGGCGATTCCTGGCATACTATCGATCCTTTTAACGGACAGCAAGACTTAAAACAAAAAATCATTCGAACCGTCGGCATTCCCGAAGAGCGATTTTCCGAAGACGCTCTCCGTTTGATGCGAGCGATTCGCTTTTATGCTGAACTCTCAAACCCAAAGCAGAAAAAAAATGATTGGGCGATCGACTCCGCAACGCTCGACGCCATCAAAAAACTTTCCGGAAACATCACGCACATTTCAACCGAACGAGTGCGCGACGAGCTCGCGAAAATTATTCTCTCCGAAAGTCCCTCGCTCGGCATCGATCTCCTCGAAAAAACGGGGCTCTTAAAACACATTCTTCCCGAACTCGAGGAAGGTATCGGTGTTGGACAAAACCTCCATCACATCTACACCGTTTGGGAACACAATCTCCGCGCGCTCGAAACCTGCCCGTCAAAAAAACTCGAAGTGCGCCTTGCCGCCCTCCTTCACGACGTTGCCAAACCTCGAACCAAGCGCGGAAACGGGTATCGTTCAACATTTTACAATCACGATCACGTTGGCGCGCGAATGACCCGCGCCATCCTCACACGACTCCGTTTTCCAAGGGAGATTGTCGAGAAATCAACCCTCCTCGTTGACAATCACCTATTTTACTATAATGTAGGAGAGGTGTCCGAAGCCTCGGTACGGCGACTTATTCGAAAGGTCGGCATCGAAAATATGAAGGATCTGATGGATGTCCGAATCGGCGACCGACTCGGATCCGGGACGCCGAAGGCGAAACCCTACAAACTTCGTCACCTCGAATATATGATCGAGAAGGTTTCGAAAGATCCGATTTCGGTCAAAATGCTTGCGATCAAAGGAACGGATCTTATGGAATCTCTCAAGATTCCGGCCGGACCGAAAATCGGCGCTATTCTCGATGTGCTCCTCGCGGAAGTGATCGAAGACCCCGCTCGAAATTCCAAACCTGCTTTGCTTGCCCGAAGCGAAGAACTTTTGGACCGAGACCTCGAGGAATTGCGGGAACTCGCCAAAGAAAAAATCGAGGAAAAGCGTGGGGAAGATGACGAGAAGATCAAAAAACGACACTGGGTGGAATAAGAATGATTTGGGATTTTAGATTTAAGATTTATGAATGAATGTTTCCGCATCTATTCTTCAATCAAAAATCATACATCATAAATCCATAAAATCGGAGTGTGGTATAGTGGTATTACGCACGCTTCGGGTGCGTGTAACCCGGGTTCGATTCCCGGCACTCCGACTGGTAAAAAACAAAGATGTTTCTCTTTCTTCTTTTTCTTCAGCTTCTTTTTCTTGTGGCTGCGATTTTTTTTATTTCCTCCCTCATCCTGACAGAAGTACGAATGCTTCAGGGAGAACCGCCATTCGTTCCGGTTGAAAAGGAAGCCCTAAAGGCGATTATCGATCATCCGAATTTTCCGCGAGAAGGCGCAATCATATACGATCTCGGATGCGGAGATGCGAGATTTCTCATCGAGTGTTTCCGGAAATATCCAAAAAATACCTATATCGGAATCGAAAAAAATCTCCTCCCCTATCTCCTCGCGATTTTCAAACTCTGGCGGGTCGGCAATCCCAACAACATACAAATCCTCCGAAAAAACATTTTCCTTGAAACCTACGAAAAAGCCGATTTGATTTATGCGTATCTTTTCTCAAAAACTCTTGCGCAACTTTCCGAAAAATTCAAACGCGAATTAAAACAAGGTGCTCTGGTCATTACACCAACCTTTCTCCTCCCACAATCCATCCCGCCAATCCTTACACTTCCCATTCCCAAAAAAAAATACCGGATCATTTCAAGCGTTCATTTCTATACATTCTGAACCCTCATTCACCCCCTCTCATTTCTTTCCTATGAAACTCTCCATTCGCAATCTTACCGAAAATCCCACTACCCTCTTTCGTCGCGCCGGATACACCTTTCAACGGAAAGAAGGCGATGAGATGAGCTTTGTTCGCCCGCTTGCAAGCGCCGGCTTCCCGCGATTCCATGCCTATGCGAAAATTGAAAAAACCGACATAACTGTCAATATCCATCTCGACCAAAAAAAAGAAACGTACGGAAAAGAAACTCGCCATCACGGCGAATACGACAATGAAGGTCCTCTCAAAAATGAAGTCGATCGCCTCCTACGACTCTTCGGATCAAATACAAAAATCTTCGAAAATAAATAGGGAAACAACTTCTATGCCTTGGTGGCGGAATTGGTATACGCACTAGTTTTAGGAACTAGCGGAGCAATCCATGAGAGTTCGAGTCTCTCCCAAGGCACCAAAAAAAAACACCCCATGAGAGGGTGTTTTTTCAGAGAAATCAGCGCACCGTATTTCTTCGCTTACTCCTCCGAGCGGCGTATCGGAACACTCGGTTGAATCGAAAGAGCGAACGACGCGATAACGAGAATAAGAAATCCCGAGAGTATCACCTTTAACGAGAAAAGAATCGAGGATGGAAGATAACTTGCGATTGCCGCGAGTCCGGTCTGATTGCCGAAAATACCCTTCTTAGCACTCGCAACCGAATCCTCGCTTTCGACAACTTCCACCTGAATCGTCTTTGAGAATCTCACATCATCCGAATCAAACACGGAAATATTGAAAAAGTCCCGCAATATTTTCCGAATCTCCGTCGATTGATTGTAAAGAGCGGAAAGCTCCACATCGTAGGTCGATCCGGCCGGCTTTTCAACGATAAAGGAGAGCTCGCCGTCGGAATTCTCCGCAACCACCTGCCCGTCAACCCTCCATTCGCGCTGCGAAAGTTTCTGTAAAAAGCCGGGAGAAAATTCCGGTTTCAGTCGAACCTCGCCTCCTCCAAACGCCTGAAAACTTGTCCGACTCACATCATCATAAAGTTTTCCGTCCAAATCCTTGTACTGCCCAAGTAAACGCCTCCACGCCGAATTGGTATCGAGAGACAATATTTCAACATCCGGATCGACAATGCGAAACGATCGAGACAGGGTTGCCGCCGCCCCGGACACAATATTTGTCGCATCAACCGATATCGTATATGTTTCACCGACATTGCCGATTATCGGCAAAAATACCGTATCGGTCTCTTCATCATCTTTACATCGCGCCGATAATACAGACGAGCACCCAAGCGGTTTTCCGTTCACCGTCCAATGAAACCGGTCGAATCCGCTCGTCCCGACCGTAAGTCCGATAATCTCATTTTTCATTACCTTGCACACCGATTCGGAAAAAAGATTTTCGTTACAAATTTCCGTTCCGTTTTTTCCGGTAGTAAAAGAAAGCTTGGCGGGATTTCCGGATACGGTTGGCGCATAGGCATTGATCCGGTCTCCGACATTCTGAAATTTGAGAATCGCTTCACCGCGCCCTTTTCGCGTCGGACCGGAATCGAAATTTTCGGAAGCAAGCAGAGAGAACCGGATATACCCGGTCTTACTGGAATCAAGATAATCCGAAAGCCGCAAGCCGGATTTGAATGACTTCGGAAGATTCATCGGGAGTGAAAGCTGCGAAAGTCCGTTCCCGCGAACATTCCGAAGCAAGCCTTCTTCCTTCAATTCATCCGTGATATCGGTCGATCGTCGACCGGATCCACTATTGTCGAATTGAATATTATTCGCGAGACTCACTCTCCACTCGAACAAAATTTCTCCCGGTGTTTTCGAAGAATTGGAAAGGGAAGCGAGCGCGAGCACGATATCGCCCGAAAGATTTCCCGTTTCATCATTCACCGGACGATCCGGCGTAGCGGAAACATCGACCGAGATTTGTCCCGGCTGCCCCCCTTCCGCAGGATCGACTAAATTCATCTCGAGACATTTATTCAAATCAATATCCGCCGTGGGAAATGTTACATTGAACCCGCGAATATTTTTCACATATCCGCCCGTGTCGTCCGCTTCCGCAATCGGACACTTGTTTTTCGAAAACGCCCACATAATATACGCGGAAGAATCATCGTGCTTTGTGGTGATCATAGAGGTACCCTCCACCGAAACCCCTACCTTGTCGCCGGCGTCATAGGTCCACGAAAACGTATCCCGACCGAGTCCGACGATATTCGCCTCATCCTTATTGCCATTGTTCGCCGTCCCGGGATCCTTGGGATCGGTGCGCCAAAATTCTTCTTCCTCATTTTTAAAATTGCCATCTCCTGTTTGACCCGTTCCGGAACTCGCAAAAAGGTGTCGGCACTTGGAGGTGAAAGAAGACGATGTCGTTACGCTACATGTGGTTGTCGACGGATCCGAGCCGCAACTTCCCGCATACGGATCGGAAACGCATTTCAAACTTCCCGTTCGACAGGTGGTGGTCGTTGTAGAGCAATACGGATACCCGGCAAAATCGCACACCGTCGTATCCGCAACCGAAAACGCCGATCCTGATCCGGAAGAAAAATCTCCGCCGCTCACCTCTTCCCGAGCAATCATACAAGCGGGAGTTGTTCCGGCGGGACAGATATCGATATTCGTATTTCCTCCCTTGCCGATCTCGTAAATATCCCCCGACCCGGAATCATACACCGCGCATCGATCCGGGGATCCGGGTTTGTTATCACCACCGAAAAGAGCCTTGTATCCGTCGGAGTCGCTGTCTCCGTTTGCCGGAGAATAATCCGCGTCGCCATTGTCATATCCGTTCAGCGCGACAATGCGAGCGGCTTCCACCTTCCAATCGTTAACCGTAATTTTCCCATTATTATCGGCATCGCAACGAAGACGCTCTTCCGCGCTCGGACTATTCGTCAGATCACAGTCTTTCCGTTTCAAATACCAGGTAAAATAAAGATCGCTTTTCTCATTCGAAAAAAATGCCGGAAGCGCCGCGGCGGATACTTTCTGCCCCGGCTTCGGATCGGACGGAGAGAAAAAAAGCGAAACTTCCGGAGTTGTCTTTTTCTGATTGGCGACATTGAATTGTTGCGACTGTGTCTGAATACTCCCGAGATTCAGATTATAGCGTTGCTCGAGTTCGGCGGCGACTTCCGACGGCGAGGGGATTTTTATCCCACGCGCAAACGCGACCGGAAAAGACACTTGGAGGATAACCGCAAACGCGGAAACGACCGCGAGCGTACTTCTCAAAAATTTTTTGTTTTTTTGATTCATATATTATCGGGAAAAAAGAATAATAATATCGGTGATGAGAAAAAAAAGAGTCGCCGCAAGAAACGAGAAGCCGATTGATCGAGTCGAAAGCGCGATCCACCCGGCAAGCGGCGCAAAAAGAATCATCCGCGCCTGATCCCACCCGAATGTTCCCGTGGTTGCAAGAAACAACATAAACACGACCCACTGCAATACCACCGATCCCCGACCAAATCGAGAAAGCCACGAAAGCATTACGAACCCGCGGAAAAACACTTCATACAAGAAGAGAATAACGATCGAAAAAAGTTCGAACCGAAGGAACGATCCAAACGATTTTCTGACCGTATCGGGAATCGCCGCGTCGGACATTGCTTCCGGAAAAAATATCTTCAAGAGAAAAGCTCCTCCGATACCAAGAACGACCGCAAAAAGAACAAAAAACCAACCGGCCACCCCCTCCGGAAACCGAAATCCGAGCGTAAAGATCGGTTCCTTCAGTATTATTTTACAATAGAGAACCGGAAAGAGGAAAAAGAAAAGAAAGAGCGCAATAATGCCCTGAAGAACCGGCGCGAGTCCGACCGATTCCGGAAAAAACGCATACAGAAGAAGAATTGAGATTATCACTCCTCCGGTTACAAGGAATTTTCGATCCGAAAACATTTCACGTACAACAATAGTATTCATAAATTCAAATATATTACTCTCTTCCAAACTTTCCGGAACGAGCTACCAAAGAAAGCGTCCCTTGAATCGCCTGCGCGGCCTTTGATCCTTCGTGCTTGTCAAGCCAATAAATCGCATAGATCGTCATTATCTCTATGGGGAGAAAATTAAGGCCCAACGCAAGTCCTTCGACGAGAGTCGCGAAAATAAGAATCAGTCCGGCTCGAATCAAAAATCGCGATTGAATGAGAGATTTATTCGTCCGCGTGATAAACAAAAGAAGAAAAATCAGTATCGAGCAACAAAGAGTCACAATCGTTCCGATGCCCGGAAGCGATCCGATACCAACCAAATCCATCATATCCTTAAAACCAGCGACCATAAATGCGGGTGCATATAGAAGAAGCGATGTATGATGTTTCCGTATCTCCGCCTCACCCTGCTCAAACAAAAACGCCTGTTCCGTCGCTTCAATATATTTTCGACGAGCATTCCGAGCAGTTCCGCGAATCGTCGAACGCGCGCCACCAGAGGCGACTCCTCGCACCGCTGCTCCTCCAACCGCCGCAACAATCGGTACCGGCATACAAAATAGTATTATCTGTTATCAATCATCTTTCTCTGCCTCACTTCCCCTCAAACTCCTTCTTCGCCTCTTCGATTTCGAGGAGCTGCCGCGGATCGGTCGTAATAATCTGATCCTCGCTGTACGAAGCGATCACCTTAATCGCAACATGTTTCGTCCCCGCGAAGAAAATCCCCTCGCCCACATTCGATTCGAGCAAGAGAAACTTCTCGTGATCGGTGAGATAAAACGTTTCCGCGATCACATCAATCGACGACGGCGACTGTTTGAGAAGAAGCTGCATCGAGGAATTCGTAACGATCGGCTTCCCGAATCGCGACGCCATAAAATCGGAAATATCCTGCGTAATCGTTGTGAGGCCGGTAAAATATTTCCGACAACGCTTCGCGACACCAAAAAGAAACGCGGCTGCATCTTCGTGTTGCATCATTACCCACGCTTCATCCACGACAACAATCCGCTGCCTCATATTCGATCGCATTTCATTCCAAATATACTGGAGAATAATATACATCGCGATCGGCCGAAGCTCGTCTTCGAGATCTCGAATGTTAAAAACAACCAGCTGATTTTCCGTCGTAATATTCGTCTGATGATTGAGAAAGCCGGCAAAAATCCCCTCGGTATACCGCTCGAGCCGTGCCGCGAGCGATTCCGCTCCTTCCATATTTTTCAGCACCGCATAGAGGTCCGACATTGTCGGGAACGACCCAGCGTCAAGCGACTTGAAGTCCGCTCGCTCGCTGATATCGCGGATCGCGTAAGTCTCGCGAATCGCCCGGTCAAGAATCGAATCCTCTTCCGGCGTAACCGTCCCAAGCATCAGGTGCAAAAGTCCGACAAGACTTGCGATTGTATTCCGAAACACGCCTTCCGGATCGTCCGATTCGGCAATCTTCGGCAAATCAAACGGATTCAAGTGTACTTCCGAATTCAGCGAGATCTTAAGAAACGATCCTCCGACCGTTTCGGCAAGATGCTTGTACTCGTTTTCCGGATCGATAATAATCACGCTCGTCCCCATCATCATCGTCCGCAATACTTCAAGTTTCACGGTATAACTTTTTCCGGCGCCGGATTTTGCGAACACCACCATATTCGCGTTTTCCATCTTGAACCGATCAAAAAGAATGAGCGAATTGTTGTGTCGATTGATACCGTAGAGAATCCCTGTATTCGACGAAAGATCCGACGACACAAACGGAAACGTGGTTGAAAGCGGTCCGGTATTAAGGTTATTCGCGACATCAAGATTGTCGGTCGCCAAGGGGCGCGTCGAGGCGAACCCCTCATCCATCCGAAGTACGGCCGGCTTCACATATACGAGTTGCGCCTCAAGAAGCGATTCGATCGTCTGACTCATCTCGTTCAATTTCGTCTCATCTTCCGAAAAAAGCGTGAGATACAACCCGAATCGGAAAAATTTTTCCGTTCCCTGCAAAAGCCGGTCTCGAAGCGCGTCGATATCTTGCATCGCCGTCTCGAGCACGGGGTCGCGAATTTTCCCACCCTCCTGTTCGATCTCGATTTGCGATTCCACTTGCGTTGCCGACTTCCGAAGCTGTTTCAAAATCTCTCCGGTATCGATCGGGTGCACAAAGAGCGTGACATCCATCGGAAAATCCAAATTCACGATTGGGGAAAACCAATTCGTAGACAAATATCGCGGGTACGCCACCACAAACATCGTTCGAGTGATTGTTGCCCCGACTTGCATCGAATTCGACGTTACTTTTACCGCGGGCGGCGCAATCAGATCTTTCATCGACGCAAGTCCGCGCTGATAAAGATTCGCTTCTTCGCGCAACGCCGCCATCGGAACCGCATCTTGCGCTCCCATTCCGTTCCCCGCGATATTCTTTTTTCCCAAAAACGGCAACTCCATACTTCTTCTTTACCTCCCCTCCTTCCCTTTTCAAGGGGAGGATCGGGGAGGGGTTCCTTTGTTATCTGTTATCTGTTACCTCTTCTTCCTACCGTACTTTTTCCGACAACTCTATCTGACTCAAATCCTTAATCACATCCGATGTGAAAAGTGACGGGTTATACGCATTGTAGAGAAGCTCTATCAGATCTTCCGTGTCGAGCACCGCGAGTCGAACGCCGGTCGCTCCAAGCGCCGCCATCACGTGATTTACGCGTTGATAGAGTTGATTCCGGTACGCCTCGAACACCTTCTCATCGGCAAGTATTGTTTCCTTTGGCTTAAACATCGCTCCGATCCTCTGCACAAACCCCTCCGATTGCGATTCGGTCGGATAAAACGGCACGACCACATAGAAAAACTTCGAGATAATATTCTGATCTTCCACAAGTCCTTCGATAAAGGACTTGTATTCGGAAATTTGAAACCGAAGCAGTTCGTTTTCCTGTTGTGCTTCCTTGTCCCGCAAAAGCGCGAGGTACGGTTCCACATTAAACCGCCGCGACTGAATCACGATCTGCACCGGAAAATCAAGCGAGTTCAAGAAATTCTGATACTGCATAATCGTCGCGTCTTGTTCCTCGCTTGATTTGAGATCGAAGTTCACAGACGACACAAGCAAAACCGCGCGAAGCGACCCATTCCGAAGTACGATCGCGCCATCGCGCACCTGCTCGACATCGATATATTGCTGGGTACTCGCCCGACCCGATCCTTCCGCTTTTTTTGATTTTGTCAGAAATTCCATACTTTACATTCCTTGTCACTTGTCACTATTTTTGGTCAATCATTCTCGCAATTTCGCTAATTTCCGCTACGGTCACATGCTTTTGTTCTTTTACTTCCTCCTTTTTCTGTTCCGGAAAAATTTTCAATGTATTCGCCTGTCGCACCGGACGCTCCCACACCGCGATTTTCGGACGAAAAACATAGAGAAGCGCATGCACGAGGAACTTTGAAAACGGAACGCCGTTCGGCTTATAAAACGCGAGCGCGAGCGACAAAAGAAGCACCGGAAGTCCCGTTACCGCAAGCGTCGCGGTATCAAAGAGCGAATAAAGAACAAGCAACGCCCCGCCACCGGCAAAAAGCCAGCCGAGTTGCTTCGCCGTAAACGGCCCGGCAATTTTGTCTTCGATATCAATATATTGTGGAACATTGAACATCATATTTTTTATTCTACCACACAATCACTCCTTCAAATTCACTACGTTCGGAGGAAGATTCTCTTTCTCCTCTTCTTGTTTATGCATATGCGACATCGGGCGAATACGATACGCCGGATTATATACCGGTTGCGCCGGTGCGGACGGCTTTGGTTTCGGGGCAACCTTCGGAATATCGAATGCCGGTTTTGAAAGCGGAGTATTGGGAGTGGCTTTCGGTTTTTCTTCCGATTTTTTCGCTTCAAGCGCGGCTTCTTTTTCCGCCGGAAGAACGTGCTTTGTCGTAAACACCACCGATCCCACATTGTTCATCTCTCCGTCTCTTGTAGCGCTTCTCTCCAAGGACGATTCTCCAACTTCTTGAGATGAAGGATTCGAATGTTTTGGGGATGCCTTGAAAAACTCCGCCACCTTCGGATTCTGCGTCGCAAGCGGTATTGTATTTTCGATTTCACCAAATCGCTCAATTGATTCAGAAAAAACCGGATTCGCCTCGCCACCCGAAACCGAACTCGTGCCAAATTCAAACTTCTCGATTTTCGCCGGCTCAAACGACACACGACGCGGCACCGAAGCCGGGGCCGGCTCCGAAACCTCTTTTACCATCGATCCGCCGGGAACCACGGCAAGCTTCCCGAGCTCGATTTGTTCCGACATTTTCGGCGGCTCGGTTATTTGACGTGTGTTGTTTATGTTTTGATCTGTTCTTTCATTTCTAAACTCTTGATTCCTCGCTCTTGATTCATAAGACGCCGCCTCCGGATGATGCGCGAGCATCGCAAATGCCGGCTTTGTCACGCCTGCATCTTCTTTCTCATTCCTCACCTCTCGCCTCTCACTCCTGCCCACTACACTTTCTGAAGGAATGTGGGCGGGTCTCACCTCTTGAAACACAATCTCCTGCTTCCCGGGGTCCACCGACACCGGCACATTTTCATCAAGCGACTTCAAGATCATACCGAGCCGCTCGCGCTCCTCCGCCGAGAGCCCCTTCCCATTGATCGAATGAAAGAGAAAATTTCCCCGTACGACCGCATCGTGCCTGCCCACGCCGAGTTCATCACGATACGCTTTCAGCCAATTGAAAATCGTCGGACGTACCGGATCGTTTTGCCCCTTAATCGCGATCTTCGACCCCGTTATCTGCTGATTCCCAAGATTCTGATATTTCCCCAACGCTTGAAGCAAAGAGAGTTGTTCAAAAGATTTTTGTTCCGGAACCGATGCCGAAAATGCACTCGGCATGGAAGGCTTCCCTTGCTGTATCGAAAGTTCTTTCGCTTTCGGAAGAAATTCCGTTGAAAATTTGTTCGTAAGCAAAGAAATTGCCGACGGATTCAATTGGATATACTTGGAAAGAATCGGTGTCAGATCTCCCCAATTCGAACCAAGGGCGATTTCCCATCCCGCTTTCGCGAGACCGATTCGATCTTCGAAGGAAAGTTTCGTTTCCGCAGCAAGACGATCGTAAAAACTCGTCCGATCAATCGACAGCATCCAGTTCCGGAGCGGCTCACTCAATCGCACCACACTTTCCGGAAACAATTGTTTTCCCGCGTTTCGCGTCGCCCACTCGCGGCGAAGCTCGCCGAGGTATTCCTCCGTTCCCTCTGCGATTCGCTTCCGCTCTTCCTGCGGATCAAAGACAAGATCGTCATCCTCATGCCCTCCTTCTGAAGGATTCGAGAAACTCACCCCGCGAATATTGTTATTGTGTGTCTGAAAATCCATTGCTTTTTTTCTTTGTGTATTCCTATCATCCCGACTCACTCTCCATTGTCATCCCGGACACTGATCCGGGATCTAGCCTTCCCTCCTCCCCTTTCCAAGGGGAGGATTGAGGAGGGGTTTGTTTTCCCTTACCCCTTACTCTCTATACCATTGAGTTCCAACACTTTGGGGCGAATTTGAATCCGAAAGCACGGTCTTTTTTCTGAAAAAGTTTCGGATTCAACTTCAGTGAGGCCTCGTTGGAGGCCGAACGGCACTGAAGTGTTGGGACTCAATGGATCACCATTTCATTATCCCTCAAATACCGTATCACTCGCGCCACACGCTCCCGATGTTTGGTTGATCCGCGCGCTTCCTCATCATCATCCATATCTTCCGCCACTTTCATCGCTTCATTCAACGCTTCCTCATCCGAAAGAAAATCCGCTAGACCTTCTTTCTGCGACCGTGTCCCATGCCGAAGCAAAACTTCCGCCATCGCCTCTGTCAGCCCCGCGACCGTCGCCCCGAACGCAAGCTCGGTTCCACTTATCAAAAGAATATCCTCCGGTTTTCGTACGAAAACCTCGTACGCCGTTTTTCGTACACCAAGGCTGTCCCCTAAATTTTTCAGATGCGGAGTAACATATCGTTCAAAAACAGCTGTTTCCTCTGTAATTAAAAGCCTCATAAACTTTTTTTATGGCGTAGAAGAACTGAAATTAGTGGTATCGGTGTCAAAATCACTTCCCCCTTGAATACCAGTCTTTGTTTTATAAGAAAGGAATTGTTCGATCGCAACCCGATCAGATTTCATCTTCTTATCCCGATCTTCCTTACTCCCGGTATAGACACTCATTGGATTTGGACTCTGTAGCCTCGCCCGAGCGGCCTTTGCTTTATTGCGCAAATCTTCATACTCCTGCTTTTTTCTATCATATTCTTTCGCTTTCTCCGTACCACCCGGAAGACTCGGGTCCGGACGATCGCCAAAAATATCTTTGTATTCCTTATTCACCATGGCATTAACACTTGAGTGCTTTTCCAAAAACTCCTCTTGCGCATCTCTGGACATTCCTGCCTTCGCTTTTATAAGGTGTGAGGCAAGTGCGGCACGCTCTATTTGTTCTTCCTTGGTCGCTGTGACGCCTTTTGCGTCAATCTCATTCATTCTCGTCAAAAGCGCGCCTGCATCATTGGACATTCCGGAATTTTCCAGCTCTTCCTTTTTCTTCTTGATATCCTCGTTATTTGCCGTTCGTTTCCGATCGTTGTATCGTTTCTGCGCAACCTTGCCAACTTCACCGCCCTTGGCGATAAGTTCTTTATCTTTTTTATCCATCTCATCGCGAGCCGCATTTTTCCCAGGTTTGCCAAGATCCTCTGATCTCTGCTTATTTACCTCATCATCATATTTTTTCAACTCCTCCTGCTTGGCACGATACGCATTAAAACCACCTTGTCGCAATCGAGCGGTTCTTTTTGCAACAAAACCATCCCTATCCCACCAATTTTTCATTCCGGCTTTCGCATTCTCATATGTTCCCGTAACACCAATAGTTCGACCAGTCCAACCCAAAGCCCCCATCCCGCCCTTCTTCCCCCATGCCTGCAATTTCTGTCTTGCTTTTTTCCCCCAATCTCCCGCGAAACCAGCTGTTTGCGAACTTAATTTCTCCGCCGTCGTAATCGCAATCCACATAAAAATAATGGGGATAGTGAAGTATACAAGCGTACTCAAAAATCCCGTGCTACTCGTATAGAAGGCGCCACCCACACCAACACCGGATTTTTTTAATCCTTCAAATGTTTGAAGAAACTTGAGCGCGATAAGAATCATAAACATCGCAATCGGCCCATAGAACGTGTACTTAATAAGCATATTCCACCAGTCGCTCGAAAATTTTCCCATCCCGGGAAATGCCGATGCCGCAAACCCGACTGGCGAGAACATTACAAGAATAGGAAGCATCACCAGCCGCACAAGCATGAGTACCGAAAGCGTGAGAAATGAAGTCGCAAAAAGGAACATACACACAATAGACAGAAAATAGGTACCAAAACCAACCGATCGATCGAAGCCCTTTGGGAAAAAGATATCCGCAATTCCGGACACACCAAGAACATCTCCAGAAGCGTCCTTCACACCAAACACGTCATTCACCAATGAATAGAGCATTACATTCCCGAAGTCGATAATCGCAAGCGCGATCGGATAACTGAAATTGATAAAGAGCGCCGCAAGGACGATTTTTTTGAGCGCTCCACCCTTCACGCTGTATTTGTCCACCTGAAAAATCGTCGCAAATGCCGCAAGAAGAAGAACGAGGATAAAGAAAATATTAAAGAAATCCCTGACGAGCTTCCAGATCTCGTAAACGACCGGATTGGTCATAAGAGACTTAAAGAGCGGGACGTCGATCACGAGCGAGAAAAGATAGCCGGCAAGACTCGCGAGCAAGACACAGAACTTCAACAAACCATATAAAATCACCTGGAAAGCTATACAGGGAAGATTTACTAAGGAACAGCCGTCCCCACCAATTTCCCTTCCGCCGGATGGCGCCGGATTCGACTTTCCTGATGGTGTGGATGCATTTGTCTGATTTTTTGCTGCCTCAGTTGCAGCTGCACCCCGTACTTCTTTGCTAATCTTTTCTTGCGCAAAAGATTTTTCTGAAAAAAAGAAAAAGCTGAACGCTATGAGAAGCGCCAAAAATGAAGAAAAAAATATCTTTTTCTTTTGCGAAGACATTCTTTCTCTATTATAGGGAAAAAAAATCGGCGAGGAAAGACTCTATGCTTCCTCGCCATCCCGAAATGACACACCTGCTTGCGCATCATTTGCGCCAGCACACCTCTTTTCTCTCGCCCGATCCGTAAACCGATTCAACCACGAAACCTGTTTCCTTCTTCCACTTGGTCCATTCCGCAGTCCAGAGCGGCATGCCTCTTCCATCGAGGGTTCGTGCCGTAACGGAAATAACCGAGTAAGAAACACTGGTATCAACCTCAATGGCCCAGAAACCCTTTCCTGTTGTTTTTCTCTTGAGATACCCCTCACGTTCATCTTGGCTTCCGGGAACCCTATCTCCCCAACCGATGTCAACTACTTGTTTCCCGTTGGATATGCCCGCTCTTTTCATTGGAGAGATATCATACTGAACGAGCCACGTGAACTCCACCTTCTCACAGAACTTCGGAACACTAAGCTCCTTCGGCACCGGCTGCGCCGCCATCGCCGGAGCGACGAAACCGATCGTCGCGATCGTTGGTACGCCCGCGACCTTGCAGTTGCCGCAATCCACAGAGGGACCAAAGCCGAATCCGAGAAACGCGGCGATCGCCGCGAGTGCGATGATAACCCGTTTCATTTCCATCTCCTCGCCCACTCAAGGGCTCTACCCGCCTTTCGGCGTAACTCCGCCGAAGCGCGGAATTCAGTTGTAAGAGAACGAGAGGAGAAGACCGCTTGTTCAAGCGACTCCCTCCTTCCTCATTGCTATTTCCTTTATACCACAAAACCATATTTTCTGCAAATCCTCCATCCTGATCTTGTCAAGTCAGCCCTTCCTAAGCCAAAATCCTAACAACCAAAAACCGGCGGATTGCTCCGCCGGCCTTTGTGAGAAAGTATAAGATTCCTTGACTTCGCTCGGAATGACAAAATTTAAGAGTCCGTCATTCAGAATTTCCTAATAAATATACCCCTTGATCACGCGGCTTGAGGTCAAAAGCCAGCGCTTGCTCGTCTTCGCCCAACCGCGGTAATTCATTTCACTCACATAGATTTGCCCATTCTCGACTTTTTCGACAATGGCCACGTGACCATAGTAGCGGTTTTCCGTCGTCACAACGATCGAGCCAGCGGTTGGAGCTTTGCCGGTTTTATACCCAAGCGCCTTCGCATTATAAAGCCAGGTCCCCGCATTACCTCCCCATGGCACATAGCGCCTTTGTGCCACATACCACGTGCAATACCCATACGGGAACCGGTGCCCCGTGCCGGCCTTTCCTTCCAATTTTCGCCAACCGGAAACCGAGAGATCGGTTGTCGCGCCGCCGGCCGAAGTTGCGTATTGACGCCGCCCCAATCCCGATGCAAGTCCCGATGCCACCGGCACTTCCTTTACTCCGCCGGGAATAACAATACTCGCATTTGCCTTGATTTCTCCATTGGCCGGCAAGTCATTGAACGCGATAATTTTCTCACGATCGGCCTGATATTTTTTCGCGATATCGTCGATCGTCTCGCCTTCCTTCACGATATGTGTAAGACCGGCGATCGGAAGAATGAAGATCTGATCACCCGGCTTGATCGAGTCGATATTTTCAATATCGTTCGCCCAAAGCACGGTGTTTACGGTAATATCAAACTTTGCCGCAATACCGGAAATGGTATCACCCGATTCGACGGTGTAGATTTTCACTCCATCGTCTTCTTCCGGATCGCGGGCGATATTCGGACTGCCCTGATAATCCGAAAGGACAAGCTGGCTCTCGAGCGAAAGCTTCGTATTCCCGGTAATATCGAAAATCGTACTGACACTATCTTTATCCGACGCGTCAAAGCTCGATGACGCGCTCGCGAGGGGTACAAGCGAGAGATTGTCAGTACGCGGAAGCTGCGCCGCAAGACGCTTTCCGGTCGAAGATGCCACAGTTTCACCGGAACCGCTGAAGTAGCCGAGGAGTGTTCCGTCATTTTCCCTCCCTTGGGAAAAATTGGTTACGGAAACAAGAAGCGCGCTCGAGAACACCACCGAAAACGCCGACGATGTTCGAAAAGTCCGAAGGAGCCACCGCCCCGTCTTTCCTTCTTTCACGAAACGCGAGAATGAAGTCTGATAATGATGCAACCGGGTATGAAAATCCCGGAAGCTTTGAACAAGATCTTCCTTTCGTTCAAGCAAACCTTTGAAAAGTCGCTGAATAATAGGAATGTCCTTTCGATAAGCGCAAGCGGTAGAACCGGTTTGCCCAAATGGCAAGAAATCGGACCATCGGCTTTTGCCCTAATTTTTACAAAGGCCATTGTACCGACCTGGGCGGTTTCTGTCAATCGAAAAGTGTAAATTTTCCCTTAAATAAGGGAAAATTTGAGAGTAGATATTGGATAGTGGATAATAGAAAAATCGAGCCGTCAAAAACCATCAACTTCTCATTACGAGCTCTCTATCATCCATTATCTGATATCCTTTATCGAGTATCTTCTATCATAATTTCCACAATCTCCTTATAATATCCCTATGCCAACGACAAAAATACAATCCCTCATTCAAAAATTCCTCGAGCACCTGGAAATCGAACTCAATCGAGCGCCCCGGACCCTTGCAAACTACGAGCGATCGCTCGTAAAATTCACCAACTGGGGACGTATTATCGACCCGGAAAGCATCACTCTCGAAAAAATCCGCGAATACCGGATATACCTGAACCGTCTCGAAACCGGTCGAGGCGAACCGATGAAAAAGGTCAGCCAAACCTTCCACATCGTCGTTCTCCGATCCTTTCTTAAGTTCCTTGCCAAAGAAGACATTGCGGCCGTCCCGGCGGAAAAAATTGAAATTGGAAAGGTGCCGATGCGACAAGTCGATTTTCTAGAATACGACGAAGTGCTCCGCCTCATCGAGTCAGCAAACGGCTCCGACCGAAAATCCCTCCGTGACCGCGCAATCCTCGAACTCCTCTTCTCTGCCGGCCTTCGCGTTTCCGAGCTCGTAAACCTCAATCGCGACCACATCAATCTGAAAAAAGAAGAGTTCAGCGTCCGCGGCAAAGGGAGTAAACTTCGTATCGTTTTTCTCTCTCCATCGGCGAAAAACGCACTCGAATCGTACCTCAAAAAACGCGACGACCTCGATTCGGCGCTCTTTGTTTCCTTTCCAAAACACCCGGAAAAAATCGACAAAAAATCCATCCGCCTCACTGCACGGAGCGTCCAGCGTATCGTAAAGCACTCTGCCGCGAAAGCCGGTATTGTGAAGGATGTCCACCCGCACACCCTCCGCCACAGTTTCGCGACCGACCTTCTCCAAAACGGCGCCGATATTCGAAGTGTTCAAACCATGCTCGGCCACAGCTCTATCACCACGACCCAGATCTACACCCATGTTTCGAACGAATACCTGAAAGAAACCCACAAAAAATTCCACGCCGCAAAAAGGAAGAGAGGAGAAAGATAGTAGAGAGAGGCTGATAAGATAAAAAAAGATACCGGTTCAAATCCGGCATGACAACAAGTACATGCGGGGCATTATTTCCCCACGATCACCGTAATCGCGGACGATCCGGTATCGGCACTGTTCGCGACACCGATCCTCACTTCGGCATTCGGCGCCTTTTTCGAGAGTGCCGCTTTCACCGCTTCGGCATTCGCTTGCGTGCCTGCCTGCGCATAATACACCGACACGCCGGTATAATCCCCGGCAGAATTTCCCGCCGTTACTGATGTATACCCCGCTCCTTTCAGAATATCCGCATACACTGAAGCACTCCCCTTCGCCGCACCGCCATTGAGCACTTTAATTGCGATTTTTGTGTTCGGTTCGGGTGTTGTCATTTGTGTTCGCGACTCTTGCGCTAATGGTTCCTTCGACTCTTCCATAGGCTTCGCCATTTCGATTGATTCCGATTGTTTCATCTCGGCCTTTGGAAGCAAGGCGATCGACTCTCCCTCCTCCGTACTCATTCGATCATGCACTCCTCCATAGAGCGCAAACCCAACATACGAAACAATCACAAGAAAAAAAAGAATGAGCGAAATAAAAAGAAACATTCCAAGCATCGCCTCTTTCGAAGATGATCTTCCATTTGCTGTTTGAGAAGGCGTCTCCTCCAAAACCTCAGGCTCTTCTACATGGTTCATTTCTTTGTTCATAACAAAAACAGTATACCTCAATTTCGATCGCCGAATTTTTTCACCGCAATACCGATAAGAGATACAAAGGCAACCGCAAGCACAATCAGTCGGAGCCACTCTTCCATATAGGTCCAATACGTGGTCGAACTGACAATAAGAAGAAGGATCGCTCCAAACGAAAGTCCATTCCCGACGACGCCGGCAAGTGCCGGAAGAAACGCTGCAAACGCAAGAATAACAACACCCGCAATCACCGACACGACAAACGAATCGCGCTCATACACCTTGTGTGCTTCTTCGAATTGTTTGTTGCAGGTAAAATTCTCTTCACAATATCCCGAAACGACCGGTTCGATATTTTTTTGAGGGATGTTTTCATTCCACCGCCCACCTGACGAAAGACACTCGGCCTCGGTTTCAACCACTCTCGACACCTGCGGAACCGGACAGAACGCCTCATACTGCGGCTCATCAAAGACGACACGCTCAATCTGCAGCACAAACAAATTCGTCACAATCGCAAGGCCGGCAACCAAGAGCCACTGTACAATCACCGGCTTTTTCCCCGGAACAATCGTTGTTTCATTCATACTTTTTTCTTCCTTTAAAAAATTCTCTATCCGACGCATCCCTTCCTCTCTCCAGTATACACTTCTCTCAAGGCCTGTGAACTGGAAACTCGATAACAAAAGTGGTACCAACATTTTCCGTACTTTCAAAAGAAATTGTTCCGCCAACTGCTTCGATATACGATTTTGAAATATACAGTCCAAGTCCGGTGCCGTCGACATCCGAAACAGCCGCATTTGAAGCCCGATAGAATTTTTTAAAGAGTTTTTCCCGGTCCTTTTCCGGAATACCAATCCCGGTATCGTGAATCTTCAGAGTTATTTTTTGATCATCGGCATCAAGGAAAATATCAACCGAACCATTTGCCCGATTATACCGAATCGCATTCGAAACCAAATTCTCGATCGATTCGAAAATATGCTTTTCCGAGGCGTGTAACATTGGAACGGAACGATCCGAGATATGCATCTTGATATGAACGTTCTTTTTTTCCGCTTCGCCCTCCAGTGTCTTTGCGATATCTGTAATGATCTTCTTCAAATCAATATCGCTTGGCTCCTCTTCTTTCTTTCCGCGATCGATAGAGGAAGCCTCGAGCAGATCGTTCACAAGCAAAAGCATACGCCCGCTATTGCGATAGAGGTCCTCCACGGCCGAGTGGACTTTTTTGGAAACCTTTCCAAAGTCTCCATTTTTCAAAAGCTCCATATTCCACCGCATACTTCCAAGTGGCGTCCGGAGTTGATGCGCTGCCACTAAAATAAAGTTATCTTTCGCTTTCTCAAGCTCATATCGTTCCGTCATATCCTGAAACACCACAACCACTCCAACAACATACTCCTGCTCAAGGATAGGCGAGTATGTCCCCGAGATCGGGAGCAGAGCACCATTGGACTGCTCGAAAAATGTTTTCTGTGGAAAAACTCCGGACTCATGCCGATCAAGCACCGAAGAAACCGGCAAGAGATTTTCTTTCTGTTCTCCTGTTCCGTGAAAAAAACGGAATGTGGAATCACCCATTTGAAGCAAAACGCTTTTTTCATCCAAGCCAGAGAGCTGAATCGCCTTCGTGTTACAGAAAACAATATTCCCGCTTTTATCCGTCGCAAACACCGCTTCTCCAATCGATTGAAGATACTTGAGGATACCTTCAGCACGAGCTTTTTCTGAAGACACCATTGCCGTAGTAGAGTGAATACGTTTGAGCATTTGATTGATCAAATCGGCAATGTGCGCAAATTCATCCTTACCGGAAAGAGAAATTTTCGCATCCGGACTTCCTACCGTATCAAGCTCTCGCTGAAGCAACTGCAGCCGATGGAGAACAAAAAACTCAAGCGTTAAAAAAAGGATGATAAAAAAGACTATTCCGAAAAAAAGCATCAACGACCCAAACAAGGAAACATCTTGATGGCCATTCAAATAAATCGTTGGAATGTCCTGTGTCCGAATCACCATACGCTTCTCGGAAAAAATATCCTCCAAGGTGTCATACCCTACAACTTTTTCCTTTCCGAACAGAAAGGCAAGTTCCAATTGCTCACCTCGAAGAAGTCTCTCCACCCGATCTGCCTCAATACCGTCAAGAGAAAATGGGTCCGGTGTCACAATAAAATTAACATGAGATCCACTCACTCTTTCAATCTTCGATTCGAGCTCTCGATCAAAGTATTGACCGAAGAAAAAAACTCCGCGAGGATCCCCACTTCCGTCACTTCGAAGAATGGGTTGCGCTGTTACCAAAAACACCTTACTGCGAAGAATAAGGAATCCAGAACGTTTTTCACGTGTGGCAAGCACTTCCTGTGAAAGTCGAGAAAATGCTTCTTCGTAAGGAGAAACATCCGCTGTCGAGACTCCGGAAGAAACCTCTTTGCCGAAAACCACCTCTCCGGAATGATTTTGAATGACAACAACATTGACACCAATGGCAACAAAAGACTCGTCGATCAAATTGGATTCAATATAGTCTGGATCGCGGGTTTCCACAAATTCATAAGTATCATCCCACTGCGACCAATCAGCTGCTTTTCGTAAAAGGTTATCAACCTCATTTTCAAACAAATTTCGCACGAGCGATGCTTGCTCTGCGGCTTCAATTTTTTGGGCATTGCCAATCTTTCCCAAAAGGTCCTTCGAGAGATACCAGTAAACAAGTCCGAACAGGAGGATAAGGAGAGGAAAAACGATGACGAAAATTTTTTTCTGAAGCGTCATTTTTTTTCTTTTATTGTACTCCCTTTGCCTGTTCGCTTCAAGAAACAAGCCTAGTAAATCGCTTTCGCCACTTCCTTCGCGACTTGCTTATCAAACACCGAAGGAATAATAGAGTCCGCTGTCGGTCGTTTCACCATCGCCGCCAATCGTTTCGATGCGCGAAAGAGCATATCATCGGTAATTTCTCGTACACCCCTATCAAGAGCGCCACGAAAAATCCCCGGAAATCCAAGTGCATTATTGATCTGATTTGGAAAATCCGATCGTCCCGTCGCAACAACTGCCGCCCCACCACGCAGAGCATCCGGTGGCAAAATCTCCGGATACGGATTCGCAAGTGCAAATACAATCGGCTTCGACGCCATCGACCGCACCATATCCTCCGTCACCGTTCCACCTCGAGACACCCCGATAAAGACATCCGCCCCTGCGAGCGCCTCGGTAAGATCGCCCGATACGCGCGACTGATTCGTCTTGTCGGCAATTTCTTTCTTGTATTTATTGAGATCCGGACGATCGTGATGAATAATGCCTCGACTATCAACAACCAAGATCTCTCCTATGCCAAAGCGAAGAAGTAGATCGACAATTGCCTGCCCAGCAGCGCCCGCGCCACCAACCACAATCACGCAATCTTTTGGACGCTTCTTCACCACCTTGAGCGCATTGATCAGTCCGGCGAGTACCACCATCGCCGTGCCATGCTGATCATCGTGCATGACCGGAATATCGAGTCGCTCCCTCAATTGTTGCTCGATCTCGAAACAATCCGGCGCAGCAATATCTTCCAAATTAATTCCACCAAATGATGGCGAAATATTCATTACTGTTTCAACAACACTTTCGATTGACTGCACCCCAAGTACAATCGGTACTGCATCAATTCCCGCAAGTGCCTTGAAAAGAAATGCCTTCCCCTCCATAACCGGAAGGGCACCCTCGGGGCCAATATTCCCGAGTCCAAGCACTGCCGATCCATCCGACACAATCGCCACTGTATTTCCTCGCCACGTGTATTCATCCGTTCGCTCCGGCTTCTCCGCAAGCGCAAGCGACACCGTACCTACACCCGGCGTATAGAGAAGCTTCAGTGTCTCTGGCGACAACTTCGCTTTTGGTTCGACCGAAATTTTTCCCCGCAGTTTTTTATGAAGTTCAAGCGCTTTCGCTCCCACATCCCTCCGAACAGCACCAGTCTGCCCTTTCACCGTTTTTTTCATAAACACGCTTTACAGAATTATTTCGCCCTTATTATATCACCCTCCCATTTCGCCTTATTGTAGCGACAAAAATCGACGCCGTTCTGGCGCCGGAAAATGTTCAATCGCATACCGAAGCATGGTTCGTGGCATTTTCCTGGCGTTTTTCTCCAAAAATTTCACGAGAGCAATCTTCGAAACCCGCTTCCCCGCCTCACGAAGCATCCATCCCGCCGCCTTGTGCATCAGATCCTCCTTATCATTCAAAAGTTGTTCCGCAAGATGAAACGAAAGCGTTGCATTTCCCTCTTTGATAAACCAGAAACTCGCGACCATCGCCACGCGACGCTCCCACAGAATATCCGATCGAATCCATCGATTCAATTGACGCGTCGATTTCCCGAACAAATATGCCCCGACAATTTTATCCGCCGAAATATCAACTAAGTCCCAATTATTCACCCGATCCAAATGCGCGCTATAAAAATCAAAAATGATTTTTCGTTCGCGTGAATTTCCAGAACGAAATCGCTCGACGAGAATAATGAGTGCTACCAACCGCTCTTCATGATATTTCGACTGAAGCAATATTTCGATATCCGACAAAGAAAGGTCTCGGTATTGTTTCGCAATCGTCCGCGACTCCGGAACCGTAAGTCCCAGAAAAACATCTCCCTCGCCATACTCCCCTTTTCCGGTCTTGAAAAACCGCGATGCATGCATTGCCTTCTTCGGATGAGCCAGTAATCGAATTGTTTTTTGTGGCGCAATCATAGAAAAATTGTACTCGCCCCATCTCTTTTTCTCAAGGCACGAAAAGAGCACCCATTCTCAAAGAGAAATTATCGGCTTTTGAACAAAAAGGAAATAATTGGCTCGAACCGATGCGAGAAGTGATTTTATTGAGTAGCCAAGCCAAAATTCTTTTGTCGTAGGGCGACAAAACGCAAATCCGCGCATTTCTTAAAAATGTCGGCTCGAACTTTATGCTGAATTCAAAAAGGCTTGAATTTTCGGCGAAAAACGGCTGGCGAGCCCGCGTAGCGGGCGAGCCAATGACTTCATTTCCTAACTGGCGGTGTCTGTTTGAAAATATCCGAACGGAACTCTCTGGGCTCGGCGGGCGGAATTCCCCCCACACCCCCCTTCCGCCCGCCTCGCCTTGAACCGGAGCGGAAAGGACGATTTCAAGTTTTTCTTTGGCGGCAAATTTTCATTCTGACTCAATCGGTAAGGCTTCAAAAATTTCGAACTTAACAGGATGTGTCTCCTTTGATTCTACCTCATAAATTAGACGTAGAGATAATCCTGCTTCTTCGGCAAATTTTTGAAGCAAATCCAATCTACCCAAAGTCGTACTGAAACCTACCAAAACTCGCCCTCCTTTTTTCAAGTGCTGTTTTGCCTCTCTGATAAACTTCTCGGTTGATTTGTATGCAGGATCATAGACCGCTTTTTCTAGGTCTGGCACATCCTCGTCTTCAATAAATCCAAACGGCGTGTTCCAAAATATCGTATCAAATTTCTCATCGGATTTAAGGGACTCATATAAGTTACCTTGCCGAACTTCAACCTTTTCTTGCAAATTGTGAAGTTTGATATTGGCCTGTGTGTTTTTTACTGCATCGGGATTTATATCTATCGCCAAAACTTTTCCAGCACCTTTATAAATAGCGAGAATCGAAATGGCACCCGTTCCAGGACCTATTTCTAACATCTCCTCTCCATCTTGGACCGGAAAGTTGTCTGCAAATAATTCCGTATCGTTAAAGTATTTCGGAGAAAAAACATTTGGAAAAACAATAAATTTTTTCCCCGAAACAGTTACTTCATATGGTCCTGTTTCAGTCTTGCTTTGTTCAAGCACTTTACGCGTGCCTTCAATGTAATCCCGATATTCTAAATTTTTAGGTTGTTCTTTTTCTTCCATATTATTTCAATAAATCCTCAATAGAAACACCGAGGACTTTAGCAATTTTTGCCACCAAAACGACAGATGGCTTTTGAATAACCCCGCTTTCAATCTTTGTAAGAGTCGTATACTTCACACCAGACTTTTGGGCAAAATTTTCTTGCGAAAGCCCTAATCTTGTGCGGTGTTTCTTTATATTTTCGCCAATGTTGTTTTCAGTTGCCATGGCTCGCCCGCTACGCGGGCTCGCCAGCCGTTTTTCGCCGAAAATTCAAGCCGTTTTGAATTCAGTAAGGCCAGAAGCGGGCTTTTCTAAATCTTTATGAAATACTTTATCTACACCAGAAAATCTACCGAGAGTGAGGATAGACAGATTATGTCTATTGAATCTCAAATTTCAGAACTCTTAGAAGATCGTCCGGATCGGTTCGAATTCGAGAACACACTCGATTCGTTCCGCAAACAAGCCCTCTTTCGCTACGAGACCGGTGACAGTCGATGCAAGAAGCAGATCATGCGTGCCATCAGTTCGAACCTCACACTGACGGACAAAGTATTGCGCGTTCAAGCCAAGAGCCCCTTCCTTGGCGTTTCCGAAAACCTGCCTTGTTCCTATCTGCGGGCTACATCGGTCTAGAACTTTGAGAAATCAAGCTGTTGAGGGATTTCTTGGAAGTCTTGACCGACGAGTGAATTGAGGCTCTCGGGTCGCGGTTTCAGGGATAAAATGAGACAAATGAGACACGAGACGACCCTTGTCTCATTTTAGCATACTGAGACAGTTATATGTCTCATACGACACCGAAATACCAACTAGTTTTCTATTCGCTTTTGGCTTTGACAAAAGGGTTATTCCATGATTTTATACAGTCAGTCGCTAGACTAAGCATGATTGGCGATTTTATAAATATTTTATCTTTTCTTTATATTTCTGATATGAAGAATCATGTAGAGTAATCCGATAGGCTTTAGCGAATGATTATGAATCATAAAAAAATAGCTATTGTAGTTTTCATTGCACTCGTTCTTACTGGGACAGGAATTCTTTGGTGGAAGATAAAAAATGTGTCTCAATCAGAGAAAATAGCGGAAAAAATCGAACGACAATCAGCAAAGGATGATGAGATCGAAAGTGTAAAGGATCTTATTGATGGAGAGTATGTTTTCGCTCCCATTGATACCTCTGATTGGCAAACGTATCGAAACGAAGAGGCGGGATTTGAAATGAAGATTCCTAAAAACTGGAAGCTCGTAAATACTTACAAAGATAGTGAAATAAAAGGAGAGTATCTGTATTTTGGAAAAGAAGGAACAACTTATCCTATCTCAGAAGGTGGCGAATCGGGTGCGGCTATCCTTGTGATGTCGTCTGATCGATTTAATAAAAAAGCGATGCCTATCAGGGAGTTTTTACAGAAAAGAAAATCTGGTTACGGTGAAAACTTATCATCACTATCCGTCGATAACACAAAAGCGATAGTACTCGGTGAAAAAAGTGTATATTTCTTTAATAGCGATAAAGCTTGGACTATTAGTTTTCAACTATATTATGACCCAAACAATAATATACACGTAGATGAGCACACCATTTTTCTTGGTATGACAAAAACGTTCAAGTTTCTTGAATAGTGTCTTGCAATAATTCTCGTATCGAGTCTGATGCGAGAATTTTGTAGGATGATATTTCCATCGCTACATCTGTAGTTCGTTCACAACCAAACTCACCGACAAGGAGAGAAGCATGAAAGCAGTGATGAGATTCATCCTCATGATCTTGTGCATGTTCGCGAATGCAACCTACGCGCTTGATCAAATGGAAACTGGGTTTTTCTACCCGATCGGCACAGCAGGTTTCGATCAGCAATGTGGGACATGGCTTGGTCGGGATCGTTTCAGTGATGGATGCTATGAACCTGATGGGGTTTACCATATTGGCACCGATATGATGACTCGTAGCCTGGATGCCAAAGTCTACGCTATTGCGGACGGCACGATCTACAAACGCCATTGCGATGATGCCTCATGGGGTCCTGGAAACTGTGCTTTGTTCATCAAGCATAAGACGCATGATGGGCAGGTGTTTACCGCGCTATACGGCCATCTTTCAAGCGGAACCCTTCCGGCCGGTAACGATGTCTATGCCGGAAAACCAATTGGGAAAACCGGCATATGGAATGGCAGTGCCAATGGTGCTCACCTGCATTTCGGCGTGTATTGGGGATAGTATTCCACCAACTGGTGGTGGTAAGGGCTGGGGAAGAATGAATAATTCATTCTGGACCAATCCTTGCGATGGAAACAGTCAGTGTACTAATACTTTCATTGACCCAATTGCCTTCATCCAAACCCACTACGCCTACAATCCCTCAACTGAAGCGCAGACTATGTGTCAGGGCGACATCTGCTGGGAGCCGAAGACAGCTTCCTGCGAGACGGCGACGTCTTGGTATCGTATCGTCAACCCACCGTATGCCCAGATAGAAGGTGCAAGTGTATGTGGTGAGTTGCAATCCAACCTGACCTACATCACGAGCGCTCCCAATCCCCAGGAAAGAATCCCCGAGGATCATGGGTGGCGGAAATGGTGGCGTGCGATCGTCAATTTCTTCGGAAAGGTAGCGAGTGCCGCTGAAATACAGTCGTTCGGTACGGTCAATACCATCAATGTCTATACGGGAACGGTAGTGGCTGGCAACGCGACGCTCGCGGTGCATGGTGCCGGCGCCGGTTATCTTACCGAAGCGGCCGACGCTCCGAATCCGAATCTTCCCGACTTCATCGTCCGGAAGACTTGGCTCGTCACTCCGTGGGGCGATGAGATATACAAGTTCGGCCTGAACGAGTCCTTCGATACCAAAGCCCAGTCCGAGAATATCGGCGACGGCCAGTGTGTCAGCGGCGAGATCAGTACCATCACCGGCCACTTCTACCTCTCCAAGGGGTACAAGGAGGATGTTCACAGCGGAGACGGAGCATGGCAGAGGATCGACAGTACGACGACGCAGTGCGATAACCTGAAGCCGGGTGACACCCATACCGAGACCAAAAACACGGTCATCAGTCAGTGGATCACGGAACCGGGCATCTACAACATCGTCTACTGCATCGATCATCCCCGGGACGATCACAACAACGGAGGTGACCATCAGGAAAAACACGAAAGCAACAACTGCAGTACCGAAGCGGTCTTCGAGGTGACGGCCAATCCGATCGAGAACCAGGATCCGCGCTTCGTCGATTTCGTGACAAGCGGCCTCCAGTTCCGGCAGGCTCCGTACTATGCAGGGGATCAGGCTCGGTTCGGCGCTTGGGTAACCAACCAAGGCAATATCGGTTCTCCAGCGGATATCCGCAGCAGCTACAGCGTCCAGTGCCCCGGTACCAGTCTCATCTATCTGGCCGATGACGGAACCATGGCGAGCACGCTTTCCGCTGGTGCATCCGCGTTCGAGGAAAACATCGGGTCTGTCACTCTCCCGAACGTTACCGGTGCCTGCACGGCGTACTTCTGTGCCGACTACCAAGGAGCGGTATCCGAATCGGACGAGACGAACAACTGCACGAGCCTCTCCTTCGTTCTTCAACCGAGACCGGCGCCCAAGCTTGTCATCACCAAGTTCCAGGATGAGGTCGGCTGCTGTACCACCAACACGGGAAGCCGTATCAAGCCCGATATCTGGGTGCGAAACGACGGTCCGGTCGCTCCCGCCACCGATGTCACCGTCCTCTACCATATCTCGAGTCCGGTAGCGACGGGCGGAGCATGGTGGAACATCGGCTACGGCGTCATCCATCCCTCGGAACTGCCTCCCGGCGGCACCGACGAGGACTATATGGAAGGTAACGGCTGGCCGATTCCCTCGAGCAGCGCTTGGAAGCTCCAGTGGCATACTATCCGGGCCTGCCTCAAACAGGACGGGAGCACTCCGGTTGGTGACCCGAACACCGAGGTCTGCGCGTATTACTCGAGGTATTCGAAGAAGTGAGATGAGACAACTTTTCACCCGGAAGCTTGTGCTTCCGGGTGATTTTTATTTCTCCATCACAAGCCACTTAAGACTCTCGCATCCTGTGTTCTATGCTTCTTTTCAAGATTGCTTCGACAATCGTATCAATTTCAGAAACAGCATAATCAAAATCCATGTCTCTTCTTGAAATAAGCTCCCCATGCGCTATCACTGACCTATATTTATTCCAAGTCCCAACCAGCTGCTTTCGCTCTTCTTCAGAAATCAGCTCGTCACCGCTCATTAACTCAAGATTCTCCGCAATCATTGTTTTCGAGCTTTTTCTGATGTCACAAACTCTATCAAGGATAATCTTCTTTTTTTCTGGCGAAAGAGACAAGGCCTCCACAGCTCCTCTAACCTGGTCAATCTCTTCTTTGGTCAACATTCGCTTCCCTTCATTAGAAAATAGTTGTTCAAGAGCAGCAAAAAGCTTCACCATTTGTTCCCGAGGATCATTCGTAGACACCGACTGCCGATACAGACGAAGAGCTAGCCCTAGCTTTCTATTATCTTCTATTTCAAATTGAGGATAGATATCCCTTGTTTTTGAAGGCACTATGAAGCGACTATTCTTAAACTCGTTATTTCTACAGGTGGCTGAGGCAAAAAGAAAACTTTCCTCTTTTATCTGTAATCCCGCCCCAACTTCCAGAGACAGTAAATCTAATATAACTTCGATTTCTTCCTCGCATTCCTGATATTCGGGGAGATACTCTGAGGGACATTCATCAACGAGTCGATAATCCTCATCATATTTCTTTAGAACAGCATCAAAAGTAAAGGAAACTCTTACTTCATCCTTGCTTATTCGAGTGAAGGTATAACGATCAATAGAAAAATTCCACTCTTCAGAAAACTTAGTATGATTTCTGTGGGTGTTATTTGCCACAACTATGGAAAACGTAACCGACACGTTTTCTGGATTCATATCAATCGCAAAACCGGATTATTTTCTACTCTCTAGATTTCTTTTTTCTCTCTGTTTCTAGAAGCTGCTTAAGCTTTTCCTCGCCTTCCACACCCTTTAAACGCCCTTGGAGGAATCCAAGGCGATAACTGACCCCTTCGCTCATTAGGCGCCAATTTGTTGGCTCAAGGGTCTTTTTCAGGAGCTTCTGGAGATTATGGACGCTATCGTACTCTACTCGGCCAGATTGAGCATCTTGGAGACTGAATCCGAGGATCACATCCTTCTCTAAGGTAGGCTTCTCAAACTCAAGCTTGGTATACCCCGCCTTCTCTATGACCGGGGTAACAAGGGTTTGGAGCTCAACCAAGGTTAGTTTCTGGATCTTAGCTATGTCTTCGTATAACTCTTTCTTTTCATCCCTTTCTCTCCAGCTATCGACAAGCTCTTTCATCTCCTGAGATTCACGAATGATCTCTTTGCCCTCTAGTTCTGAAATACAATATTTCTTTCGATTCGCCTCAAAGTGAGGATCAACCTCTTCTTCTTTCTTGTTCAGATCCATAGTGTCCACCTCTACATTGCCACAATGAGAGCAGGAGTATCGAGTGGTGATAATATCGCCTTCTCTTGTATTCTCTGATACCACTTCCGATCGGCACTGTATGCACTTCGGCTTATGCTCCCACTCCTTGCCATTCTCCCAAAAGGCTCGGCGTTTGTGACATTTTCCACATTCGAACATGAAAAGAACCGCTTCTTGTCCTTGGTGGTTATCCATGAGATCTCGAGAAATGCAATTCGTTAAAAGCGAACTGCAACCAAGACAACGGATACCCCGCGGCTCTTCAGCATTAGCCACTCGCTCATCCTTTTCTTGGTCTCGCTTCATCCATTCCTGAATGGTTTCAGATTTTTTTGCAGCACGGTCAGCGGTGAGAAAGTATATGGCAAGCCGGATAACCACTTTATGAAAATACTCTTCTTTTACTTTTGTAAGCTTTGCCTCCTCATCGGTCTCCTTAAGCGATTTAGGATATTCCTTATTTTCCCAACGCTGGCATTCCTCTATGGTGATGCGGTCGTAGAGGTTGGAGTAGTAGGAATGGCCTTTGAGATATTTATAGTATTCAATCACGAACTTGAAATCAGCACTTTATCTTCGGTAAAGACGAAACTTTAACTTGAGGAAAGATACTACTAGCCCTTAGTTTTTGAGAGTCAAGAGATGCGTCCACTTGCTCAGGGTAAACCTTTTTCCCATGTACCTGTTTAATCTCACCTGACACTCTCTCAATTTCTGTTACTTCCAAAATATTTAGATCAAGAGGAGACGCTAATTCGTTATAGCCATCAATTCGACCAACAACAAACATGATGCGCTCATAGTCAGGGTAGTTTTGTGAGAGCCAGTTTCCGTGTCCAGAACACTGGTCTATTTCTTGTTTAGATAGAATCTTATTAGTCTTTTCAATTTTATTTTCAAACCCTATAACAACTTTCCTTTCCTCATCTTCCCAGCATACGTCTAAAGTTCCATCCCCATTCATTTCAGGTCTTGAAGCCTCAAATCCAAGGACTTTACCAAGTTGCTTCAGGCTTTCATCAAAAGATTTGCCCTGCCTTCGGTATTTTTGAAAAGAGAATATTTGAACCGACCCAACCCGCTCGACGAGCAGTTTCGGATAATGGTTTTCGCTTTTCGATAATTTCAGATACAAAGAAATGTTTTGGAACAACAAAGAAGTCATTAACATTCAAAAGTTCTAGCAGATATCCCATGAAGAAGAAATTCGGCTTTTGTGCAGAATTGATTCTTTCTATCATTTTGGAATATGCGCCAGCGGAAACTTTTTTGCCAAATTTTCCTTGCTTTGACTTGAGTTCGAAATCCTCTGAACATTTTGAGCAGTAAAAATCGGCAACGGGTTTATTGTTTTGATATTCAAAAATAGACTCACCGCAATTAGGGCAATATATTTCCTTTAAGACCAAATTCTCGCTTAAAACTCTGACCTTTTGAGAAGCACTGGTGTAGTCCGCTATCAAGTTTTCATCGAATGTCAGTTTCATGTATTTTTTGGCTTTAACTTGCGATTCGACTTTGGCTCTGGTAAATAATTTTCACCAGTAGAAACTTTTTTACCACTCTTTATTTCAAGTTTTCGGCGTGCTTCACCAGCTATATCTCCTCCTTCTTTCGCAGCAATTTTATTTTCCAAAAATCCTTGGGTGTTTTTGTTGCGAGCGATTTCGGTAGTTGAGGCTTCGCCGAGCATTGTAAAAATAAGCTCGAGGTCATTCATGTGGTCGCGCAAATTTTCCCGCTTCAAACCTTTGAGTTTTTGGTATTGACTCGGTGTCATACCAAATGTTGCTCTTGAGATTTCCGCTGTGAGAATTGCATATTCCTGCCCTTCTTTTACTCCACGTTTTTTCCATTCGTCCGTAAGTGTCTCGCGTACTTCAATACCACGCATTCGTTTTTCAATCCAAGCATCTGAATATCCTTTTGCCCTGTATAACGCACGCGTGCGTTTTGTGGCAAGTTCCGGATTTTCTATTTCTTCAATTCGCTCATAACCAACCCGCGCCAACCAACGCTTGAACGGCTCTGCTTTTGGTGATGGTATAGCTTGGATAATGCGAAAAATTGTTTCGGTATTCGCGCAGTCAGTTTCTCGCTTTTTGCCGTCAGGAGAGGTCATTTTCAACTGTCCGATATTTTCGGACACTTCAGAATAACCCTCTTTTATTAGTTTCTTCTTGAGGTCGCTCCAATATTTTCGTGGGCGTGCTGTATCTGTTAAAACCTCAATAACATCAATTACAGAAAACCACCACTCATTTTTATAGAGAATCTTGCGAACTTCCTTTTTCTGAAAAATAGCGATTTTGGTAATGGTTTGATTTTGTGTCGTCATAGTTATTTTAAAAGTTGATCTACGCTAACCCCAAGCACTGTGGCGACCTTTTCCATTGTGCTAATTGTAAGATTTTGTTTGCCGTTCTCGACATTGCTAATATATGCTCGATCTAATCCTAACTCTCGGCAAATGTCGCCTTGCGACATACCTTTTTCGAGCCGAATCTTTTTCATATTTTCGCCAAATTTTTGTGCTGTGGTTTTTGCCATATTATTTATTTACTAACCTTGTTTTGCTACTAAACCACTTTTGTGCACTTGGTCTGCGATGCGGACATCCTGGCCAACAACATGGTCTTCTTTTTCCTTTTTGTAAATCCTGAACAAACCGAGCAAGATGCTCATTCCGAGTTTCTTTTTTCTTCACAATAGTCACCCAACAAATCCACTCATTTTGAGCAAGTGAAGTGAGAGTATCCCACTTTGCTTTAACATCGGAGTGAGTGGTGAGTACGTCTCGCATGTCCTTAGGTAAAGTATGCGGTATTTTTTGTGTTACTTGTTTCGCCATATTCTATGAAAACTTATCAACACTGATTATTATATCACGCTATTGTGTTTTGGCTCAATGTTAAGTTATAACACAAGTGTGCAAAACAGTATTTTTATGAAGCGTCGGAACCAAAACCAAAAATTTCCTTTCCATTTTTTGTCGGCTCCCCCCACACCCCCCGCCGAAAATCAGAAGAAAGGAAGGAAAATTTTTGGTTTTGTACCGCGACCGAAGGGAGCGGACGAGGCGCGATTAGTCTTCGGGATTCTGCTCGAAATACATTCGAACTTTGTCCAACAAACACCGCCAAAATTGGAAATCGGATTCCGAAGCAAAAATGCGGTCGGCGCGAGGCGCCGTCTGCTCTGTATTCCCCCCACAAAATCCTGATTCTGCAAGGATTCGCCACGCTCCGCGTGGCTCCTCGTTTGCCAATACAATTCTATGAATAATCACACCAGAAAGTTTTTCATCTACACAAGGAAATCAACCGACACCGAAGATCGGCAAGTGAGAAGTATTTCAGATCAACTGGCTGAACTCAAAGAACTCGCGTTGAAAGAGCAAATCGAGGTTGTTGATATTTTCGTAGAAAAACAAACCGCCAAAGTCCCAGGTCGGCCAGTATTTAATGAAATGCTTCTCCGTATCGAGCAAGGTGAAGCAAATGGAATTTTAGCTTGGCATCCCGACAGATTAGCGAGAAATTCTGTTGATGGTGGAAAAATTATCTATTTGCTCGATACGGGAAAGATTGCCGAGCTAAAATTTCCAACTTTCTGGTGTGATCCGACACCGCAAGGCAAATTCATGCTTTCAATCGCTTTTTCGCAATCTAAGTATTATGTGGACAATTTGTCGGAAAATATCAAACGAGGTCATCGCAACAAAGTGAAAGAAGGTATATGGCCTCAAATGTCTCCACTTGGATATGTGAATGTAAAAGGACAAGGCATTGTTCCCGACAAAGAGATAGCTCCGCTTATCAAAAAAACATTTGAGGCATACGCAACAGGGTCGTTCACTTTGCATCAAATCCGAGATAAATTTAACGGACTTGGATTGAGGCGAAAAAGCGGAAAGGAACTTGCGGTGTCGAACTATCAGCAAATCCTCAAAAATCCTATCTACACAGGACTAATGCGATATAACGGAGAGATTTTTGAGGGTAAGCATGAACCGATTATCACAAAGAAACTTTTTGATTCCGTTCAAGAAGTGATGATGAGGAAAAGTAAGCCGAAGGGAAAAGGTTTGAAATATTATCTATACAGAGGATTTTTCCGTTGCGGAGAATGTGGTTACTTCATTACTACCGAAACACAGAAAGGTCATAACTATCTCCGCTGTACTAAACGGAAAAATCCTTGTGAACAAAAATATGTTCGCGAGGAAATCATAACTTCTCAAATCAGAACGGAAGTACAAAAAGTTTCTTTGCCACTCGATTGGGCAAACTGGATGATTGCCGAAAACGAGAAAGATCGGCAATCAGAAGTCCAATCGAGTGAGATTTTTTCTCAAAAAACAAAAGATGAAATTTCTCTTTTGGATTCCAAAATTGAGAAGCTGATGAGTGCTTACCTAGAGAACGCACTTTCGCTAGACGAATATCGTGATTCTAAAAACAAGCTGATGTGTCAAAAACAGCTTCTCAAAGAGAAATTATCATCTTTTGAGAAAAAATCTCATAATCGGTTCGAACTTGCTGATAGATTCATAAAATCCAGTATGGAATTGACAAACGAGGGAACAAATGAAGAAAATCTTCATTTGTTCAAAAAAGTCGGTTCGAACTTTCAAATTAAGGATCGAACCGTACTTTTTGAGCCACGCGGAGCGTGGAAAACCCTTTTGGATTCTGGATTCGGCGGGGGGAATGCATTAGTGTCGCGCCTTCGGCGCGACCCCGCTTTGTCCGTTTCTTCTGATTCCGAATTTTGGCGGGCGTCATCGGTCTAGAACTTTGAGAAATCAAGCCGTTGAGGGATTTCTTGGAGGTCTTGGCCGACGAGTGAATTGAGGCTCTCGGGTCGCGGTTTTGAGGATAAAACGAGACAAATGAGACATGGGACGACCCTTGTATCATTTTACCATTTAAGACAGCTTCTTGTCTCTTTTCTTTTGTTCGGATTCTAGGGGCTTTCTGAACCTTTTTTCATCTTCCATACTCGGGCGCATCCGCTCAAATCCTTCTTTGGCTTACCGACTCCTTGATGATCCCAATGGCCGAGCTAAGCACCACCATTGAAATGCCAAGGCCGATGATAATGTCAGGCCACATCGAACCGAAATAAACCACCAAAACTCCTGCGATAATGACACCTGCGTTTCCCAAGACATCGTTTCTTGAACAAATCCAGGCAGACTGTACGTTAAGATCGCCGTTTTTATATTTCGTGAGGAGCCAGAAACAGCCGAGATTCACAACAAGCGCGAGAATACCGATGAACGTAATTGTTTCACCTTGAGGGATAGACGGAACAAATATCTTGTATACCGACTGACCCACAACAAAGAGACCGAGTAGTAGAGTCACTATGCCCTTGATAAGCGAAGCATTTGCTTTTGCCTGGATACTCCTTGTGACTACGAGAAGACTGATACCGTACACGAATGCATCACCCAGCATATCAAGCGAATCAGCCAAGAGCGCATTTGAACCAGCAATCAATCCATAGAAAAACTCGACAAAAAACATCGCAGCATTGAGAACAAGCACAATCCAAAACATTCTCTTCAGCTTGTTGTTTTTTTCATCGGACAGATTTACTCCATCGGCCGGACAACAATGATCTGACATATTTATGGTTCCATTAGTGTTTATGGACTTCTTGTTATTTATCTATTGAACTACTCTATCGCAATCTTACCCCTCATTTCCATATGCCCCTCACCACACCAAACAGAACAGAAGAACTCAAAAGTACCTACTTTGCTTGCGATAAACTCCACAATTGCTCCGTCGGGAGGAATATCTTGATTCACTCCTAAGTCTGGAATGACGAGACCATGCTTTACATCGGCATTGTGGATAATAAGCCTTACTAGTTCACCTTTTTTGGCAGTAATAGTCGCTGGTTCCCATACATACTGCCTCACACCCATATGGATGGTCCGCTCTGTTCTGCCACTCACCACTTCCGTGCTCGGAAGAGGGAAGTCTCCAAAACCTGAACCCGTCTCTTTTGGAGGAATTTCAGCAAGAGGAGCCTGAGAAACAGTCAGCGTTTGATTGTTATTCGAAGAGCTGCTTTCTGACTTTTCAACAGGCTGCTGACTTACAGAAGGACTAGGAAGCGCTCTCGGCACTTGTTTTTCTTCTGATGGCCGAAAAGTCTCATCGGTGTTTTTGGAAGATAATGATCTATAAACCCACCATGAGACACCCTCCATGAGAGCAAGAATGACAATAAAAATAACAATTATTTTCTTCATAGCGCTTATCTCAATTAGATCTAGAGCTCCGATTCCACCCGCTTCAGCAACACCGCATTAGTAGCAACGATAATCGACGAAACGCTCATGAGAAGAGCTGCAAATTCTGGACGAAGCATAATGCCAAAATTTGGATACAAAATGCCACCGGCGACCGGTATGGCGAGAATATTGTAGATGGAAGCCCAGAAAAGATTCTGCTTCATCTTGCGAACTGTCGCCTTGCTCAGGGTTATTGCCCGGAGTATATCGAGAGGATCAGACTTCATCAGCACCACCTTTGCCGTTTCGATCGCTACATCCGTACCGGCACCAATTGCAATACCGACATCCGACTGAGCCAATGCTGGGGCATCATTAATTCCGTCTCCTACCATCGCTGTAAATTTCCCTTCCTTTTGGAGCGATTCAACGTAGCGAGCCTTGTCTTCAGGAAAGACTTCCGCAAACAGACGATCAATCCCGAGCTTTTTTCCAATGACCTCAACCGTCTTCTGATTGTCGCCACTAATAAGAGCTACTTCAATCCCGAGCTGCTTCATCCCATCAATAGCCTGTTTGGCTGTTGCTTTGATTGGATCAGTGACTGCGATGGCACCGGCTGCCTTTTTATCGACGGATATGAACATGAGCGTCTTGCCTTCAGCCTCAAGTGGCTTTACCCATCCCTCAATATCTCCCAAGGGAACGTTTCGAAGAGCTAAAAGCTTTCGCGTCCCGATTGATACTGACTGACCGTCCACCTGAGCCTCAATCCCGTGTCCAGCAAGAGACATGAAGTTTTCTACCGTCTGCGTCAAAGCAATTCCTCTCGATTCAGCCTCTCCGATAATCGCTCGTGCGAGTGGATGATTGGAACGCATTTCTGTAACCGCAGCCACAGCGAGCAATTGTTCTTCTGAGAAACCGCTTGAAACAATCACATCTGTTACCTTCGGCTTTCCTTCAGTAAGCGTACCGGTTTTATCGAGTACGATAGCCTGAATTTTTGAGACTTGTTCAAGGGTCGGAGCATCTTTGATGAGAATATTGTGCTTGGCACCAAGACCTGTTCCAACTGCTACTGCCGTCGGGGTGGCCAATCCCAGTGCGTCCGGACAAGCAATTACAACTGTAGCAATCGCGAATGAGAGCGCCAAGAGAAGTGGTGAACCGACAATAAAATACCAGATGATAAAAACAAGCAGTCCTGACCCGATAGCTCCAATGACCAAATATTTTGCAAACCTATCGGCGATTCTTTGCCCAGGAGCCTTTGAGTTCTGAGCTATTTCTACCAATTTCATGATCTGCGCGAGAGCCGTTTCATCACCTACCTTCGTCGCTCGGAAACGCAGTGACCCATTCTGATTGATAGAGCCACCCACGACCGTATCGCCTGGTTTTTTTGTCACCGGAAAGGATTCGCCCGTTACCAGTGATTCATCAACGGCCGATTCTCCTTCGGAGACTTCGCCGTCCACCGGTATTTTATCACCTGGTTTCAAGAGAAGCGTGTCACCTACTTTGACTTCGCTTGTCGGCACTAATGCCTCCTTACCGTCGCGTATGATACGAGCTTGAGGTGGCACAAGGTTGAGGAGGGCTCTCAGCGCGTCAGTCGTTCCTCGACGGGATTTCATTTCCATCCAGTGCCCAAAAAGGACAAAGGTGATAAGCATGGCAGCCGCCTCATAGTAAGAATCAGTGCTCCCAATCAAGGTAAGCAGAATACTGAAGCCATAGGCGGCCGTAATACCAACCGCGATAAGCACGGCCATGTTCAGTGTCCTCTCCTTCAGTGCAAAATATGTCGAGTAGAGGAAAATCCAACCGGAGTAGAAGAATACCGGCGTGGTGAGAAGCAAAAGAAGCCACGGCAGCGGGAGTGGAGATGGGAGGTTGAGACCGAGAAACTCCGTGCCGAGAGGCGAGTAGAAAATGATCGGTATGGTGAATACGAGAGCAAAGAAGAACTTGTTTCGAATATCTATTTCCATGAGACGAGCCATTTCTCGTCCAGCGAGACCAGTATGATCCATGCCCATTGTCATCGACATGCTCATTTTTAATTTCTCCAAAAAACCCATCCGGGTCATGTTGTGGGTAACATGACTAGCGTGCTTACTATGATCCATAGTTATTTATGCTCACCATTGTGTCCGTGACTCTTATGCATGAATAAGTGCATCAGCGGACACAAAAGAAGAACCAGATACGGTAATACTGAAAAGACATGCGAGGTATGATTTCTCAAAAGAAATATTAGCCCGACCAAACCGATAATCAAAATAACTAGCCATGTCTTTCGAGAAAATGTTTCGGTCTGTTCCATACATTTGAACAAAGGAATTAAACAAGTTCTCCGCGCTTCTCAAGCATCATGTGGTGAATCGTTCCTACCTGAAGCCAAATGGCGATGAGAATGAGAATCCCAGCACACAGCAAAGCATCTACTTTTGTGATTCCAAAGACTCTATTATCGGCACCACCAAGCACTGCTGCTAAAAATGAAATGACTCCAACAAAACCCACGATAACGCTGACCACGTGCATTAATTTTGATAGTTTCATATTTTTGAATTGATTGATTTATTAAAGAGAATCGACCACTTTTTTTAGTTTTGCTTCAACTTCAACCGCAATGACAGACAGGGCGGGGTTTTCGATCATGCTCATCGCTACTGTCGGAAGAACTGCCGATACAAAAGTTTCTCCGCCTTCTTCGTACACAATAACATTGCAGGGCAAAAAAAGTCCTATTTCTTTTTCACTTTTGAGAGCCTGGAAAGCAAACGGCGGATTACATGCTCCAAGGATAAGATAGTTTTCATACTCAACATCAAGCTTTTTCTTGAGCGTCGCTTTCACATCGATTTCTGTAAGCACACCAAATCTTTCCTTTGAGAGTTCTTCTTTCACTTTTGATACCGCATCAATGAAAGAGAGAGGTACTTTTCGTTTATATCCATATTCCATAGTTTACTCTTATGAAGTAATATCTTTTTTCTTTTCTTCAAACTCTTCTTTTGTAATTTCCCCTTTAGCATAGCGCTCCTCCAGAATAGTCATCGCCGGACTCTTTTTTTCTTCAGTCCCTTGCCTGGAAACCCATTGGACAAAACTGATGACTCCCCAAATGATTAGCCCCCAGAAAAGGATCATGAAGAAGAATCCGAAAAAACCCCCCATAAGACCATAGCCACCAAAAGTGTTCCATCCCATCATATTACTCACCTCCTTTCTACGAAGTTAGGGCTATTTATCATACGATTTCACCATCTTTACGACTTTATCCAACATTTTTATGGCTGATGCTTTTGTTGTCGCATGCGTGAGGGCAGAGAGATCCTTTTCGAGATATTGCTGAATAAGCTGTCGCTGCACACTCTTCAAAAGACCCAGGGTCGCGGCATTGAGCTGAAGTAAAAAGAGAATAGATTTGTCTCCCTCAGCATTCAATAGGGCCGTTTCAATGTTCCCGGAGGCTTTCTTAAGATTGGTCGCGATAGCTTTCTTCATACTATTTTTACTTGAGTAACACATCGATCGCTCCTTTGAAGGAGCTAAATGGTTGGGCTCCCACAATAAGCTGTCCCTCAATTTTACCGTCTTTACTTGAAGTGCCAACAACCCATGAGGGCGTACCAGAAACTCCGACTGCCGAACCATCAGCCATATCCTTCGCTACTTCGTCTTTGAACTTTCCAGAATCCAAACATTGCTGGAACTGGTTCACGTTAAGACCAAGGTTCTTCGCGATTACCGGCAATTGCGTTAAGGCTAGGCCTGTCCCACCGGCAGTGGTCTGAGTGAAGATTTGATCATGAAACTTGAAATACGTGGCGTCATTACTTTGGCTTCTAGCACACTCGGCCGCTTCGGCTTCCTTTTGTGCATTCGCGTGAAACGACAATGGAAAATCACGATAGACCAACTTTACCTTACCGGTATCAATATAGTTCTTCTTGAGTTCTGGTAGAAGATCGGTAAACGACTTCTTACAGAATGGACACTCGTAGTCCGAAAACTCGATTAACGTCACAGGGGCATTCTTATTTCCTAGTACTGGATCATTATCAACAGAAACCCTTACTGGACCACTTGGCTGGCCAGCTGGTTGCTGGGCAGCTGGTGTCGGATTTCCCGATGGCTGCTGTGCCACTGCCGCCGAGCCAGAATCAGCTAACTTCTGAAGCTTTCCGCTGGAAGAGAGAATGCTCGCACTAATGATCAGTCCACCGAGAAGAATCGATCCGGCAATAATCCAAGCCCCTCGGCTTGGTGTCCCTTCTTCTTTCTTCGCCTTGGTCGGCTCTTCTGCCTCACCTTCCTCTTCTTTATACCAGTCGTTCATAACGATGATGTTAATAATTTGTTATTTTTAACTTAATTACCCTTGCCGACAGTGTAGGAAAACATCATACCACTTTCAGCATGCTCAAGAATATGACAGTGTGCCATCCAGGTACCTGGATTAGTAGCGTCAAGCAGGATGTCGACCGTGTCACCCTTGGCTACCAGTACTGTATCTGCCCACACAGGGTTTTCATTTCTTATACCGTTCGTCGAGAGTACCATGAGCCGCTGTCCGTGAAAGTGAACCGGGTGCTGCATCGGGTGCATGGACTGTGGATCATTGAAGATTCGGATTTTTACCCTATCACCCACCTGAAAGTTCCAGTCCTTGATATCCATGTTTACTTTGCCGCTTGTTTTATCAACAAGCTTCCATTTCATCATGGCCGAGGTGGATTGAGCGTTCATGCCAGACATCGTATCTTCCCATTCCAGCGCATCGCCATCATCGCCCATACCCATGCCTTTATCAGACATAGCCATCCCACCACTCCCCATCGAGTGCATCCCGCTCGGCATACCCTTGCGCATTTCCGATGTCATATCGAGCGAGAGATTCAGGCTCTTGTCTGGTGTTTTTGAGAGATAGGTGTTCATGAGTCCTTCCAGCTCCGAAACAACGGCTCCATTCGTCCGTACAACTGAAAATTCATTGCTATAGGAAGGATTGGCAGGTTCAGAGGAAACCGACACTTTACCCAAGGCATATTCCTTATCGGGCGTCTGGTGTTTCATTGCATACTCACCTGACTTTTCGAAGAACACATCCACCACACGGCGCTCCCCGGGAGCTATCATGATCTGATCGACAAAAGTTTCTTTTTCATACTTTCCGACATCCGCACCAACGAGCTTCATCTTGGCCCCAGGGAGAGCAAAGTTAAAGAGTCGGGTGTTGGCGGCATTGGTGAGATAGAGACGCACCACCTCGCCCTGTTTCGCCTGCAGTTGATAGTTCGTTTCCCCATTCACGAGCATGACATTGCCGAAGCGACCCATGAGCGTATGGTTAGCCACTTTGGCATCGAACGGAAGCATACCCTTGTCATCAAGCGCGATGTCATCAAGCATGAGAGGGATTTCACGGTTGACCGGTGCCCAGTAGGCTGTGTCTTTCGGCGTCACAATGATGTTGGCATAGAGACCTGATTCAAGCGCGTAATCCGTCCTCACGTGGGGGTGGTACCAGAATACGCCCGGGTCGGAGAACTTGAGCTTGTAGGAAAACGACTCACCTATGCCGATTTCCTTTTGGGTCACTCCCGGTACCCCGTCAAAAGGATTATCCATCCGTACTCCATGAGCATGAAGCGTCGTGGCGATATCACCATCGTTCTTTAAGTTGACAGTGATTTCTGAACCTTCGGGAACACGAAGAGTCGGGCCAGGAAGAGAACCATTATAGCCAAGCATCTTCACGACACGACCGGCAATTGTTTTTTTAACAGGTGTGATGGCGAGGTCAATCGACTGTCCGTCTTTCAAATCAATAATAGAAGACGGTGCCGCCTGTTTCGTCTCGACTGAAGGCGGAGTGCTCAAGTTAGCCCCTGATTTTTCAGCAGAACCAATTCTATCTTGGCGGTCAGCCATGCTATACCACGCGAGAGAACCAAGGATGACGACTGTTATAGATCCTAAAATTATTTTTTTATTACTCATAGAGAGTTTATTAGTTAATGAATTTATTCTTTACAGCAATCAATGAGTTTCGTCACAATATCTTCTATCTTTCCGAAGAATGTTTTGTCGCCCTCTTTCTTTTTTACATCTACCAATTTCAATTTCACGGCCCAAAAAAGACTGTAGAGCTTATACGATCGTTCGAAAAGCTCTTTTGCTTCCTCCTTCTTTCCCTCGCTGCGATATTTCGTACCAACCTCAAATAGTCGCATGGAAGCTGCGAGCAGATGCTTGGAGACGCACCAACTTTCCCCTTCATTGTCGGGCATGAGCTTCTTCAGCATGACCTTACGTATCTCCCGCACATCTTCCATCAGGTCTAGATATTCGTCCTTTTCCGTTTTCATCGCACTGAAGAAAAAATGCTCTTCGAGCGAAATGAGGTTCATAACAGCAATCGAGAGGTCTTCTCCGGATGAAAGGTCCGCCCCGTTCTTTTGCTTGAGTGATTCCAACTTTTTTTGGAGTTCCTCAAATGAGTTTATTTTTTGTTCATCCATATATTTATGTTATGAGAATTTCTACAACACTCGAGACGAGAAGGAGTAATACGCCGATAGTGATCAGCTGCTGGAATACTATATGCTTGCCTGTTACGTGGGTAATCGTGCGACTGAGCGATGGAGCGACAAGAATGATGGCCCCACCAATCAGCGATCCCAAAAGGTAGAGATTAACAGCATAGGTTGTGCCGTACTCACCCACGAATGGGATAAACAGTGGTTTGTATTCCCTCGCCAGTGGTATAAGAGGAAGAACCGTGGTCAGATACACAACCATAGCAACCAGCCAGTCTTGCCCCGGCACTCGTTTCGTTTTCATCAGTCGCGCAAACCAGAGGCCCATCGCCAGAGCGAAAGCTCCACTCACTATTCCGACAATGGCACTCGAAAGGCCTAAGGAAGCTGCTAGAAGCGCAAGTCCTCCTGTGGCCGCGACACACAAAGGACAGTGTGCCAAAGCCATTTTTGGAAAGAGGGCAATGGAGAATGGTATCAGAGCGGCCAAGTATCGAATCTTCATAGTGGATGGCTTGATTAAATAGTCATGAATGTTCCTACGGTACCGTCCTGGTTCAATGACCGGATTTCCCACTTTTCAGTTTTCGGGCCAGGCATTCCCGGCGTACCCGATGGCATCCCAGGCAGAGCAATTCCTTTTATGTTTGGTTTTTCGCTCAACAGCTTTTCTATAGCTTCAATTGGAACATGCCCCTCAACGATATAACCATCCACCATTGAAGTATGGCAGCTCCAAAGTTGTGAAGGAATACCGTTGCGTTGTTTTATATCATCCAGATTTTTCACATTTTCAGTTTTTACTGCGACATCTTTCTTCTCAAGATAGCTGATGAAAACCGCGCAGCAACCGCATGTAGGTGTTTTGTAGACCGTGACTTCCTTGCCACCAAGAGCAGGATTCTCAGACACCTTTGAATCTGAACGATTAAGAAAGTAAAGGCCACTAATCATTCCGGTAACCACAAGAATGAGGGAGACCACTTTCTTGTTTTTGAGTAATCCTCGAGAAGACATATCACTTTTGTTCATAGATTTTGAAACAATTATTCAGTACCACGCGCACAGACACTGAGCCCCTCTCCTCTCTCTTTCAAAAGAGAGGGGAGAATCATCACCCAGCATTACTTTTTGAATCGAAACTCAGCGCCGACAAAGTGGAAAGCATCCAAAACTGATTTCGTTTCGGGCAATACTCCGGCTACAATCACTGCGTTGCTGAAGAAGTTATCAATCCGGTCTCCCTCTTTATCGAAGAGTTTTTCGGCTCGCATCACCGCTGCTTCCGCAGAGCCAATATAGATCGGCTGGTAGCGTTTGCCACCGATTTTGACCGGAACAAAGGCATCTTCGGCCATCATCTTACGGAAAGCCTCAGGAACATTATTCTGGTTAACACGGTAGAAGAACTTCAACTCTCCATTATCCGTCAGCAAAGCATCGGTTTCCGCCACGGTTTTTAGTCCATCGAAACTTCCCTTGCTCAAGATATGAAACTCATCAAGAACGGTTCCGGTAGGTGCAAGTACTCCGCCGACGCGTATTTCAGGCGCACCGAAAAATTCTTTGAGTGTGTCACCTGATTTTTCGAAGAGTTTTTCCTGTTGCATCAATGTCGCTTCATTCGCTCCAATAAGCATCATATTGCCAGAGAGCGCGAGTGTCCCATCCGATACCATCAAAGACCGTTCCGGGTTTTCAGTTCCCAGGAAAAGCTTTGGCATTTCTCCGACAAGATTGAGTTTGATCGGATTATCGGCAATATAGGCTGCAATTTCCTTGGTTGCTCCAAAAGCCATCTCTCCAGCTTTTGTTGTTTCCATGGATTGTCCACTAAATTTGGCAAATTGGAAGAAGAGAGCTGAGAATGCAATGACCATCACGAGCGGGGCTGCCAAAGAAACGAAGTTCCTTCTTCCCGGTCTGAAGAAACGGAGGAGAAGCGAATTTCCTACAACGGAAATGGAGGATAAGGCCATAGCAAGACCAGCAAGCTCTGGCTTCAGTACCAACCCGACGCCAGCAAAAACCCGAGCCGCTACCGGAATACCCATCACGTTGTAGAAGAGAGCAAAGAACATGTTTTGCTTGATCTTTGACATACTTTCCTTAGAAAGCTCGATAGCTGTCACCACGTCATGAACGTCGCTTCGCATGAGGACAATATCACCCGCCTCCATGGCAACATCCGTTCCCGATCCCATGGCTACTCCTAGATCAGCTTGAGCCAGCGCTGGGGCATCATTGATCCCGTCGCCCACCATAGCGACCCGTTTCCCTTTCTTCTGAAGCCCTTTCACATGCTCCGCCTTGTCCTCGGGAAGCACTTCAGCAAACACATTGGTCACACCAACCTGCGAGGCGATGGCATTGGCCGTCCGGGCATTGTCGCCAGTGATCATGTAGACTTCAATTCCCATACTTTGAAGCTTTTTTACCGCGTCTCGGGAAGATTCTTTTACGGTATCGGCAACCGAAACCGCTCCGAGAATCTTTTCCCGAGTGGCCAAGATCATAGCGGTTTTCCCTTGCTCTTCCAGGCGCATAAGTTTCCGATTGATGCGATCAAGCGGAAGCTTAATGACATCAGTAATCAATCTGCGATTTCCGAAGAAATACTCGATATCAGCGATACTTCCTTGCACTCCATGGCCTGGGATAGCTTTGAAGTTACTCACGTCTTCCAGAACAGAGCCCTCTTCTTTGGAATACTCATAGATGGCCTCAGCCAGAGGGTGTTCCGAAAGCTTTTCCAAACTGGCAGCTATCTCAAGGACTTCATCTTCATCGGCATCATTGAAGGTGAGAATGTCGGTCACCTCAGGTTTTCCTTTTGTAAGAGTTCCTGTTTTGTCAAAGATAACGGCGTTGATTTTACAGGCTGCTTCCAACGCTTCGCCACCCTTGATGAGAATCCCGTTCTCTGCACCTTTTCCCGTCCCAACCATAAGCGCTGTCGGCGTTGCTAATCCCAGAGCGCATGGACAGGCGATCACTATGACCGCGGTAAAGGCCATGAGAGCGAATGCCAAGGAAGCCCCCAAGAAGAAGTACCAGATAACAAATGTAAGGACAGCAATCCCGATCACGACTGGGACGAACCAAGCAGAAATACGGTCAGCAAAGTTCTGAATCGGCGCTTTCGAGCCCTGTGCTTCCTCGATAAGACGAATAATCTGCGCGAGCGCCGTTTCGCTTCCTATCCGGGTCGCTTCAAACTCAAATCCGCCTGTCTTGTTGACTGTTCCGCCGATCACCATATCACCTTCATTTTTTTCTATCGGAAGACTTTCACCGGTGATCATAGATTCATCAACTGCCGAAGAGCCTTTGATAATTCTCCCATCAACAGGAATCTTTTCGCCGGGACGGACAATGATAATATCGCCGTGAATGACAGCATCTACTGGTACATCGAGCGTTTCTCCGTTTCGCATCACCCGAGCGGTTTTGGCCTGGAGACCCATGAGTTTCTTGATCGCATCCGACGTCCTTCCCTTCGTTCGAACCTCAAGCCATTTTCCGAGAATAACAAAAGTGATGAGGAAGGCAGCTGTTTCAAAGTAAAGTTCTGGGATCTTGGAACCATTCAGGCCGATGACGCTATCATTTCTCACTACGTAAAGAATGAAGTTAACGAGACTATAGAAGAATGCGGTAGAGGTTCCAATAGCGATGAGACTATCCATATTGAACGTTCTCATCTTGAGAGCCGACCAAGCACCTTTATAGAATCCTGCTCCGATAATAAATTGGATCGGGATCGTAAAGAGCAGAGAGTACACCCCAATATAGGGCAGAATTGCTTGCTTGCCTGGAAGCACGAAGAAGTCCAGGAGCATGAAGTAAAGCATCGGGAGGCTCATGATGAAGCCGAAGATGAACTTGTTGAAGTAGCTGCTGATTTCCCTATCACGCTTGCGACGCTCGTATTCCGTATCTTTCGGGTCAACTTCTTCTGCTTTGTATCCAGCTTTCGCCACCGCTTGTTTAAGCGAGGATATCTCTGCTGTATTTTCATCAAACACTACCAAAGCTTTTTCGGCAGCAAAATTCACATTCGCCTGTTTGACTCCCGGAACTTTCTTGAGTGAGCGCTCAATCAGATTAGCGCAAGATGAACAGTGCATACCAAACAGGGAAAGACTCACTCGCTTATTAGAGTCATGACTGGAACCAGCTGATTTCATGAAACTTTCTGAGGAAGGAGAAGTGAGGCCCGCTGCTTGGGTTCGTTCAATACTTCCATCACGCGAAAAACTTCCTCCGACAGCTTGAATATTGCCCACCGTTCGGAGAACATGATTTACCATATCTTTCAAAGTCGCTTTTTCCTCCGGCATATCAATTTCAGCAGACTGGTTGTTGGTGATAGTTCCTTCAAAGTATGGTTTTCCGTGAGGATCCTCTACGATTTTTCCTTGAGCCTCTATACGAGATTCAATCTTCACCTTAAATGGAGTATCCGCCATCACTCCTCTTTCTTGGATAAGAGGCTCATCTATTGAAACAACTTCTTCGTTCGCGATCATACCTTGGTATCCAGCCGTCTCAACAGCAGCCAATGCTTCGTCAAGAGAAGTCTTGGATTCATCAATAAGAAATGTTCCTTCATTCGCTTTGTGATCAACTTTCACTTCGCTGACTCCAGAAAGACCTGAGAGCTCCTCTCCGATGAGGATCTCGCATGATCCGCAGTGCATGCCTTTGATGGAGAGCGTGATTCTTTTTTTCATATACTTCAAATCTAAGAGTTATCAGTTACGCAGACGTTACGGTATATCCCAAACCATCCAAGGCGAGGGTTATATCCTCTAGCGTTATCGGCCTAATAGAGGAGAGCTTCGACGTACCATCTGATCCGATGGACAAACTCTCCACTCCGTTTATTTTCTTGATTTTTATTGTCGAGACCTTCACGCATGACTCGCAGTGAAAGCCGTTGATCTTAAAATTCAGTTCGTTCATAATGTTTGATTCAAAGAGTGATAGTTAGCTGACGGTGATAGTCCCTCTGGCTACCCCCATAGCACACGTGATCTTATACGTCCCTTTTGTTTGGGGCGTAAATGCCATCTCAAGCTTGGTTCCCTTTTCGAGAAACTGCGGTTGACCAGAGAGGCCAGGAATCATGATCGTGCTCATGCATCCACTCCCCTCATCTTGGACATCCACCACAAAACGCACAGGCTGACCAGCTTTTACTTGGAAAGTATTGGGCTGGATATCATTTTGAGCTGTGTAGGTCGTATTAATAACCTGCTCACCAATGGTTCCAGACTTTTTTTCAGTTGCAACGGTTCCCTCTGTTGGGACAACCGCTTTCCCACCCCCGCCACAACCGCATCCTCCACCCGAGCTGCCACAGCTGCCTGCTTGGGGTGCATCAAGAGCGAGAGCTTGAGCAGTCGTACCACCATCCTGAACCCCCAATGCCCCCTGACCATCAACCACATTGAACACGCCTCGATACATACCCATCGAGCAAGAAAAGGAGATTTGACCGATTTCTTTCGGGGTAAACTCTATAACATTTTCACCAAGCGTCAGGTTCTTACGCACTCCGATTTTTGAAGCAATGATCGATGAGGCACACGAGTACGGTTCTTGGGCATCAATTACCCACTTCACAGGAATGCCTTGCTGAATCGTGAATTTGTTTGGCGTATAGCCACGAGCGCTTTCGGTCATGCGCACCACCTGAACACCGTTCTCAATCTTCACGTTCGGGTCTGCCGCTTGAACAACAGCCGCTTTGGTCTCGCTTCCAGCCGAAGTTCCCCACTGCCAATTGGCCAAATTCAAACCATTGTTGATATTGAAGAAAGCCAACAAAACGACAACTATTCCAGCAAACTTGAAGAATCGCTGCGCAAAGATACCCTTGATCACAGAGGTTAGTCCACCGATACCGAGAAGTCCCGGGGCAGTTCCTAAGGCAAAAAGTCCCATGATGAGACTGCCCTGAACAAAACTTCCCGTACTCACCGCATAGATTTGCATAGCCTGAGTGAAACCGCAGGGAAGAAAAAAAGTCATTGCACCGAGCATAAACGAGTTCGTGTGGCTGTATTCCCTCTGCTGACCACCTATACCCAATTTCCGACTAATCCACTTCGGCAAGGCAATATTGACCGTTTCCAAGCGCGGACTAATACCCATAAGCTTTACCCCCAAGAGAAGCATCACTGCCCCCACTACAATTGTCACTATCCCGAGCGTTGACCCGGAAAGCTGCAGAAAGGAGCCCAACGAACCGAGGAGTCCTCCCAAGAAAGCGTAGGAAAGAATGCGGCCCAAGTTGAAGAAGAGGTGCGGACGAAATTTCTGCATTGGTGTTGCTTCTGGGTGCTTTTCCGAATGGCGGGCAGCAATGCCGAGGACGAGTCCTCCTACGAGGGCAAGGCAAGTCGAAAATCCAGCCGTCAATCCTACGAGGAGTGCCACAGAAAGACTGGTCGGCTTTCCTGCTCCACCCACATTCAGGAGCTCAGAAAGACCTGCTTCTTTCAGAAAGAAGTAAGCCGCAACGACAAACAAGAAGGCAAGACCAAGGTCTTTATAGTCACTCTTGTTCTGACTGAACCAAGGTTTTTTTCCGACCACACCGATGGTATATCCAGCTGATCGCACTGCATCTTCAATAGCCTGCTTTGCTGGTTTATTTTCAAAACTGATTTCAGCAACACCACGCTTGTAACTGACGTGGCTCTTTTTAATTTCAGGAACTTCAGACAACTTATCTTCAATAAGGATCTCGCAAGACCTGCAATGCATCCCGGCTATTGGTACTACAAGTTTTTTCATAGAATAGATTTGTTTGAGGACTAAAAACCATTTCATACGATAAAATGGCTACGAAAAAACGCCAGGACCAGGAATGATTCATCACAAATGAGAAATCCTCCTGCCTTCCGGCGTTTTCAACAAATCTATTCTTTTTTGGCTACGGTAAGAAGGGCATCGCGCAAAGGCGGAGCCTCTGACAATTCAAGAATCTCAGTATCTAATCCATTGATAAGTGACGGGGATATATACGTTCCCTGAGAAGCAAGCGATGGGAGTTCTGAGACTTCTTTTACCTTTTTTATTGCGACAACATTGCTGTTATTCTGTCCACAGTCAGTTGTACAAGTATTTACATGACTTTGAGAAAGGGGGGCGTGGGTCGTCAGATCTATTCCATGGTCATCCACGCTCTGATCACCCATATCCATCTGCATGGTTCCAGAGGACGCCTGGGCCGTAAGCATGGGGAAAATACAAGAACCTCCGGTTGAGAGCATCACCGCTAAAATAAGCGCAAAAAGAGGTAGTTTTTTCATCTTTATCATAAAGCCCTTCCACAATACCATGTTTTTCACAAAAGCTCAACCTTCACGCTGTCTGATGTAGTTTCTTTTGCTCGGATTCTAGCAGCTCCCTGAGCTTTTCCTCACCCTCTACACCCCTTAAGCGCCCCTGGAGGAATCCAAGACGATAAGTAACCCCATCACTCATCAGACGCCAATTTGTAGGGTTTAGGGCTACTTTGAATAGCTTTTGGAGATCATGACAACTACCATAGTCTCCTCGGCCAGACTTGGCATCTTGGAGGTTAAATCCGAGGATAACATCCTTCTCCAGAGTCGGCTTCTCAAATTCGAGCTTGGTATAGCCAGCTTTTTTAAGGAGCGGATCGAGGAGGGTTTGAAGCTCAACAATAGTGAGCCTCTTTATCTTTCCTATCGCATCGCAGAGGTCTTTGTGCTCATCCTTGTCTTTCCACTTATCGACTAATGCCTTCATTTCTTGCGATTCACGAATAATCTCTTTTCCCTCTAGCTCTGAGATGCAGTATTTCTTCCGGTTCGCCTCAAAGTTAGGATCAACTTTCTCCTCTTCTTTCTTATTCAGATCCATAGTATCTACCTCGACATGACCACAATGGGAACAGGAATATCGAGTGATGATAGTAGTATCCTTTTTGGTACTTTCTGATACCACCTCCGCCCGGCACTGGATACATTTCGGTTTATGCTCCCATTCTTTGCCATTCTCCCAAAAGGCTCGACACTTGTGACATTTTCCACATTCGAACATGAAGAGAACGGCTTCGTGTCCCTCATGGGTATCCATGAGATCTCGAGAGATGCAGTCTGTCAAAAACGAACTACACCCAAGACAACGGATATGCTTCGGCTCTTCAGCATTGGCTAGCCTCTCGTCTTTTTCTTGGTCTCGCTTCATCCATTCCTGAATGGTTTCAGACTTTTTTGCAGCACGGTCGGCGGTAAGGAAATATATGGCGAGACGAACAACTACTTTGTGAAAATACTCTTCTTTTACTTTTGTAAGCTTTGCTTCCTCATCTGTTTCATTAAGCGACTTAGGATATTCCTTATTCTCCCAACGTTGGCATTCCTCAATGGTCAGACGGTCATAGAGGTCAGAGTAGTAGGATTCATCTTGAAGATGCTTGTACGACATAGTAACTACAACAATCCCTTTTCATTAGTCGAGTACATTATTTAATTTTTCAAAGCCTTTTTTATCTAAATATTCACTCACATCGTAATGCTTATCCCTGAAATCAAACGCCACTTTTTTTTCGGGATTAACCCAGAAATAGAAACTGTATCTGTCTGGATGTGGTGTTTTATATTTCTTGCAGAGTTCTCCAATTGTCTTTGCAGGAATGGTAATGGTATGTGGTTCAAAATTTCTTCTACCTGTTTTTGAAGAATCTTGAATTACATAAATCAAGAAAATAAAATAATCGGCGGATGCCTTATTAAAAACATCCACGGGGAGAAAAAACCAGCCTGTTGATCCTGCTCCAAATTTCTCTGTTTCTAATTTCTTCGGCTCATATGCACGACTCCCTTTCACCTGAACAGAGATAGTTTTCTTATTTTTAATATTCATCAAGACAAGATCAATTCCCTTCATCTGAGCGTTGAGTGGCATCAAAATCTCAATCTCTTTTTTGGTTGCACTTCTTAATATACCCGTGACAACCGCCTCGTCAGTGTTTAAGCTCCAAAAATTTTTATAAGCTCTTGCCATAAAACTAATGTTTACTTTAATTATCTGTTTTCTCTCCGATCAATCTTTTCTGAAATACGTTTAATCAGGTCTTCTTTTTCAAAGTGCCCGTGATTTTCAAGGCGTAAGAGCGGAAGTCCAGATTCTTTAAGAATGCGTTCAACTTCTTCATCTCGTAGCTCTCGATCCTCCCTCTTATGTGACCGATCATCAAGCTCAATTACCAGAAGCGGCGTGATCCCTTGTTTATCACACAAAACAAAATCGACAGATTTACCATTTATGTGACTGAATGCCCCACGCCAATTTTGACCAACAACGTCATGATCAAGCAGGGACGACAAGTGAACTTGTGGAAAAATATAATATTGATTTCCAACTAAAGAAACAAGAATATCAAAGAATTCGTGTTCAGCATCAGTTATCAGGGATCTCTTACGTCGATAGCTATACATCTGCTTTTTTGCTGGCAGGTATTTCTCCGCTAGAATTTTAATAACAGCTAAAATAGCTAACAGCACTGCAATATAAATAAAAAGTTTTAGCATAACTTTCAGATATTACATTACTTTTTATATTTCAGCGCTTGATGAATCACTTACAATAACGGCTTGTTTTTCTAACTCAATAAATAACTGATCCAGAACTTTCAATACTCTCGGTATGTGTTTTTCATAGCTGGCAGTATAGTTTAGTACAACCTCATTTATATTTTTTCCCATCAAATGAATCCGATTATAGGAGTCGAGATAATCATAAACCTAGCTACTCTTATCCTTCAAATTGGATCTTGCGTAATTGAATTTCCTCCGCAACTCGTTTTCGTTCAGCAACCTCGCTTTTTTGTAAATAGCCAATCATTTCAGTAGCGAAATTCTTGATTCGCTTGTTGGTTGATTTTTTATACTTCTGAAGTGCTTCAATTTTCCCTTTGTAGGCATCGGCGATACCGTACTCTCCGGATACGGTTCCAGTCGAATACATAATAGACTGAATTTTCCTATGGATTCTCTTACTGTCTGTTTGTCCCACAATCTGCATACAAAGATCAATATCAGCCCTGCTAATGCTTTCGATTGCATATGCGACGCGAAGCAAATCCTGATCACTCCCTTTTGCGATGATGTCCGATAAAACTTGCCATCTGTCAGCTTTAACGCTTTCTAGGAACCGGCTTACCTCCCAGTTATAAAGTGACCAGCCAGACGTCATTTTTCGCATCCATGATTTTAAAATATTTGAGAGCCTCTCCGCATCTTCTGTGAGAAGCTTCTGGAGATCAGGGTTGACATGATACGGCATGGCCTCAAATTCTTTCCGTTTCAAAAGCCTTTTCATACCACGCGATTTATCCTTTTTATTGAGCATAACGGCGCGGACTATTCTTTGTCGAAAAACATCTATAATACAATCGAAATCTTTATTGCAAAGTGCAATCAAAAATTCTTGGAGGTGCCAATCCAAATCTGGAACCTCAACAACTTTTTTCAAGAGAAATTTCTTGAAGGCTTTACTCGTCGAAGAAAGATCGAGCCACTTCCACACGGTTGCAACAAATTGCAATCCATTATAGTGAACATGGGCATATTCTTGATTTTTCTCCATCTCCTCTTTGATAAGTAGCTCCATCTTCTGCTGTTGCGGTTTAGAATTGAAAGCAAGTGCATGAAAAAGGCGATCATGCAGATACCACAAGGCATTATCTTTCTTTTTTGTTTTCAAAAAAGCGAACCTCTTAGTCTTAAAAACAATCTCTTCTAGGGTAGATATTTCGTTTGGCCGCAACTTTCTCGGCAGTTGCTCTTGGGTATAGCCCAAAAGGGAGTTGCAAATTCCGCCAGCAAGATAAGCATCCTGTTTTTTGGAAATCAGCTCGACATATTTATCCCAAAGATCAACTCTCTGCACAACTTGAAAACCAATAAGAAAGCTTTCAGAGAAGTTAACAAGCGCTCCTTTCTTTTTGAAGGCGGCTTGCATAAACCGATCAGCCATGTCTGGTTTCTCCATTGATAGCAACTCAAGAAATCTCTTAAGATCTCCAAGTTTCCATTCCTCAATAACATTCTTCTGCTTAGCGAGAATATCCAATATTGCTATCCACTCCGCCACGTTCTCTTCAGAAATCTGTGCAACCGTATCTCGCTGATCCTCCTCTCTCCGTTGTCTTGATTCCTCGTAACCATCATCTCCTCTATATGAAGCACGCCCACCAATCATCGGGTGGACTTTTTTATAAAATGGATCGTTGAGAATGTCCTCTCGGAGTTTTGCAAGCGCTGTTGGATGACCCTTTTCTGGTTTCGCAAAATAATACATCCGTTCTTCAATTTCTTCAGCAACAGCAACATTCTCTCTAATAATATTGCCTGATTTATCGAAAATCATTTTTTGGTATATTCCCGCGAGATACACAGCATCCTCATCGAGCATTTTTCTCAATTCATCAGAATATTTGACATTGCCCGGACCTCTTAATGCCTCTTCCAGGGTAGAAGAAAGCTCCAATCTGATTTTTGGATCAGAAGCTTTATTGTATAAATCAAGAACAAGATCCATTACATCTCTCCGTATTTTCTTAAGAAAATCAGTTGGATCAACGTGCGAAAAACTCATCGAAAGTGTTTTCTCATCAGTCCACGAAGATCCTTCGACGGAAGAACTGAGAAGTTCCTTAACGATTACTAGTACAAGATCAAGATTTGCAAGTCGTTTTTTTGATGACCATTTCAAAATATAATCCAGAGCTGTTCGTTGAGCTCGGTAACCGATCTTTGACTTATATAGCACTGCGTAATCATATTTAGAAAACCTCTTTAATACCTCTAATGCTCTTTCCCTGATAGCTTTCTCCTCGTCTGTAGTAACTTTTTCAAGTAAAGGCAGTACTGTATTTGGCAATATGTATCGTATGTTGGAAAGCAAATCTAACCCTCTAAGAACTACATCATTTCTTGTTTTTCCTTCAAAAGATCCCAATTCAGACCTAGATTTTATAGTGGGATAATTTGTTTTTAAAATAGACTTGAAAACGTCAATTGTTTGATTTGGTACTTTATAAACAAACTCATTAAGTAAATCTAGATACTCAAAAATCTCATCATTATTACTAGAATTAGAAATATAATTTTTAATGTCATTAGCTAAATTAGCTAAGTATTCATCAGCCTTTTTATTATTAAGCAACATATATGTTGCTATAATATTTTTGTCAATTTTAATTTTCATCTTGTTGGCAAAATAATTGTGTTATTTCCATCAGATCTAACCGACCAGCGTCAATATAATGATTGATGACAGAAATAGCCTCTTCTTTATTTGTAACAAAAATTAAATCACCGACCCGCCCAAATAAATTAGTATTTACTAAACTTTCTACAATGAAACGTTCTTGGGAGTCAGTGAGTTGCAAAAAACTCAATAACTTCCTTCTCCTTTCATCCCCCCTTTGATCCAAATAAAATGGTTTCAATAAATACACCAGCGCGAAATATAACTTTGATTTATCCATCACGTTATCCAGTAACGAATCAACTTTTTTGTCTAATTCATTATAGATATCTGCCTCTTCTCTTGGCTCTTTTGATATGGCATCTACTTGTTTTTGTTCAGACGAAAATTCTTCCTGTGTCTCAGTGAAAGTTTTTGATTTATCCTGGTAATGTTTCCGACATTCTTCAATAAGAATCTGTGAATTTTTATCTATTACTCGTTCGTCAGAAAAGTTAACCCTCTTGGTCTGTTGATTGAAGGCGGTCAGGTCTTTAATATTGAGAACGCTTTCAATATAAAAAGTTGATATGTGCTCCCAATAAACTTTCTGCTGAGGAATATTAACAAAAACCAAGAAGGTTGGCTCTGGTGCTTGATAACAGTAATTTAACAATGCAACGTCACAGTCATAATATGAAATGTCTTGATCGCTACCTTTCAATTGAAAAAACATCTTAATTGTCGTAGAGCCATTCTCTCCCAAAAATTCAACATGCCCATCAAGATTGGGATACTTATCCCCATACCAACTAAATATTCTTTCTGATAAAGGCAACTTGGATTCAAAAATCTGTTTAGAGTTTTGCTCCACTAGATCAGTTGTCGATACCGATTTTGTTTTCAGCTGCTTATTAGACATTTATCCAGATTTTTTAAATCTTTAGAAATAATTCGGTTTTAATAATTTTATTTCTTTGGGTCATGATGTGCGCTTTTGATAATAGCTAGAATATCTTCTTTTCTATATCTTCGATCACCACGTCTCCCAAAGCGAATTGCCTTGAGAATTCCCTTGTTGTCCCAATTCCGGAGCGTATTCGGATGACAATTCAGGAAATCGCATGCTTCCTGAAGGGTCAAAATCTCCGGATATTCATCGATTTTTTTCGGTTGATTCTTCATAAGTTTTGAGTTACCATTAGTTTACAACTATAAAATCGAAAAGTAAAGTCTAGGATACTATGAATGGTAGAGAATTTCTCGTAGAGTGCAATCGCTCTCCACTTTTGAAAAAATACACTCCGATTACAATCGAGCTACTCAAAGATCTCGGGTTTTGGCGTGAGAACTATAATCTCAATGACCTTAGCCATCTTGAACATATTTTATTTTTCATTCCTCCAACCGTAATCAAAAACTCCGAACTATTTTATACTAAGCAAAAAAGGTCCAGAAAGGATTTATACCATGCTGAACGGATCAGGCTCCATGATAATCAGGTGTTTATTAAGAAACTTCGTCGAGAATTGCACATGCCATTTGATTACAAAGGATTCAAGGTTTTGAAGCGGCTTATTCCTTACAAAAAAAGTTTTACAAATGTGAACTTTGAAAATCTTGATTCTGATTTCAAGAAATGGTTTTTTAGTTGGACACAAGGGATCGATTTCATTGATTCATTTAAAGAATTGGAAGAGACTAGCGAGATCGTGTACGAGAATGTGTATGTTGCTGTAGAGAAGGCACTCAAAAAATGGGAGCTCCCGTGGCGATATTTTGACGCTATTGAAGAACTCATTATATTCAACACTATTATTCCTGCGGGCTCTGGTATTATTTTCCACCAAGACCACAATTTTTTCCCGCATAGAAGAACACGTGTCAGTATTGAGTTTGATATCGATACCACAAAGGAAGAGCTTATTCAAGCAATTAAAGGATGCCCACATAAATCTTTCGAGCGGATACGAAAGGATCTGATTGGGAAAACCAGAAAAAAACCAAGAAAATCTTCCTCCTCCAAAAAAAGAATGCTCGGTATTTATAACGAGCACAAGAAAGATGGCAAGAAACAAAAAGAGATATTCTCTTTAATTCAAAGTGTGCCGGAATTCAAGCATCTTTCTCTGTCTGCCATTAGAGACAGAATCAAAAGGGGCTAATAAATAAAAACGCATTCAAATCGCCTAAATGAGGGCGATTTTTTAAATTGTACTGTAAGTGCATAAGTAATTAACCAGCTCTTATGCAGAAAGAGAAGTTGCAAGTGCAGTACATTGACGTCTCACTCTTGAAGGCGTCAGAATATAATCCTCGGAAATGGAGCAAGGAGGCGGAAGCACAGCTCCAAGAAAGCCTTAAGACTTACGGGATTGTTGACCCGTTTGTGGCGAATGCCGCCCACAATCGGATGAATATTCTCATTGGCGGTCACTTCCGTTTGGCGGTAGCCAAGAAGCTTGGTATCCGAGAAGTACCCGTGGTCTATGTCACCATTCCCGACATTGAGAAGGAAAAGGAGCTTAATCTTCGCCTGAATAAAAATACGGGAGAATTTGACTGGGATCTCCTCTCAAACTTTGATGAACAGTTCCTCGGGAGTGTTGGGTTTTCAAGCGAAGAGCTGGATGACATCTTTGGCATCGATGATACTCCAGAAACCTTCGATCTAAAAAAAGAGCTCGCCAAGCTCAAAATCGACCAGATTGAAATTCAGAAAGGTGATGTTTGGATGTTCGGAGATTCGAAGCTAATGTGTGGCGACTCGACCATTGAATCTGACATGCTGAAACTCCTGAATAACGAAAAGGCCTCCATGTGCTTCACAGACCCTCCGTATATTCTCGACTATCTCAAAGGAAAGAAGAAGAATGGAAAACCGATCGAAGGGTTCGGGTACAAGCGGGATCGGAAGTATCTCGAGACTGATGTCCTGCCTGATAACTTCACAGAGAAATGGATGGGAAACATTGCCAAAATAGCCTCTGAAAACTTTTCCATCATCTGCTATGAGAATTGGAAGAATCTCCGCATTATCTGGGACGAGATGGAGAAGCATTGGAAAGTGAAAAATATGATTGTCTGGCATCTACCTAACCGAGTGCAGGGATTTTCTGCCAAGTACAGGTTCTTCAACAAGCACGATATTGCCATGGTGGGCGGTGCGGGTGATGTCGAGTATAACCTTTTGTCAGAAGAAGAGCCTCTCCAAAATGAATACGAAACCGCTCTCTATGCTACAAGTGGCAAACCTCACTGGGAACGATATGAGAAAGGAAAGAAGTTCTGTCCAACCGATTTTATTGAGTATACAGCTGATGACGAAAAACATTCCGGGCAAGGGATCGTCTTTGGCACCAAGCCTTTGGAAATCCTCATTCCCTATATCAAGGTCTTGACTAAGCGCGGAGATCTCATTGTCGAGCCGTTCGGCGGGAGCGGATCAACCCTGATGGCTGCCGTAAAAATGAAACGGCGGTGCTACATCATGGAGAAATCGCCTGTCTATGCAGAAGTAATCCGTCACCGGTGGGAAAAGCTCACTGGAAAGAAAGCGAAAAAAATATGAAAGATGCAAAACATAAGCGGGAGTTTCTGGAGCATCTTCGGAAAA
>CAYTED010000005.1:0-85115 GCA_964436855.1 uncultured Bdellovibrionales bacterium | reverse complement strand
TTAGTGAACCGACCATTACTCGTAGGAGTGTGGAAGATCATCAGATAAAAGTTACCCTGGGGATAACAGGCTGATCTTGCCCAAGAGTCCATATCGACGGCAAGGTTTGGCACCTCGATGTCGGCTCATCGCATCCTGGAGGTGGAGAAGCTTCCAAGGGTTTGGCTGTTCGCCAATTAAAGCGGTACGTGAGCTGGGTTCAAACCGTCGTGAGACAGGTTGGTTTCCTATCTGCTGTGGGCGTCGTTGTTTGAGGGAACTCCTTCTTAGTACGAGAGGACCGGAAGGAACGAACCTCTGGTGTATCTGCTGTTCCGCCAGGAGCACCGCAGAGTAGCTACGTTCGGGGAGGATAACCGCTGAAAGCATCTAAGCGGGAAGCCCAGCCCAAGATAAGACAACTCCGTTAGCTTGCTAACGGAAAACGTCCTGGAAGATGACCAGGTTGATAGGCTACAGATGGAAGCCCTGTGAGGGGTTAAGTCGAGTAGTACTAATGCGTTTCAAACTTTTTTCGGTTTTTGTTTTCAATGCTTTTCGATTCACAGCGAAGAATGTCTGACAAGATGTCGCTGTGTGAAAATTGAACACTTTTTGATTTTTTGTACGACATTTCAATATATTGTTCCTGGTGTCTTTGGCGATGAGGTAACACCCGATCCCATCCCGAACTCGGAAGTAAAGATCATCAGCGCCGATGGTAGCCTTCGGGCAAGAGTAGGTCGATGCCAGGAACAATGTATTGAAATGACACTGTTATTTTCGAGAAAACTTGAAACAGGCCTTGAGCCTGTTTTTGCTTGGAGCGCGACGGGAAAAAATGATATGTGATACAATACATCTTATATGGAAGGCAGAGTTCTCAAGCGAATTATCGTGATAGCGATCTTTCTCTCGATTCTTTTGGGCGTCGGGTGGCTTGTTTATTTTATCGTGAAACCCAAAGAAACCTGTACGGACGGTATTCAAAATCAGCGGGAAGAGGGTATTGATTGCGGCCGAGTTTGTCAGAATCAGTGTCTCCGCCCAATAACAACGAATGATCTTGAGGTGCGTGAAACGGCGATGGTGTATGGCGGTCCCGGAAAAACGGATGCCTTGGTATCGGTCCGAAATCCAAATGACGAGGCGGGCGCATCTTCATTTCGATATCGTATCGAAGTGGTTGGGAAAAACGGAGAGACGGTCGCTCGAGAAGGGGCAAGTTTTATCCTGCCACAGGAAACGAAGTATCTCTTGGAAATCGGCATCCCGATAGTCGATGCGGAAAGTATCCGAGCGGTCTTTTCGGAGTATCGATGGGAGCGATTTACCGGATATCAGGAGAAGCCGCCGTTTTCTGTTCTGAATCGACGCTATGAGCAGGTTTCTTCCGGGACGGGATTCGGACGGGCATTTGGTATCGTTCGGAATGACAGCACGTTTGATTTCCGTACTATCGCGATCAAGGTCATTTTGCGGGATGCGAATGGGAAGGCTATCGCCTTCAATCGAACCGTGCAAAATACGATGAAATCCGGCGAGTCGCGCGAATTTGACCTTTTGTGGCCGACGGGTTTTCCCGGGACGGTTGCGCGCGTGGAAACGGAAATCGAGGCGGATGTATTTCGATCGGAAAATTTCTTAAAACAATATCTGCCCAACCAGACATTTCAACAATACGAGTATTCGCAGTAGATCGGAGAGAGGGGAATTTTCCCGAAGAAACACTCCTCCCGTTTTCTTATGAGACGATTTGTTCAATTTGATTGGGTGCTGCTTTCATCGGTTTTTTTTCTGCTTGCCATAAACGCACTCGTGCTGTACGGATTTCTTGGCGAAGGAAAGCCGAATTTTTTCTTTCGGCAGTTCGTATTTGATATGATCGGTATCGGTCTGATTTTTTTTCTCGCGCGGTTCGATTATCGTCATATCGGTCGACAGAGTACGGTGCTCTATTTTACAACCATTGGAATTTTGATTGCTGTTCTTTTTTTTGGAAAAACTGTCAATGGAACGGAGGGATGGATTGATCTCGGATTTTTTCAGGCGCAACCGGTGGAACTTGCAAAGGTTGTCCTTGTTCTGTTTCTTGCGAGTTTCATTTCTAAAAAAACAACGGAATTTGGAGCGTGGACACGTGTTGTCGCATCCCTTGTATTGACGATGATCATTGTCTTTCTGGTGTTGCGTCAGCCCGATCTCGGTTCGGCGATTGTGCTTCTCGGGGTGTGGGGGGCGATGACACTCGTGTCCGGCATTCAATGGAAGCAAATTCTTGTTCTTTCTTGCTTGGGTATTGTTTTGGTAACGACCGGGTGGTTTTATCTTGAAGATTATCAGAAGGCGAGAATCCACACGTTTCTTTCGCCGGAATCCGATCCGAGGGGGAGCGGGTACAATGTATTGCAGGCAATGACGGCAGTCGGTTCGGGGGGATTTTCCGGGAAAGGGCTTGGGAGCGGTTCGCAATCGCAGCTTGATTTTCTCCCCGAAAAACACACGGATTTTATTTTTGCGGCGCTCGTGGAAGAACTTGGATTTGTCGGCGGAATGGTGATTTTGTTTTTGTATATGGTATTCTTTTACCGACTTCAGGTGATTGGCGTGCAGGCCTCCGACAACTTCGGCTACTTGACCGTGGTCGGGTTTTCGACGATGTTTTTCATTCAGGTAGGTATTAATATCGGGATGAATCTGGGGGTTCTTCCGGTAACGGGAATTCCCCTTCCGTTTCTTTCCTATGGCGGAAGTTCGCTGCTCTCTCTTTGTATCAGTGTCGGCATTCTCCTGAATATCCACTCTGGGCGCGTCGGCAAGAAGTACTACGTCAAGCTTTCTCGATCGGAGGGGGACGCTCTTCCGATAGCGTGATTTTTTGGCTTTTTAGAGCTATTTTTTTGCGTTTCTCTTTGACGAAGTCATTCTTTTTTGCTATTCTGAAGATCGAATTCTGAATCATTTTTCGCCCACTCCGCCGGGAAAGATATGCGGTGCGCGGAATGGTAAGGGGGCATATTGATATTTTTTTATGAAAGGACTTCTTGTTTCGCAAGCAATCGTCGCGATTCTTCTCACGGTATCGATTCTCCTGCAGAACCGAGGATCGGGATTGGGGAGCGCGTTCGGTGGAGATTTCGGGAGTTTCTATGCAAAACGCGGCTTTGAGAAATTTCTTCTCTACGCATCCATAACACTCGCGACGCTTTTCGTGATTCTTTCGCTTGCGAGTGTCCGATATGCCACGTCCTAGCGGTGGGGTCGCATTGGAATAACCTTCTAAATAATGACGAGTATCTCATCTTCTTTTCAAAATTTATTTCGGATTTTTTCGGGGAAAAAAATAGCACATTTTTTTCTCGCGCTTTCGTTTTGGGAACGAATCGTCGCGGTGATCGTTTCCGTGCTCGCGCTTGGAGGACTTCTTTTTTGGTTGGGGGCGATTTATATATCTTCGACGAATGAGGTGCCAAAGGAGGGTGGTGAATATATCGAGGGAATGGTTGGGCAGCCAAACTATATCAATCCCGTGCTTTCTCTTGCAAACGATGTGGATGCGGATATTTCCACTTTGGTATTTGATGGATTGTTCGCTCGCAATGAGGATGGTTTTATTGAACCGAGAATCGCATCCGGATATTCGGTATCCGAAGACGGGAAAACATATACGATAACACTCCGCGACGGTGTCTTGTGGCATGATGGGAAGGCGCTTTCTTCCGCCGATGTGTTGTTTACCGTCCAGATTATCCAAAATCCAGCATACAAAAGTCCGCTTCGAGCCAAGGTGTTAAGTCGGGTGGGGGCATCGGCCCCGGATGACCGTACCGTAGTATTTTCTCTTGAGAAGCCCTATGCTCGTTTTCTTGATTCGCTTACTTTCGGTATTCTTCCCAAACATATTTGGGGTCCGGTTTCCCCGGAGAAATTTTTTCTTTCCGAGGGGAATTTAATGCCGATCGGATCCGGACCGTTTCGGTATTCCGATTTGAAAAAGGATGCGGAGGGCAATATCCTCTGGTATGAGCTTGCCGCGAATGATGCTTATTTCTTGGGGCGTCCGTTCATCGATTCCATTCGATTCCGTTTTTATTCGGATGAAGAAATGCTACTGTCTGCCATGAACCGCGGTGAAGTGGAGGGAGTGGCGAATGTGAATCCGCAAGACGTCCATATCGTACAAGGGAAAAAAAGTCTTCGCCTGCACGAATTAAATCATCCTCGGGCCTTTGCAGTTTTTCTCAATGCGTCCAAGAGTGTTCCGCTCGGATATGACGAGGTACGAGAAGCGATGGCGATTTCTCTTGATCGGAACGCCCTCATCGAGAAAGCGCTGTCCGGAAAAGGAGTGGCCGCCGGATCGCCTTTCCTGCCGTTTATGAAGGGATATGACGCGCAATTTTCAACGCCGCGATTTGATCCGGCGGAAGCGGAACGTATACTTGATGAAAAAGGATGGACAAAAGAAGGCGACGGTATCCGATCGAAGAACGGAACGCGTATCGAATTTACTCTGGTGGTGCCCGATTGGCCAAGTCTCGTGGATACTGCGGAGTTTGTGCGGGAGAGTTGGGAGAAAATTGGAATTCGTGCCAATATATCCGTATTGGACTTTACTGCGGTGCAGCAAGAAAAAATTCGCCCACGTGAGTACGAAGCACTTTTGTACGGAGAGCTTTCTCTTCTTGAGCCGGATATGTATTCTTTCTGGTATTCCGGAGAGCGGAGTGATCCCGGGTTGAACCTCACGTCATTTAATGAGGAATCCGCCGACTCGGCGCTCTCAAGGGCGCGAGAAGCCCTTGATTTCGATACCTGGAATACCGCCTATCGGGAGTTTCAAGAAATTTTTTCTCGGGAAATGCCGGCGATATTTCTCTACAGCCCATCTTTTCTTTTTGTGTCGACCGATCGTCTCCGTGGTAACGATGCGCGCTCGGTCAATGTTCCCTCGGATCGTTTTTTTCAGGTGCATAAGTGGTATATGAAGACGAAGCGAGAGTGGAAGTAGTGTCAAAATCTACGTTTTACATTCTAAAATACCTGCCTGTCGGTGGGCGGGAATCTCAATGAATGAAGTTTTAAAATTCAGACACTTGATATTGTTTTGAAGTTTAAAATTTGAAATTTAAAATTAACGAACGAATATACAAACGCATATGGAGGAGCAAGGAGAAACACAGCGTGCAATGGTTGCGAATGATAAACGAAATCCATTGGATACGTACAACTTCCGACAGATGATTCTTGACAGCCCGGAACAATTCGTGGTAGGATTTCAAATCGCTGACGGAATTCGTCTTGAAGGGGAATTCAACAAGGTTATGATCTCGGGTATGGGCGGATCCGCTCTTCCGGGAAACCTCTTCCGTGTCTATATGGGGGATCTTGCCCGACGCAAGAAACTTTCAGGAAAAAGGATTGGTATTTATCAGAATCGTTTCTACAAGCTTCCACACGAAAGCTTCGATCGATGTCTGAATTTTATTTGCTCTTATTCTGGAAACACCGAAGAGACCGTCTCTTCATTTGAACAGGCGATTGAGCAGGGTCTCCCGTGTGTTGGATTTTCAAGTGGCGGAAAGATTGAGGCGATGTGTAAGGAACACGGCATTCCACATGCGAAAATGCCTATCCCGACGGAAGGATTCCAACCACGAATGGGAACGGGGTATTTTTTCGGAGCGATGTATCGTGTGCTTGTGAATCAAGGATTGGCACCGGATACGACAGAAGAAATTCTTAAATACGCGAAGTGCTTGAAAGACAAGCTCCCGGAATATGAAGCTCGTGGAAAGGAACTCGCGGCAAAACTTGAAGGAAAAACTCCCGTGGTGTACGCATCGACCGAATATAAGTCGGTGGCGATGATTTGGAAGATTAAAATAAACGAGAACGCGAAAACCCCGGCATTCTGGAATTTTTTTCCGGAATTGAATCACAATGAAATGGTAGGGTTTACGTTCCCGCAGGGGAAGTTTGTGATCATTATGTTGCGTGATCCGGAAGATCACCCGCAGAATCGGAAGCGGTTTGAGGTGACAGCGGCGCTCTTCAGAGAAAACGGCATTGATGTAGAGATGATTGACATGTCGGAACAGAGTGCATTTGAGAAGATGTTCGGATCGATTCTCCTTGCGGACTTTTCGACATACTATCTTGCGCTGAAATATGGCATTGATCCGACGCCGGTCGAGATGGTGGAGAAGCTGAAAAAATTACTGGCGTAATTTTTTTGAAAATCAAAATGCAAATCTCAAAATGAAAAATGATCGTATGCCACGAAGCGGCATATCCTAATTTTGACTTTTGATTTTTACACTTTGACTTTGAAATGCCCTGGTGGCGGAATTGGTAGACGCACTGGTTTCAGGTACCAGCGAGAGCAATCTCATGGGAGTTCGAGTCTCCCCTAGGGCACCAGAATAAGAGAAGGAAAAACACGGTCGATAATCGTTTTACTTCTTATCTGTTTTCTTGGCACGGAAACGTGCAACGAAAAATTAATTGGAAAGAGCGGGGAATAGTACCCTGCTCACGAAAGAATGTATATGTTAGAAAAGAATAATAATTCAAAAGGCGGATTTTCGTCCGCCGAGGGGATCGTGTCTCATTTTTCATCCGGAAAATCGAAACGCCCCAAATATGGAAAAGGACAGCGTCCTTCTCATGGAAAGTTTGCATCGAATTCAGATGAACGGAATAGAAATGCTCGTCGAAACGATGGAGACACTCAATCGGAGAGGAAGTTTTCTTCCGGTGAACAAGAACGAAATTCAGGATCCCGGGATCGGCGAGGGAGCCGATCGCCACAGGGCGGACATCGTGACAAACGCGGTGGTCGCTCGGGGCGTCGCGCACCAGTTATGCGAGAAATGAAAATCTCTGACAATCGGCGACCAGCGATTCTTCCAGAATCCTTAAAGCCGGTCCGTGACCGTCTGCGGATTATCCCGCTTGGCGGACAGGAGGAGGTTGGTCGCAATATGACTGTTTTCGAATACAATGATGACATTGTCATTGTTGATATGGGGCTTCAGTGGCCGGAAGAAGATATGCCGGGGATCGATTATATCGTTCCAAATACGGAGTATCTTCGCGGAAAAGAAAAAAATATCCGCGGTGTTGTGTTTACGCACGGACACCTCGATCATATCGGGGCGGCGCCAATTCTCTTGAAGAAACTCGAATACCCGACTGTGATCGCGCGTGACCTCACGATTGCGCTTGTGAAGGATAAAGTGGAAGATCACGATAAGAATGCAGCGAGTCATCTCAAGGTAATTCGTGTGAAGTCACTCGATGATTCGATCAAGCTCGGTTCGTTTCAGATCCGATTCTTTGAAGTGGAGCACTCCATTATGGATGCGATGGGAATCATCCTTATAACGCCCGCGGGGTCGGTGATCCATATGGGTGACTGGACGATTTCAAACGAGCCGATGGATCCGCATGAAATTTCATATAAGCATCTCGCAGCATTGCCGCGACCAACGATGCTTATGCTTGAATCGCTTGGTGCGCTCAAAAAAGGACTTCCGCCGTCGGAGCAGGAAGTGCACTCGAATCTCCAAAACCTCATCAAGGATGCGCCGGGGCGCGTGATTATCGGAACCTTTGCGTCGCAGGTGCGTCGTATCGCCTATATCATTGAGTATGCGGAACGACAAGGGAAAATGGTCGCACTCGATGGCTACAGTATGAAGAAGAATATGGAGATCGCAAAGGAGCTTGGCTATCTCAAGGCGAAAAAAGAAACGATCATTACCGTAAACGATATCCACAAATATCCGGATAATCGGATTGTCATTATTTGTACCGGTGCGCAGGGCGAGTTGAATGCCGCGCTCTCGCGGATCGTGACGGACAATCATCGATTTGTAAAACTCCAAAAAAGCGATACGGTGGTCTTTTCGTCCTCGGTCATTCCGGGAAATGAACGATCAATTCAGCGTCTGAAAGATAATCTCTATCGCAAGTGCGACAATGTGATCCATTCCGATATTATGGATATTCATATCGGCGGGCATTCGACCGCACTCGGAATTGAAGAAATGCTCCGCCAAGTCAATCCAACCTACTTTCTTCCGGTTTATGCGAACCACTATTTCTTGAAGGAAGCGGGAAAGATTGCATATCGAATGGGATTTCCGGAGAAAAATGTCGCCGTGCTCGATAACGGAGGTGTGTTCGAAGTGGATGCGGAGACACGACTTGGGAAAATCCTTCCGGACAAGGCGGACACGAGCTATGTCTTTATCGACGGACTCGGTGTCGGCGATATCGGCCACGTCGTTCTGCGCGACCGGCAGATGCTCGCGCAAGATGGAATGGTTGTGATTACGGTTGTGATCGATGCGAAGACGAAGAAAACTGTCGGAAACGTGCAGATCACGTCGCGCGGTTTTATCCACGTGAAAGAAAACTTCGATCTTGTAAACGAGGCGAAACGGAAGGTGCAGAAAGTGGTACAAGACTCCACTTCACCCGGCACGTCGATCGATTGGGAACTTATTCGAAACGAAATTCGCGAATCGATCGGACAATTTCTCTTCCAAAAGACCGAACGTCGTCCGATGGTACTTCCGGTCGTTATTGAGGTGTAAAGCTCTCTGTCATTCCCGCGCAGGCGGGAATCCAGAATTCATTCAGTTAACGAATGACGAGTGAACGAGTTGCAAAAGCTCCCCTTACGGTGAGCCTTTTGCTTTTCTTGAGCTAAAATTCACATCACAAAAAGAAATGGTGCTCCTGCCAAATTATCACTTCGAGCTTGTTTGCCTCGATGCGGCGAATCGGGTCGAGACTCTTTTTTTTGGAGAAGATCACTTAATTTCGCTCGGGATGACACAGTGAGAGACCGGTATTGTTTTAGAATGTGTGCTTTCTCGAGTACTCAAGAGCAGCGAGTCTGTACATAAATATCAGCGGTCGCAGAAAATGGTGTACAGCATATTCGCGTTGAGTTTCGGAATTTGGTTTCTGAAGTGAAACTCCTCGAATATTCAAGAACAGCAAGTCTGTACATAAATATCAGCGGTCGTGTATAATGGTGCACAGAAGGAGAAAAGAAAAAATATAATTTTTGAAGCGTACCATGAAACAAAAAGAAAACAAATTGGAGCGGAAAAAAGATGCAGGTACCGAAAGTAAAAATGCTTCCAGAAAAAAGAAGATTCGGATGAGGAGCGAGCAAGTGGCGCGCATTGTACTGGGGGTCGTTGGTGCGGCGGCAATTATGAGTGTTGCGGTGGCTGCGCCGGGAATTTTCGGGGCGGTTCGTTCGCTCTATCGCTTAAATGAGGCGAGCGCTCGGCGGTATCGTTCGCCGGCCTATATTCGGAAAGTGCTTGAAAGAATGGAGAGACAAGGTCTTGTTCGGGTATATGAGCGTCGCGGAGAAACGGTGGCGCGATTGACTCCAAGAGGGGAACGTGAACTTTCGAGATATACAATGAAAGAGAAATCACTCAAGTCGTGGCGGTGGGATAAGAAGTGGCGGATTATTATTTTTGATATATCGGAAAAGCGGCGCTATGCCCGTGATCGAATTCGGATGCATATCGAGGAATTGGGTTTTGTGAAACTGCAGAACAGTGTCTGGGTATATCCTTATGAATGCGAAGAACTCGTTTCTCTTCTCAAGGCGGATTTTGAGATGGGGAAAGAAGTGTTGTATATCGTAGCGAAAGAGATCGAAGGGGAAGCGTTTCTGAAAAAGAGATTCGGATTCAGGGATTGAATTGACGTACACCCGCCGATCTTGTTTGTGAGACTATGGACTGTGCATAAAAGTAAGCGGCCGCTTATTTTTATGTACAGGTGTTTTTTTGAGAGCAGGAGAGAGGAGAAGCCGAAGATAGGAAACAGGTGAAGAGTTTTGCTTTAAAAGGCCGATTTGGATACAATGGAAACACTATTTTATTGATATCGTATGGACAAGAAAAGATTGTTTTCCGGGATTCAGCCGTCGGGGAATTTGCATATCGGGAATTATTTGGGTGCGATCAAGCAGTGGATTCCGCTTCAGGATGAATACGATGCGTTTTTTTCTATTGTGGATCTTCACGCGATCACGGTACCGCAGAATCCGGAGGAGCTCCGAAAGAAAACGCTTGAAATCGCGAAGATTTATCTCGCTGCCGGAATTGATCCGGAAAAATCCACGCTTTTTGTGCAGTCTCATGTTCCCGAGCATACCGAGCTCCAGTGGATTTTGAATACCATTGCGCAGAATAGTGATTTAACGAAGATGACTCAGTTTAAGAATAAGTCCGGAGTTGATGCTGATGAGTTTGAGAAATCTTTGCGAGAAATGATTGCAGAAAAGCCAAGTAATGGTGTCTACACAGCCTTGAGTGAAATGTCAAAAGAACAAATTATTGAAAGCGCGAATGCTGCGGCATTTACGACAGCAGCAGAATTCTTCAAGCGGTTTAAAATGGGTTTTAATTCTGTTCCAGTTGGTCTTGCTGATTATCCGGTTCTTATGGCGGCGGATATTTTGCTCTACGATACGGCGGTGGTACCGGTCGGGGAGGATCAGCTGCAGCACGTGGAACTTGCGCGGACGCTGGCACGGCGATTCAATGATCGTTTTGGCGAAACATTTATGATTCCGGAATCGAAGATGCAAAAAGAAGGGGCGCGTATTATGGGTCTCGACGATCCGACGAAAAAAATGTCGAAATCGGCGACGAGTGCATACAATTTCATCGCTCTCTCGGATGCTCCGGACGATGTGCGGAAGAAAGTGATGAAAGCCGTAACGGATTCCGGCTCGGAGATTGCGTATACCGACGAGAAACCCGCATTGAAAAATCTTGTGAACATATATTCGCTTTTTTCAGGAAAAATTCCGGAAGCCATTGTTTCGGAATACGTCGGAAAAGGGTATGGCGATTTCAAAAAGGATCTCGCGGAAGTCCTGGTGAATTTTCTTTCTCCGTTCCAGGAGCGGCTTGTGAATATTTCGGATGAGGCGGCGATTCAGATACTTCATACGGGAGCCGAAAAAGCCAAAACGATCGCATCGAAAAAAATGACAGATACTCGCTCAAAAATCGGATTCCTTGGTTGACCTTTCGTTCTTTTGGTGGTATGAAGGTATGGGTTCTTGAACATTCTTGAAAGGAGTGGGTTATGAGTCTTTTCTTCACTACTTGGAGGCGTGTTTTGGGCGCGTTGGAAGCGTATTGGTATCAATGGTGGAGCGTGGTGCTTGAGGCGTGCGGACACCCGGTGAATATCGGAGATGGCGTTTCCCGGGAGATCCGTGGCATCGGGGACAAGGTGTATCGGTTCTATCTTTCCGATGGTAGTTTGCCGGAGTTGTTTCGTTACATTACCAGCGCGCACAAGGATTTTTTTAGCTCAATGGGACTGGAGCCGCCCGATGTACTCCCTGAACAGAAGACTGCTGTATTGAGGAGAAGTGGATTGTGTGTGGAAGGCGAAGACTTTCCAAAGATTTCGTGCTCGGATGGGGTTTTTACTGTCACTATTCCGAAAATGTTGGACGATAGCAAATCCTTCGAAGACTGGGATAATTTTGTTCGGGAAATGGCAAGACTGGCTAGATCCACAAATGTTTCTACGGGGGTGTGACAGTGTGGATAACCCGGGTTTTCATAGACGCAATTCGGTCTTTCGTGTGGCTTCGGCTTGATCGGCGTCGCATGAGACCTTACCAGTATCGATTCCCGGGCTCGTTTGATAGTTCTCGCCTCCTCACTTTGTTTGGCACATCGAAATTTACCGCGTTTTCTAGGAACAGGGTTCAGATTGAATATGAGAGAGGCGACCACTGCGGAGCAATTCTCCTTGGAGAACTGAACCTGTGTCTTCGGATTACCTTCAAGATCTCGAGGCAGACAGTAATCCTGTCCGTTCCCTGGGTTGTCCATCGTGGCAATCGGAGGAAATGGGATGAGATCGCGTGGAAGTGTTTCATTTTCTTCGGGGAGTTATAGAAACGGGAAAGGAGATACTTCAGGGGCTGTTGGCGTGGCGAATGTACACGACAGCCTCTTTTTGTTATTCTAAACATGATTGATTGCATATCTTATGCGTGCCGATACAATGAAAAAAATTGCGGATGATAAGAATGCGAAATATATTTTTCTTGACGTTCGAGAAGGGGATGAAATCCAAAAAGAACCGTATTTTGATACGCCAAGAGAAAGCTATATCACGCTGTCGCTTTCGATTCTTTCCGCGCTTCCGATGGAGGAGCTTGCGATTCGGGTCAATGCTATGATTGCGCGACTCGAATGGAAACCGGAGGAAACAAAAATCGTAACTCTGTGTCATTCGGGTCGGCGATCCGAGATGGCATGCAAACGGTTGTCCGCACTCGGATTTCACACCGAAAATCTTGAAGGAGGGTATCTCGAGTGGAGAAACTTTCATCAGTAGAAAGAAAATCGGATCGCAGCTGCGATCCTGAAAGGTTGCGTCACGCCCCGGATTTCTTTTTTCGGAGCATCGGAGTGTTGGACCGATTTACTTCGCTGGATGCTTCTTCGGGAGAGGCTATTCGAGGGAGGCAGTTTGTATGATCGTGACACTTGATCCCTGACTCCGCAAGAAAGAGTGCTTGTGTATTTGGAATATCGCACAGGCAAAGAGTCGGGCGGAAACGGAAGGGCTCTTGCATCATAAGAGGACAAAGAACAGCCCCTCGTTTTTTGAGTGTATTGATTTCGGTAAGCCAGCGAATTTTTTCGGGAGAGGTGTCCATAGGTTTCTTTCTTTGTAAATGAACAAGGGGAGTGGCCGAAAAAAAACCGCCCACAGGGGCGGCTTTCAGCGCTTTTTTCGGAAGAATCGTTTGAGAAATTTTTTTCGGTTCATTAGGGGAGAGTATACACGAAAGGAAGAATCCGTGTCAACTGTCGTGCTTTCCGATCGTAAATTCTTCCCCTCGTAGGGCGCGACGGATATGCGACTTCGCATTCGATGTTTTGGCGAATGAAAGCCAATCTCGGGATGGTTTTTTCTTGTCTCGTGAAACGAGGATCTCTACCACTTCGCCATTTTGAATTTTGTAGTCGAGCGGGACGAGTTTTCCCTCGGTTTTGGCGCCGGTCGTCGCATTGCCGATTTCGGAATGAATTGCATAGGCGAAATCGATCGGGGTCGCATCTTCCGGAAGGTCTATGATGTCGCCTTTCGGCGTGAAAGCAAAAATATGATTCTTGAAGAAGTCGATTTTCAAACCTTCAAGGAAGGCCTCGTCGTCGCGACCGATTTCGTGTTGCCATTCGCGGAGTTGGCGTACCCACTCGAGGTCTTTGGTGGGATTTTCCGCGGTATCTTTTTTTCGGAGGAAGAGCGATCGCCATCCGCCTCGTTCTTTTTCCGTGTAAATCCAATGGGCGGCGATTCCGTATTCCGCCTCGTCATTCATTTTTTTCGTACGAATCTGTACCTCGAGAATGCGTCCGCTCGGACCGAATACGCTCGTATGAAGGGATTGGTATCCATTTGGTTTCGGGAGCGAGATATAGTCTTTGATGCGACCGACAAGTGGGCGGTATCGTTTGTGGACGATCCCGAGCGCTTCGTAACAGTCGGCGATATCGGGAACGATGATGCGAACCGCGAGCGTATCATAGACGCGGCGAATATCCATATCGTGACTCTCGAGTTTTCGGAAGAGACGGTAGAGATGTTTTCTTCGACCGGTTACGGAGAGAACTTTTATCCTCTCTCCTTTCAGTTCCCGTTCGAATCGGGTGATAAGTTCGTCGATATCTTCTTTTCCTTCGAGCGAATATTCTTCGGCAAGTCTTTTGGTGGTCGCGTAATGTTTCGGGTCGAGGTATTTAAAGGAGAGATCTTCAAGCTCACCCTTGATTTCTCCGATGCCGAGGCGATTTGCAATCGGCGCATAGACATTCATGGTTTCGTTTGCGATACGCTGTTGCTTCTCCGGAGGGAGAGCGTCGAGAGTGCGCATGTTGTGAAGCCGGTCCGCGAGTTTTATGATAACGACGCGGATGTCTTGCGCCATCGCAAGAAACATTTTTCGGAGATTTTCAAGGAAATATTCCTCTTTCGATCCGCGGAGTTTGATTTTTCCGAGCTTGGTAATGCCATCGATGAGTTCCGCAACGGTATTGCCGAATGTTTTTCGGATTTCATCGAGTGTGACAGGCGTGTCTTCGGGGACATCGTGAAGGAGGCTCGCGATGATCGTGGTCGAATCCATACCGATACTCGCGAGGATTCTCGCGGCTTCGAGAGCGTGGGTGACATAGGGTTCGCCGGATTTTCGGAATTGTCCGGAATGCGCTTTTTCCGCGAAAATATACGCCTCTTCGATCCGCTTTTTTTCATCGGAAACAAACGGTCGTGGCGCAACCGAGAAAATATCATTGAGCGTAATGGCTTTTTTCGCGTTCATATGGAAAAGTATACGCCCCTCCCCTTCGGTTTGACAAATGCAACTAAGTTGCAATAAAATACTTCTATGAAAAACGACATCCAAGATACGGTTGGTCGGATCGGTCAGTATGTACCGAGAATAACACCCGCGCTCCGCGGCATACTTGAAATTTTCGAGAACTCCCCTGGTCCGGTTTCGGTTCCGGATCTGATTGAAAAACTTTCGAAACGAAAATGTCGGGTGAATAAAACGACGGTGTATCGGAAACTCGAGACGCTCAAATCGATCGGCATGATCGAAGAAGTGCTGCTTTCTGGCGCAAAACGATACTATGAACTTTCCCGGGATCATCACCATCATCTCATTTGTCTGTCATGCGAGAAAGTGGAGGATTGGCATCCGAACGAATCCGTACTGTCAGGCGAACAGGCATCGCTCAAGAAAAAAGGATTTCAAGTACTCCGGCATTCATTGGAACTGTTCGGGAGGTGTCGGGAGTGTTCATTGGAAAAAAACATATGCCTTTGAGAATTATTTTTACGCTGTTGGCGTTGATTGTCGTCTTTGGGTCGATAGCGTTTTTTCTTTCGACGCGGGGGAAGGGCGGACTCTGGGAGGGAAGCGAGGGAAAGGTTCGGATCGCGGCGACATTTTATCCGCTTGGATTTCTCGCGAAAGAAATCGGAGGAGATGCCGTGTTTGTGCGTACGATTGTTCCGTTTGGAATCGAGCCGCATGATTTCGATCCGCCGTTTCGAGACATCGCGGATATTCGGAATGCGCAACTCTTTCTTGTAAACGGTGCGGGGTTTGATACGTGGGCGAATAATATTGTCCCCGCGCTTTCTTCCGAAGGTGTGCGCGCGCTTGTGGCGACGGATGAGGTGGGTGCTCTCTCCGGAATCGGGGATGATGAGAATGGGGAAACGGGAGTAGATCCGCATTTTTGGCTTGATCCGAAACGATTCGAAACTTTTGGGCGCGCGGTGCTCAATGAGCTCGTGCGTCTTGATCCGGCGAACGCGTCCATATATCGGAAAAACTTCGCTTCATTTGAGAAAAATATTCGATCGATCGATCGCGGGTATGCCGATATTGGAAAGGGACTGTGTCGAAAAAAAACCGTGATCGTATCGCATAATGCTTTTTCGTATCTCGCCAATCGGGAACATTTCTCGATCCTTTCCCTTTCGGGTCTTTCGCCGGAAGTCGAAGTATCCGCGCGGCACATTGCCGATATCGTACGTCGAGCGAAAATGGAGGGAGTTCATTTTGTGTTGCTTGAACCACTTTCCAATCCGGCGGCGGTCGAGGCGGTGGCGCGTGAAATCGGCGCGGAAATATTGCCGATGAATCCGATCGAAGGACTCACAAAACAAGAAATCGCGGAAGAAAAAAATTATTTTTCCCTTCAGGCGGAAAATTTGATATCGTTACGAAGAGCGCTTGAATGCGAATAGAGTATGAAAAGAGAACATACACATCACAAACAAAAGGCGGTTCCGATTATCGAATGTTCGGGAGTTTCTTTCTGCTATCCGGATTCGACATCGCGATTGCCGGCACTTGAAAATGTTTCATTCCAATTATTTCCGGGAGAATTTACCGGCTTGATCGGCGGCAACGGAAGTGGTAAGACGACACTTTTGAAAATCATTCTCGGAATTCTGAAGCCGGAAAAAGGGATGGTATATCTCTTTGGTGAACCGATCGGCGTGTTTCGGAATTGGCAGTGGGTGGGGTATGTCCCGCAACACGTATTTCGCGAGGAAGAGGCGTTTCCGGCGACGGTGCGGGAAGTTGTGGAGAGTGGCTTCGGCGAGAAGCGCGGGGCGTGGCACTTTTGGTGCAATCACCAGACAAAAAGCGATGCGGTCGCGAAAGCGCTTGAGACGGTCGGGATGAGTGAATACGCGTCTCGTTTGATTGGCGAACTTTCGGGCGGGGAGCGCCAACGGGTGTTTATCGCGCGCGCGCTTGTATCGGATCCGAAGCTTCTCATTCTCGATGAGCCGCTGACGGGGGTGGACGCACCGGCGCAGGACGCGTTTTATAAACTTTTGAAAAAACTCGACGATGAGCGGAATATTGCGATTCTGCTCGTTTCGCATGATCTCGAAACGGTAACGAAAGAAGTGGAAAAACTGCTCTGTCTTCACCGGACAATCGTGTGCGCGGGATCGCCGAAACGGATTCACGCGGGGAAAATTCTCGAAGCGTTCGGGAAGACGAAAGAGCTCTTGGTACACGAGCACATACATTGACTCGCCCGCATCCCTTCGGGCAGTGTGGTGGTCAAGGGTGAGAAGTAAAAAATATTATGCTGGAGATTTTTCAATACGATTTTTTGATGAGGTCTTTTTTGTCCGGAGTACTGGTCGGAATTGCCGCGCCGCTTATCGGGATATTTATCGTGCTCAAGCGACAGGCGTTTCTCTCCGATGCACTCGCGCATATTTCGCTTCTCGGCCTCGCGCTCGCGTCGCTTTTCGGGTTTTCTCCGGCACTTGGAGCGATCGGCATTTCGGCATTGGCGGGAATCGGAATCGAAACCCTTCGGTTTTCGGGGAGACTTTTTCGCGATTCGTCGCTCGTGATATTTTTTTCCGGAAGTCTCGCGCTCGCGATTGTTCTTCTGAATTTCTCCGGCGGACTCTCCGGAAAAGTGATGGGGTATTTGTTTGGAAGCCTTTCCGCGGTTTCAAATGAAGATTTGTTTTTGCTCATCGTTGTGTTTTTTCTGACGGTTCTTTTCGTGTCCGTCTTTGCGAGAAAATTGTTTCTCATTGTTCTTCACGAAGATATCGCGATCGCTTCGGGTATCCGGGTACGTCGAATCAATATCCTGTTTGCGGCGGGAGCGGCAGCGATCGCAGCATCATCTTTGCAGGCAGTCGGCGCGCTCCTTGTCGGGTCGCTTATGACGATTCCGGTATATGCGGCGATGCAGTGGCGGTTTGGATTTCGCGGAACTCTGCTGCTCTCGGTTTTCTTTTCGCTTTTTTCGGTGATTTTCGGATTTTTCCTGTCATTCTCGTTTCGATTGCCATCGGGCGCCGCGGTGATTCTTCTTACTATCCTTTTCTTTGTTTTCTCGTACTTTTTTGGGAGGAAAATAAAGGGGAGTTGGCGATAGGCGGTCGATCGCGCGATTGAAGAGTGAAGGGTACGTGTCGAAGAAATTTCGGAGCGGGAGTGATATAGTATAATAGGTATATAAATTTTTCGTATTTATGCTGCAATCCCGATCCGCATCTGCTGAAAGTCGCGAAGCGAGGATATTTGAATGGTACGCCCGATACGCGTGGCCGATTCATCGAATGTTTGCAAAAAACATCTTGTCAAAAAGGTGCGTGCGTTGCACGATCTCCGAGAAAGCCTCTCCCTTGGATGAAAAAGGAGTGTGTAAATATTGTCGAATGTCGCCGGACAAAAAAGAGGCGGTGTCGGATATTGATCGGGAGCGTATGGAGAAGGAGTTGGATACCATACTTTCTCGCACTCGTGGAAACGGGCGATACGACGCACTCGTACTTTTCAGTGGAGGAAAAGACAGTACGTATCTGGTTCACCTGTTGAAAGAGCGATATCCGTCGCTTCGGCTTCTTGCGTTTACGTTTGACAATGGTTTTTTGAGCGAGACCGCTCTCTATAATATAAAGAGCATGATTCGGAAGCTGAATATCGATCATATGGTATCGCGACCGAAACATGCGTTTTGCGAGAAGGTGTTCGGAAATGCGCTGAAAATGCTCAAAGGAAGGGGATGCGCCGGATTTGTCGATCCGATTGATGGAGATATGATTTTCGATTCAGCTCGCCATTATGCCGCTCAAGCGAAAATTCCTTTGATCCTTATCGGACTTTCTGCCGATCAACTCGCACAATACGAGGATTGGCATTCGTTTGAATCGGACCCGACATTCGAACATTCCAAACGAGAAAAGGCGAGAGCCTACGCTATTCGCGATCTGTGTGATGAAGCGGATCTTGCGTTCTGGTGGGATCCGACCCGGTACGCGAAAGAAGATATCGCTCGAGTGATGTACCCGTATGTCGTATGGAGATTCGATGAGGATTTTCTCAAGAATGAATTGGTGCGACTCGGATATCTCGATGAAAAATCAGTTAGTCCACTCGCGACAAACTATGAACTCATTCCGCTCGAAAATGTCGTCGATATTCGAACGCTCGGATACTCGAGTTGGGAACCGGAGTTTACGAGGATGATTCGCTCGGGACGTGCGGACAAAAAATTTTGGCGGAATGTTTTTGAACTGGTTGAATATGCGGCGAAAACAGACAGATTTTTATCGAAGTCGATCGAAGAGTCGCTCAAGCGGCTTGGATTAGGCAAAAAGGATATTGGCGTATGAATACGAATCAGAAAACGATTTTCTTGACCGGCGTTACCGGAAATCTCGGTTCTCGACTGATGCGAGAGTTGCTTCGGGATCCCGAGGCTCGTTTCAAATTGTTGGTTCGAGCCGAAAATCAAGAAGAGGCGGAGCGATCCGTTCGAGACGCGATTGCGTTTTGGGATGATTCCGCGGAGTATTTTCGGGATCGAGTCGAGATTTTTCTTGGCGATATTACGCGTTCCGATCTCGGGCTTTCTTCCGAAGCGACACTTCGTCTCTCGCGGGAAACGACGCATATTATTCACTGCGCCGCAAATTTCAGACTGGACCTCCCTCTTGAGGATGCGAGAAAGAGCATTGTGACCGGAACGGAATATCTTGCGGATTTCGCGAGACACTGTATGCGAGCGAGCGATTCGTTCCGTCGATTTGTCTATGTGAGTACGGAAGAGATTGCGATCCCGCTTCATGGCGATGTTCCGGAAGATTTTCTTCCGTTGCGAAATGAGAACGAATATTTCAATACATACGAATACGCGAAGGCGGAAGCGGAAACGTCTTTGAAGCGTCGAATGGATGAGGAGGGGCTTCCGCTCACTATTGTTCGTCCCGGGATGATCGTCGGCGATTCGCAAAGTGGAAAAATACTCAATCCACAGGGATTGTACTATATGATCCGGGATCTTTTTCTCCGTCCGCAAACGCCGGTGATTCCCGTGAATAATCGCTTGCAAATAGATGCGGTTTCGGTGGATGCGGTCGCCAAGTCGATATGTGTTCTTTTCGATGCGCCGGAAGCGATCGGTCGCGTGTATCATATCAGTTCGGGAAGAGAAAATTTTGTTTCGTTGCCGGAATTTCTCCGTTTGCTCCAGTCGATCTATCGGGATATTTCGGGAAAAGAGCAGTCGATCCGTCCTTCTCTTTCGCCAAAACTCATTTACATTCTCTTTTCTATCGTATTGCCCTTCACATGGGGATTGGTTCGTTCGCAGATGAACTCGCAGCGAAATTTTCTGAAATTTTATTTTGTCGATGTCAATGTGGCGACAAAAAACACGCGCGATTTCCTCGCGTCGAAAGGTGTCACTATCCCACCGCTCCGAGAGTACCTTCCGAAGATCGTCCGATATTATATCGAACACGACACGCCGCTTGCACCGCTTTAAAAAATACGCATATTAAAACGAAAAAGGCCTCGGGTGAGGCCTTCGATTTTTCCTTTATCCAAGCAGTTTTTTGATAAAGAAAAGAAATTTTTCATTGTAGGGAGGAAATCGTCCCGGAGGATCGAAAGAAAAAATTTGCTTCACGATCGAACGGGTTTGTGAAAACGCCTCAAAAGTAAACCGACCGTGAATTCGTCCAAATCCGCTTTGTCCGATGCCGCCGATTGGAAGAGCGGAGAGAACGTTTTGAATTTGAGAGTCATTGATACAGACACTGCCAGACTGCGTGCCTTCGATGATATTTTTCTGAAATGCTCTATCATGAGAGAAAATATACACGGCAAGTGGCTTTGGGCGATTTTGTATATCAGAAAGAACGGAATCAAGAGAGTCGTACTCGATAATGGGAAGGATGGGACCGAATATTTCTTCTTGCAGGGCCAGAGAATTTTCCGGAAGTGAGTCTATGAGTGTCGGAGCGATGTATCGCTCTTCTCGATCGGTCTCACCGCCAAACAGAACGCGTCCTTCGCCCAAAAATCGAACGATACGATCAAAATGACGCTCGCTCACAATTCGCTCATAGTCGGGACTTTCTTTCGGATTCTTTCCAAAAAATTCCACGATATATTTCTTGAGAAGTTCAACGAACGTTTCTTTTGTTTCGGTCGGCACATAGACATGATCAATCGAGACGCACTCTTGTCCGGCATTGAAAAATCGTCCCCAGATAATCCTTCGAGCGGCGGTTTCGAGTGAAGTGTTGGCATCGACAATGGCGGGACATTTTCCGCCAAGTTCGAGTGTCGCTGGGGCAAGATGTTTTGTTGCTGCGGCAAGTACGGCTCTTCCAGTCTCGGTGCCGCCCATAAAAAAGAAATGCCCGAATGGAAGCTCAAGCAAAGCCTCGGTTTCGACTCTCGAGCCGGTAACGACGGCGACAAATTCTTCCGAGAAGGTGCTGCGAATAATATCTTCGACAATTTTTTCAGATGCTTTTGCCTGATCGGATATTTTGAGGACGCTGCAATTTCCGGCGGCAATACTTCCAATGAGCGGAAGGAGCGGGCCGACGAAGGGTACATTGAAGGGACTGATAATGAGCAGTGTGCCATACGGCTCACGAACAAAGAAACTCCGAGTGAATGGAAGAAATTTCGGTGCAGAAACTTTCTGTGGTCGCATCCAGGAAGAGAGATTTTTTCGGGCAATTCGACACTCCTCAAAAAGCAAGCCAAGTTCTCCGGTGTACGAAGGGATGGGGGATTTTTGAAAGTCTTTTTGCAAGGCATCAAATATTTCGTCCTCCTTGTTTTGGAGAGCGTCTTCAAGTTTCCGAATTTGTTCGATGCGGAATTCGATCGAGCGAGTAGCGCCGCTCGCAAAGAACCGTTTTTGTTTTTCAAAAACCGCTTGAAAGGGATTTTCTTGAGAGTGTGTCATAAAAGAAAAGAGAGGATACCCCCTCTATAATACGGCGACAGAGATTTCAATACAAGGAGATCAGGGCGTCTGCTTTTCGCAAAGGCTACTTTTTCGAAGCGGAGCTTCCTTTCAGTTTGTGCGGATTGTGATTGGGGCACTCTTTTTTTGAGCAGCGCTCGGGAATGGTTTTGGTTCCTTCCATCATGAGCGATCCGCACATTTTGCAAAGTTTGCCGGTCGGTTTCGCCTTGATCGCGTTTTTGCATTTTGGATAATTTGAGCACGAATAAAATGTGCCGAAGCGGCCACGTCGTTCGACCATTTCGCCCGAATTGCAGACGGGGCATTGTACGCCCGAGGAGACGACGGATTTTTCGTCATTGCGGACGTATTTGCACTTGGGAAAATTGGAGCAGGCGATGAACTTTCCGTATTTGCCGTCGCGCTCGACGAGTTTTCCGGTCTTGCAATCGGGACACAGTTCCCCGGTTTCTTTCGGCGGTTCGACAACTTTTCCTTCTTCGGTGAGTGCACCGTCGCAATCGGGGAATCGCGAACAAGAGAAAAATTTTCCACTACGAGAAAGTTTGATAACCATGCCTGACCCGCACTTCGGACACTTCATTTCTTTCGGCGCATCGCCCATTGTCGTAACCTTGTCGACCTTGTCTTTTGACTTCACTTCTTTTTTAAACGGCGTGTAGAATTCTTTGAGCGTCTTCTCGTATTCCCGATCGCCATTGGCAATATCGTCGAGCTTGTTTTCCATATCCGCGGTGAATTGTTCGGACACGATTTCGCTGAAATGTTTGAAGAGAAAATCGTCGACGACGATGCCTGTGTCGGTAACGACAAGGGATTTTCCGTCTTTTTCCACATAACCGCGATCCTGAATGGTTTTGACGATGGCGGCATACGTAGACGGTCGGCCAATTCCTCGTTTTTCCAATTCTTTGACGAGACCGGCTTCCGTATAGCGTTTTGGCGGCTCGGTTTGTTTTTCTTCCGCGTCGATACCCTTGAGGACGAGCGGATCATTTGTGGCAACCTGCGGGACTTCGACATCGTCCCCGCGCGCGGCAGTGTCGAGCGCGAGCCAACCGGGAAAAAGGAGATGGGACCCGTTCGCCGTAAAGTCGGGAAGTTTTTTGTCCGTGGTATTCGCGATGATTTTTGTCCGGAGTATTTCCGCGTCGCTCATCTGCGAGGCGAGGGTGCGTGTTCGAATAAGAACATAGAGTTTCTTTTCATCATCCGAAAATCCGGCGGCTTTTTTCCCGGGGTCGGTGGGGCGAATTGCCTCATGCGCTTCCTGGGCGTTTTTGGATTTTGTTTGGTAGCGTCGGACAGAAAGATATTTTTCGCCGAATTCTCTCTCGATGATCGTCGCGAGTTTTGGAAGGATTTCTTCCGAAAGTGAAACCGAATCGGTGCGCATATATGTAATGTACCCTTTTTCGTAGAGTTTCTGTGCGGCGCGCATTGTGCGTGATGGCGACATTCCAAAACGGGAGCTGGCGGACTGTTGGAGGGTCGAGGTGGTGAATGGCGCGTTCGGCCGTCGTTTCGCTTCGGTTGTCGTTACATCGGTAATGACCCACTCTTTTTTGCGAGCGTTGGAAAGGATTTTGTCAGACTCTTTCTTTTCTTTCGGTTCCACGCTGCAGACAAAACGGATACGTTCTTTTTTCTTTGTTTCCGTGTCGGCGGTAATGGTGAAATACGTTTCCGGGACAAAGGCGCGAATCTCTCGTTCGCGCTCGGCGAGAATATGAAGTGCCGGGGATTGTACGCGTCCGGCAGAAAGTCCGTAGCGTACTTTTTTCCAGACGAGTCCGGAGAGATCGTAGCCGACGAGACGGTCGAGAACGCGGCGCGCTTCTTGCGCTTTGCGGAGGTTCCGATCGAGCGCGCGCGGATGCGTAACGGCTCCCTTCACGGCGTTTTCGGTGATTTCGTAAAAAAGAACGCGTCGCGGTTTTTTTAAATCGCACACATCGGCGACATGCCAGGCGATCGCCTCTCCTTCGCGGTCGGGGTCGGTTGCAAGGAGAACTTCTTTGCTTTTTTTTACGAGAGTTCGGAGTTGTTCGACAACCGCCTCTTTTCCGGGCGTGATAACATAACGCGGCTTGAAACCGTTTTCGATATCGATAGCGTCTTTGTTTGACTTCGGGAGATCGCGGATATGACCAACCGAAGCCACCACCTTATAGTCGCCCTGCAAATATTTTTCAATGGTTTTCGCTTTCGAGGGAGATTCGACGATGAGTAACTTCATATATGAAGAATCTGGAATCTGGAATTTAGAATCTGGATTTTTAGGAAGGGATAGGGAAATAACATTTCTTGTATTTTTTAAATCTAGATTCTTGATTCTAGATTCTTTATTCATCGGCTTCTTATATATTGTTGCCCGCCGATGTTTTTGGCAAGTCCCTTGAGCTCGAGGAGAGTGAGGGCGGCAAGAATATCGGACGTATCGAGTGTAGAGAGTTTTACGAGATTGTCAATGTGGAGGGGTTCGTGGGAGAGGTGTTTTGCGAGGAGGCGTTCGTGCGAAGAGAGATTTTCCGGAAGGGTTTTTTCCGCGAGAGAGTCTCTTTGCGGTGAAAAAAAGGTCGCGCATTCCTCGAGGACATCTTCGATGCTTCCGGTGAACTTCGCGCCCTCTCGGAGGAGTTTGTGACAGCCGATCGAAAGAGGAGAGAAGATCGATCCGGGAACGGCAAAGACATCGCGATTGTAATCAAGCGCGAGTCGCGCGGTAATGAGTGTTCCGCTTTTTTCCGCGGCTTCGATAACCAGTGTCCCAAAGGAAAGTCCCGCCATAATGCGGTTGCGGGCCGGGAAAGTTCCTTTGTTTGCTTCCGTACCGGGTGGGTATTCCGAAACGAGCGCGCCACGCGTTAAGATGCGTTTTGCGAGGGAAAGATTTGTTTGCGGGGTGATATGGGTATCATTGATACCGCTTCCGAGCACGGCCACGGTTTCCCCGCCCGAATCAAGTGCGGTCGTATGTGCGATCGCATCGATACCGAAAGCGAGTCCGCTTGTAACAACAAATCCGACCCGGACGGCATCGGCTGCGAATTTTTCGGCGACTTCTTTTCCATAGCGGGTGAATTTCCGCGATCCGATAACGGTGAGGAAATGTTTTTCATTCCAACCGGAAAAATTGCCGCGGATATAGAGAAGCGGGGGAAAATCGGGGATTTCTCGAAGGAGTTTCGGATAGGAGGAATCGGTACAGGGGAGGAGGGCGATACTTTCTTTTTCAAGCAATTCTTGTTCGCGTTCGAAAGAAAAAGACCGACGTATATCGAGAAGCGCTGCGATTGCTTTCGGTCCGATGAGTTTGGATTCGGAGAGTTCGCTTTCGGTTGCGTTCCAGATCGCTTCCGCGGAGCCGAACCGTTCAATGAGCGAGACGAGGGTTTTCGCGCCGATACCAGGAATGAGTCGAAGCGCGTGAAAGTAAAGTGGCTCGGGTGTCATAGGAGTTCTTGTGGTGTGTGTTTTTATATTTCCGAAAAAATTCTTTTTTCTTGCCTTTTCCCTTCGCCGCAGACGGCGAGATCGAACATCGAAAAAAGAATTTTTTTCGGAAAAGAATTCCGGAGTCTTTTTCAAAAAATATCTTTGCAGTATCGAAGCGCCTCTTCCTGATTCTTGACCCAATGGATTTTCGCGCCTTGCTTTTCCCACCGGCGAAGCCACGAGAGTTGGCGCTTGGCATAATGCCAGATTTCGAAGAAGAGTTTCTCCTGCATTTCCGTTTCGGAAATTTTTTTCTGGAGAAACTGTGCGATATATCGGTACTCGAGACCGAAGCCCTCAAGTCTTTTGTATGATACACCGTTTGCGTAGAGTTGTTCCACCTCTTCGGTCATCCCTTCGGAAAACCGTCTATCAAGACGGGATTGTATTCGTTTGCGCAAAACCTCTTTGGGAGGATTGAGCGCGATGACAAGGTTCTTTTCTTTGTTGATTGCTGACTGCTGACTGTTGGTTGCCTTGGGGACTTTTCCGATAGCTTCGCAAATTTCAATCGCCCGTATCAATCGTATTTTATTTTTCGGATCAATCATTTCCGCGCGTTCGGAATCTTTTTCTTCGAGTATTGAGAGGAGTTCTCCCGCTGATTTTTTTTCAAGTGTTGCCCGGAGCGCTTTGTTTGGTTTTACTTCAGGGAGTGTTTGATGTTCAAGAAGCGCTTGAATCCAGAAGTGCGTGCCGCCGCAGACGATAGGAAGTTTCCCGCGTTTTTTGATGTCGGTGATCGCTTGTTTCGCATCGCGAAGAAAATGCGCGATATTGTATTCCCGTTTCGGCGATGCAATGTCGATTAAGTGATGGACTATTCCTTCGGAATAATACACCTCCCCCTCTTTCAAAGAGGGGGATTGAGAGGGGGTTTTGGAAATGCTTCTCAAACCCCTCCCCACCCTTCCCTTAGAAAGGGGAGGAGGAAGGGGGTCCCGAGTTACTTTTCCAGTTCCTACATCCATCCCGCGGTACACCTGTCGACTGTCAGCGGAAAGAATTTCGCCGTCATATCGTTTCGCCAAAGCAATGGCGAGATCTGACTTTCCGGAAGCCGTCGGTCCCACGACAGCGATCATTTCAGGCAATGTTTTCATAATCGAAAAGTATGCCACGAATTTTAAACCTTGAACAGTCTACACTGCTCGCACCCCTTCAACCCCTTCCACGCCGCGGAGGGAATCGAGGATGGCATTATCTGAAGTGATGGAAAAAGATGTTTCGATTTTTTGTCCGTAGAGAGAGACGAAAACTTTTTCGGATCCGGTCGGGCACGAGCGGAGCGTTTGCGAGAGCGCGTCGAGAAAATGCGCTGGAGCGTCGTTCCGGACGAGGACGATAATCCCGTTGTTTTGTTTGCGCGGAGTTTCCGTCGGATTGGGAATATTTTTTTCTTCTCCGTTTTTCGCTTTGGTTGCCTCGATACGCCGGAAGAGAATGAGTTCTTCGGGAGAGAGTTTTTTCACCGTTTCAACGGAAGCGCGGAGGAGACCGTCTTTGTGCGAGATTTTCGCCCCGACGAAGAGCATCTCATCTTCTTTCCAAAACTGCTCGGTTTGTTCGGCGGTGCGGGGAAAGACGACCAGTTCGACGCGACCGGAGAGATCTTCGAGTGAAACGAAGAACATAGAGCCGCCCTGTTTGGTAATGACTTTGCGCGCGCTCGCGACAACGCCGCCGATATTTACCACGGAATTTTCTTCGGCTTTTTCGATATCCGCGATCGGTTTCGCGTTTTTTTCGAGATAGTCTTTGTAATCGTTTGCCGGATGGTCGGAGACATAGAGTCCGAGGAGTTCTTTTTCCCAGCCGAGGCGTTCTCGTTTACTTGCCGGCGCGGCACTTGCAAGTCGGAGCGTGGAGGCGACGACCGGCAAATCGCCGAAGAGACTCTCCGCATGCGAGTCGCGGACTTTCTCGAGATTTTTGGAATATTTGAGAATGTCATCAACACTCGCGAGGAGCTGGTTTCGCTCGCCAAACTGATCGAGCGCGCCGACTTTCGCAAGCGCTTCGAGCGATTTTTTGTTCAGGTCTTTGTGATGGACGCGTTCGACAAAATCCGTGAGGTCTTGGAATTTCCCGTTTCGTTTTCGTTCGGCGACGATTTCCGCGACGACCGTTTCGCCGACATTTTTGATGGCATTCAGTCCGAACCGGATTCGCTCGACATGATCTTCTCCGACGATGACGGCAAATTCTTCGAAACTCTCGTTTACGTCGGGAGGCAACACCGGGACTCCCATTTCGCGACACTCGCGCACCTCGATTGCGATACGATCGGTGTCGTGTTGATCGCTTGTGAGGAGCGCCGCCATAAATTCGGCGGGGTAGTGCGCTTTCAAGAATGCGGTTTGGTATCCGATGAGCGCGTAGCAGGCGGCATGTGATCGGTTGAATCCGTATCCGGCGAACGGCTCGATGAAAGAGAATACTTTTTCCGCGATCGCCTTCGGAACCTGTTTTTTTTCGTGCGCGTCATTCACGAATTTTATCCGTTGCTCCTGAATGAGGTCGATGATTTTTTTCCCCATCGCCTTACGGAGCACATCGGCCTCGCCCATAGTGAAACCGGCAAGATCGCGCGCGATTTGCATGACTTGTTCCTGATACACGGCGACGCCATAGGTATCGCGGAGAATCGGTTCAAGCGACGGATGAAGATATTTCACTTCTTTTCGGCCGTGTTTCCCATCGACGAAATCGGGGATCCACTCCATCGGCCCCGGTCGGTAGAGAGCGACCATCGCGATGATATCTTCGAGAACGGTGGGCTTCAGTTGTTTCAGGTAGCGTTTCATCCCGTTTGATTCAAGCTGGAAAATGCCGGTTGTGCGGGCGTCTTGAAAAAGTTTGAACGTGGGTTCGTCGTCAAGGGGAAGTTTGTCGAGAAAGTCCGAGACGGAAGCAGTCTCCGGATCGAGGCCGAGCTTCTCCGCGAGTGAGGGAAGTTTTTTGAGCGCTCGGATAATCCGAAACGCGTTTTGCATAATGGTGAGGTTTTTCAACCCGAGAAAGTCCATTTTCAGAAGCCCGATTTTTTCGACGGCGCTTGATTTGGTGGAGGAGGCGTATTGGGTGACGACACCTTGTTTCGCGCCGGAGACGTTTTGGAGCGGCGTGTATTCGGTAACCGGTTTGTTTGTAATCACGACACCGCAGGCATGCATCGATGAGTGCCTCGCGTTTCCCTCGAGTTTCATTGCGTTGTCGATCAACTTTTTCGCGTCCATGTTTTCCTCATACATTTTTTTCAAGTCCGGAACTTCGGCAATCGATTTTTTGAGCGAGGTGAACATGGGGATCATTTTTGAAATCTGATCGCAGAACGCATACGGATAACCAAGCGCCCGACCGACGTCGCGCACCGCGGCTTTTGCGGCCATAGTTCCGAAAGTGATGATCTGCGCGACATGATCTTCGCCGTATTTTTTTCGGACATAGGCGAGCACATCGTCGCGACGCGTATCGGCGAAGTCCATATCGACATCGGGCATCGAGATACGTTCGGGATTGAGAAATCGTTCGAAGAGGAGTTTGTATTCGAGCGGGTCGATGTTTGTGATACCAGTGAGATAGGCGACGAATGATCCGGCGGCGGAACCGCGTCCCGGTCCGACGACGACGCCGTTATCTTTCGCCCAGTTGACGAAATCCTGCACGATCAAGAAGTACGATGCGAAACCGGTTTTTTCAATGACGGAAAGTTCATATTCCATTCGTTCGCGATGCTTTGGTTCAACAGCATCGCCATACCGTTTGACGAGTCCAACTTCGCAGAGTTTTCGGAGATAACTCTCGGGGGTTTCGGTCTCGGGAACCTCGAAGTGAGGGAGTTGGGTTTGTCCGAGAGGAATCTCGAGATTGCATCGTTCAGTGATTTTTTGCGTGTTCTCAATCGCTTCGGGGAAATTTTTCAATGCCTCCATCATCGATTCCGGTGAGCGAAGCGAGAGATCAAGATGGGTATAGCTTGCGCGATCGGTATCGTTTACTTTTTTGTTATCGCGGATACAGAGGAGAATATCTTGCGTCGCTTTATCTTCCGGTCGCACATAGTGCACGTCGACGGTCGCGACAAGCGGAATCCCGGTTTCCTTCGAGAGCGCGATCAATCCCTGATTGGCCGTGTCCTGATTTTCGTAATCCGGGTGTGGTTGGATCTCAAGAAAAAAATTTCCCTTTCCGAAAATTTCTTCGTACTCGAGAGCGGCGGCTTTGGCGCGATCGTAATTCCCGTACACCATTTCGGATGGTACTTCTCCGGTGAGTGATCCGGAAAGCGCGACAAGTCCTTCGTGATATTTTCGGAGGAGCTCTCGGTCGACGCGCGCTTTGTAGTAGAATCCCTCGAGATGCGCGACCGAAATGAGCTTCATCAGGTTCTGATACCCAGTTTCGTTTTCACAGAGGAGAACGAGGGTGTGGCGTCGCCGGTTTTCGGACGTGTTGTTTTTGTCGAGATGATTTTTCGCGACATAGACTTCGGCGCCGATGATCGGCTTGATCCCTTTTTCTTTCGCGTGCATATAAAACTCGACCGCGCCGTAAAGACCGGTGTAATCGGTAAGTGCGAGCGATGTCATCCCAAGCTCTTTCGCGCGATCCAAAAGATCATCGATTTTTCCGACGGCGGTAAGGAAGCTATAGTGCGAGTGGACGTGGAGATGAGTGAAGGGCATAGAGTAATTTTAAATTTTGAATTCTGAACTTTGAATGAATGTTTCAAATCTTAATATTTGAAATTTTAAACATTCGTTTTTCAACATTGATTCAAAATTCAAAATTGGAAATTCGAAATTTTTGGCAACAAAAAACCACACCGAAAGGAGTGAGGTCATTTGAAATTTGGCATTTGAAATTTGGCATTGCAGTGGCGTTTCCCTCATTTCCCGGATTACTCCTTGGGTTTTGCAGGGAAGAAAAATCAATTTCAGTATAGCGGGATTTCGAGAAAGAAAACAGCCCACCCGAAGACGGGCCTTTGGGTAGCACGAAGTCCGTGTGAGGATCTGCCAACGATGCTTTTCCAGAATGCTGCAAATGCAGCAATGGGAGACGTAAGAACGAGGAGAACTGTTCCTCCGAACAAAAGGAAGAAGGCAGGAAAGGTTTCTGGAACCAAGCTGATACCCGAAATGATGCTATACAATGAAAAATTTGCAAAGAACGGAACCTCTGGCACAATATCCGTATGGAAGAAAAAAATGAAACAATCATTGTCGGGGTTGATGAAGCGGGACGGGGGCCGCTTGCCGGACCGGTTGTCGCAGCGGCAGTGTGTTTTCGTGAATTGGAAGAGAAATTGACGGAGTCTCCGGAGTGGAAATATATTCGTGATTCCAAAAGACTTTCGGAAAAACAGAGGGAAAGAATGTTCGGATTCATACAAGAGCATTTTCTTGTCGGCGTAGGGCTTATTCATTCGGAGACGATCGATCGAGTAAATATTCTCGAGGCGACATTTCTTGCGATGCGGGCTGCGATTTCGGAGTTACAGCGAGTAATAATGCATCAAAAATCGGGACCAAAAACTCAAAAACTTAAAATACTGGTAGATGGAAACCAGCCCATCCCGCATATATCGTACGAACAGGAAGCAGTGGTGGATGGAGATGCGAAAGTGAAGGGGATCGCGGCGGCATCGATTATCGCGAAGGTAACGCGTGACCGGATGATGAGTGAGTATGATCAGAAATTTCCGCAGTACGGATTTGCGCAACATAAGGGGTATGGCACGAATCTCCATCTGGATGCACTTCGACGTTTTGGCCCCTCACCAATTCATCGGATATCGTTTCGACCCGTCTTTCTTGCTATCCCAGAAAATGCAAACAAGCGATTCTTTGGAAAATAGTCCCTATTCATTGATGTGCTTGTCTGATATGCTTCCCTTAAGTAATCTCTGGTGAATTTCTGTTTCTGTGCAATATCTCACATCATCGACACAACCCATCCTTGATCATGTCGATAGCGTCATACGAGAGGGGTGTGAAGATCCACATTTTGCAGTATTTGATTTTGATGATACATGTATTGCGCATGATATTCAGCAAGCCTGCATTGCGTATATGTGTCGACATCGCCTGATCCGCAATCGGGCCCTCCTGTATGATGCAGTACTTGGAGAAGATATTGAGGCATATCACGATGCCTTTTTTCGCCACTACTATGAGCTATTGTCACAGGGAGTGACCAAGGATGCCTTCGTGTTTTTATTACGAGCGCTTTCAGGGTTTCGTGTTGATGAAATTCCCGCTCTGGTCGAAGCAATCATTCGAGACCAAGGAACGACTTTAGATACTGAAACATATCTCGGGGTACCGATTACCAAGGGTTTGTGTGTGCGAAAATCTGTCGCACATCTTCTACAGGAATGTCTCGATCGAAAAATGAAAGTTTTTATCATTTCAGCTTCGCCGGAAGTATTGGTACGAGCGGCACTTCAACAGTACAAACTTCCTTTCACGGATTGTTTTGGTATTTGTCTGAAAGAATCAGAGGGAGTGTATATGAATGAAACCCTGGAGCCAATGCCGGTTGAAGATGGAAAGATTGTTTGTTTACAAGAGAAGATTCATCCGACGGTTCGCCCAATACTCGCAGTTGGAGACAGCATGAATGATTTTTCTTTACTGACCTATGCTCATATTCGAGTGGCAGTAGATCGAAAGAATGGACTTTCTGATGAAGCAAGAAAGAATAAGTGGCACATTCTTCCTTATGCGATCGAATAATTTTTAAAATGCCGACCCATATGCAGCGCGACAGACAATTAAAAAAGCTCACGGAACGAAGCCTCCCTTGGGATATGATTATCATTGGCGGCGGAGTGACTGGAGCTGGTATTGCGCTTGACGCGGCATCTCGCGGATACGCAGTCTGCTTGTTCGAGCAGAGTGATTTTGGAAAAGGGACGTCAAGCCGATCGACAAAATTAATCCATGGCGGAGTGCGTTATTTGGAACAAGGGAATATTCCGCTGGTTATTGAATCACTCCATGAACGGGGATTATTGCATCAGAATGCGCCGCACTTGGTTCGAAAATGCCCCTTCATCGTCCCGGAATATTCCTGGTGGGAAGGGCCATTTTATGGGATTGGAATGAAAGTGTATGATTTGCTTGCCGGAAAATATGGTTTTGGGAAGTCGGAAATGCTTTCGAAATCGGAAGTGCTCAAGCATATTCCCACGCTCAACACGGATGGCCTTCTGGGGGGAGTAGTGTATTATGACGGACAATTTGATGATGCGCGTTTGTTGATCAATATTATTCGGACAGCAGTTGACGAAGGGGCAGTTGTGGTAAATGGAATGTCAGTAACGGGCATTCAGCATAATCATGAGGGGATGGTCAGTGGCGTATCGGTGCTTGATAGAGAAACGGGCAGGGAATACAACATATACGCTCACAGTGTGATCAATGCGACGGGGCCGTTGAGTGACTCTATTCGAAAGATGGAAGGGATCTCCTCTCAACAGATGATTGCCCCCAGTCAGGGAACGCATATCGTGCTTCCAAAAAAATTTCTTCCGGGGGATGCGGCTATTATGGTGCCGCATACTCGGGATGGGAGGCTTATGTTTGCGATTCCATGGCATGGTACGACGCTGCTTGGCACAACGGATACTCCTCTTGAAACAGTATCTATTGATCCGGTACCCCTGGAATCAGAAATTGATTTTATTCTCGAAACGGCGGCTCCTTATCTTGCGAATACCCCGACTCGAAAAGATATATTGAGTGTTTTTGCGGGGATTCGCCCTCTCGTACGAAGTGGATCAGGGAGGGATACCGCGGCGCTTTCTCGTGATTTTGTCATTGATATTACATCATCGGGGCTCATAACCGTTGCTGGAGGAAAATGGACAACGTATCGGAAAATGGCAGAAGAGTGTGTTGATCAAGCGGCAATCCTTGCCTCACTGGAGAGTCGTCCATGCGTGACCAAAACACTGAATATACATGGGTACCACCAACATCCAGAACAGCTGGGAGTATTTGGGCAGTATGGTTCGGACGCAATGGTACTCGAAGAATGGATTGGTATACACCCGGACTGGAAGGATAAGATTCATCCTGACCTTCCAATAACTATTGCTGAAGTACTGTTTGCTATACGTTGTGAAATGGCTCGAACACTCGATGATATTCTTTCCCGGAGGACTCGTGCCACCTTTCTGAATATCAAGGCAGCAATCGAAAGCATTCCCTTGGTACTTGATATACTGTCTGATGAATTGGGACGAGATGAGATATGGAAGCAAGAAGAGGAAAAGGAATTTCGTGCAATTGCACAGGGTTTTCTCGGTCATAAGTAGGAAAGATCCTATGAAAATGCATTCTGAAAGGAGGGGTTCCATTCCTTTTTGGTAGAAGGAGCCACGAGGTGAAAGAGGAACTTGCCTGCATCTTTCTTGTGTGTTACATTGACTTCGTTCTTGTTTAACCGATTCGTAAGGAAAACACTATGGCATTGCCAAAACAGAGACATACCAAACAGCGCCGTGACCGGGCGCGTAAAGAACTCCGACTTCGCGCAACGAAGACCATTTCTTGTGAGAAATGCAGTTCTCCGGTTGTTCCGCATCGGGCCTGTCCGAAGTGCGGTTCGTATCGTGGTCGCGATATCGCAAAAAAGGCTGCGACACCGAAATTGAAAAAAACATCTTCAAAAAAAGGCTGAATAAAAGCCAAAATTTTCCCTCAAAACCGTTTCCTTCAAAAACAAAAATCCTATGGCCAATCGACACCTCCAACGTTCACTCGCGATGCAGTGTCTTTTTGAGTGGGATTTTCGAGGGCGGAAGGACGAAAATGTCGACCCGATTCTTCGACACAATGTGGAAGAATTTGCCCCGGGGATTGAGGCGTCGGATTTTGCCGAAAATTTATTTTTGGGAACTATCCGCGAGCTTCCGATAATCGACAAATTGATTGAAAAGTGCGCGCCCGAGTGGCCGGTTGATCAGGTAGCGGTCGTGGATCGGAATGTCCTGCGGCTCGGAATTTTTGAATTGATGTTTGGAAATTACGACGAGGTTCCGCCGAAGGTGGCGATTAACGAAGCGATTGAGCTTGCGAAATCATTCGGGAGCGATTCAAGCCCACGATTTGTGAACGGTGTCTTGGGGACGATTTATCGCGAGATGGGCGAGCCAATGAGGGATGATGACTCGGAAAAACACAAGGCGCGCTTGGAGGAGAAAAAAGAAGACAAGGAAAAGAAAGGAAAGAAAAAAAATTCTTCCGAAGCACCGTCTGAAAAAAACGAAAAATCCAAAACGGTCACAAAGAAAAAAAAGAAGAGTGAATAGCGTTTTTTTTGGTGAAGGAGGGAGTTAATGAAATAATATAAACGGGCATTTCTCTCTTGCGAATGGCGTGGTATGCGGTGCCTTTCCGTAATTCGTCATTCGCAATCGAGGAGTCGAAGCTCCTATGGAACTTTTTTCTCCCGAAACATTCGGGAAGCATCTCGGGATCGATATCAAGAACTCGGTTTTTTTTCAGGAAGCGATTACGCATCGATCGTATCTCAATGAACATCGAGGGTACAAACTGAATCACAACGAACGCCTCGAATTTCTCGGCGACGCGGTGCTTGAGCTTGTGGTGACGGAATATCTCTATCATCACTACGACAATCCGGAAGGGGAGCTCACGGCATGGCGCGCGGCGCTTGTAAATGGCGAAATGCTCGCGGGTATCGCAAAGGATCTCGGTATCGAGGAGTTTCTCTTGATGAGCCGTGGCGAGGCGAAAGATACCGGTCGCGCGCGACAATATCTTCTTGCGAATGCGATGGAATCGGTTATTGGTGCGCTCTATCTCGATCAGGGGTACGAAGCCGCAAAAGATTTTATTTTGAAAAATGTCGTGACGCATTTGCCGGAAGTATTGAAAGAAGGATCATACGCCGATCCGAAGAGTCGATTTCAGGAAATCGCGCAGGAAAAAGTAAATATCACACCATCGTACCGCGTATTGCGTGAATCCGGTCCGGATCATGACCGGCATTTTGTCGCCGGCGTGTATCTTGACGAAGAACTTATTGCGGAGGGAGAGGGGAAATCCAAGCAAGAAGCGCAGCGCGACGCCGCCAAAAAAGGCCTCCTCGCGAAAGGGTGGTAGGTTTCGGAAGAATCAAGAATCAGGAATTAAGAATAATGGACGAGGGAAGCCTCTTTCAAAGTTCGGCTTGACTTTTTTCTTGAAAAGAGAGAAAAGTGAGGAATGCTGTTCCGTAACAATTTGTTCCAATCAACAAGAGGAGACTCGAAATGTTTGAGGTGTCGCCGGATACGCTTACAATTATCGTTGCGCTCGTCATGGTTCTCCTGCTTGCCATTCCGCGCATCGAGAACGCCTGGGCGTGGTTCCTGAATTCATTCAAGCAAGGCTTTTGGCGGTAAAGGGGAGGGCGAAATGCTAAAATGGGTTGTGGGTGTAGGTATTTTCATTCTCCTCCTCCTCCTCCTCATTCTCATCCTCTGTCTCATCTTTTGCGGTCTGCGGATGAAGGATGTGTGGAAATACCTCCTCGGTGAGGACTAGATGAAGTGAAGGCTCCGAAATCAAGCCGAGAAATTCTCTCGGCTTTTCTTTTTGCCTGAAATGAGGGGAGAATGTAGAATGAAGAATAAAGAATCAAGATTCAGAAAAGAGCCATTTTTTGGTTTCTCTGAATAGTTTTTATTTTTTATTCCTGATTCATAATTCCTGATTCCCCATTGTGTACTTAAAGCGTCTTGAAATAAATGGATTCAAATCATTTGCGAATAAGACCGTGCTCGACTTTTTGCCCGAGTGCGATATTTCCAATGGCAAGCGGTGTGGTATTACGGCGATCGTCGGGCCGAATGGTTCCGGAAAGTCGAATGTGGCAGACGCGATTCGGTGGGCGATTGGCGAGCAATCGTCAAAAAATCTTCGCGGGAAAAAATCGGAAGACGTTATCTTTTCGGGATCGGGAAAGAAGGCACGCCTCGGAAGTGCTGCGGTAACGCTTTATTTTGATAATTCCGATAAGCGGATTCCGATCGAATATTCCGATGTCTCCATTGCACGGAAAGTTTATCGGAATGGCGAAGGTGAATATTTTATCAATGGAAACCACGTGCGTTTGCTTGATGTTGTCGACCTTCTTGCTCGGGCGGGCGTTGGACGAGAGAGTTACTGCGTGATTACCCAGGGGATGTCGGACGCAGTTCTTCAGGCGACGCCACTCGAACGCCGATCGATATTCGAAGATGCAGCAGGGGTGAAACCGTATCAGATCGAAAAAGATCGTGCGCGCCGGAAGCTTGAATCGACGAGAGAGAATATCACACGCGTTGAAACTCTGCTCGTAGAAATCGAACCGCATCTGAAGCACTTGCGGAGGCAGGCGGAAAAAGCGTCGCAAGCGAAAACGCTCGTCGAGCGTCTTCGAGCGAAACAAGTGGAGCTGTATGGATTTCTGTGGGCGGAATTTCAACACGAGCGTGAGGCGCTGATGCACGATCGCGACGCATCGACGGCAAAAACGGAAGCTCTTGAACGATCGGTAGAGGCACTGCGACAAGACGTGGAAATGCTTTCGAAATCGGTCGAGGAGGATCGATCGACAGACACGTTTTCTGAAGAGATCGAGACGCTTCGTGCGGAAAAAAATACGAATGAGCGCTCGCTCGCTATTCTTTCGGGGCGGATTGAAATTGAAGAAGAAAAGAAAAAAGATCGCGAAGAGGTAACCGTAATTCCGGTTGATCTTCCGTATGTTCGCGGCGCGATCGGGACAATTGAGAAAGAGCAGAAAATACTGATTCAAAAAATATCCGACGTGAAAGATCTTTCGGAATTGGGCGTCATTCGAGATGCCGCATCCGGTATTGCGCGCTCGCTTCGGGAGCTCGACGAAAAGGCCGGGGCGGGGACAGTCATGGAAAAGAAAATCATCTCGCTTCCCGAAGAGGAGCGAAAAGCAATCGAGGAAAAGCTCGCGGCGTTGGCAATGGAACAAAAAACGCTCGAGCAATCCATCGCAGTGTTTGATACGTCGATTGCGGAAAAAGAAGAATTGATTCGCCTCGCTCGCGAGAAGGGGCGCGAAGCTCGCGAGAAATTTTTTCATACGGAACGCGAATTGCGCGAGAAGGAACAAATGCTGCAGAGAGAGAAGGATGCTCTGAACGAAACGAAAGTGAGGCTTGCGCGCGTCGAAGTGCGCGAAGAAGATGTATTGGCCGAGGTTCGCGCGGAACTTGCGATGGATCCGGCAAGTCTTGCTTGGGACGGAGAGCCGAAAGATCGGGATCGTCTGACAAGGGAAATTTCCCGACTCAAGGTGGAGTCGGAGCAAGCGGGCGGTATCGATCCTTTCGTGCTTGAAGAGTATGAGGAAACGGAAAAACGTTTTCAGTTTCTCTCGAAGGAAAGCGAGGATTTGAAAAAGGCGATGGAATCGCTCGAAGGGGTGATCGCGGAAATGGACGAGAAAATCGACCACGCGTTTGAAGAAGCGTTTGATTCGATTGCAAAAGAGTTTGAACGATACTTCGGAATTATTTTCAATGGCGGGAAAGCGGAATTGAAAAAAATTCGCATTCGACCGCGCAGGCGAGCGGAAGATGATGGAGATATGGATAGTGAAGTGCCGGAAGAAAACGAGACGGAAGGGGAGCTTGGAATAGAGATTTCTGCTTGTCCTCCGGGAAAGCGTATCGCGAATCTTTCAATGCTTTCTGGGGGTGAACGGTCGCTTACGTCGCTCGCGCTTCTTTTTTCGATTATTTCACACAATCCGCCGCCGTTTGCTGTGCTTGACGAGGTTGAAGCAGCGCTTGATGAGGCGAATTCCCGCCGATTCAGTCGTGTACTCCAAGATCTTGGAACACACACGCAATTTATCGCGATCACGCATAATCGCGAAACTATGCGACAAGCTTCGCTCCTCTATGGTGTGACAATGGGAGAGGATGGCGTTTCAAAATTACTTTCAGTGAAGTTCGATCAGGTGAACGAATAACGGGAGCTATTGTTCTGAAAAGGGAAAGCGTACGACTTTTGCTCCGGCTTCAATTCCGGAGCGAATTTGTGTTTCCGAACCATTGCCATAGCCGATGGTCACCTCGACATCGTCGCCGCTCGAAAGGCGAACATAACGAGTATTCCCTTTGAAGAAGATCGCGCTTGTTGGAACGAGGGGGAGTGTTTCGTTGAAACGAACGAGAGCGTGTACTTCGCCAGAGAGACCAGGCCGAAAATCATCGGAAGGAGCGGTGTCCATACGCGCGCGGACGCGAAAATACGTTACTTCGTTTTTGAGAATCTCTTTCTGTTCAATAGCAGTAATGATGCCTGATATGGGCGACCCCGGATGTAATTCCGGGAAAAATGTTACCGAATCACCCACCTTGATACCTGCAAAATCATCTTCGGGAATATCGATTCGTATCTCAAGATCTTGGGAGGAGAGAAGAATAGCTTGTTCGCTCCCCGGGATAAATTCTCCCTTCTTGGGATATATTTTTCGAATGATGAGATTGTTTTCCGGGGCAGTGAGAGTCGCCTTTCGAATTTCTTCCTCGATGAGTTTGACGGATTGTTTTGCTTCATCGAGCCGATATTCTGCAATATCGCGATCTGATGCTTCATATCCGGCCTCTTTTAAAGTTACTTCGTTTTCTGCGGTTGCCAGCGTTTTTTTGGCGGCAAGAAAATTGGTATTTGCCTCGCTCAAAGATGCCTGTGTCGCCTCAATGGTAGTCCGTACGGCCGAAAGAGCACCCTTCCATGTATCGAGCGTATCTTGACTGACGCCAGCGCCGCTTGCAGTAACGCCATTTGCCGCAAAGGAGAGCCGTTCGATAAATTTCCGAACATTCTTTGCTCGAGAGCGAGATGTATCGGATGCTTTTTCAAGAGAGGATTCGGTTTTAAGCGAGTCGGTGTCGTCTTTCCACTCTTCGAGCATATCCTCGATATCCTTTCGATCGGACAGGAGTTCGGCTTCAAGCGAGGTATCGGAAAGAGTGAAAGCGAGCGTTGGAGAGTCCGTGCGCGGGTTTTCAAACAGATTGTCGGCGACATTTCGAATCGCGTTATCGCTTTCCGTGTACATCGAACGAATCGCATCGATCAGAAGAGTTTTCGTTCCACCATACGAGGTTTTCGACTCTTTCTTTTTTCCGGTGGTAATATCGAGTTCTTCCTTGCGTGGTGCGGTGGTTACCTTGGTATATGAAGCCTGTGCTTCGAGGACGGTGTTTTGAGCCTTCTGTCTTTCGATTTCAAGGGAAATGGTTTCGATTTTGAGCAGAGGATCTCCGCTCTGAACGGTATCGCCCTCGTGAACGGAAAAGGATTCGACGATACCGGAAAAAGGGAATGAGAGTTCGTATTCATTTTCGGGCACGATACGAGCATTTTGAACGACAATTGTTTTTTCGAGAGTGGCGAGGTATGCTTCGGTGGTTTTCGAAGAGGTGTCGCGTAATTTTTGAAGAAGCAGTGAACCGCCGAAAAATACCGCGATACCAAGAGCGGCGACGACAAAGATAAGAATAACGAGTCGGGTATTCATAAAAGAAAAGCGCTGCCTTTTTTGAAATGAGTGTTTTTTTCGAGTGTGATTCTATTATACCGCGAGAGCGATTCGGCGACTATAGGTCTCTGGGGAATTTTGGGACGCCGGAATCGGTGATAATTTTTCCATCTCGAAGGGTGATGGTTCGGCTTGCTTGGCTTGCTTCACTCGGTTCGTGTGTGACGAGGATGACGGTTCTCCCATAGGTTTGGTTCACATTGCGGAGGAGTTGGATAATTTTTTCGGCATTGGAAGAGTCAAGGTGCGCGGTTGGTTCGTCAGCAAGGATAATTTTGGAGTTTTTGGCGACGGCGCGACCAATTGCAACCCGTTGTTGTTCGCCGCCCGAGAGTTCATTTGGAAAAAGATGTGCCCGATGTCCAAGTCCGAGGAATTGTATAACCTCTAGGGCTTTTTGGGTCGCTTCACCCCGGGGTACTCCTTGAAGTTCGAGTTGAAATGCGATATTTTCGGTGGCGGTGTAGTTTTCGATAAGGTTGAAAAATTGGAAAACGAAGCTGATGTGTTCGAGACGGAGGCGGGTCTTTTCGCGCTCACTGAGAGTCGAAGCGTTGCTTCCATTGAATGCGAATATTCCGGATGAAGGGGTGTCAAGGAGGCCGATCATATGAAGAAGAGTACTTTTCCCCGATCCCGACGGACCGGTAATCGCGACAAATTCTCGCTCGCGAATATCAAAGCTGACGCCTTGTACTGCCGGAATGGAAAGCGATCCGACGGTATAGGTTCGGCAAACATTTGCAAACGATATCAAAGGTGTGGTCATAGAGTATTTCGGAGAACATCAATAATATTGGTGCGTGTCGCTATATGTGTTGGAATAATGCTTCCAAGGAGAGTGGCGCTCAAGATAATGAGGAAGTATATGAGAATGACAAATGGTGATATGACGGTATGAAAATCTCCGATCGGCATGGAAATCGGGTGGTGTATGGAATAGGAATATATACCAAAGAACAAGAGAAGCCCGAGAAAGAATGCGATCAAAAAATATGCGATTGCCTCGAAGAGATATGCGGTGAAAATAAAGTGATTCGAAACGCCCATGGATTTGAGGATGCCGATTTGCCGGCGTTTCTGAATGATGTTGATGTAGATAATGATCGCGATGATAACTGAAATGGAGACAATGAGGATTTGAATGATGCTCTTTGTGATAAATGATGTTGCATCAAGAATATCCTCGATATAACTACTCTCATCAAGCCATGTGTGTATAGTAAGCGAAGGAAAGGATTGTTGCAGGGACTGTTGTATATTATGAATATTTGACTTTGGAGTACTTTTGACTATGATGCTTTTATTTCGAGCCGTTTCTGGAAAATTATCCAAAATATCTTTCTGAAAAAAAACGGAAAAATTTGGATAAAATGTTTTCGCATCCAGTACACCTCTCACCCGGAAATTTTGAGAAGTTCCATTTGGGAAAAGAACTTGCACTGTATCATTTTTATGAACACGAATACCATCGCCTGAACCCTGGGCAAGATCGTCCGCAATCGAAGTTCCAAGAATGATTTCATCGGGACTTTTTGCTTCATCAAAAAATGAGCCCTCAATCATTTGGAAAGGAAGAGTCGATACCTGCTGCTCCTCTTTTGGATTAATACCGATAACGGTATAGGGAAAGGAGATTTTTTCTTCAAACTGCACACTAAGATTTCCATAGCTTCGAGTGCTTGTGGCGACAATATCATCTCTTGAGAGGAGCATATTGGAAACATCCTGCGCATGGGAAATGGTTTTCCGGTCGTTGGGAGGCAAGAGAACGATATCGCCGAGCCACCCGCGGGCGCTATTGCTAAGCATGGTTTGAAAACCATCAAGGACGCTTCCGGTGAGAAGGATGGCAAGACAGCCGAGCGCGAGCGTCAGAATAATGAGACTCAAAACAATCGCGTTTTTGGAGATATCGCGCAGAACAAAAGTGAGAATGAGGCGAAGCTTCATACGGGAAATTCATCATTACGCTCCGTATTAGTATATCATTTTTTCGTTCATTTCACTTCTTTTTTTCCGATCACTCCATTGACATTGATTTTTTATTCGGATACTGATAGGGTGAGGCATACGGAATTGTCCAGTTGGACGATTTTTTGTTTGTAGTATCGATTATGGCTCGGAAATCAGAAGGAAAATTTAAGGTGAAGGTAAAAAAATCGAGTGCCGGACTTGGGCTCTTCGCGCTGGAACACATCCCTCGCGGAAAAACAGTCATTGAGTATGTCGGACACCGGGTTCCGAAAAGTGTCGGAGATACCTTGTTCAATAAATATGTATTCAATGTAAACAATCGCTTTGATATCGATGGGAGTCCGCGTTGGAACACGGCGCGGTATATCAATCATTCCTGTCGCCCGAATTGCGAGGCGATCAATCGGAAAGGACGAGTGTTTATCGTTTCCCGGCGGAATATTTTGGCAGGGGAAGAACTCTCGTATGATTATGGAAAAGAGTATTTTCAAGATATGATTAAAGGGGTTGGTTGCCGTTGTGAAAAGTGTAGTTGACAGTATTTTATTTTTGCCTTACTATGTCCCCATAGCTCTGTAAAGGCTTTTTTTGTTGGTATTTGTAGACCGATATGCTCAAAATTCGATTCAACCGAACAGGAAAGAGAAATCAAGCGAGTTTTCGCTTGGTTTTGCAGGAACATACCATCGCTCCGGGAGGACGACATGTTGAAGTGCTCGGGAGTCATAACCCGCACACAAAACAGACGGTACTGAAAACAGAGCGAATCAAACACTGGATTGGTGCGGGAGCACAGCTCTCTGATACCGTGCACAACCTTCTCGTGAAAGAAGGCGTGGTCAAGGGCGAGAAGAAAGCTGTCAAAATGGAACGACCGAAACAAGAAGAAGTCGCAGAGAGCGTGGAAACTCCAGCTGAAGAAATGAAATCTGAAGAAACGCCGACCGAAGAAAAGAAGGAGGAAGCTCCGGTTATAGCGGAAACAGAGACGAAAGAGGGGGAATGAATTTGGGTGGGAAAAGTGAATAGGTTCCGTAGAAATGAGGCGCGTATCGAAAGGTGCGAGAAGTCCTCACGAGGAAAGAATTTTTCATCGAAAGATGAATGGTCGGATTTCTTTGCTCTGCGGGCCCTGGTGGTTCGCGATTTTTTTTAGAAAAGATTATGATGCGAAAAAATGAAAAAGTAGCACTGAAAGACGAAGTGGTGGAGAAAATTAAGTCCTCAAAAGCGCTTGTCTTTGCGGATTACAAAGGAGTAACGGTCAAGGAGATTGAAAGGGTGCGGAAGTCACTTCGAGAAACCGGGTCGCGATGGCAAATCCTAAAAAAATCGATTCTGAACGTTGCGCTTTCGGAGGTTGGTATCCCCGTGAACGCGAGAAAGCTCGATGGACAAGTCGGTGTCGCGTTTTCTTCCGATGAGGTTGCGGCGGCGAAAGTTATCGCGCAACACGTGAAGGAAAACAAAGATACGAAACTGTCGATTGTTGGCGGATCGCTTGAAATGAAGGCGCTTTCGGTGGAAGAAGTGAGGGCACTCGCGAAACTTCCAAGTCGGGATGAACTTCGTGCGACGCTTGCGGGCACGCTTCAGGCTTCGGTTGCCGGTTTTGTTCGGACGCTTTCGGGGACCTATGGCGGTTTTGTTCGGGTGCTCAATGCGGTGGCGGAAAGCAAGAAGTAATTTTCATAGAGCAGAGAACATGGAGCAAAGAACAAAGAGTATTTTGTTTTCTGTTCCATGTTCTATGTTTCATGAGAGATAAATAATTTTAATCTAAGGTAAACATATGACCGAAGAAAAGAAGGAAGTAGTGGTGCCGGAGAAATTTGCGAAACTTGTCGAGGAAATCGAAAAGATGAGCGTGCTTGATCTCTCCGAGCTCGTGAAGGTTCTCGAAGAGAAATTTGGTGTTTCGGCAGCGGCTCCGATGATGATGGGGGCGATGCCGGCAGCCGGAGCGGTTGCGGAAGCAGCCGAGGAAAAGTCGGACTTCGATGTCGAATTGACGGCAACGGGCGACCAAAAAATTAACGTGATTAAGGCCGTTCGTGAAGTAACCGGACTTGGGCTCAAGGAAGCGAAGGATATTGTGGATGCCGCGCCGAAAGTCGTGAAGGAAAAAGTCGCGAAGGCCGATGCTGAAGCGATAAAGAAGAAGCTTGAGGAAGCCGGTGCGACCGTCACTCTTAAGTAAGTGTTTTTGTTTCGTAAAAAAATCGCTCCGATACCATGCGGGGCGATTTTTGTTTGACGAGAATTTTGAGAAGGAGTATAACGGAATGGTTGTCATACATCTCTGTGCCGGTGCGGTCGAGTGGCCTCGTCCGCGTTTTTTTTGAGTCCGTTTTCAAAATCTTTTTTATCGCGTATCTCGGTTTTTTATATGTCTCTTGAATACACACTTTCTCTTTTTATTCTCCTCCTTACTTCCGTGGGGACATTCTACCTCGCACGGAAAATCAAGGCGCCGTATACGGTGCTTCTTGTGTTGGTGGGTTCGCTTCTTGTGCCGCTTTCGCATATCGGTCCGTTTTCGTTTTTGCGTGAATTTACGCTGACGCCGGAACTCTTGTTTTATATTTTTCTCCCGATTCTTATCTTCGAGTCCGCATACAATATGAAAATTCGGGAACTGCAGCGAAATATCCGCGCCGTTTCATTGTTGTCGGTGTTGAGTTTGTTGCTTTCTGCTGGTTTTATCGGAATAGTGCTGTGGTACGCGCTTTCTTCATTTGGGTTGGATGTGCCGATGGTCGTTTTGTTTCTTTTTGGCGCGTTGATTTCGGCGACGGATCCGGTTGCGGTACTCGCACTGTTTAAAGAATATGGCGTGCCAAGACGCCTCTCGTTTCTGTTCGAAGGGGAGAGTCTTTTTAATGATGGAACATCGCTCGCGCTTTTTTTTGTTGTGCTGGGCGTGGCAACAAACGGGTTTCATGGAGCCGAGACAATTTTTGCCGGCATAATTTCATTCTCGATCATGGTGGCCGGCGGAGTGCTTTTTGGTCTTTTGATGGGATTTTTGTTTGCGAAGATCCTCGAAAGGGTTGAAGAGGACGAGCACGCCGAGGTAACGATTACCATGCTGGTGTCGCATCTCACCTTTATTCTTTCAGAAGCACTTGCTCATCTTTTTTCTTTCGGCGGGCATACCATCCATCTCTCGTCTATTGTTGCGACCGTGATGGCGTCGATGGTGATTGGAAATTATGGGCGCTCAAAGATTTCTCCCCGGGTAGAATCGTTTCTTGAACGGTATTGGGGATATTTCGCGTTTCTTGCGAACTCGCTTGTTTTTATTTCTATGGGACTTTTGTTTGCGGGGCTCCCGATTGATTTTCGGGCGTTTGCCGTTCCTATTTTGATTACGGTTGTGGTAGTGATGATAGCGAGAGCATTCTCGATTTATCCGGTAGTGATGGTTCTCAATCGATTCAAGTGGGAAGATCATATTCCCATTCTCTGGCAGCATCTTTTGTCGTGGGGAAGCTTGCGAGGCGCGCTTGCGGTTACGATGGTTCTTCTTGTTCCAAACGATCTTTCTGTTCCGGGGTGGACCTATGATTTTTCTGTGAGGGAATTTCTGATGACGCTGACGATCGGATGTATTTATTTTACCCTTTTCGTGAAAGCGACGACAATCGGGCGACTGATCCGAAAATACCGATTGGACACGCTTTCTTCCGTGGAAAATGCGGAGTATCGACAGAGTCGGGCGTATGCATTTTCGCATGCGCTTTCCAAGCTTGAGGGATTTTTTGAGAAGGGATATTTGCGAAATTCCGTGTATGATACGCTCAAGGAAAAATATCGATCGAATTTCAATCGAGAATGCGAGGAGTGCGGCATTGTTCTCTCGAATGATGCGCTTGCGTTCGAGCGCGCGATCCGTCTCTATGCGATTGGAACCGAGAGGTATGTTCTGAAACTCTTGTTTATGTATCGGGAAATTCCGGACCATGTATTTCGTCGTCTCGAATCAAAATTGGAAATACAATCGGATCGCGTGGAGCGGGGCGAATCGCAAGTTCCGGAAAATGAGCATGCGTATGATCCGGACTGGTTCGAATATATTGTTCATATCGGAAAAAAACTGCTGGGACAAGAGTTGAGCGATACGGAAACGCTGTCGGAACAATACGCGTATTATCGGGCGCAACAGGTTATGGCGCAGAAAACCACCAAAGAACTTTCCCGACTGAAAGAACGATCCCGACTGGAGTCCGAAGAGTATATTGGTACCGTCGATCGCATTCTTTCTCTCTATCGGGATTTTTTCGCGCATTCAAAAAAACGCGCGGAAGTTATTTTTTCGACACATGCGGAGGAGCTTGAGAAAATAGATGCATCATTCGGTGAGCGGAGCATGGAGAAAGCGTTTGAAGATGGTGTTTCGGAGCTCGTTCGAAAAGGAATGATCCCGCAAAAAATCGCCAATCTTCTCTATAGGGAATCGAGGTATTAGAATTTTCTTTTCGGCGGGATTTCGGGTATACTAGTATACTAAGAGGAAAGGCTATTGTTTTTTATATGGAATTTTTTGGTATCAGTCTTCCACATTTTATTACGACAATTGGGCTTGTCGGGGTTTGCTTTATTGTGTTTGCGGAGACGGGACTTTTTTTGGGATTTTTTCTGCCGGGAGATAGTCTTTTGTTTGTTGCGGGCTTTCTTGCGTCACAGGATCTTTTTTCGCTTCCAATATTGTTGATCGCGGTGTTTTTGTCCGCGATTTTCGGAAATATTGCCGGATACGAATTTGGCCATCGTGTCGGTGAGAGACTGTTTGCCCGAGAAGATTCATTTTTTTTCAAGAAAAAACACGCGGAAAGTGCGCGGATGTTTTACGAAGAAAACGGCGGGAAAACGATTCTTCTTGCACGGTTTATGCCAATTATTCGGACCTTTGCGCCAATTATTGCCGGTGTGGCGAAAATGAATCGAAAACCGTTTCTTTTATTCAGTCTTTTGGGAGGATTTTTGTGGGTTTTCGGTCTTATTCTTGCGGGGTATTTCCTTGGGAGTGTGATTGACGTCGACAGATACCTTCTCCCGATTATTCTCGGTATCGTCTTTATTTCATTTCTTCCTGTGGTGCATCGATATGTGGTTGAACGTCGAAAAGAAAGAAACGTTTTCGTAACCGATCGGTCTGAAAATTGACAAATTTTCCCGAAAGAGTAGGATATTTCAGTATTTCCTCGACAATTTTTGAAGTAATGCAGGGAATGGAGGGAATTCTCTGTTTTTCTGTATTTTCTATGTACGGCATCTTACGAAAAATGGCGACGACCCCGAAAACAATCCTTCCTCTAGGAGAGCTTCTTTCTGATGAGGTTGAGGTCATTGGCGAGAGACTCAAAGGGAAAATATCGGAACTTTTTAATGGATCACTCGCCATTCGGGAAGTGGCGGCCGGTTCGTCGAACGCCGAAGAGCAGGAATTGACCGCGCTTTCCAATTGTTATTACGATGTGGAGCGATTTGGAATCAAATTTGTCGCTTCGCCACGACACGCGGATATGCTTATGGTAACCGGACCAGTTTCGCGCAATATGGGAGAAGCGCTCCGAAAGACATACGAAGCGATGCCAACACCAAAAATTGTGGTGGCGGTCGGAGATGGAGCGATCAATGGGGGGATTTTTCGCGGATCATACGCGATATACGACTCGGTATCGGATGTTATCCCGGTTGATTTTTGTATTCCCGGGGACCCGCCATCGCCAAAACAAGTGATTGCCTCGCTTTTTTCTCTCTTTGAAGAGGGAGATAAAATAGATCGAAAGAAAACAAGAGAGGAGAAAAAAGAGACGCAATAATCAAGAATATGGAGCATACCGCAACAATCACGGAACTGTTTTCGATTCTCGGGCTTCTTGTCACCGCGGGATTTCTTTCGTTTCTCGGCGGACGATTTTCCAAAGCAGTGGCGATTGAACTCTCGCACGGATTCAGCTTCATCGGCTCTCTTTGGATGGCGGTGTTTTCGTCGAATATTCTCTTCCGGGGAGAAGGAATTTCCTTTTTTCTTCCGGGGCGGCTTGCCTATTTTGATTTCGCGTTTCGAATCGATGGTCTGTCGGCGTTTTTCCTTCTGATATTGTCCGGAGTAACCACCGTTGCTTCGCTCTACGGATTCGGGTATTTTCGAAAAACGGCGGATCATTTTCGGACGGAATTGTTCGGTTTCTCGTATCCGATATTTATCGCGTCGCTTTTTCTTGTGTCAATGGCGAACAATGGCATTTTCTTTTTACTGGTGTGGGAGTTGATGTCGATCGTTTCATATTTTCTTATTATCGCCGACCGATCGAATAAAGACGGTGTCTTTGCTGGATTTCAGTATCTTTTAATGACGCACTTCGGGACTGTTTTTGTCATCTTGTCGTTTTTTGTCGCGTTCTCGGCGACCGGAAGTTTCGATTTTGATATATGGAGGGCGTCATATGGAACGGTTTCCGATGTCGCGTTGAATATGATATATTTTTTCGCGCTGATCGGATTTGGTACAAAGGCCGGCATTATCCCGTTGCATATCTGGCTTCCGGAAGCACACCCGGCCGCACCGTCGCATGTTTCGGCGATTCTTTCCGGAGTCATGATCAAGACGGCTATTCTGATGATTATTCGCATATTTTTTGATTTTTTTCCGGGGGCACGTATGGAATGGGGATTGTTCATATTGGTACTTGCCGGCTTTACGGTCTTGTTCGGTATTTTGTATGCGCTGTCCAATTCCGATATCAAAAAAATGCTCGCGTATTCGAGCGTGGAAAATATCGGAATCATTCTTCTCGGTGTGGGGAGCGCGGTAGTCGCGATCGGATACGGAAAAGAGCAATTGGCGTTTTTCGGACTTGCTGCGGCGCTCTACCATACGATGAATCACGCGATGTTCAAATCGCTCCTTTTTCTTGGAGCGGGTTCGGTTGTCGCGTCCACGGGAACAAGAAATATGGAATCGTACGGCGGACTTCTGAAGGCGCTTCCGTGGACGGGATTCTTTTTCTTGATCGGATCGATGGCGATTTCCGCGTTGCCGCCGCTTTCCGGATTTGCGAGCGAGTGGTTTACTTTTCAGTCGCTTTTTATCGGTATCGCGTCTCCGAGTATTCTTGTGAAAGGAGTGTTTCTGTTTGCTATCGGCGTTCTTGTTTTTTCGGGAGGGCTCGCCGCCGCGTGCTTTGTAAAAGCGTTTGGAGTAACGTTTCTCGCAAAGCCGAGAACGGACGAGGCAAGAGAAGCAAAAGAACTTTCATGGTCGATGCTTTTTTCAATGGGAATTCTTGCCGGGCTGACCGTTCTTCTTGGGGTGTTTTCGACGACGGTGATTGCTGGTATTCTCGGTGTTGTCGGGAGTGTCGCGGGAGGGTCGGGAGAATCACTTCAGTTTGCGTTTATGGAGTTGATTGAGAATCGAGAGGTTTTTTCTACGGTGCTTCCGCTTGAATGGGTGGCGGCCGGATTTGTTATAACAATGATACTGGTGTGCGGAGGAGTGTATTTTTTCACGCGCAAACGAACAGTAACTGTTTTTCAGACATGGGATTGCGGTGCGCCGATCGACGCGTCGATGGAAATTACCGCGGCGGGCTTTTCTCGGTCGCTCGTGACGATTTTTCGGGGACTTCTCCGACCAACAAGACAGCTTGATGTGGAATATCATGACGAGCATATGCGGTATTTTATCCAGTCGCAGTCATTGGAAACCGGACTCTTCGATGTGTATCGCGGGTATCTCTATCGGCCGTTTGAAAAATTTCTTGAGTGGATGGGGCGGCGAGCGAAACGAATTCAAACGGGAAATATCAATACGTATTTTTTTTACAGTTTTCTCACGCTCCTGTTTCTGCTGTTGTGGGCGGTACGACAATAAATAGTGTATCGAAAAAATATGACTTCCTTGTCTCAAAACATTTTCTTTTTTCTCTTGCAGATTATTGTCATTCCGGCATTGTCGCCGCTTGCGATCGGCATTATCCGAAAGATAAAAGCGAAAATGCAGAATCGTGAAGGAGCGAGCGTGTTGCAGCCGTACTTTGATTTACGAAAACTCTTCCGAAAAGACGAGGTGATTTCGGAGAGCGCTTCATGGATTTTTCGTGTCGCGCCATATATTGTATTTGGTGTAACGGTATGTATCGGTGCGAGTATTCCGATTTTCTCGGCAATCACGCCGTATGCTCCGGCGGGAGATTTTCTGATCGTTGTGTACCTTCTCTTGTTGGGAACTTTTTTTCTTGCGCTTGCCGGTATGGATGCCGCGAGTGCGTTTGGAGGATTTGGGTCCAGTCGGGAAATGATGGTGGCGGCGCTCGCCGAAGGAGGCCTGTTCTTTGCTCTTCTCGTGCCATCGTTCGCGGCCGGAACGACGAATCTCGCGGCGATTTCGGTTGAGCTTTCCGGTTTTCCTCTTCAGAATCTTCTCCCGATATTTGTCGCATTTATTGCGTTTTTTATCGCTCTTCTCGCCGAAAATGCCAGATTTCCGGTCGATAATCCGGCAACACACCTTGAACTGACAATGATTCACGAAGCGATGATTCTCGAGTACTCCGGAAAGCGTCTCGCTCTTTTGGAGTGGGCGGCGGCGAATAAATTACTCATCTTTATCGCGCTCGGAGCGAATATATTCTTCCCATGGGGACTTTCGTTGACATTTGAGTTGAAAGAAATCGTTTTTTCGGTGGCTCTTTTTCTTGTAAAATCATTCGGATTCCTTATGGTGATCGCGCTCCTTGAATCGACAATCGCAAAATTCCGTATTTTCCGAGTACCCGATCTCCTTTTTACCTCGTTTGTACTTGCGGTGATCGCGCTCGTTATTATTATTACGATTTAAGGAATCCATCATATGGAAACTTGGTACGGCATTCTTTTTCTCATCGACATCGCTGCTTTTGTTTCGGTGCTGCTTATGAACGTCGTGCATCGAAACGCGAGTCTGGTCTTCCTCTACGTGATGCAATCGATTCTTCTTTCAGGATTGCTTTTTTTACTTGGTTTGTCTGAATCGGAGAAGGGGTTTTTATGGGTCGCCCTTCTTTCATTTTTTGTGAAGGGTATACTTGCCCCGGCATTCTTTTTCCGTCTTTTTCGTCGTATTGGAAGCGGGGCGATGTCCGGAACGAATTACGCGAATACGCCGATTACTCTCGGGGTGATTCTTCTGATTGTCGCGGTGGCTCATTCGAAGATTATCGTACCATTGGGGACGAGCGTCCCGGAGACGATTGGAATGTTTTCCATAAATTTGGCGATGGTGCTCGTATCGATTTTTCTCCTTATCAATCGGCGCGGTGTGCTGACGCAGATCGTGGGCATTTTGTCGCTTGAAAACAGTATTGTTTTTCTGTCGGCGCTTGCCGGTGTCAAAACTTCGATTGGTCTCGATATCGGTATTTTGTTCGATCTTTTCGTGTGGATTCTTGTGGCGACGGCGTTTGTATCGATTATCTATCGACAATTCGGATCGCTCTCGACCGCCGATATGAAAAAACTTATTGAAGAATAACGGCAACGATTATGACACTCTTTTTTGTTCTCTTTGCTCCATTTCTCGCCGCTTTGATGATTCTCTTCCTTCGGAAGGAGGCGCGTTTTTTGGTTGAATGCGTCGCCCTTGGCGCGCAAGGAGTGTCGTTTCTCGCGTCGATATCGGCCACATTGGCGGTTTCGCGAGGAGAAACGGTTATCCTTGGAGATCTTTTCCGTCTCGATCCGCTCGGCGCGTGGTTTCTTTTGATTGTTTCGGGGATCGGACTTTTTGCCGCGTTTCATTCGGTTGGGTATCTTCGCGAGGAAACAAAAAAAGGAATTATCGGTCTTGCGCGGGTCCGGCAATATTATCTGCTCTTTGAGCTTTTCTTGTTCGCAATGCTGGTTGCGGTTCTTGCGGATTACCCGATTCTTTTGTGGATCGCGATCGAAGCGACTACGCTCTCGACGGTATTTCTGATCAGTTTTTACAACAAGCAGTCCGCGACCGAAGCGGCATGGAAATATCTTTTGTTGAACTCGCTCGGACTTCTTCTCGGTCTTCTTGGGACAATGTTGTTCCTTTCGCTCCCGTACAATGGCGTGTCGATTCCAAATTGGAGCGGCCTCGAACTTGCTGCGAAAAATGGACTGTCGCCGCTTGCCGCAAAAATCGCGTTTGTCTTTGTGCTTGTTGGTTTTGGAACAAAGGTTGGGCTCGCGCCGATGCATACGTGGCTTCCGGATGGTCATAGCAAAGCTCCATCGCCGATATCGGCGCTTCTGTCGGGGGTGCTCTTGAATGTGGCTTTTTTTGCGATCCTTCGATTTCGTGAGGTGATGGAAGCGGCGAATGGAGTCGAGTTTGTCAATCAGACGCTTCTTTTTTTCGGTTTTCTCTCTCTCGGACTTTCCGCGCTTATCATTCTTGTTCAGAAAAATTACAAACGTTTGCTTGCGTATTCGAGCGTTGATCATATGGGAATCGCGGCGCTTGGTTTTGGATTCGGCGGGGCGGCGGTGTTACCGGCTTTGCTTCATCTTTTCTATCATTCGATTCTGAAGTCGCTCCTCTTTTTTTCGGCGGGAAATATTTTCTTGAAATACGGTTCGACCAAGATCGAGAATATTCGCGGTGTTCTTCAGGCGCTTCCGTCGACCGGGGTCGTCTTTTTTGCCACTTCGCTCGCGCTTCTCGGTATGCCTCCATTCGGAATGTTTTTCACGAAGTTCGGTATTCTCTCGAGCGGATTTGTCGAGCATCCGTATCTTGTGTCATTCGCATTGTTTTTCCTCGCCGTTCTTTTTTTTGGATTTATCCGGAGTGTTACGGGGATGCTTTTCGGTCCGGTTCCGGAAGGGGTAACCATAGGGGAAAGCAATCGTTTGACGGTGTGGCCGGTTATTCTCTTGTTTCTTTTTTCGGTGATTTTCTCGTGGTGGCTTGTTCCGCCGCTTGAGCATATTCTTTCCGGCGGAGCGGATATTCTAACGAGTAGACACTAGTATTTTTCCTATGAAACGAGCATTTGAAATATTGAAGCAATTCGGTCTTGAGCGTTATGTCTCCGATGTTGAAGTTGGGGGTGTTATTCCATTTCGTGTTGATGCGCGGGAAATCGTTTCGATGTGTGAAAACCTGGTGAAAATTCACGGACTTCCCTTAAAAACGTTGAGCGCGATGGATGACCGAAAAGATACGGGAATGTTCCGCGTGTGTTATGTTTTCGGCGTTCCGAAAGAAAATATTTTTCTTGTCCCGTATCTTACCATTGATCCGAATGTTCCGAAGTTTCCATCGCTGGTGGCGACACTGCATCAGGCGGGCGGATACGAGCGAGAGATTCGGACATTTTTCGGATTGGAACCGGAGGGGAATCCGGATTCTCGCCCAATAAATTTGCATGGAAATTGGCCGAAGGGAGTGTATCCGCTCCGAAAGGATTTCAATGGAACGACGCGCCCTGAAATGTCAAAAGAATCGTATGCATTTGGAAAAATGGAGGGGGAAGGGGTGTATGTGGTGCCGGTCGGGCCGGTGCACGCGGGAATTATCGAACCGGGGCATTTTCGTTTCAGCTTGCTCGGTGAAGAAGTGGTAAAGTTCGAGGCGCAGCTCGGCTGGGTTCATAAGGGTGTGGAAAAACTGTTTGAAACGCTTCCAATGGAAAAGAAAATCGCGCTTGCCGAGCGAGTGTCGGGAGATAGTACCGTGGCGCACGCGCTTTCTTACGCGCAGGCGATCGAATCGCTTTCGGACATTTCGATTTCCAAGCGCGCCGGATTTCTTCGGATGATCTTTGCGGAAATGGAACGACTCGCCAATCATTTCAACGACATCGGATTTATTATGCTCGATACCGGATTTTCCTTCGGCGGTTCAAATGGCGCGCGGCTTCGTGAGCGAATCATGCAGTGGAATGAGCGAATTTCCGGAAATCGATATTTCCGTGGCGCGGTTGTCGTGGGCGGGGTGATGACGGATATTCCGGAAGCGCTTGCCGATATGCTTGCCGATGATCTCGAACGGATCGAAAATGATTTTGAGGAAGTGTACGATGCGTCCATGGAGAGTGATTCGCTTCTCAATCGATTAAAAGGAACAGGCGCGCTCGCGAAAAATATCGCTCTTGACCACGGAGTGACCGGAGTGCCGATTCGGGCGCTTGGCGAAGCGAATGACGCGCGAGCGGATTTTCCATATGCGGAATACGGTTCGGTGCAGTTCGGTATTCCGACCGAAGAAGCGGGCGATGTGTATGCACGCTTTCTTGTTAAAATTCGCGAAATCCGAGAGTCATTCCGGATTTTGAATCAAGTGTTGACACTGCTTCCGTATGAAACGGACGGTATGCTGCGCGTGGAACAAAAACCGCTTCGCGCGAAAGGAATGGCAATCGGTATTGCCGAAGGGTGGCGCGGAGATATCGTATACTTTGTTGCAACGGACCGGGAGGGGTATATCGCTCGCGTGAAGGTTCGGGATCCTTCGTCTCTAAACTGGCAGATATTCCCATACGTTTTCCCGAACGATATGCTTCCGGATTTCCCGCTTATCAACAAGAGTTTCAATCTCTCGTATTCGGGAAACGATCTCTGAAAAAAACAGGAAAAAACAGTGGAGAGGTCGCTGTTTTTTTCTTGATGTTTTTGGGATAATTATGCTAGTATAAAAAGCAACCGAGAAGTTCCCGGTTTTTTTATTGGAAATGAAACTATGGCAAAAGACAGTGTCGTTCTTCGTTTTGAAAACGTTACATTCGAATACGCGCACAAAAAGCCTCTGCTCGACGAGGTGAGTTTTTCGGTTCGAAATGGGGCGAAATTGACACTTATGGGGCAAAACGGCGCCGGGAAAAGCTCTCTCTTCAAACTTATTACCGGAGATCTTCAGCCAAAAAGCGGGCGAATATCGATTGATCGCGGCGCGACCGTGGCGATTGGTCGCCAAGTAATTCCGCGCGATGAACTGATTCTTTCGGTAAAAGATTTTTTTGAAAAGTACTTTCAGGGTGAGCACTGGGAACTCGAAAAAAAAATTAAAGAAGTGCTCAATGTGGTGAATCTCCCGCTTCCCTCCATGGAAAAGAAGGTGAGTGAGTTTTCCGGCGGGCAGCAGGCGCGCATCCTTCTTGCATCCGCACTCATACAAAATCCGGATATTCTTTTGCTTGATGAGCCGACGAATAATCTCGACTACGATGGGATCGCGCACCTGACGCAGTTTCTTATGGAGTATGAAAAAACCGTCCTCGTGATTTCGCACGACGCGGATTTTTTGAACGCCTTTACGCACGGCGTTCTCTATCTCGATGTCCACACGCATACGCTCGAGCAGTACACGGGCGACTACTATGATGTGGTCGAAGAAATCAAGCGGCGAATCGAGAAAGAACAAAGTGAAAACGTTCGTCTCGAGCGAACCATTCGCGAGAAAAAAGATCAGGCGAATGTGTTTGCGAACAAGGGTGGAAAGCTTCGCGCGGTCGCAAAGCGTATGCGTGATCTCGCGGATGAACTTGAAGAAAACAAAGTTGATATTCGACGCGAGGATAAGACCCTTCCGTCATTTACAATTCCCGCGCCCGACGTGGTGGGTCCGATTGTTCATATCAAAACCGTTTCCGTGATCGATCATCATGCCGGGCCGAAGGTGAAGCCGGTTGATCTTATTTTGAAGAAAAATATGCATTTGCTTGTCTCCGGGCCAAACGGGATCGGGAAATCAACCTTTCTTGAAGCGCTTGCGAATGGCGATCCGGAGCGCGTAGAGGTTATGTCCGGCGTAAAAGTGGGATATTATCGGCAGGATTTCTCGACGCTCGATTTCAATCGGACGGCTTTCGAGGCGATCGAAGAAGTGATGGAAAAGGGAATCAAAGAAGATGTGTACAAAATCGCGGCGCGATTTCTTATCCCAGCGGAACTCTTGCAAAACAAAGTGGAAACGCTTTCAGAGGGACAGAAAGGATTGCTTCTCTTTGCGCGACTGGTTGCAGAAGAGCCAAGCCTCCTCATTCTCGATGAACCGACGAACCATATCAATTTCCGTCACATTCCAGTGATTGCGGAAGCACTGAATAACTACACCGGGGCGATGATTCTCGTTTCACACGTTCCCGACTTCGTCGCGCAGATTAGAATCGACGAAGAGCTCGATCTTGCACAGCTCTAAGGATCTCCCTAGAGCCTTTCGCTTTGAATTAGAGAGAATATGATTTGAGCATGGTGGAGAGAAACCACGGAATGATCGCGATCACAGCGATGAGCGGGAGGACAAAGGTAACGAGTGTTGCGACGAGTGTCCAAAGAAAATATTTCCGTGTTTTTTCAACCGAAACGTAAATCGCGTCGAGCTTTTGTTTTTGCTCGTCGAGTTTTATTTGCAGCTCCGGGTCGATCATACTCTTTTTGTAATGATATATTCTCGAATTATTCGAAGGAGAATGATGAATATGACAATGAGAACGAGATACCACAGCATGAGCATTGGATAGGGGAAGTGATACATATCAAGGACGGAGGCAAAGAAAATGCCGTACCACGAAGCACCAGCGAGGGCGGGCCCGAGCCACATCGGGATTTTTCGAGCATCCATCAGGAGGGCGTTTGCGAAAATGGCGATGAGGAGGGTTGCTTGTACGGCAAGAGTGTCGCGACCGACGAGAATCGCGGATTCCGATCCGGTGGCGATGAGAGAGCCTTGCGCAGCGAAACTGACGAATAGAAACAGCATTCCCGCGCGGAGAAGGGAATAGACGGTACGAAGAAAGCGTTTTTCCGTATTATCAATCACGCCGTCAGCGATAGACTGATGAAAAAAAGTGATGGCATAGGTCGATGATCCGACACCAAATATCATGCCAAGTGTATTGATGCAAACAAGAAAGAAATCCATATTTTCCTCTATTTTACGCTCTCACAAAGAAAAGAGCAAAGCATTTTTTGAAGGGAGTGCTAGAGAGAAAAATCCTTTCGAGTACGAACAATGGTAACGCCGGGAATGCCGCTCGGGAAAATAGATGGCTTGCGAATGGTCAGAGTGATGCTTGTGATGCGATTCTCTTCCGCGAGGATACGTCCGGCGATCGTATGCGCGAGCTTTTCGATGAGATAGACGGATTGAGTCTGAAAAACATCACAGGCGATATCGCGAATTTTTCCATAATCAAGGGTATCTTCGAGTTTGTCTGACTCCGAACTCTTTCGTGTGTCGAAATCCGCGGAAATATCGACGAGAAACTTCTGCTCGTATGTTCGTTCATGATTGAGTACGCCGTGTCGCCCGATGATATGCAATTTTTCGATAAATATTCGGTCCATATTTTTTTTACAGAGATTTGGCGAGTTTATATCCGAACCATATTCCAAAAAGCGCCCCGGCGCCAGAAAAGAGGAGAGAGGAAAACGAGAACGTACTTGCTCCCCAGAGAAGAGGAATAAAGCTTCCGAGCATTGAACCGACAAACATCATCCCGTAAATAATTTTCTTTTGCATATTTTTTTGTTGAAAGGAGTCATTCTCATGGAGTTCTGTTATTCTAGCAAAATGATTATGAAAGAATTTTTGTGAGAATTTTTTGTATTTTATCAAGATTGCTATGTCTTGATTTGTGAGACAAAACTGAAGCTACATTCACATGGAGCATGATGACAGATGTGGCATCCATCAGCAAACATGACTGCAAGCTCCTCGGCAATATTTATATGAGCTGAATTGGCTACTCCGAAAATGCAGGATATCTCGTCAGCTATTTCGAGCTCAATATCATTAAATTGTTTTTCGAGGTGTTGTCCGAGATAATTATGAATAGCTTCGCTCACTTCTCCGACTTCTTCAGCGAAGTGGATTCCAGCATCGGCTAGTGTCCTCTTGGAAGAAGGGTAGATTGTCTCAAACATTTCTTGAAATTTTTGAATCGTGACCGGCTCTCGGGAAATATTTGTATCGATTTTTTTCCGTTGCAGAACTTTTACTTTTTTGCAGACACACGGTTTTTCCCCGCAATAGGAGCAGATTCCAGGAAAACGTTTCCATACTTCTTTTGTAGTATCGATTTGCAATCGGTTGGATAGCGTCATGAGCCACGAGAGGGCTATCATGAGATTGAGTGTTATTTTTTCGGGATCGTTCTTTCGAATGCCTTTGAGTGTCCTCATGGCAAAGCGTTGTTGTGTCAAAATATCTTCGGTAGAGTACATCCGATCATCAGGAAGGCCATAAATAATTTTGATTGTTTCTTGAAATTCACGAAGAGATTGACTTGCCTTGAAGTGAACGGTGCTGTTCATAATCGTACTATAATTTTGGCAAGATGGCTGGGGAGGTAGGGATCGAACCTACGCATGGAGGCTTCAAAGGCCCCTGCCTTACCACTTGGCTACTCCCCAATAATTTTTTCAGTTTTTCTTGTAGAACTCTTCACGCATATCCGCCTCGTTTTTTATTGTGTTCTTTAAATTGATCTCTTCTAATTTCCCTCCGGGACGAGCTTTCCGCCGAGCATTTCCATCGCTTTGGAGAGGAGGGGATTACTGGCGTCGCTTTTCTTCGGTTGCTCGAGATCTTTTTCAAGGATGACCGTAACTGAAAGCTCGTATCCGAGGATAGTAGCAAAGGCTTTCTCAAGCGTCAATCGGTTCTCTTGTTTCATAAGTTGGTCGCGATGAAAAGGGAACTTTGCCGCGAAGAAAACGGTTTTTCCTTCGATTTTGGTGAGAAAGCTGTTTGTCAGACCAAGAGTGAGAGAGGCATTCAAGCGGAGCGCTTCGCGTTCGATTTCCGAAAGACGCGCGCGGACTGTTTCGATGTCGATAGAGGGGGCTGTTTCAGGAGGAGTCTGCGTGTTTGTGATTTGTTGTGAAGGCATAGGAGAAGGCGGGATCTCGCTTTGTTTTGTTGATGTGGAAAGGGATGATTCTTTGGAAGGAGCAATTTCTTTTTTTTCTTTTTCGGAAACAGGGTTTCCATGAGGCGTATCTGAAGGGGAAATATTTTTCATTGGAAAGGAGAGTTTTGCGACGGCGATTTCGAGCGCGAGTTCGGGAAGAGATGAGTGTTTGGATTCCTCGAGCGCGGTTTGAAAATGTTCAAGGAGGGAGACGATTGTATCGAATGAAAGTGTTTTCGCGCGATCAAAAAGTCGAGAAGATTCTTCTTTCGTGAGAGTGTTGAATGCCGGATGATCCGCAATCGCTCCGGAGTGGGCAAGCAGTACGAGACGAAGATGTTCGAGGGTTGCTTCGAGGAAATCGACTGTTGAGATATTTTTATCCGGAAAGGTTCGAATGAGTGAAAGTGAATCGAGGAGTCCGCGGGTGGTAACGGTGTCGAGAAACTCTTCAATCGTTTCGCGGTTGGTGAGTCCGAGGAGCGCGGAAACTTCTTCGGCGGTAATTTCTTTGCCGGAGAGCGCGGCAACCTGACCGAAGAGCGATTCAGCATCGCGCATTCCGCCGCGTGCCGCACTCGCAACGAGGGCAAGGGCGCCATCTTCGATCTTGAGTTTTTCTTCTTTCGCGATACGTTTCAATTTTTCGACGATTTTTGAAACCGGAAATCCGGTAAGATCGAATCGCTGACAGCGCGAAATGATAGTCTCGGGAACTTTTTTCGGATTGGTGGTGGCGAGAATGAAGATAACGTGCGCCGGAGGCTCTTCAAGTGTTTTCAAGAGTGCATTCCACGCGCCGATCGAGAGCATATGCGCCTCGTCGATGATATAGACCTTGTAGGGGGCGAGTGTCGGGGGGAGCTTGACCGTTTCGCGGAGTTCGCGGATATTGTCGACGCCGGTATTCGATGCGGCATCGATTTCGATGACATCAAAGGATCGTCCTTCGTTCATCGCAAGGCAGTGATCGCATGTCCCGCACGCCTCGCCGTTTTTTTGTTTCGCGCAATTTGCGGCCTTGGCGAAAAGTCGAGCGAGAGTGGTTTTCCCGGTACCGCGCGGTCCGGTAAAGAGATAGGCCTGCCCGGGCTTTCCGGAGAGAAGGCTATTGGAGAGGATTCGAACGATCGATTCCTGTCCGACAACTTCGGAGAAAAACTGTGGACGGTATTTTCGGTAGAAAGACATAAGAAATAAACGTATAATTTTGAATTTCAATTCACATTCCAATGCTCAAATTATAGCAAAAATCCCTCCGAAGAGGGATTGACTTTATGACTCAAAATCAATCTACTTTTTAAACACGAAAAACTTATACCCCACAAAATTCCAGGTGAGGACGAGGATCGAGGCGGTAAGGCCGCCGACATTTGCCCATGCCTTATCGTTCATACTGGCCGGCGTGCCGATAACATTTACAACCAGTGAAGTAATACCGACGTTAAGGAGAAGTCCGATCAGGCTGACCGCGAGAAATTGCGTAAATTCTTCACCGATGTTTTTCCCTTCTTTTTTCTCGAATGACCAAAATTTGTTCCAGATATAGCTGTTGATAATTGCGGCAAGGACGGAGAAACTTTTGAAGACTGAAATAAGATATCCGCTTGAAACATCACTGAAATAGATAAACAAATTGTAAATACCGAGATCGATGACGGTATTTGCGACGCCGATCAATCCGAATTTGGAGAGTTGATAGAAAAATGATCGAATGTATTTTCCGAGAAGGTATCCAATGGCAATACCAAGAGCCGACAGTATCGAGAGCACGATCACAAAAGCGATAACCGGAATGTGCGCAAGCGAACCGGAAAACAAGTTGCGAAAAATAAACGGAGCGAGAAGTCCGATAAAGGCACCATTGATTGCGGCAAAAAGAAGATCGCGGAGAGCTAGGGTATTCATAATTGTTATTCGCTTTGCGCGGGTTCTTTGGTGGAAGCCTCTTCTTTCTTAATTTCCTGCTCGATAACTTCCATATCCTTGATCCATTGGTCAAGGAAGTTTTGATCATTGGCATCGTTTGATGTTGACGCGGAAGTCTCGGTTCCCGCAGAGTGTGTATCGGAAGTGGTTTCGGCGTCTTTTTGAACCGCTTTCTCGATTTCTTCCATATCTTTTACCCAATCATCGAGCATATTGGTATCGTGTTTTTTTGGAGCGCTCTTCGACGAGAGTTCGGAATCGATTTCCTCGGTCGGCGTATCTCGGAGGCCGTGTTTCCAACTGCCGTACACCTGATCGCCGGTTACGCGCGGGAGCGGTAGATCGTCGAGCTGATGTCGGCTTTTTTGAATGATGCTTTCAAGCGCGGCCCATTGCGAGGGGAGATCCCGGGGGACAACGATGGCGACTTCATCGCCCGGTTCGGCGCGAAAATAAGTGATGGAAGCGAGGAGAATCCGATACGGCGTCCCTTCGGCGACGACATAATAATTTCCCTTTTCATCTTGCGTAACAACACCGAGGAGATGCCGGCGATCGGTGGGACCGATTTGTTTATAGAGAAACGTTCCATCGCTGGTGATGGTGAGTTTGAGCATATCGCCCTCGACGAGTTTTGACTTCGAGGCGTAGTTTGCGGGGACGGGATACTGTTTTCCATCGGTACCGAGCATCAATTGACCGTCGAAGGTACCCTCGATGACAGAGCCATCGCCCGATTCGACCTTTCGCGGTCGACCGGTTTTCTTTTTGCCCTCAAGCTGAAGAAGCATCGCCTTGGCGCTTTGCATGGTACGTTCGGCGTGCGCGATCATTTCTCGGAGCGATTGGACTTTTTGTAATCGATCGGACTCTTCGTGGGTTTCCGGTTGGTGAGCGGTGGAATGAGATGACATAGTTTTGTATTTCTCTTTTTGTCTTTGTATTCATTATACGAAAGGAAATAAATATACGCAACTGTCGAGACCATTGATTCGGGTGTAAAATGGAAGAAACGGGTATGCAAAGAATCGAAGTTCAAAAATGGGGAGCGATAGCGCTCATACTTGGTGTGGCAAGTATTGTTTTGGCGTGGGTATTGTGGGTATCGAACGATGTTCGGAATCTTGCGAAAGAAACAGACAAAACACTCGCTGAAATGCAGCCGATTCCCAAAAAAGAACCGCCAAAGCCGATTGAAGTATTGAATGAAAAAAAGAGACCGTTTCTGACGCCGCCACCGCCACCCGATATGGAACGGATGAAAAAAGAAGGGTGTATCGCGGATGGACTTTTAAGCGGATACGGAAAAAAAGAAGAGCGAATGGCGAAATATATCAATCGATCGGATTGTTATTATCTTCATCGCGCGATTGAGACATGGCTTGAGCCGCCGGACTGGAAAGAGATTGACAAGGTAAAAAAACAGATCAAGAAAAAAGATATCGTTTATGGGATGTTTATCGCCGAGGCGATTGATAAGAAGGCGGATTACTCCTTTGAGGAGGAGAATCGGGATTTTGAATTTAGTGAAATGTGTCGGGATGGGTCGAATAATTTTTGGGGAGAACATACGTGCAAGCCGTCATTTGAGAAAAGCGAGTATCGGAAATACCTTCGGGCGATTACCCGCGAAGCGATGGATCGCGGCGTGCAATCGTTTTTGTTCGGACAGATTTTCTACCAAGAGTCGGCGGGGCTGAAGCGATACTGGGTGCGCGATGTGATCGCCGATATGCACGCATACGCGGATTGGCTCGGGATGAAAATCGTGATTGGCGCGCAGACGAACGATATCGAAGATGAGCGGTATCTCCGACTGTTTGACTATATCGAAGGCGGCGTTGGTATCAATGATGACGGTGATTTTCCGAAAGACGATGCTTGTCATCCGAGATGGTATCAAGAAGAGGGGGATTGGTGTTGGGCGCTTCTGTGGAACGATCGGTATGCGAAAAAAGCGAAAAATGTATTGCTTCATCTTGATTGGAGCGGAAAGAAAAATGACGATATGGCGAGGTTTTCGCGAATGAATCGGAGCAAGCGAAAACAAACGCTTGAGAATCTGTACGAATATTTTACTTCTCGCGGGCACGGATTTCTTCTTCCGGTGCTCGCGCGGCTTCACGGGGACAATGGAGGGTGTTATGGTCCGACGACGCACTTCTACGCGCCGAACGATGAGTTCGAGTGCAAAGACGAAGAGATTTTGGAGAATATCCTAAAAAACAAAAAATGATATTCTAAAAAGAAGAAAACAAGAATCATAAAAAATAAACAAAATAGAATGCAAAAGACTTTCTATAATCTCAATCCTCGCCAAAATATATCCGGCGGACTCGCGTTTGTGCTTGTGGGGCTTCTTTCGGTACTCCTTTCATGGTATGTCGTCGGCAAGTCGGAAAGTATCGTAGAAGATGTCACGAACTCTCCCATTGTTCGTCTCGATGAGCGGAAGGCTCAAACAGAAAAAGAACTCAAGTACGAACAAAAGAGTGAAAGGTCAAAGACACCTATCTTTCAAGGAGGGAAAAATGTTCAAACTGAAAGATGAAAAAAGATTTTCAGCCCTGGCATACGAAAAAAGAAAATTTGCATAAGAACACTCAAGTGAGAGTGTATTTCAATGAACGTGAAATATGGTGGTGTGCTTTGGGTGTTAATGTTGGGTATGAACAGGACGGCAAGGGAGAAGATTTTATGCGACCGGTCATCATTTTGAAACAATTCAATAAAGAGGTGTTCTGGGCGATTCCATTGACGACGAAAATAAAAAAGGGGAAATATTATTTCGACATTGATTTGAGTGACGATCGAGAACGGCAGGCTATTCTGTCGCAGCTTCGATTGGTTGATGTAAAACGATTGAAAAAGAAATTGGCGGTTTTGCCGGAAAAACAGTTTCAAGAATTAAGAAAAGCGGTTGCCGCATTGCTTTGGTAACCGCTTTTACTGAATTTGTCTGAGATGCCCTTTCGGACATCCCGAGGCCGAAGCCGTTTGTAAAGAAAGAATAGCAGAAAAAATTTCAATTGTCAACAAACTGTACGCAAAACAAGATAGTTGCCTGTGTTACAATGAATGTTGAAAGTTGAATTTTGAGCTGTATACATTATGCCTCTCCCTCTCGTTTGGCACCGCGCCTTCCAATATGTTTTTATTATCGCCATTACCGTGTCGGTCGGTTTTGGGGTGTATGAATGGGCGAAGACGCGTGCGGCGGTAAAACTGCAACAGTCAACAAACGTAGATGCATCGAATGGTTTGATAGGATATTGGACATTTGATGGCGACGACGTGAGCGGTACGACGGCATATGACCGGTCAAGCGGCGGACATAACGGAACGCTCACGAACGGACCAACACTGACTCGCGGGCAAGTCGGCCAGGCGGTCAGTCTTGATGGAAGTGACGACCGGGTTGCTATCACCGATGCCGCCACTTTTGATGTGGGGGCGGCGGGAAGTTGGTGTCACTGGTTTTACTCAACCGCGACGCAATCGTCAAAAGCTGGATTTTCTCATGGAAATTCAACCGGCGATTATGTAACCATCTCCGGATATCTGACGACAAATAGCACTGTGCTTTCCAGTTATATTCGCATTAGCTCGACGGCATATTCTGTTTCTCTGGCAAAGTCTACAGGAACATGGAATAGCAAGTGGTATCACGTTTGCACGACATTCGACAAAACGCTTTCATCGAAACGTCTCAAACTTTATGTTGATGGTGTATTGGCGGCTACCAGCGATGCTGCCAATGGAAATATTGATGCCGGAGATGAGCCGCTTGTGGGGACATGGCGGAACGGAGGATCTCTCCTTACCCCTTTTCAGGGGTATATAGACGATGTTCGGGTGTACAGTCGTGCGCTTTCGGCAACCGAGGTGCAACAACTCTATGTGAAAGCTGGATCAAATACTGTCAATAATTCCCCGCAGAACGATTCATTAAGCTATGGTCTCGCGGGATATTGGAAACTTGATGATGGAAGTGGAACGACGGCAACAGATTCAAGTATACATGCAAAGAATGGGACACTGACAAATGGTCCGACATGGACAACGGGACAAATCGGAGGAGGAGTTGATCTCGATGGAACGAACGACTATATCACGATGGGGGATCAATCGATTCACGAGGGAATGTCGCAGATGTCGCTTTCAATATGGATCAATATGGATGCTTTGCCGGCGACAAATTATATGCCAATCTCGAAATCAAATACTGTCGGACAATACCGTTTGAATATTGATTCGACTGGTGCTGTACATTTTGTCGTGGCGACAACAAATAATACATGGTACTCAACCGGCACGCGTGTGGATGCTTCGGAAACGCTCTCGACTGGTCAGTGGTATCATCTTATGGGTGTATATGATGGGCGATTTGTTCGGATATATATCAATGGGAGACGTTCCGGAACTGGAAGTCAGGCGATTTCAGGAAATATTATTACCGATGCAGATGAATTGCGCATCGGATATGACACCTATGGAAATTATTTTAATGGAAAGGTGGATGAGGCAAGGCTCTACAATCGAGCATTATCGGATGAGGAGGCGGAAAGATTGTATCAGACGACAGCACCAACCGCGCTCGATACTGCCTTGAAAGGATACTGGTCTTTTGACGGAGAAAGCTACGCGACTTCCACAGGAACAATAGATTGGAGTGGAGCAGCGAATAACGGCACCCTTACAAATACCCCGACGAAGAGTGTGGGAACGGTTGGTCAATCGCTGACGCTGAACGGATCGAATCAATATGTGAGTTTAGGGGCGAATGCAATCGGGCCGGATGTGAGCGGTGCCTCGCAGATTACGCTTGCGGCATGGATGAAACCAAGCGCTCATCCTTCAGCGGCATCGTACGCTCGAGTATTGTCGTACGATGTGGCGACCGGATCGACGGGTGGACTTCTTGGTTTATATGACAACGGGAAAATCGCTGTTGGGGGGCGGAGCGGATCGGGGGATTCTTTTCAGCAGGCAACGGCAACCGCGCCATCGCTCAATGAGTGGCACTTGGTGAGCGGCGTTCTCGATATTCCCAATGATACGATTTATTTGTATCTCGATGGAGTGCTTCTTGTAACGCAATCGGTTACGTTTGGCAATGCCACATACACGCAGGGGTCTCCTACGGGGGCGGATACCATCGGATCAACCAATGGATCAAGTCAGTTCTTTACCGGAAGTGTCGATGAAATCAGAGTGTTCAATCGGGGACTTACCGCATCGGAAATGTACCAGTTGTATCGCGAGGGAGCTCCGGCGAAAATAAATACCTCGTCGACAACGCCACTTTCCGAGGGTCTTCTCGGGTACTGGAAACTCGACGACGGAAGCGGGACGAGCGCCGCAGATGCAACCGGAAATGCAAACACCGGAACACTCACGGGCGGTCCTTCATGGACAACAGGACAGATCAACGGCGCGGTAGATTTTGATGGAACGGATGATTATATCACTGTTTCCGATCCTGCTTCGGGGGTTCTTGATATTGCGGATTCTGCGAATTTCACTGTAACCGGTTGGTTTAATCGGGATACCTTTACTACCGATGATACGATTCTCGCCAAACGAAATGGAATCGCGTCAACCGATACCGGTTATATCGTTTATGTTGATGATGCGACCGATAAACTTACCTTCGAAGTGTCCGATGGAACCGATGAGTATCAGATGGAGTCAAGTTCCACATTTACATCTACCGGGTGGAATTATTTTACAATCATATGGAATGACTCATCCTCCTCGCTTTCAAAGATGTATATTAATGGTATCGAACAATCAACAACCAATACGGGAACATTTGGCAATGTGAATAGTCTTGCGAATGCGGTGGCGCTTAACTTTGGAGCCGAATCCGATGCGGGAAATCCGTTTGATGGAAAACTTGACGATATTCGTTTGTATAATCGACCTCTTTCTGTTGAGGAAGTGTTACGTCTCTACCGTACCACGGCGCCGAGCGGTGTGGATACCGGACTTGTGGGCTACTGGCCGTTTAATGGGAAAGGCTTTTCGAGCAGTACGGTAACGATCGATCGTTCTGGAAGGGGGAACAATGGAACATTGACAGGTGGTCCGGTGAAGACGATCGGCAGGATAGGGCAAGGAATTTCTTTTGATGGAACGGATGATTATATCGATATGGGAGATGCGGTGGAGCCGTCGAATATCACCGTATCGGCGTGGGTCAAGCCGGATGTTACGACGCTGAATAAAAGAATTGTTTCCAAATGGGGAGCAAGCGGTTCGAGGCAGTACTTACTTGCGGTAGACAATACTTCTTCAAATAAATTTACTTTTTCCGTTTCTTCCGATGGGGCGACAGCAAATGAAATATGTGACACAACCTCAACGTATACGGCGGGGCAGTGGTACTTTCTTGTCGGCACATATGACGGTTCCGACTGTAAGATTTATGTAAACGGAACGGATGTGAGTAGTATTGCCTCATCGACGAGCGGGAATATATATTCAAGCGGAACATACAACCTGCGTATCGGTGCCGAAGCGGACGATGGGTCAAATCCGTTTGACGGATCGATCGATGAAGTTCGTATTTACAATCGAGCACTTTCTTCTTCGGAGATCGGAAGTCTCTATAATCAGGGGCGGTAATCTTGCCCTTCGGTGGAAAAAACACGGATGGAATTGTTTGGATTTCAATACAGCGGAAAGACCGCTGTAATGTAGGCTGACCCCACCAACAAAGGACCGTCCTTTGCAAAGGACGGTCCTTTGTAATATACGGTCCTTTGTAATATACTGAAGATAATTATGAAAAGAAGAATTCCGCTTGCAGTAAACGAGTTCTATCATCTCTATAATCGTGGCGTCGACAAACGCAAGATTTTTTGGGATGAGCGAGATTATAGACGATTTCTTGTGCTGCTTTATTTATGCAATGGATCAGAGTTGGTTGATATGCGGAAATTAAAAAGTGGAGACATTGAATATAAGGATGTATTTTCTTTGGATCGCGGAGAGCCATTGGTTGCTATTGGCGCGTATTGTTTGATGCCAAATCACTTTCATATCCTTGTTCACGAGATTGTTGATGGTGGAACGAGTTTATTTATGAAAAAGCTTCTTACTGGATTTTCAATGTATATAAATAAGAAACATGAGCGATCTGGCGTGCTTTTTGAAGGAAGGTTTAAATCAGAACACGTACATACAGAAAATTATTTTCATTATTTGTATTCGTACATCCATTTGAATCCTATAAAGATAATCGAGCCAAATTGGAAAAAAGTTGGACTGAAATCGATAGATGGTGCTGTGGAATATTTACATCAATATCCATACTCAAGTTATATGGATTATCTTGGTATAGAGCGACTTGAATCAAGTATTTTGAATAAAAAAGAATTTCCAGATTTTTTTCAAGACAAGGGGAGTTTTGAAAAATTTCACAAATACTGGCTTTCGTATGGTAGTTGTCATGATTAACAAAGTCTGATTAACAAAGGACCGTCCTTTGCTAAGGACGGTCCTTTGTATGTTAGAGGGTTTTGAAGATGCGGATGGAATTGTTTGGATTTCCATTGATAGAAAGCGACCAATTGGGGTCGGTTCGGTCGTAGAAACGATATGCTTGCAAGCCGGAGATTCGTTCCCATCGTTCAAAACGCGGCATATAGCGAATTTTTCCACGACGGGTGAGGATATAATAATCCGGTTTTATGGTCTCGCGGTCGAAGGTGTACGCGGTCACGCAATGACCGATGAAAAATTCACACACGCCGTAGTAATCCGACCAGACGGTCAGGTTTTTCGCATTCGGCAAAGCGTTCAAATATTGCGCGGCTTCGTATCCGCCATAGCCCCACGCATCGCTTATGAGTGCGTGTCGCGGAAGAAGAATGTTTGAATAATTCAAGAAAAACGGCGTAGTGGAAAAAAGCGGAATAAGAGATCCGATAAGGAGGAAGAAAAAAGCTTTCTCACGTACACATCGAAAAGAATATACGCGAGCTTTCAAGAGAGAGAAAATATTGACATAACCGATCGCGGCAATAAGCGCGGCGAGAGGATAGAGAAGCACAAGGTATCGCGGCGTGCCAAGCGTGTTGCCGATAATGAGCACGAGGAGGAAATAAAAAAAGGAAAGCGAAAGCACCGTAACTTCGAAGAGAAATCGAAAATTCTTTTGGAAGGTTGCAAGGATCCACGAGACGAATATCCCAAAGAGTGTGAGCGGGGCGAGAGAGAAAAGAAACGGATTCGTTTCGAGGAAAATCTTTTCCCAGATATTGAGAGGACTCTTGGCATAATAGCGCGCATTCGAGAGATCCTTCATATCAAAAGGAATGGCGGAGAAAATGTCCCATTGCGGAAAAGCGTACCGCATGCCGACGAGCGCGGCAAACAAGAAAACAAGCGGCAGGGGACGAATGCCGGTGTATGGTTTTTTTGTCCAAAAGCGCTTGATCGCGAGGAATATTCGGCTCCGGAAAAGAAATGCGTCAAGGAAGGGGAGGGTAAAAAGCAGAAGCCCGATTCCGAGCGTTTTCGGGTTGAATTTCGGAAAATTTTCTGCCAAAGTTTTTGAAAATCCATCGGGGTTTACGAGAACCGCCGGAAGGAAGAATGCAAACACGCAGCATGCGATGATGGGAAGAGCAAGAAAGAAAAGGAGGTGTTCTCGGAATATTTTGTGAAATGATGCATCGTCATTTTTTTCGAACAGAAAGAACACGAGTGAAAAGAAGAGAAAGAACGGAAGAAGTATGAGTGCGGCGTATTTAGCAAGGAGTGCGAAGCCAAAAAAGAGTGCGGCAAAAAAAAGAAATCGAAAGCGATATGTTCGAAGCCACGCGAGGTATCCGGCGATCGCGGCAAATCCGATCGACCAAAGGATTGCGTCGGGATTGGAAATTTGTGAAATGCCGACGAGAATCGGTGAGGTGGCGGTGAAGAGAGTGGCAAGAAGGGCGACCCAATCGCTTTGGAACGCGGTTCGCAAAAGAAAAAATGAAACGAGAAGGAAGAAGAGATTTGCAAGAAGAAGAGGAAATCGAAATGCGAATAACAAAGATTCTGACTGCGCGATATCGCAGCGGATGATTTTATCCTGTCCTTCCGCGCAATGCGATTCGGGGTGATCGAAGAAAAAAAGCGCTGGCCCGGAAATAAGCGCGAGGGTAACACCGGGCTTGTCGCTTACGAGCGTTTTTTTCCATTTGCCATCGCCGATTGCGTCAAAATACGCCGGAATGCGCTCGTAGATCCAATAGTGTTCGTCGGCGGTGATGAATTTTTCGAGATGCGAGAGTCCAAACAAAAAATACGCCGCAAGGACGGCGGAGAGGAGAAAGGTTGGCCGAAGGCATCGCGAAAGCATCGTGGAAATCATAGTGGATTCATTGTATCATAAGGGAATCAATTCGATTTTTGGCAGGAATTATGTTTTTTGTGGAAACGTCGGAAATATGGTTGCGCACATTGTCTCAAAGTGTATCGCCCGAATGGTTTGTGTTTCTCGGGTCGCTCGCAGAGGAAATCATAAGTCCGATTCCGGCGATGCTTGTAACGGGTATTACCGGCGCCCTCGCGCTCGCCTCGGGAGATACGTGGGGGCATATTGGGACTCTTGCGATGCTTGCGAGTGTTGGAAAAACAATCGGAGCGTATGTCTATTATTTTATCGGCGACACATTGGAAGATCTTCTTATTGGAACGGTCGGAAAGTGGATCGGTGTTCGTCATACAGAAATAGAAAACGTCGGCAAGCGTTTTACGGGGCATCATTGGAAAGACGGCGGTATGCTGTTTCTCATTCGCGTATTTCCGTTTCTTCCGACGACGCCGGTTTCGATCGTCTGCGGAATTTTCAAGATGAATTGGCGAGTCTTTCTCGGCGCGACATTCGGCGGGTATTTTCTGAAAGATGTCGGATACATCGCGATCGGGTACTTCGGATTTGCGGCGATCGAAAATATATGGAAAGATATCGCCTTCGTGAAACAGTTTATCGATATCGCGGTCGGTATTGCGATTGTCTGGTTTTTCTTTTTTCTCTACGAACATCGGCATAAAGGACGACATATATGGCATTGCGCTTGCCGATGGTTTGATCGGAAAAATTGATCAAAAAAACGACCGAGCATTGTATGTGCTCGGCCTGGATTGGTGGCAGGCTTAACCCTCTTAGAGGAAGTCTTTTATTGCCCGCCAGATATCCTCATACGTTCTGTCGTTCGGATGAACGCCATCGGCGGCTTGGCGACCCGAGCCGGTGATGATCGGGGCGATATCGATTACTTCGACTTCGATCTTGCATTCTGATAACTGCTTGGTGCGCAACACCTGCTCGAATATCGCGCGAACTTTCTGTCCGCGCCAGCGGAAAACGATTCGAAGCCACCACACAGGATATATTTCCCCGAGTCCTTCGAAGTTCGCAAGGACAATCGTTTTTTTCCCGATCGCTGTTGCGCGATTCAGGAGATTGCTGAATGCAGTCTTGATCGCCCGGGTTGATCCGCTCACGATTGGGATGGCATCGTTTCCGCCAACCGTGAGAATGACCGCGCGATACCGCTTTCCCTCCGGGAGTCTTGGAATGTTAAAGGCCGGCTCAAGAAACGCGACCGTTCCCTTGAATGGAACAGCTTGGATGGTAACGGGATATTCTGCTTGCACGCAGTAACCGAAGAGCGTCGCCGGCGGACCGGAAGCGCCGTATCCGGCAATGATGGAATCGCCAATGAAGATAACCGTCGATTCGGAGGCCGTGCTATCCTTCGGAAGCTCCGGCCTTCGCGCCGTTACGAAAATTTTCATCTGGGTGAACCACAGAAGAAATTGCGGGACTCCGAGAAAGGTTGCGCCTGCGACGCCAAGCGCAATCCCATGCATCTCACGAGGGATCAGGATGAGCGGAAGAATGATCCCGCACACGATCCATGGCGCTTCCTTATCTAGAAAATCAAGAAAGGTGTTTCCCACGATTACCCTCCTCCAGTTGTTGTGCTACGATGATAAAATCTGTTAAAGATCGAAAAAATATTTTATCATTATCTAATCCGAATGTCAACGTTTCACATACAATCAAATTGGAAGCCGGCCGGGGATCAACCGAAGGCGATCGAATCGCTCTCGGATGGTTTGTCGCGCGGGAACCGGTTTCAGACTCTTCTTGGCGTAACGGGGTCGGGGAAAACATTTACCATGGCGAATGTGATCGCGAATGTGGGGAAACCGACCCTCGTGATCGCGCATAACAAAACGCTTGCGGCGCAACTCGCGCAGGAATATCAGGAATTTTTTCCTGATCATGCCGTGCATTACTTTGTTTCCTATTACGATTACTATCAGCCGGAAGCCTATGTCGCCGCGACGGACACCTATATCGAGAAAGATGCCTCGATCAATGAGGAAATCGATCGGTTGCGGCACGCCTCGACGCAGGCGCTTCTCACGCGTCGCGATACGATTATTGTCGCGTCGGTGTCGTGTATTTACGGTCTCGGGTCGCCGAAGGAATATGAGGAGGAAAATCTCCGACTCTCGTGCGGGATGGAATATTCGCGTGATACGCTCCTTCGCAAGCTGGTTGCGATTTTTTTTGAACGGACGAATGCCGACCTTGGCCCGGGGACATTTCGCGCGCTTGGAAATCGGGTGGAAGTGATGCCGATTTCGGAGCGGTTTTCGTATTCGATCGAAATTGAAAATGGAACAATCGCACACATTGCAACAATAGATCCGGTGTCGCAAGTGGTGCTCGACGAACCGAAAGATATTTTTCTTTTTCCGGCAAAGCATTTTATCACCGACAAGGATGCGCGAGATCGAGCGCTTGTTTCGATTCGGCTCGAACTTGACGAGCGATTAAAGGAATTGGAACGTCTTGGTAAGCCGCTCGAATACGAACGTTTGAAACGCCGGACGAATTACGACCTTTCGATGATCGAGGAAATCGGGTATTGTTCCGGTATCGAAAATTATTCGCGACACCTCTCGGGACGAGCGCCGGGAGAAGCTCCGGATACGCTCCTTGAGTATTTTCCGCACCTTGCGGACGGTACACCGGATTTTCTCACCATTATCGATGAATCACATGTGACGCTGCCGCAATTGCGAGGTATGTACGCGGGGGATCGGTCGCGGAAAGAAAACCTTGTTGAATACGGGTTTCGTTTACCGTCTGCACTCGACAATCGACCGTTGAAATACGAAGAATTTCTCGATCGCGTCGGACCGATTCTTTTTACATCGGCGACACCGGCGGAATATGAACGAAAAATAAGCGAAAATATCGCCGAACAAGTGATTCGCCCGACCGGACTGACCGATCCGGAGGTATCGGTTCAACCGGTGCGCTCGGAAGGTGCGTATGAAGGGCAGATCGGGCACTTTATCAATGAAGCCGAAACCGAAATTACAAAAGGAGGTCGGGTTATCGCAACAACATTGACCAAAAAAATGGCGGAAGATTTGAGTCGATATCTGAAAGAAAAAAATGTAAAAGCGGAATATCTGCACAGCGAAATAAAAACGATCGACCGGATCAAGATCCTGACGGCGTTTCGAAAAGGGGAATTTGATTGTCTTGTCGGGGTGAACCTCTTGCGCGAAGGACTCGATCTTCCGGAGGTATCGTTTATCGGTATTCTTGACGCGGACAAAGAAGGATTTTTGCGATCGGAAACATCGCTCATTCAGATTATCGGTCGTGCGGCACGCAATGCTGCGGGACGAGTCATTCTCTATGCCGACAGTGTTACCGATTCGATGCAATATGCGTTGAACGAAACGACGCGGCGTCGCGAACGGCAGATCGCATACAACAAAGAATATGGTATTACGCCGAAAACGATCGAGAAAAAAATTCACGATATTACCGAGCGACTCGAAAGCGATCATTCGAAAGCGGTACGAGCAAATCTTCTCCTTGATGAAGAAGTGTTTCGGAAAAATCCGGAAAAACTTATTCGCCTGAAAGAACGCGAGATGAAAGAAGCGGTACAGACGCTCGATTTTGAAACGGCGGCGGTTATTCGCGATGAAATATTTGAACTCGAGCGGAAAATCGGAAAACGTGCCGCATCGAAACGCTCGCAAGTGAAGAAAATGTTGTGATATACTAGAAGTGTCTTATGAGAGGGGTATCGGTCGTGCCTCTCGTACTAAAATCAAATATACATTTATTTTATGACAGGAAAACAAGGGGTTATCGTCGGAGTCGCGCTTGTCGTGATTCTCGCGCTTGGTGTACTCGTGTATCGTCAAATGTCTGTCGTATCGCGAACGCCGGTACCGGCGACGGTGAAAAATATTGTGCCGCAGACGATTTCGGAGAAAAAAACAGGGCAGACATCGATGGGCGATCAGAAAAAAACAACTCCGGATACGCCGGATGCGGTCGTGGATGAAATTTCAAAAGAAGCGGATCTCGATAATTCAACGTTAAATGATGAGGAGCTTGGCGAGACAAATAGTATTCAATCGGAAGAGGACTCGGTAAGCGACTTTGGAACAGTATATGAAGAAACAAACTATTAACACGCTTGTGTTTTTCGGAGTGGGAGTTTTTCTTTCCGCAAATGTTGTTTTTGCGTTCACGCCGGAAGAACGCGCGGCAAAACAGGCCGAAATACAGGCCGCCCGTGAAGCGAGAATGGAAGAACGAACTGCCGCAAAAGAAGAGCGACAAGAGGCGCGTCAAGGAATGTTTTGCAGTCGGTTTTCCGATTTAATGTCAAAGATGACTGAACGAATGAGTGATCGAGAATCGAAATTTTCCGATTGGAAGGAAAATCGTGTGGAAAAATTTGAAACAAAGCGCGATGAGCGGAGCACGAAACTCTCCGAGAATCGGACCGAACAGGACGCGAAGCGTGAAGAAATGTATTCAAAATTGGAAGAACGCGCGAAAACCGATGAACAGAAAGAGGCAGTGAAAAAATTTGAGGAAACCGTGGAAACAGCGGTCGAAAAGCGTCGCGAATCGGTGGATGCGGCGATCGAAGAGTTTCGAAAGGGTGTGGATTCGGCAGTATCGAAGCGAAAGGATTCGATGGGCTCGGCGGTATCTGCATTCAAAACAGCGGTGAATTCGGCGATATCGAGTGCGAAATCTCTGTGCGATAGCGGGAAATCTCCAGAAGACGTTCGGGTATCGTTTCGATCGAGCATGCAACTTGCGCGAGAGAAGTTAACGAGCGATCGGAAGGATATGGAGAAAGTCGGTGCGACGGTGAAATCGCTTGCCGAAACGAAACGAACAGTGATCAAAGCGGCGATGGATGAATTTCAAAAAACGATGGAATCGGCGCGTGTCGATTTGAAAAAAGCGTTTGGAACGACGTCCGAAACAACCGAATCGGCAACGAACGAGTAATCGACGCAATATCAGAAAAACCTCGGGTATTCGCCCGGGGTTTGTCTGTTTCAGGGAAAAACAAGAATAGAGAAAAAATGGGAAAATCGACACTGTTTGAAAAAAGTGTGCTTCGGGTTGTCTCGGAGATTCCGAGGGGATCGGTATTGAGCTATGGCGAGGTGGCACGCCGCGCCGGGTTTCCCGGAGCGGCACGAGCGGTCGGGACACTTATGAAGAAAAATCACGACCCGAATATTCCCTGTCATCGGGTGATTTGCTCGGATGGATACGTTGGCGAATACAATACCGGGGGGTCGATGATAAAAATGAAAAAACTGAAGTTGGAAGGTGTTTCCTTGAGAGGTGAAAAAGTATGTCGAAAGTCCTGAATGACAATATTGTCGTGAGCGCGGACGATTACGGGATCCGAAAAACATCGGAGCCGATTCTTCGTTTGGCGAAAGCGGGGAAACTCAATCGGGTATCCGTGCTCATTAATTATGTTTCCCGAAAAGAAGTAGAGGATTTGCTGTTGGTGAATGGTGTCTCGATTGATCTTCACCTCGAGTTGATCCACCTCATCAAAAGCGGTGAAAAGGAGAAAGAAAGTCCGATTTTTCGTGGCGTAAAGTTTTTTATTCGATATATCTTCGGCTTTGTAACGACAAAAAAAGTAACAAACGAGTGGAGACGGCAAATCGAACTCTTTCGAGAAATGTTTGGTCGGTTTCCGGATGGACTCAACTCACACGAACATATTCATTATTTTCCGACTTTTTTTCGGGTCTATACCACTCTTGCGATGTCGTATGGAATACCATACGTCCGTTTCGGAGAGAAAGGTATTTTGACCGGAGATCCGGAATCCTTGGTTGGAAAAATATTGAAGATTCTCTGGAAAAAAAATATCGGACACTTTCTTTCGGAAAGAAAATCTTTTAAAACCTCGGAGTTTTTTTCGAGCTTCGATTGGTTTGAAAATATTGATGATATCGAAAGGCGCGCGAACGGAAAAATAGTCGAGATCACCTTTCATCCTGAACGGAAGGAAGAGTACGTTGTACTTGAGCGACTTCGGTGAAAAATGGTGTTTCCTGGTTGCTCCTTTTGAGAAAAAAAGGTATCATTCTGTTTCTATGGCAAAGAAAGAAAAGGCGGACAACTTGTCCCCGTCGGATTGGATTACCGTTAAGGGGGCGCGTACGCACAATTTGAAAAATGTGACGGTCGCGATGCCACGGGGGAAAATGGTAGTCTTTACCGGACTTTCGGGTTCTGGGAAGTCTTCGCTTGCCTTCGATACGATTTTTGCCGAGGGGCAGCGTCGGTACGTGGAATCACTGTCCGCGTATGCCCGGCAATTCTTGAATACGATGCAGAAGCCGGATGTTGATGAAATTTCCGGTCTTTCACCAGCGATCTCGATTGATCAAAAATCCCGCTCATCGAATCCACGTTCGACCGTTGCAACCATTACGGAAATTTACGATTATCTCCGTGTGCTCTATGCGCGGATCGGCCGACCGCATTGCTTCGTCTGTGGAAATGAAATCGAGAAACTGTCGCTTGAAGAAATGATACGGCTCGTGTTTGAACGGCTGGATGTTTCGCTTCACAAGAAAAAAATTTCAAAGGAAGGAGAGGTATCCATTCTTGCACCAGTGGTGCGCGGACGGAAAGGGGAATATTATCAACTCCTCTATGATGCGCTCGGCAAGGGATTTAACCGGGTTGTGATTGATGGCGAGCGGCATAGTCTCCGTGAAAAAATTCTCCTTTCAAAAAACAAAAAACATGATATCGATCTCGTGGTGGATGAAATCGGCGCGCTTTCGCTTGCAAAGAAAGAAAAAGAGAGCGAGGAACGGTTGCGCGAGTCCGTAGAGCGCGCGCTCGAAGAATCCGATGGACTTGTTCGAGTCTCATTTGGCAACGAATCGTTTCTTCTTTCGTCGAAATTCTCATGTCCGAATGATGGGTTTTCGTATCCGGAGGTGGAGCCGAGATTGTTTTCATTCAACTCACCATATGGTGCGTGTCCGACCTGTAACGGACTCGGGACGAAACACTTTTTCGGCGAGGAACTGTGCGAGAGCTGTCACGGATCACGGCTTCGCGAGGAGGCATTGCATGTGTTGGTGGGGAAGAAAAATATTGTGGCACTTTCCGCCATGACGGTTGCGGATGCGGTGAACTTTTTCACATCGGTTGAACTCACGAACCGGGAAAAACAAATCGTCGCCGTTGTATTAAAGGAAATCGGCAGCCGACTCGATTTTCTCCTCAATGTCGGACTTGATTATCTCGCGCTTGATCGTCGGGCGAACACACTTTCCGGAGGTGAAGCGCAGCGTATTCGGCTCGCGTCGCAGCTTGGCTCGCGATTGGTCGGCGCGCTCTACGTACTCGACGAACCGACGATTGGCCTTCATCAAAGGGATAATGACCGACTCATCGCGACACTCAAAGATCTTCGCGACCTCGGGAATACAATTCTCGTGGTCGAACACGACGAGGACACGATTTTTTCATCGGATTATCTTGTGGATATCGGACCGGGCGCGGGTGTGCACGGAGGACATATCGTGGCTGCAGATTTTTTGGAGCCGCTTCTGACGGCAAAGAAAAACGAATCGGGATCGCTCACGCTCGCGTACCTGCGCGGCGAGGAAGCGGTCGAAGTGCCCGCGACGCGACGCGACAAAGACAAGGGAACGCTTCGGGTTCGCAATATGAATATCTTTAACTTCAAAAATGAAAATGCCGATATTCCACTCGGTCGATTTGTGGCGATTACCGGTGTGTCCGGTTCGGGAAAATCCACCTTTCTTTACGAAGTGGTGCACAAAAATCTGCAGGCGCGATTTGATCGTCGATATCGGTCGAATGAGGTGTTTCACTGTTCATCGTTTACCGGAACGGAATATTTGTCGCGTGCGGTCTTGATTGATCAGTCGCCGATTGGCCGGACGCCGCGATCAAATCCAGCAACCTATACGGGCGCATTCGGACATATTCGTGATCTCTTTGCGACAACCGAAGAAGCGCGTGTGCGCGGGTGGCGCGCGGGGCGGTTCTCGTTTAATCGTCCGGGTGGGCGCTGTGAAACGTGCGAGGGAAACGGATTTATCGCAGTCGAGATGCACTTCTTGCCGACGGTATACGTTCCCTGCGATGTTTGTGATGGCAAACGATTTATGAAAGAAACGCTCGAGGTAACGTACAAGCACAAAAATATTCACGAAGTGCTCGAAATGACAATCGAAGAAGCGTATGTTTTTTTCAAAGATATTCCGGCGATCGCGGATCGATTAAAAACGCTGAACGAAGTCGGGCTCGGCTACCTGAAGCTTGGGCAGTCGGCAACGACGCTCTCGGGTGGCGAAGCGCAGCGCGTGAAAATTTCAAGCGAGCTCTACCGACGGCACATCGAGCGAACAATCTATCTCCTCGATGAACCGACGATCGGCCTCCACTACGAAGACGTGAAAAAACTTATTGAAATTCTCGACAAGCTTGTCGACAAGGGAAATACCGTGCTCGTGATCGAACACAATATGGACCTGGTGAAATCGGCGGACTATATTCTTGACATCGGTCCCGAAGGCGGTGTCGGTGGTGGGCATATTGTCGCGCACGGCACGCCGGAACAAGTCGCGAAGAACGAGCATTCGCATACGGGAAAATACTTGAAACGCGTACTGAAGAAATCTTCAACGCGTATCTAAAACATCGTGAAAAAACACCGGAACGAAACGATCATTTCTTTGCTTGAGAAAGGAGGTATCGGTATTCTTCCAACCGATACGCTCTATGGTCTTGTCGCACGTGCGATGGATGCGCGAGCGGTAGAGCGCGTCTATACCGTGCGGGGACGCGATATAGGGAAGCCGTGTATTGTGCTTTTGTCCGATAGCACGGAATTGTCGAAATTCGGCGTCAGGACAACCGATTGGGAAGAAAAATTTTTTCGGCAACATTGGCCCGGCGCGGTAAGTGTTGTGTTGCCGTGTGGCGAACCGTCGTACGAGTACCTTCATCGCGGCACGCAGACGATTGCTTTTCGCGTGCCCGAGCCTTTGTGGTTACGGGCGCTGCTCCGCCGAACCGGTCCGCTTGTTGCGCCCAGCGCCAATCCTCAAGGTGCACCACCGGCGGACACAATTGCTCAAGCGAAACGATATTTTGGCGGAAGAGTTGATTTTTATCATAATGGTGGTACGCTTGCGAGCGAACCGTCAACCATAGTCGCGCTCTTCGAAAATCATATAACTATTCTGCGTGAAGGAAAACAGAAAATTTTGAGAACTTGAATCTTGAGGTGTACCATATGAAGTCAACATCAACACCGCACACTGCTTCTCGCGTACCGCTTGCGGAACGAATGCGACCGAAAACAATCGCCGAATTTTTCGGGCAGGAAAAAATATTCGGCGAGGGGTCGTTTCTCCGTGGTGCGCTTGCGGAAAAACAGATCCCCTCACTTCTTTTCTGGGGTCCTCCGGGAAGCGGCAAGACGACGCTCGCGCGGATTATCGCGTCCGAACTCGACGCGGCGTTTTTTCAACTCTCCGCGGTCGAAAGCGGAAAAAAAATATTACAAGAAACGGTGGAACAAGCGAAAGAATATCGAAAGGAGGGACGATCAACCCTTCTCTTTCTCGATGAAATTCATCGGTGGAACAAGGCGCAGCAAGACGCACTTCTCCCGTATGTTGAAAACGGGACGGTTATTCTGATCGGTGCGACGACGGAAAATCCGAGTTTTTCGGTGAACGCGGCACTCCTGTCGCGGACGCGTGTTCTCGTACTCGAAAAATTACCGACGGAGGCGATCATGAAACTTCTCGAACGAGCACTCGAAGAAGACGAAGTTTTGAAATCGCAGAAAATTTCCGTCGAAGAGAGTGGGCTCGGATTTCTCGCCGAGGCGTCTGGCGGCGATGCGAGGCAAGCACTTTCGGCACTCGAGGCTTGCTCGATGCGTGCGAAGAAAATTTCTGTCGCATTGATCGAAGAAGTGATGGCGCGCTCGCATCTTCTTTTTGATAAGAAAGGCGAATGGCACTATGACATCATTTCCGCTCTGCACAAATCCATGCGTGGCGGAGATGCCAGTGCCGCGCTCTATTGGCTTGGACGGATGCTTGAGGCGGGGGAAGACCCGCTCTACGTGGCGCGACGGCTTATCCGATTTGCTTCGGAAGACGTGGGACTCGCGAATTCGTTTGCACTCCCGCAAGCGGTCGCGGCGTATGAGGCGTCGAAAAATATCGGTATGCCCGAGTGTGAGCTCGCGCTCGCGCAAGCGGTCGTTTATCTCGCGAAGTCCAAGAAATCCAATGCGCTGTATGTCGGCTACGGGAAAGTCAAAGAAGATATCGTCGCATTTCCCAATGAGCCCGTCCCGCTTCATCTCCGCAATGCGCCGACGAAACTGATGAAAGAAATCGGCTATGGAAAAGACTATAAATACACACCGGATTTCAAAAACAAAGAAGACGCCAAGCAAGACTATCTCCCCGAAAAACTCAAAGACAGAACATATATCCGGTTTGAGGATCATTGACACGGAATTTTCTTTGTGGTACGATCTTCTGGTGGTGTGTTGTTGCGCATCATAGCGACCAAAAAGGACGATAGTCCGATAGGCCGTTTTTTTGTTTGAGTAACTTAATATTACAAGGAGCACCGGTGAATTTTCAGTTTGGCGATTTCGTTTTTCGAGACGTTTACCTCTTCGGTTTGGTAAGCGCCTTCTATTTAGTCGCAGATCCCGACAGTGATGAGGGGGAGTTGTTCGGGCGATGGATTGCTGACTCCCGGTGGAGCAAGAATGCATTACTTGCGCCGGGCGGCGGTATCCGCCTGATGGGAACGTAATGCCCCGCCAAAAGGAGGGGTGAGGAGGGGTTGGGCGCAACGCGCCCTTCGGCCTGCCGATCAGTACTTCGCGAAGCGGAGTCCGGTAGGTCTTTTTTCTTTTCTGCTTTTTTGATACAATACCTCACTAACTTTGTATGGCAGAATGGTATGAATATCACCGCGATCGCAAAAGGAGAGAAGAAAAAGGGACTGGTACGAGTGTCGCGTTCGGAGGAAAAATTCGATGAGGTCTTGAAACTGACAAATGACACGAGAGAACTTTCCATGGGTGTCGCCGAGCCAGAGAAAGTAAACCGTCGCAAACTTATTCTTTTTATGCGGAAAATCGTCGCGACGGCAAAAGCGAGGCGCTTTGAGCGGATTGTGTGCGATGCGACATTATTCACTTTTCCAAATATCAAGATCTCCGAGCGTGAACTCGGCGAACTGGTCGCGGTCAATACTTTGATGGCGGCGCATTCTTTTACCGAGCACCTGACCAAACCACAAGAAGGTTTTCCGGAAGTGAAAGAATGTATTATCGAACACGCATCGAAAGAATTTGCGGAAGGCGTAAAGCGGGGGATGGTTATTGGGAAAGAAGTGAATGCGTGTCGGAGAATTGCCAATCTTCCGGGAGGCGATGTGACACCATCGACGCTTGCCGAAGAGGCGAAAAAAATCGCGAAGTCCATTCCGGGTGTGAAGGTGAAAATCCTCGACATGAAAGAAATGGAAAAACTCGGAATGGGCGGTGTCCTCGGTGTCGGAAAGGGATCGGACGATAAACCGAAATTTATTATTCTCGAATATTTTGGCGCCGCGAACAAGAATGCTGATCCGATTGTTCTTGTTGGCAAAGGCGTAACCTTCGATACGGGCGGAATCAATTTGAAACCCGAACAGTCGATCCTCGGGATGAATATGGATATGTCGGGCGGCGCGGCAGTTATGCACGCGCTTGCGGCGGCGGCGAAATTAAGGATCAAGAAAAATATTATTGCGCTTGTCCCTGCAGTCGAAAATATGCCGTCCGGGTCGGCGTATCGACCGGGTGATATTCTCCGATCGATGTCGGGGAAAACAATTCAGGTCGACAATACGGATGCAGAAGGACGCATTATCCTTGCGGATGCTCTTACATATGCGAAGAAATACAAACCGTCGCTTGTTGTCGACGTGGCGACACTGACCGGCGCTGCGGTTGTCGCGCTTGGCGAGCGGGCGAGCGCGCTTTTTACGACGGACGAAAAACTCGAACAAGAATTCCGAGAACTTGGCGAACAATCAGGAGACTACGTTTGGCCGCTTCCGCTCTGGGAGGAATACGATGAAGATATCAAAGGCACTTTTGGTGACTGGAGCAATACCGGAAAAGATCGATGGGGTGGTGCGATCACCGCGGCTGCGTTTCTCAAGCAGTTTGCCGAAGGGTATCCGTGGGTGCATCTCGACATCGCGCCGCGCATGACGGCGATCGAGGGGGAGCACTTGGCCAAAGGCGCTGTCGGTGCTCCGGTGAGGCTTCTTGTGAGGCTGATCGAATCTCGATAGAGGGATAAGAAAACAGTGGCAAGCCCACTGTTTTTTTCATATTGACGGAGAATATTTTTTCTGCAGGTTTTTGGTATACTCGGGGGAGTGAAAGGATATAAACAAAAAAGACCGTTAGATCCTTGTATATTCATAAATATGCTATTGTACGTTATTTCATGGATATATTGCCTATAGGCAATATATCCATGAATGTACAGTTTGTCAATGCAAAAACGGCAAAAACATGCGAAAAAAGCATTCCGTATAGTGATATTGAGGTGAATGATTTTTTGGAAAACATACGTGAAATAAGTACCTCTATTATAGAAAAAAACCGTCGAAAAAGCAAGAAAAAACGGATCCGTAGGTAAGCAGTATTTTGGCTCAAATGAGGTATGAATAGAGATATTGACATATAGTATACTCATGAGTATACTAATCGTAAGTATACTGTTGAAAAGTATCTCTATAAAAACTATTTAATATAATTACGAGTATGAAATTCATCAATCGGATAAGTGAATTGGTGGCATTGAATGAGAGGTGGGAATCTGGTGATCCTCAGCTGTTTATTATTTATGGAAAGCGTCGAGTTGGGAAAACGGAGCTTATGAAGCAATTCGGGAAAGGGCGGCCTTTTATGTATTTCCTCGCCGATAAGCGAAGTCAATCGGAGCAATTAAAAGAGCTCGGGCGTATCGCTGGTGGTTTTCTCAAGGACGCCATCCTTGCAAAGAACGGATTTTCCGATTGGATTGAAGTATTTCAGTATTTTAAAGACTCAGGAAAACGATTTGTATTCGCTGTCGATGAATACCCGTATCTCGTAGAATCGGATAAGGCGACGAGCTCATTGTTTCAGAAAGGGTGGGATGCATATTTGAAGGATACGGAGATTTTTCTTCTGCTATCTGGATCGAGTATTGCCATGATGGAATCTGAGACACTGATTCAAAAGTCCCCGTTGTTTGGAAGGCGCACAGGACAGCTTCTTGTTGAACCGCTCACTTTTGAGCAGGCGAGAAAATTTTATCCAAAAAAATCCTTTCATGAGTTCATGCAATTTTATGCCATCACAGGGGGCATGCCGGCATACCTTATGCAGATGAATCCGGATCTTTCAGTGGAAGAAAATATCAAGTCAAGAATTTTTCCTCCGACTGAATTTCTTTTCAATGAGATTGAATTTACTTTGAAGGAAGAATTACGGGAGCCGAAAAATTATCTAGCTATTCTCCGGGCTATTTCTTGGGGAAAGCGTAAATTCGGAGAGATTACCAATGAGACCGGACTGCAGAAGAATCTTCTCACGAAGTATCTGAGTGTATTGGAAAGGTTGCATCTCATCGAAAAGGAGGTTCCGGTGACGGAGTATCATAAGGAAAAATCGCGAAAAGGATTGTATAGAATTACGGATAATTTCTTTCGATTCTGGTTTCAGTTCGTGTACCCGTATAAGAGCGAGCTTCAAATTGGGAAAAGGGAAGAAATCATTGAACGGTATAGAGTCTGCTCTCCTGCGCTTGAAGCGGTAGTATATGAGGGTGTTTGTTGCCAGTTGTTGAGGGGATTTGAAAAGAAGATATTTTCTTTTGATCGTATTGGGCGTTGGTGGGAAGGAAATTCAGAGATTGACATCATGGCTTTGAATGAAAAGAAAAAGCAGATTCTTTTTGGTGAATGCAAGTGGTCATCGAAGCCCGTCGGAACGAATGTGTATGCTGATTTGAAAAAGAAGGCTGGAACCGTACAATGGGAACGAGGCAAACGAAAAGAATCCTTTATTCTCTTCAGCAAGAGTGGCTTTACTGAAGATATGATTGATGTGGCGAAGAAAGAAAAGGTTTTTCTTGTGCATGGGGGTGGACTTATATAGGAAAATGAGCATGACCCGGTTTCTGCAGAGAGGCCGAAGTTCCCTCAATAGCACAAATTTAAAATATTAAATAAAACCATATGTTGAAAGTACGAACCAAAGCGCCGGGGTTTATTCTGCCGGATCAGGAGGGGAAAGAGCACTCGCTTGGGGAATACCTGGGGAAGTGTGTAGTGCTGTATTTCTATCCCAAAGACGATACGCCCGGGTGTACAAAAGAAGCGTGCTCGTTTCGGGATAATTTCGCATCTTTGAAGCGAGCAAGTGTTGTCGTGCTCGGTGTATCGGCCAACTCGGTCAAGAAGCACGCGAAGTTTGCTGAGAAATACGAGCTTCCATTCACGCTATTCTCTGATGAAGAAAAAGAAGTGGTGGAAAAGTATCATGTCTGGGCAAAGAAGAAATTCATGGGGCGAGAATATATGGGAATACTCCGAACAACATTTCTCATCGACCCATCGGGGAAAATACGGAAGATCTACGAAGAAGTGAAGCCAGACATTCACGCGGAAGAAATTCTTTCGGACGTGAAGGAAATAAAGAAGCGCTCAGTTTGATAAATGAACTCTCTTCTGGTAAAGAATTTTTGAAGAATAAAAAAATAACTCCCAAGGGACCCATTGGATCCCGAGGGAGTGATGTTGCTGACCGTCAGTGATCAACCGAGGCCGAGTGCAATGACGTGAACGTGAACGTCGACGCTGCCCGAGTTGGAGCCAACGACCTTGTTGTCCGCCCGCAGGCCGAGGCTGTTGTACTTGAGGGCCTTGTCGCCGATGCGAGACTTGATGCCGTTCCACATCATCTTGCTGAGAGCCCCGGCGAAGGCCGTCGTCGTCTCGTGGTTCAGCTTGAGCAGCTCAAGAGCATGCTTGTTGTCGCCGGACTCTTCACTCGACATCGATTTCAGCAGGGACCTGCCTGCCGCGATGATCTCGTCGGCTGCAGCATCGAGAGCCATGCAAGCCGAGTAGAGACTTTGCTCGGTCTCGTTGAGCTCACCGATGACGGTCTCGCCGTCGGCGATCGGCTCGTTGGGAGCAGACATGATGCCGCCGCTGCGGAAAGCATGGACCAGTGGGGCGAGTTGGGAAATACCGGCCAGAGCGGCCAGGACTTGGGTATCGGTTTTCACTGAAAAATCCTCCTGTTGACGTTTGGAAAACAGCTCTTGTTTCGAGTTCCACGGGATGTGCATTCATTCCGTTCTGAATTAGGACACTCTGTGTCAGAGTGTCAGTATGGAAAAG
>CAYTED010000004.1:0-132454 GCA_964436855.1 uncultured Bdellovibrionales bacterium | reverse complement strand
TTTTCCATACTGACACTCTGACACAGAGTGTCCTAATTCAGAACGGAATGAATGTCGACCGCTCTTTTACAACACTTGCTATTTGAATTTGACTGCAATCTAAGATTTACAGAATGCCTGTTTTCAGTTGATCTGTAAGATAGATAGAGAATCATTTACTAATTACTCGTTTACTTTCACAGGAGATATTCATGAAACGAGATATAGATTTTTCGGGAGATATTACTCCGGATAGAGTGAAAGACCTTCTTAATAATCTCCGTGGTCACCCTGTTGGTAGAAGGGTCTGGATTAGCTCGGCCGGTGGGGCATTTGAATGTTTTTCAATTTATGGCCCACCGATTCAACGCATAGGCTTCATTTCTATTGGCGCAAAAGTGGAGTCTGCAGCGAACATTCTATATTTACTTGGGCACAATAGACTTGCATTGTCTGATTCCCACTTCTTTTTTCATGAAGTTAGGGCTGTCATTCGAAATCGTAGTATTACTCTGACCACTGTCGAAGACGCGTTGGATTATGAGCGGGAAATCTCTCGGAGACATGAGGGTGTTGAGGAATTACTTCGTCAAATGAGAAACGCACAGGACTGGTATATCTCTTTTATCTGTCAGAGGGCTAAGATAACCAAAGCAGCCCTCACCTCGCTGATGCGAGCGGAGGCGACATTGTCGGCGCGCGAAGCAGTTCGCTATGGGATTGCTCATCGGATAGTTTCATCTGACGAAATATCTCATTGCTAGGGAGGAACCTTAGCAGAGATGGTGTGAAGCGATTTGTTGCTAAAATAGAACGGATCGCTTTTTCTTTTTTGCTTTGTCTTTAGTCTTTTAATAGAGCTTGTTGTCCAGTCTGCACTGATTGTATCCTTTTTTGAACCAGTAATTTTGTAAATCTTTTTTTTCGTTTGAGGGTTTGAGATCGATGATAATAAAAATTATCGAACCGAGTACGAAAAAACTCCAGGAAATTATTTCTCCTGCTTTATCTTTTGCCATAGTGAGTAAAGATAAGAGATGCTCAGTATCGGGATAGCAAGTAATATTGCAAACAAAAGATATGCCAAGCCGAGAGTTTTTCTTAAAAAACGCATATTTTGGAGAAATGAAAAAAGGTAACCTGATGGCTACCACATTTACTTTCACCACGAGGGCTCCATTCATGTGCATCAAGGTTACCCTTTCTCCCCACGAATGGATAAAAAATGCCCAGGTGATTATTCGGTAAATATGGTAGCGGCTGTAGAATATCATAGAGGTGTGCGTATTGACAATGTGTGTTTCTGCAGCTTTCTTTTTTCTTCCGGTGACGTATGCTAAGGGAATATGGCAAAAATGTTTTCAAAGAAAATTGAAGATTTTTCTTGTGAGCGATGTGGGTGCTCGGTGAAGGGGAATGGGTATACCAATCATTGCCCGAAGTGTCTGTGGAGCAAGCATGTCGATCTTTTTCCGGGAGATCGTTTGGCTCGGTGCGGGGGAATGATGGAGCCTGTCTTGGCGAAGGAAGAGCGTCGTCGTCGACGAGTGACGCATCGATGTGTGCGGTGTGGATATGAGAAAATCAATGATCTTTCTTCGGAGGATAATTTTGAAGAGTTTCTTTCTCTCTTGAAACGTTCGTCGCAGGATTTTATTTTGGGAAAATGAAAAACCCGGCCGAGTGGTCGGGTTTCCTTGGGCGGAGGAGTGGTTATTCTTCGGTGTGGAAGTGGCGCGGATTTTTGCTTCCTCGCGCGGAAAAACATCCACCAAATCCTCGTTTGCATCCCCGGACACTGTAATCCCGAGTTTCTGCTCGGGAGAGCGTCTCACTGTTCGGCATTCGAGAGATTTTTACTCCCGCGAGAAGCGCTTTGCCTGCTACATGACTTCTGGTTTGATGCTCGTGCTGGAGCTTTTTCATTGTTCTTTGCTGCTCCGCTTCGGTGTCTGGCGGTGGTGGAATGTCAGCATCGTCTCCCAAGACGCAGTTCGGAAGAAACTTAATTCCAAGCTTTTCACCAGCGCTTATTCCAACAGCAAGTGACATGGTGCAACCTCCTTTTGCGATACAATTTTCTCCATGGATTCGATCGCTGTCGAATCCTCCCCAAACGAAAAACAGACTCTGTTGTTCGTTTCCATTTTTATACAACAGTTGCCAATTTTTTGCAAATGAATCGGGGCTATTTTTTTTTGCTTGTATTATCTTGGGAGCGTGAGTGATAACTTTTGGAAGAGAGCCGAGGAGTCCTTCGTGAATGATGACGAGACGTTTTTTTGATAGTCAAAAATGAAAAAAGCCGAATATTTGAAATCGGTGGATAAGTTGTTTTGCATCCTTTTCCTGTTTGGGTGTATATTCCTTATCAACCAGTCACCAACAAAGAAGAAGGAGGTGTGTGATGGCTGTAGTATTGGGATTGGGACTGTCCCAAAAAACACAAGACGCTCTACACTTCATGATTGTTTGCTACTGTCGTGTTCGCGGTCATCGAACCTGTGAACACAAAAGAACGGATCGCTGCGACTGCTACTCTATCGCCTGTCGGCGATGCGGCACACGTCGCGAGTTCCACTAATCGCTTGTTGCCAAAACATCAAGCGCCTTACGGCCCTCGGTAACGACCCGGGGGCTTTGATTTTTTTAGACTTGTTTTAATTTGTTGTCTCTTCGGTCTGATTTTCTGCGAAGGTGATGCGAAGGTCTTTTTTCAGGGTGTCTTCGTGCGTGAACTCGCCTTTATTTGTTTTGAGCGTTACTTTTACGGGAATGTTTCCGATCCCGGATTGTTTTTGAATGAGAAGTTCGTAGTTTTCTGACGTGATGGATTCAGGAAGTTCGTAACTAATCGCCGTTGGCAGGGTCTGTCCAATAAGAGCGTCAACCTTGTACCCAAACACAGTCTTTCCGAGATCGGTAGAGTCTTGCGCAATGACACCTCCGGTGTGAAGGCGAGATTGGTCGATATATTTCGATCCAGTTGGTGCGAGGATGCGAGTATAGGTGTGATAGTCGCTTGTGCGCCAGTCGCCGTAGGAGGCGGTGTGATCGTAGGTATAGGTAACGGTTGCTTTTGGTTTTTCACCGGTGAAATCGGCGACATATTCGAGAGATCGCTTTACATAATAGTCGGATTTGAGAGCGCCCAAGTTTGCATCAACAACCATTACGTAGTCTTTCTTCCAATCCGTTGTGACCGAGCCATCCCAGTAGACGTTTTTGACAGCGTTTTGCAGGGATTCGTCTTTGAAAAAAAGCATCACGTTTTTTTCTCGGAGTTCCGAGAGGCCGAGTTCAACGACTTTCGGAATATTTTCGACTGTTGCGAGTTTGTCGATCATAATACCCGCGAGTCTTTTCATCACATTCTTTCGGTTTTCTTTGAGCTCGGCGGCGACATCGTCTCCGAGGTAGGATTTTTCGACCGCTTCTTCGAGTTTGAGTGCGCCGCCATCACTTGAGTAGGTTCCCGTGTATCCCGGAACCTGAATCGGTCCGGTGAGTCCGAGCATATGATCGAAGACGGTTGCATTGACTGCGACGACCGCATCGAATTTCTCACGACCGCCACCGAGGCGATAAAAGTATTCCGCTTTTCCGGCATTGAATGGAAAATCCGGTGAAAAATTTGAATCACGAAGCATCCAGCGCTTGATCTGCATATACCGCGTCAGTGGCCACGGGGGAGTAACTTTGATATCGGCGTTTTTGATGCGTTGATCGAGAAGGTTTGCGTCTTCGACTGTAAGTGAAACCACTTCACCGTCTTTTACCTTTAGGACTGCGTATTGTCCGAGGAAGCCACCACCGGGACGGAGTTCGTAGTTATTTTGCAGGAGAATAAAAATCACCCAAGTCTTTCCATTTTTTTCGGTGAGTTTGGAGACGATACTATCGATTACCTCAATTTCTTTTTTGGTATCCGGCTCAAGCGGGAGAAGTTTTGAGATATTTTTCAGTATGGTCGATCCGGTTCGGGCGATTTCGGTCTTGTGGGTTTTCGTATACGATGGGACGAAAAAGGCGAGTGCGATACCGATGCCGAGGAAAAGAATACCAAACAAAAAGAGCTTCCGATGGGCTTGGAAAAAGGAAAACATTGATTTTCGAGAAAAATTATGATTCTATTCTATCAGGCAATGACGGTTTTGAAAATGATGAAGGTTTCATACGCGGGATTAGTACAATGGTAGTACATTAGCTTCCCAAGCTAAGGACGCGAGTTCGATTCTCGTATCCCGCTCACAGGGTATTTTCGTCTCTATTATTGAGAACGTGATTGATTGTCTCGTTTATCGTTTCGAAGAGTGAGGGATTGGATGTTCTGGATGGGATGTCTTTTTTGTTTTGGAAGATTTCATCCGTTGCGCCGGCGACAGTGGGGGAAATGAAAAATGATGCCGGCGTATTGATGCCGGTTCCGAGGGAGAGAAGCTTTCTCATTTCTGTGTCGAGATTGGTTTCAGAAGAAGAGAGTGGTGATCCTTCTTTTCGTTTGGAGATAATGATTTCGGTATCCTGTTCGAGTTGAGATTTTGTTTCGATAAAATTTTCCTCGATATTTTGCTCATTTTCAATTTCGGTATCCGTTGTTTCCGATTCTTTGCTTTCTGTTTCTTGAACAAGTGTCCATTTTTTTCCTTTTTCTTTTTTCATTATGCCGCCCTCTTTGATCGATTCATCGAATGCGTATTTTATTTTCTGTATTGTCTCGCCGTTCGGCGCGCGGAGTTCAATTTTTCCTTTCTTGTTGTTGAGTGAAAAAGCGGCGTCAGTGCGAGTGAGGAATCGTGTTGATTTTCCTTCGATCCGGAAATCCGTTCGAATAGGGTGATTCACGAGTTTTTTTGATCCGGTCGCGACACTCCATCCGATGAGATTCACTTGTTTTTTTGATCGGTTTTCCAGCTCGATCGTTTCGTTTTCGGTATCACGGCCTTCGGGATTTGGTTCAAATGAGACAATTCGGATTTTCGGCGGCTCGTACGATTCTATTTTGACAGAAAACGGTGTAATGGAATCTTCTGTTCCATCGGTTATAGTCAGAGTACCGCTAAAGGTCCCGGTTTCCTCGTAGGTGTGCGTCGTTTCTTTTTTATAACTTTTGTGTCCATCGCCGAAGCTCCAAATGTACTTGAGTGACTCATGATCACGATCCTTTCCCTTGGCAAAAAAATGAATAGGAACATTTTTGAATCCTGTTTTTGGAATGTCTGAATCTTTTTTCTCGGGCGCGTTATTGAATCTATTTTCGCTTCCCGGTGTGAGCATATGACTCCACCGGAAGACATTGTTTTCAAAAAAATTGTACGATGCTTCTTCTTTGGTGGAGATGTAGGAGACAGAGTGAACGGTATGGCCTGACGGATCGATAAGAGAGAGCGTTTCTTCGCCGCTATTTTTCAGGGCGAGCTTTGAATCGGATCGAGGAATGATGATGAAGTTTCTGCCGAGAATCTTTTTTCCTTCGGGGAAGGTGTAGCTTGCGGATTTTTTGGAAAGTTTCCAGTGTGAGAGATCAACCGCCTCTTCCCCGGTGTTGAAAAGCTCAATCCACTCATTTGCCTCACCCTTTTCTTCCGGATTTGGGAAGAGCTCATTGATACGGACGGTGGAGGGGAATAGGATTGGTTCCGGTTTCGGATTCGGCTCTTGTGGAATGAGAGTTTCCCCATCTTTATTTGTTGGTGTCGGGGCGTCGCTTATTGACCATATGAGGGTTTCGCGATTTCGGACAATACTTTTCGAATCCGGAATAGCACTCACAATCGCGGTATTTTCGCCGAATATTTTCCCCGATCCCCACGCGACGCTATCAAGAATTATCGACGGTGGTTGCTTTGTCGAGCAGCTATCAGTCAGGGCGAGGCTATTGTTTGCCGAAAGCGGAGAAGATTTTGTACTCGCATCCGGCGGAATCGAAACGAAGATGCTCTCGCTATGTGCGAAGAGAAAAAATCCTTTTTCGGGAATGGTATCTTTGGATGAAAAAGATTTTATTTGAGAAAGTGATCCGCTGCTTGTTTTCCGACAGAGAACGAGTCCGTCGAGTGAAAGGGAGATGCCGCTCGGATTGTAGAGCTCGATAAATTCATCATCGGCATTTTTTCCGGCGATTTGAATTTCGGAAAGAAGAATGGGATTTTCGAATGCGGAGACGGAGATTGGTGCAGAAAGAACGATAATGCTGACGAGAATTTTTTTTCGAAAAGACATACTTTATTGAACGGAATATTGACAAAAACGGCGCTTCCCGCTAGGATGTCGCCACAATTCAAAGAGTCCCTGGATCTCTGTCCGTGCGGTTCTTCGAAGGATCTCCCTCCTGATCTTTTGCGGAATCTTGCTACGGACGGGGATCCGGGGATTTTTATTTTAAATTTTTGAGACTTTCAGCCATTCGGTGAGTTTTGCTTCAGCTTCGGGAAATGTCTTTTCGGCGAGGAGTGAAAATTCTTCGTCGTGGAAAGATTGCAAGACATAATCATGTGGGGGCGTTTTATCTTCCGAACGGCCGATGCCGATACGAAGGCGAAAAAACTCTTGTGTTCCGAGTCGTTCGATAATGTCCGACACACCATTGTGTCCGGCGGAAGAAGCGGAGGGTGTCCCTTTACACTTGCCTTTCTCGATGTCGAGGTCGTCATGAACTACCATGAGGTCGGAGGGGGAGAGTTTATAAAATGAAAGGAGTGAGACGACGCTTTTTCCGGACCGATTCATATAGGTTTCGGGTTTGACAAGGAGTATTTTTTCGTCACTCATTGTTCCCGTGGCGACGAGCGCTTCGAAGCGCGGCAAACTTTCGAATGAAGGAAAATCCCATTTTTTTCGAAGTCTCTCGACAAAAAGAAAACCCACATTGTGTCGGGTGTCTTTGTATTTTTCTCCGGGATTACCGAGACCGACGATGAGTTTCATACTTGTCATGAAAAATGAAAAGTGATCTTGAGAGAGCTACGAATAGCATACAATCAATTGTTGATTTCCGGAAACGGCAGAGGATCGATAGGGGTCTCTTCGTTCCCCGCTTCTTCTGAAGCATCGGTTTCCGGCAGGAGGTCGTAGAGGTGCGGTGAGCGGAACGATGCTCCGGGAATGAGAATAATATCTGGGGAGGATTTTTTCGGAAGGAGAGAGGAGTCGAATGGGAGGGTATCTCTTTTTTCAAATGGAAATTTTTTCAAGAGTTCGTCGAGAGAATAGGGTTTTTTGAGTCCGGTCAGGTCGATGACCGTACTTATGTCTTCTGCGGCGGAAATATTTCCTAGGGAAAGGAATTGCACGGATGGCCACGCGAATTCGTTTTTCAGGAAGGTCGTAAAACGAAGCGCCTCTTCTTTCGTTTCTTTCGTTCCGATGACGAGGATGCTTGCATCTTCTTCGAGAATTTTTTCTTTCCGCATCTGAAGGTCATCTGCGTCGAAGAGGTGCTTTGCCGTGTCGCGAATTTCATTCCAGTTGCCGGTGCGCGGTACGAGAATAAAGGCGTTGCCGGAAGGGGTCGGGATATGTGAGGCGCGAAGCAGGCTTTCTTTTCTCCACGCATCGATGACGAGAGTAGATAGATTTTTTGTATCGATTGTTTTTGCGAGTTCGATAAAAGACCGATATTCTTCCGGTGCGATATCGGTTTGTACGCTGTCGCCGAGCGCGTCAATCAGATTTCCGATCGCGAAAACATTGGCAAAAAGCGCGGGGGAGAAGAGTTTTTCCCGGAGCGAAAGAAGCACGTCTTGCTGTCGTTTGGCTCGGCCGAAGTCGCCGCGCGGATCGCCGTGTCGTTCGCGAACGTATTTGAGCGCCGTTTTTCCGTCGAGAGTATGCCAACCTTCGGAGAGTTCGAAGGTCTCGTAGGAATAATTTTTTCCGGGATAGCGCGTATCGTAGAGAGAGCGGTCATTGTAGAGAGAAACGCCGCCAACCGTATCGATCGCTTTTTCAAATCCGTCGAAATCGAGAGAAAAGACATAGTGGATCGGTTCACCGGTTATGATCGAAACGGATTTTGAAATCGGCTCGAAGGGATTTTTCTTGTTCGTATGTAAGCCGTATTGGTACAGAGAGTTTATTTTCGTGTAGAGATTGGTTTCGGGAATCGGTGCGTAGAGATCGCGCGGAAGGGAGAGGATACCGGTTTCTTTTCGCTCGGTATCGATGGAAAGGAGCATAATCGTATCCGTGAGGTTTCTTCCGGGGTAGGCCGTTCCGGCGCGTCCGAGAAGAAGAATATTGATGCGTCCGTCCGTTTCTTTGAGCGGTAACGGTTTTTTTCGGAGAGTTTCCATGGCGATTTTTTTTGCGTTTTCAAACGGATTTTTGTTTTTTTCGATGCTGATTTTCGAGGAAAAGAAGGCGGCTTTTCCAAAAAGAACAAGCGCTCCAATAAGAAGAAGCGATACAATAAGAAAGAGAAATATTCGCGGCGTTCTTCGGGGGAGGTGCATACTTTTTTGAAAAAATGCTTTTTATAAAGCAAAATTCGAGGCTTGAAAGGAGTCTACAAACGTGATACGATGAGGACGTTTCGTTTTCTTGCGTATTCGTTTGAAGACATTTTCTCTTTCATCTCACTCTTTCTTTGTTATCTTGTATGTCAGATTCATTTCGCGAGCAAGATCCCGAGCGTTTAACGGGAGAACTTCCGGAAAAAGAAGAAACCGTTCTCGGGTCGTTTTTTGAGCTTGTCAAAGTGTTTCTCTTTGCCGCTCTTATTATTATACCTGTCAAAGTTTTTCTCTTCCAACCATTCTTCGTGCAGGGTTCCAGTATGGAGCCGAATTTCTCGGACGGAGATTATCTGATTGTGAGTGAATTCGGGTATAAGACAACCGAGGTCAGACTCGGAGACAATCTCCATTTTTCCGTTGAAGCGTTCCGCGATCCGAAGCGGCTGGATGTGATTGTATTCCGATACCCGAAGGATCCAAGCACTTTTTTTATTAAACGGGTCATCGGACTTCCCGGAGAAACCGTCGAGATAAAAAACTCAAAAGTTTTTATTTTCAATGAAGAGCATCCATCCGGATTTCAAATCGATGAGAGCGGATTTCTTCCCAAAGGAGTAACGATGTCGGAAACTCTCAAGGTTACGCTTGGCAAGGGGGAGTTTTTTGTTCTTGGAGACAATCGGCAGGCGAGCTATGATTCGCGCGCGATTGGTCCGATTGATGAGAAAAAAATTATCGGACGAGTCGGTGTTCGGGTATGGCCGTTTTCGGTCCAAGGGTTTCATTAAGAGAGGATTTTTTGGAGGGATGTTCACCGAATAATCATTGATTGGTTTCTTGCGTATGTCGACACAGAAGAAAAAATCCGTTGTTTTGAAAAAGGCGGTTTCTCCGAAAAAGAAACCCGCTTCGGTGACTTCGTACAAGAAAAAAGAAGCGCTCCCCAAAAAGGCGTCTCCTCCGGTTCCGATGGAGACGGAAATGCTTTTGCAGGCGCTTCGCGGTATGCGGGATATTTTGCCGGCAGAGCAACCGTATTGGGAGCGCGTGCGAAGAATTCTCTCCAAAGCATCAGAAGAGTATGGCTTTCGACGCATTGATTTGCCGACGGTTGAATACGCGCACCTCTACCTCCGTTCGATTGGCGAGGGAACGGATATCATCGATAAGGAAATCTATCTTTTCAATACGCGCGGAGGAGATCGTGTTGCGCTTCGCCCGGAAATGACCGCGGGACTTTGTCGTGCGTATATTCAGCATGGAATGGGAATTCTTCCAAAACCGATCAAGCTTTTTACGATGGGTCCGGTGTTTCGGTATGATCGACCGCAGGAAGGGCGTTACCGCGAACACTGGCAGGCGAATTTCGATATGTTTGGCGAAAGCGATCCGATTCTTGACGCGCAAACGATTCAACTCGCGTATCGCGTGGTGCGAGATCTCGGTCTGAAGAATATCGAATTTCAACTGAATAGCATCGGCACCAAAGAAACTCGAAAAGTATATGAAAAAACGTTGATCAAATTTCTCGAGTCGCAGCGTCACAAGCTTTGTCAGAATTGTCGGGAACGCCTGATTTCGAATCCGCTTCGCATTCTTGATTGCAAGGAAGACAAATGCGTCCAATTAACAGCGACCGCTCCGCAGATGATTGACTTTCTTGACGATGAATCGAGACTCCACTTTAAGCATCTTCTCGAGTATCTCGATGAACTCGAACTTCCGTATTCCATCAATACGCGTCTCGTTCGCGGGCTTGATTATTATACGCGGACGGTATTTGAAATCCGCTCGACCGATGCGAATGGAAAAAACTATTCACTTGGCGGTGGCGGACGGTATGATCGATTACTCGAATCGCTCGGCGGTGAATCGACGCCGGCGATCGGTTTCGGACTCGGGCTTGATCGGATTGTGCTTGAAATGAAACGGACGGCCGTGAAACCATACGAAGAACCGCGCCCGCGTGTTTTTCTTGCGCAACTCGGCGATTTGGCGAAGAAAAAGAGCTTGAAAATTTTTTCCGAACTCGAAAAGAATGGCATTCTCCTTGCGGAGAGCTTTGGTCGGGGAAGTCTCAAATCGCAACTCCGTGTGGCGAATCGGCTCGGCGTGGAGATTACGGTGATTATCGGTCAGAAAGAAGCGCTTGATGGCGCGGCGATCGTAAAGGATATGGTGTCGGGAACGCAGGAAACCGTGTCGCTTGAAAAACTTGTTCTCGCGGTGAAAAAAATTCTCAAGGCGAACTCCGAACTTTCCGTGCAGGTTCCGATTCGCGAGGATGAGGATGATGAGGAGGAAGAGGAAGGGAAGAAGCAAACAGCAAACAGGTAACAGATATTGGATCGTTCAGAGGAGGTATTATGGAAACCGTGTTTAGCAAAATCATTCGGAAAGAGATACCGGCAGATATCGTCTATGAGGATGATGACATTCTTGCGTTCAAGGATATTCATCCGATCGCGCCGGTGCATATCCTTATTATTCCAAAGAAAGAGATTGAGACGATCAACGATCTTTCCGATTCTGATGCACTTTTTGTCGGGCGAATGATCCTCGTGGCGAGGAATATCGCTCGGGACTTGAATATTTCCGAAAAAGGGTATAAACTGCTTTTCCGTACCGGTCGGGATGGCGGACAGGAGGTACGGCATATCCACTTGCATCTGCTCGGGGGTGCTCGGTTATCGGAAAATATACATCCGGTATAAGAGGTATTTTTTCAACAAGGAGAATTTCTTCATCCTGTTTCTGTTCGTTCCGATATAATGTCGGGGCTGCGCTCCAGAGCGGATGGCGGCACTTTCCTTGCTGAAAAGTGAAAATTTTGAATGGTGAAATCGGAAAGGAGGTATTTTCTTATGATTCAAATTAAACGGAAGGAGCGAGAGACCGCAGAAGGACTCATTCGTCGTTTTTCGCGACGCGTGCAGCAGTCAGGAGTTCTGCAGAAGGCGCGCAAGGGCCGCTTTAAGCAGGAAGAAAAGAGTAAGGATAAGCGACGGAACGAAGCGCTCTATAAAGTGAAAATCCGAAAGGAAATCGATCGATTGAAGAAGTTTGGAAAATTTAACGAAGAGTCGCTCCGTGAAATTAAGAAGCGAATGTAAACGACTCCGGAATACACCCCGATACCCCGGGGTGTTTTCTTTTTTTGGATATGGTATAATATCTTCGTGTTTTGAAAAACAGAAATCATTAAAGAAATATTATGAGCCGAGTGTTTTCTCGTGGGTTTACGTACTGGCTGTCCGTTTTTGCGGTTGGATTGTTGGTAGGGATTGGTATCCGCGAAGTTCGAGCGTGGGTGAATCCGCCCTCTACAGTTTCTCCTCCGGGGGGAAACGTTTTCGGATCAGTAACAACAGCGAATGGTATACAAACAAAGGAAGGGTCACTTGGTCTTTTAGGGAGCTTTAGTGTTGGAGGGAATGCTCTTGTCAACGGAAATGTTGGGATAGGGACGTTTCCAAATAATACCAAAGGACTGTCTGGTTTTGTGAATGCAAACGATTTTTATGTTGGATCGATTGGGAAGTGGGTGAGCGAGTTGAATAGTGGAGGTACTGGAACCGTCCCGGTTCTTAAGAATGATAGAAAGGGCCTCTTTTCCGGTTATTATTCTCAGAAGTTTAAACTTGATGCTTTTGGTGCATCGCCAGTGATGATTTATGTTGACAGTGACGGAGCGCTTCATGCCCCGAGTGGAGGTGGAATGCAAACGTATCCTGGTTGTGGCGCCTTGGATTATTGTGCTTTGAATACCGGAGGTTCGTTTCCCGTTAAGATTATTCTTTCGGTGGATGGAATATATTCGTATACCCCACGGTGCGGCGTTACTGCAGCAATCCCGGATTTTATTCCGTGGTACGGGAAGTCTGCTCCAAATAGCAGTGCGCCTGTGATTGACCTTGGGAGCACGACACCATATGGTTGCCCTGGAGGTTGACCTGCTTTTCGGTTGTTCTTTCGGGGAGGGCGTGTATTGTTGTGGTATAATTGATTCAGAAATTCTTTATCACCTTATTTTATTATGGAGCAACCATATTTAAGTGTTCTCATTCCCGCATACAAAGAGGGGGATCGTATCGGGAGAAATCTGCTTGAAATCGACAAGTATTTGAGGGGGAAAAATTATACGTACGAAATTATCGTATTTGTAGACGGATCTCCAGACAATACCGCCGAGATTGCTCGGAATTATATGCATCAGGTGGCGAATCTTCGCGTAATCGAGAATTCGGAAAATCATGGAAAAGGGTATGTTGTGCGGCAGGGGCTTCTCGAAGGAAAAGGAAAGTATCGGGTATTTCTCGATGCCGACGGATCCACATCAATTACGCATCTCGATACGTTTTTCCCGGAGTTTGGAAATGGGTTTGATGTTGTGATCGGATCGCGTGATCACAAAAACTCGCAGGTTGCCGTGCACCAACCGAAATGGCGGGAGCTTTTCGGAGATATGGGAAATTGGGCAATTCGAATTGTGCTTGGGCTTTGGAAGTATCCCGATACGCAGTGCGGATTTAAGATGATGACGGATGTTGCGGCGGATCTTATAGCGAGTCGGATGGTAGTGGATCGATTCGGATTTGATTTTGAACTCATTACCCTTTCCGAGCGCCTTGGTTTTAGGATAAAGCAGCTTCCAGTCCGGTGGCTGAATGTCGAAGGATCGACTGTGAGGCTTTTCGGGCCGAATGGTTACATTCGAGTGTTTATCGATCTTTTTAAAACTCGGTTTCGGATTTGGTTCGGCTTCTATCGTCTTCGCGATGGAAGAAAGAAGCGTATGGCGGCGATGGCATAGCGTGATGGTACACAGTCAACATCAACAAAAAGAAAAAGCGTGTGAGTGAGGAGAAAGAAAAAAAACAATCGATCGGATATGAGTCGGAACTTCGGCAGGACATAGTAACCGGGGACTGGGTGGTTATTGCGACAGGTCGCGCGAAGCGTCCTGATGAGTTCGCGTCGACAACCAAACGCGCGGAAGGTATGAATCCGAGCGACCCATTTGAGCATCCGGAAGCAAGTGGACAAGAAAAAGATGTTTTGATATACAATCGTCCGGGTGGGGACTGGAGTCTTCGGGTGTTTCCAAATAAGTATCCGGCATTTATTCGCGGGCGCACAGTGAAAAATCTTTCGAAAGGCCCGTATTTTTCGATGTCGGGAGTTGGGTATCATGAAGTTATTGTAACGCGCGATCCAAAAAGGTCGATTGCCGAACTGGAGGTATGGCAGGTAGCGGAGCTTTTTGATGCGTATCAGGATCGATACCTCTCTCTTATGAATAAAAAGAGCGTCAATTATATCCAAATTTTTCACAATCATGGAAAAGAAGTAGGGGCATCAATCGCTCATCCGCATTCGCAGCTGATGGCCATCCCGGTCATCTCGCCCTATATCGAGCTTGAGCTCGATGGTGCAGAAGTGTATTATCGTGCGAATCGGAAAAAAGTCTATGAAGTGATGACGGAGTACGAGCGATCAGAAAAAGTTCGCGTGGTATACGAGAATGATGATTTTCTCGTGTTTTGCCCGTTTGCATCACGCGCCGCGTTTGAAACATGGATTGTTGGGAAACGACCAAATCCATACTTTGAACGAGTAACCAATGAAGAGAAATTTTCTCTCGGCGAGGCGATGCAAAAAGCGATGTTTTCGATTTGGAAGGGACTTGGAGACCCGGCGTATAATTTTTATATCCACACGGCACCGTGCAACGGAAGGGATTACCCACACTATCAGTGGCATATCGAAATTCTTCCAAAAACAGCGACGTGGGCGGGATTTGAGCTTTCAACGGGTATCGAAATATCGATGATCGAGCCGGAGAAAGCAGCGGAGTTTTTGCGGGGGCAATTGTAAGGGTATTTTGAAAAACGATTGCTTTGAGGAAAAGCACAGTACTCAAAACACAAAAACCAAACAAAGCAAAAATTCCAAAACAGAAAATAAGGACATAGCATTTCGTGTTTTGAAGTTTTTTGTTTCCATGCCCTGTTTGGTTTCTGTGTTTTGCGAGGTTTGTGTTTTTTTGTTGAATTTCTTGTACGTTTGCGTTTCGCTACACGCTCTATGAAATATCTCGTTGGTAATCTGAAAATGAACTTGCTTTTTCCGGATGATGTGCGGCAGTACCTTTCTGTTTTTGCACGGGAGATGGAGGGGAAAAGTTTCCGGAATGTGGAGTGTATCGTCTGTCCGCCCTTGATATCGTTCGGTATCGCTTCGGAAATGCTGCCACAAGGAATCTACCTTGGTGGGCAAAACGCTTTTTTTGAAAAGGAGGGGTCGTATACGGGAGAGACTTCTCCAGAGATGCTGAAGCGGTTTGGTGCAGAATACGTCATTCTTGGGCACAGCGAGCGACGATCGTACTTTGGAGAAACGGACGAAATGATTCGAAAGAAAATTGATGCTGCGGGGAAGAGTCTTCTCCGGTCGATTTTTTGTGTGGGAGAGACAAAGGAGGAGCGCGAGGCAGATGAGACGGCGGTGGTGATTGAGCGAATGATTCGGTCTGGGTTTGAAGGACTTTCAAAATTACAAGCGGAAAAAATTATTATTGCATATGAACCGCGTTGGGCGATCGGAAACGACACAACACCAACAACCGATGAAATCTTTGAAATGAGAATTTTGATACGGAAAATTCTTTCGGAATTGTTTGACCCGAAGACGGCCGATCGAATACCGGTACTCTATGGCGGATCGGTGAAGTCAACGATACTGAATGACGTGTGTCTTGCGGCGGGAATGGATGGGGCGCTTGTGGGGAGGGAAAGTCTTTCTCCGCACGAAATGGTAAAAATGGGAGAGATGTTTGAAGTGTTTGAACAAAAACAAAAAGAGGAAGAAAAAGAATAAGAAAAAATATTATGATAACAAATGTTCGCGAGATGCTCGAAAAGGCTCGATCGGAAGGATATGCTATCGGTGCTTTTAATACGGTGAACTTGGAAACAACTCGGGCAATTATTCTTGCTGCGAAAGAAATGGGATCGCCGGTGATTGTACAGGTAACTGAAAAAACTTTTGACTATATTGGCGGACGAGCGATTTTCAACGCGATCAAAACAATGGCCGAGTGTTATGCGCCGAATATTCCGATCGGTATCCACCTTGATCATGGGAAGAGTTTTGAGGTGGTGGAGCGGGCGATGGAAATCGGCTTCACGTCGGTCATGTATGACGGGTCGCGGAAGGAGTATGTCGACAATTTGATGGTTACAAAAAAAATCGTCAATCTTGCACATATGCGAAATATTTCTGTGCAAGCCGAACTTGGAAATGTGCCGTACCTTGGAGAGACCGATATGCAGTCGGTAGATTGGGAAAAATATATGACCGATCCGATACAGGCGGTTGAATTTGTCCAAGAGACGGGAATCGATACGCTCGCGGTCGCGATCGGTAATGCGCATGGATTTTTTCAGGAGCGAGAAGAACCGGACTATGAAAGACTGAAGGCGATTGCGGAACAAATTTCCATCCCGCTTGTTTTGCACGGATCGTCGGATTGGAATCGAGAACGGGTACGAACGGTGATTGGTATGGGGATCAGTTGTTTTAATGTTGATACCTCGGTTCGGCTTGCCTTTATCGGAGCGACGAAAAAGCGATTTACTGAAAATGATGAGACGGACATTCGGAAGTTGCTCGGCGTTGGAATGGAAGCAGTAAAAACGGTGGTGAAGGAGAAGATTGAAATGTACGGAGGAGCGGGAAAGGTGTAGAAAATGTAAAATGAAAATATCAAAAATAAAAATGACAATGCAAAATGAAAAATTTTTCGGGTTTTCTCGCTTGTCCATCCTGAACTTTTGATTGTCATTTTTCACTTTGATTTTTAAATTTTGATTTTGAAACTATGATTCGAGTAGCTATAAATGGATTTGGTCGCATCGGTCGTGCAGCATTAAAAATCGCGCTTGAGCGAGATGATATGGAAATTGTTGGAATAAATGATCTGACGGATGCGAAAACGCTTGCGCATCTTCTTCTTCACGATACCGCGTATGGAGCGTATCGCCGGAGTGTTTCTGTCGAAAACGACGCCCTTGTTGTCGACGAGAAGCGTATCCCGGTGTTTTCGGAACCGGATCCAACCAAGCTTCCATGGGCCGTGCTTGATGTTGATGTGGTGCTTGAATGCACGGGCCGATTCGTAGAAAAAGATTCCGCTGCGAAGCATTTGCAATCCGGTGCAAAGAAAGTTGTGCTTTCGGCTCCTGCAAAAGGCGGGGGCGATGATGTAAAGACATACCTTGTTGGCGTGAATGATCGGGCGTATGAGGATGAAGTGGTTGTTTCTAACGCATCGTGTACGACCAATTGTCTTGCACCGGTGGCGCGAGTGCTTGAGTCGAAGTTTGGTATCGCAAAGGCGATGATGACAACAATACATTCGTATACGCAGGATCAGAATCTGCAAGATGGTCCACATAAAGATATGCGTCGTGCCCGCGCGGCGGCGCAGAATATTGTTCCGACGACGACCGGCGCAGCGATTGCTGTTACCGAAGTGATGCCGTCGCTTCAAGGGTTGTTTGATGGGCTTTCGCTTCGGGTGCCCACGATTGTTGTTTCGGTGACGGACTTCACCTTTCTTTTGAAGAAAAAAACAACGGCTGAAGAAGTGAATGCTGCGTTGACGGAGGCATCGAAAGATCCGAGTTACCATGGCGTACTTGGAGTAACGAAAGAGCCGCTTGTTTCCTCGGATTTTATTGGCGATCCGCGATCGAGTATCGTTGATCTTTCGTTGACAAAGGTGATTGATGGGGATTTTGTGAAGGTGATTGCGTGGTACGATAATGAATGGGGGTATTCGAATCGTCTTGTGGAGATGGCCGCTCTCGTTACAAAGTAAATGATTTTGATTGGCATTTTCTATTATTTGTTATCTTCTTCTCAATGTTCGACACTCTGATTAAAAACGGCACGGTAATCGACGGTTCGGGGAAACCGATGTTTCGTGCTGATATTGGCGTCAAAGAAGAAGCGATTGTTGCAATCGGTGACCTTCGCAATGAAGGAGGGGAGCGAGTGATTGACGCCGAAGGAAAGTATGTCGTTCCCGGATTTATTGATGTGAATAATCATTCGGACGTGTATTGGCAAATATTTCGCGAACCAAATCTTGAAAGTATGGTTCGTCAGGGCATAACGACTCTTATTGGCGGGAATGCCGGGTCATCGCTTGCACCGCTTGTTTCCAAAGATGCGATCCGCTCGATTCAGAAGTGGACCGATGTGGAAAAAATTACCTTTAATTGGCTTTCGATGAAGGATTTTCTTGCGGAGGTGGAAAAGAAAAAACTCTCGACGAACTTCGCGACGCTCGTGGGACACGGAACAATTCGTCGCGGAGTTCTCCATGATGTGATGCGCATGGTAAAAGAGGATGATATTTCGGTGATGGAGCATCTTTTAAAACGATCAATGAAAGAAGGGGCGATCGGGCTTTCGACCGGGCTTTGCTATACCCATGCAAAAAGTGCGACCCCGAGCGAAATTCTTGATCTTGCAGAAGTGTCTGGAAAATACGAGGGGCTTTATGTTACCTATCTGCGGAATGAGTCGGAGGATTTACTCTCGTCAATCGTTGAAGCGATAACAACCGCGAAAGAAGCGAAAGCGCCGCTTCATATATCGCATTTGAAAGCAGTCGGGCGAAAACATTGGAATTTATTCGAGGAGGCGCTTTCGATGATCGAGGCCGCGGATCTTGACGGGCTTCGCATCAGTTTTGATATCTATCCGTACACGACAACCGGATCGGTGCTTTATACTTTTCTTCCGGAATGGGTAACCGAAGGAGGTCGGAAAATAATGCTCAACCATTTGAAGAATACACTCACGCGAAACAATGTGGTGCGTGAAATGCGAAAGAGCGGTATTGATTACGCTTCGATGTCGGTTCTTTCCTCTTCGCTTTCCAAAATGCTGTCTCGTCGACGCATTCTCGATATCGCGCAATCGCAGGAGAAGTACCCGGAAGATGTGATTATCGATCTTTTGCTTGCAAGTGACGGTCGAGCTATTGTATCGATCGAGTCTCTTTCCGAGCATAATATTCGTCACGGATTACAGCATCCGTTCGCTATTGTATCATCAAATGGTTCCGGATATTCTCTCCAATCTCAATCTTCCGGGGAAATGGTGCATCCTCGAAGCTTCGGAACATTTCCGCGCGTTCTTGGACGATATGTTCGCGATGAAAAGATTTTGTCTTGGGAAGAGGCAATTCGAAAAATGACCGGATTTCCAGCGGAAAGATTCCATATTAAAAATCGCGGATTCTTGCGTGAAGGATATGCTGCGGATGTAGTGGTGCTCGATCCAAGTCGCATTGCCGATACCGCAACCGAAGAAAGTCCGTACCAGTATCCGATCGGGGTCGATTGGGTGCTTGTGAATGGTGTCCCGACGATTACCGAGGGGGTGTTTTCCGGCGCTCGTTCCGGGAAGGTGATTCGGAAAGAATCAAAGCTTTTTTCGTGGTAGAATGGAATTTCTTCTTTCTTTGTGCGTATAAAGAAGAGAGAAACCCGCTTACAACGCTGTAGTCATGCGGAAGCTTCTCTTGGAAGATATTTTGAAGGCGAAGCACGGAGGAGCGTCTTCTTCGCATACTTTCTTTTGCGGTGAAAAGAACGCAGAAAGAAAAACAATGAAAGAAAAGAACGTAGCGATTAACGGAACCGAACATATGATTACGAAAGAATGGCTTGCCGGAAAAAAGGTGACGGTGTTCGGACTGGGGGTGAATTCCGGCGGCGTAGGGACGGTGAAATATCTCTCGAGTCTCGGAGTGTCCGAAATTGTCGTGACCGATAAGAAGAGTGAATCGGAACTTTCGGTTTCGATGCGCGAACTTTCGACTCTTCCGAATATTCAATACGTTCTTGGCGAACATCGGGTACGGGATTTTACCGAAACCGATATCGTCGTGAAAAATCCGGCGATTCCGTGGACGAATGAATTCGCGCAAGCGGCAATCGAAAAGGGGATTCCGGTTGAAACGGACTCGAGTCTTTTTTTTCGGTTTTGTGAAAATAAAATTCTCGGTGTGACGGGGACGAAGGGGAAGACGACGACCGCTTCGATGCTCGCGCATATTCTTGAGGCGTCCGGCGTGTCGACGGTTCGCGCGGGGATCGGCGATATTTCCGTGCTCGATACACTCCTTCGATTACAAAAAGACGATGTTGTGGTATTCGAACTCTCGAGTTGGCGACTCTCGGGACTTTCGTATGCGAAAAAAAGTCCGGATATCGCCGTGCTCACCAATATCTATCCCGATCATTTGAACTATTATCCGTCGATGGAAGTGTATGCCGCGGACAAGGAAAACATTTTTCGTTTTCAAACGGATACGGGAGTGCTTGTCGCAAATGCGGACAATGAATGGACATCCGATATGACGAAGCGCGCCTTGGGGAAGAAAATTCTTTTTTCGGCCTCACCGCTTGAACAAGGATTTTTTCTTCGATCAGGAAAGGCGATTCTTCGCGATGATACGGGATTGGAAACGGAATGGTTTGATTGTTCGGAGTTGCCGGTGCCGGGGACGCATAATGAAATGAACGCACTTGCCGCCGCCGCCGCCGCGCACGCATTCGGTCTTTCGCGCGAGCAGATCGCATTCGGCTTAAAAACATTTCGGGGTGTTTCACATCGGCTCGAATTTGTCGGAAAGAAGCGAGGAGTTCGATGGTACAATGATTCCGCCGCGACGATTCCCGAGGCGGCGATCGCTTCAATCAGCGCGTTAAAAGACCCGGTTGTTCTCATCGCCGGCGGGAGTGACAAGAATCTTGACTTTTCGTCACTTGCCGATACGATACTTTCCAAAACGAAAGACGTTATCCTGTTTTCAGGAGAGGGCACAGAAAAACTTCTTTCGACTCTCAAGGAGAGGGCGCCGGACCGGCATATCGACACCGTTTCTTCGATGCCGGAAGCGATTGAGAAAGCTCTTCAAAAAACGGCGCCGGGCGATCTCGTGCTCCTTTCTCCCGGCGCGGCGAGTTTCGGTCTCTTTCGAAACGAATTCGATCGGGGGGATCAGTTTCGGGAATATGTGAAAAAGCTTCCCGAATAGTTAATAGTCACTTGACGGTTTTTTTGAAAAAATATAATATACCCTCCACGGGTATATTTTTATTGAACAGGGTATGACACATACGGAAGATCAGGCAAAGAAAAAAATACTCTCTCGCATCAGTCGGGTCGAGGGGCAGCTGCGCGGCATTCGACGAATGGTGGAGGGAAGCGGGGAATGTCTCGATATCATCACGCAAATTTCCGCCGTGCGTGAAGCAGTCGCGATGCTTGGAGTTGAACTTTTGAAGAACGACTTCGCGTGCAAGTGGGACGGGAAAAAGAAAGTGGATGAGGCGTACCTCAAAAGTTTATTTAAGATGAAATAAACTTTTTTGAAGTGAACAATGCAAATATCAAAAATCAAAATGACAATGTAAAATACAAAATTTTTTCATACATCCAACATTTTGAATTTTGATCTGTCATTTTCCATTTTGATTTTTAAATTTTGATATGACTATGAACAATCCTTTTGAAAACGCGCGGAAGCAGTTGCGGGCGGTACAGGATATCGCGAAAATCGATTTGAATATTTTTGAGCGACTCCTTTCTCCGGAGCGGGTGCTCGAGGTGTCGGTGCCGGTCAAGATGGATGACGGGACGACAAGAATATTTACCGGGTATCGGTCGCAGTACAACCGTGCACGCGGGCCATTCAAGGGCGGTATTCGGTTTCATCCGGGAGTAACGCTTGATGAGGTGAAGGCGCTTTCGGCATGGATGACGTGGAAAACGGCGGTCGTGGATATTCCGCTCGGCGGAGGGAAAGGTGGCGTGATCGTCGATCCGAAAACACTTTCTGATCGCGAATTGGAATCACTCTCGCGCGGCTATATGCGGGCTATTTTTCCGATTATTGGAAAAGATCTTGATATTCCGGCGCCGGATGTATCGACTGACCCGCGCATTATGGGATGGATGCTTGATGAATATGAAGTGATGCACGGCGAATACGCGCCGGGGGTGATCACGGGGAAACCGCTTTCGATCGGCGGGTCGCTCGGACGCGATTCAGCGACGGCGCAGGGGGCGTTCTTCGTACTCGAGAAAGCGGTCGAAACACTACACCTCTCGAAAAACGCGACGGTTGCGATTCAGGGATTCGGGAACGGTGGGTGTCACTTGGCGCGAATTCTTGAACGATCGGGGTATCGGGTGGTCGCCATTGCGGATTCGAAGTCGACTGTCTATCGGAGCGGAGGGCTCGATGTGAAATCGATCGATGAGCACAAGCGTATTACCGGAAGTCTCGAAACGTGTACGGATTGCGAGAAACTTCCAAGCTCGGCTGTGCTGACGGTGCCCGCGGATATTCTCGTGCCGGCGGCGCTCGAGAACGCGATTCACGAGGAAAACGCAAAGGACGTACAGGCGAAACTGATCGTCGAAATCGCAAATGGCCCGGTAACACCCGAGGCGGATGTGATTCTTTTCGAGAAAGGCGTGACGGTTGTTCCGGATATTCTCGCAAATGCGGGCGGCGTAACGGTCTCGTATTTCGAGCAGGTGCAGAATGCGATGAATTACGTGTGGACCGAAGAAGAGGTGCGCGCGAAACTTAAGGAGAAAATGGAACGCGCCTTTGCTCATGTCTGGGAAGAAAAAGAGCGGTATAATACGAGTGTACGATTGGGGGCGTATGCGCTTGCGGTGAAGCGGGTCGCGCAAGCGATGCAGGATAGAGGCAGGAATTAATTTCAATTTTTATTTTGATTTTTTAATTTTGATACAAATATGTACGATGTAGTAATTATCGGGGCGGGGCCGGGAGGAGTCGCGGCGGGAGTGTATGCGAGCCGAAAGCAATTGAAGACGCTTCTTCTGACGGAAAGTTTCGGCGGACAGTCGACCGTGTCCGCTTCGATAGAGAATTGGATCGGAACGATTACGATTCCCGGTTGGGAATTTGCGCAGTCGCTTGAAAAGCATCTCCGCGCACAAGAAAATATCGAAATCAAAACAGGCGAACTTGCGGCAGGTATTGAAGAGAAGGACGGGCAGTATCTGGTGAGAAGTTCGAACGGATCTTCGTATGAGACAAAAACGGTTATTATTGCATCCGGCGGACGACACCGTCATCTTGATGTGCCGGGGGAAGAGAAATTTAAGGGAAAGGGAGTTGTTTATTGCTCGACCTGCGACGCGCCATTTTTTCGCGGGAAAAAAGTTGTCGTCGTCGGCGGTGGAAATTCCGGGCTCGAGGCGGTGGAGGATCTTTTGCCGTATGCGAGCGAGATCGTACTCCTCGTTCGTTCCGGCGAATTAAAGGGGGATCAGATCACGCGCGAAAAAATACTTGCCGATAAAAAAGTAAGTGTCGTTTTCTTCGGACTCACGCAGGAAGTGCTCGGTGAAGACAAAGTAACAGGACTTCGTTATAAGGATGCAAATACCGGAGAGGAGAAGACGATCGACTGCGACGGCGTGTTTGTGGAGATCGGTATGGTTCCGAATTCGGATTTTGTGAAAGGATTTCTCGATCTTGATGAACGCGGACAAATAAAAATCGATCACCGGACGAAGGCGACATCGAAACCCGGAATTTTCGCGACGGGGGATGTGACGGATGCGCCGTACAAACAGAATAATATCTCCGCGGGCGACGGCGTTACCGCCGCCCTCTCGGCGTATGACTACATCCGCAAGGGGAAATAGGGGTTTGAGAAGCAAAGAAGAACAAAAACGAGGCTTATTTTAAGCTTCTTTGACCATTGACAATATATATATGCTATCTTTTTATCTCTCGGAGGGTCCGAGAGACATGTGAAAGCATGTTTGTACCTTTACTGGCCTGTGATCGGCTCAAGCCGTACGGTGGCCTTTTTGGGAGAAAGCATAATGAGCAGCTACCAGCTCAAGGTAATAAACGGGGCTCTCGACGAGCTCAACGGCAACATCGTTCTGCGTGGTGTCATCGAGCAAGGGTGTTTCAATGACGTCAAGGTCGGCGACTACCAGCGGGAGGAAGCGCGTACGTCGACCATCAATAGGATGGTGGAAGCGCTCAAGGATGGCGCTCGTTTTCCGGATATCGAGATCGGTATCCGGGGTGGCGATTTCCGGGACCGTGAAGGTGCGTTCTATATCCATCATGACTGCTACGTCATCGACGGGCTGCACGTCTTTTGGCGGCGAGGAAGTATCTTGCCGAGGACTCCGGTCGCAAGGTCCATCTTGGCGCGCTTCTGCATTTCGGTACTACTGATGACTGGGAACGGGAACGTTTCAAGGTCCTCAACATGGATCGCGCCCGGGTCTTCCCGAACGTGCTTCTGTGCAACGAGGTGGATTCTCATGTCGTCAAGGCGCTTACTTCCATGTCTCAGAACGACCGCGAGTTCGTCCTGCGCGGCAAGATTTGCTGGAACCAGCGCATGGCTCGCGGCGAGCTACTCGCGGCATTCCTGACGATGAAGGTCATCGGGGTGCTGCACAGCCACTTCGGTCCGGGTCTCTCGAATAAGATGGAGGAGTTGGTCAAGTCCATGGACAAGACCTTCAACGTCGTCGGCTCCAATATCTGGCGCGCGAACGTCCGCGCGTTCTACGGTGTGCTCGACCAGGCATTCGGTGTCCGGAGCATCGCCTATCGTGACTTGAGCCCGCACATCAAGGGCAGCTTCATGTTCGCGCTAGCGAAGATCTTCGCTGACCACCAGACGTTCTGGGAGGGGGAACGACTTGAGGTGGCACGCCATGATGTCGAGAAGCTTCGCACTTTCCCGATCAATGATCCGGGCATCATCGCGCTCATCAGTAACAGCGGTAGCAAAATCAACCCGCTCTTGTACGGCCGGCTGATCCAGCATCTCAACAGCGGTCGTCGCACAAGGAGGATCGTCAAGTGGAACGGCCAGCCGGCGAGTGAGGTTCCGGACATGTCTCCTTTTGAAGGAGGCAGTATGGACGATGATGGTAATGGGGTGAATTCAGTTCCCGTAGGGATGTCCTGCAAAGGAGCGTGAGTTTACCTGCCTAAGCGTCTTTTGTCCCCTGCGGTTTTCGCGGGGGACTTCTTATTTTGTGTCGTTATTGCTCTCTCCGCGTATGATTATCTGCGGAAACGTTAATTTTACTTTACAAGATGTGTTTCTTGTGCTACAATGGTATTGAAATGAGGAAAAAAGCGGGTGTCGCAAGACTCCCGTTTTCTTTTTTTCAAGCCACAAAACCCCTCGTCTCTACACTCTCACCTCTTATCTCTCATTCTATGCATCGTCATCACTCGAAAATCTGGATGTTTGCTCTCTTGCTTACGGCTGCGACCGCGACGCCGGTTTTTGCCGCGATTTCATCGGGCGATGTGGTTGACCTTGTGAATCGCGAGCGAACAAGAGCCGGACTCCCAACACTTGCGCGAAGCGAGACGCTTGATCGCGTAGCGGGAGGAAAGGCCGATGATATGGTTCGGGAGCAGTATTTTTCACACACGTCTCCTTCCGGTGTGACACCATGGCACTGGTTTCATGAGGAGCGGTATGACTACCGGTATGCGGGAGAAAATCTTGCCATTCATTTCAAGAATGCGGACACGCAACATATCGCGTGGATGGAAAGTAAAAAACATTGTGAAAATATTCTTTCGTCGAAATACGCGGAGATCGGAGTTGCGGTTCGTGAATCGGAGTGGAATGGAAAACCGACAATTATCGCGGTACAAATGTTCGGGACGAAAATAGGAGATGAAGGAAAACTTTCGATTTCGACCGATACCGAATCACTTTGTCCAAAGGTGTTGTCGAGCTTTACCGCCGGCGGGGGAAGTGAGTCTTCCGATGGTCTTGTCGGCGGATTGCTTCGGTCGGTAACGGAACGCTTTCATATCGAATCCGGAACGTTTTTCGCACTGCTCTTTTTTGGCGCGGCGCAGGCGATGGGGGTAATACTGGTGATCCTGATCGCGTTCCGGTCTCGGTGGTCGAAGAAGTGGTAATTTCTTTGTTTTTTGATTTTTCATCACGTACCCTGCTCGTCTCACATTTGTTCGACTGTGCTGCGAGGGTGATTCAAAATAAAAAAAACAAGGAAAAAAGCGAGTAAAGTGGAATCCGAATCGGGAGATAGCGAAAAAACTTCCCAACTTGGATTCCAATCGTTTGAGTGATTGATGAGAAGGAATTTCCGGATGACATTCGGCAAAAACAAAAAAATCCGAATGTCATCCGGGGATGTTCCTTATAAAATAAATACAAACACAAAAACACCTTCCAAAGCGAAGTTTCCTTCGTTTTCTTCCGCACACAAAATTTCTGCGGGACAAACAGCAAAGCCTCCCATAATGAAGAGGCTTTTTGCGTTTTTGTTCGCCGAGAGTACAATATATTTGTCTAAACACTAACTCTTTTTTATGGAAGGAGAGGGAATGATGCGAGAGGAATCCTCGCGGAAGCAGAATGCGACGGTAAAAATTGTCGGTATCGTCTCGCTTGCGGTGGTGCTGCTCGCGGCGGTGTTGAGCGATACGATTTATGAAAAGGCTTCGAATACAAATCGAGTATCGGTTATTGGTCGTGGAACAGTAAAGTATCATCCTGATCTTGCGACAATTACTCTTGGTGTTCGAATAGATTCGGTGCCTACAGCGGAGGCGGCACTTCAGCAATTGAACGAAAAGGCTTCAAAAATTGTTACGGCAATCAAAGGACTTGATATTCCTCAAGATAAAATTCAAACAGAACAATATGTATTGTTTCCGCAGTATGCGTATTCCAATACGGGCACCTCATCGGTGTCTGGTTACGGCGCATCCCAACAGATAGTTATAAAAATCGAAAATATCGATAAGGACAATGAAATGCTTGTGTCTAAGGTTCTTGAGGAAGCGAGTCACGCAGGCGCAAATGATATTCGTGGTGTGAGCTTTACGGTAGCCAATGCGGAAAAATTGAAAGAACGCGCGCGCGAAGAAGCGCTTTCAGATGCTCGAAAAAAGTCGCAGGACATAGCAAGAGCCGCCGGTGTTCGCTTAGGAAAGGTGGTTGGTTGGTATGAAACAATTATTTCATCCCCGGATGGTTCTGGAAATCCGCCAGTACCCGCAACAACTATGGGTTTTGGGGGAGGCGCTTCGGATGAAAAAGTACGCGTAACACCAGAGGTGCCATCCGGAGATGGAGAAGTCATTATTGATATGAGTGTTGATTTTGAGGTAAGGTAATTTCCTCTGAAACAAGCCCTCCTTCGGGAGGGTTTTTGTATTGAAAAAAGGCGGGAAATAGGGTACACTAGCGAAGAATCATTTTCAATTTTTTATGGAAGTTTTTGAAATTATCGGCGGGAAAAAACTGTCCGGAACAATCGATGTATCCGGATCGAAAAATGCGGCGACGCCGATTCTTGCGGCAACGCTTCTTACGAAGGATCCCTGCGTGATTCATAATATTCCCCGGATTGAGGATGTGTTTCGTATGCTTGAGATTCTTGAGAGTATGGGCGCGCGGGTGGAGTGGCATGATGATCGAACCGTTACCGTAACGGCCCGTGATGTCGATCCGAAAAAACTCGATACGCATCTCGTAAAACAACTTCGTTCCTCGATTCTTCTTTTGGGACCGCTTTCGGCGCGATTCCCGGAATTTAATTTTTTTCATCCGGGAGGATGTTCGATCGGAGCGCGGCCGGTCGATACGCATTTTGACGCGTTTCTCAAAATGGGTGTTTCTATTCGGCCTGTCGGGGAAAAATCCTATCGAATCGATGCGTCGCGGCGACAAAACGGGAAAGTCGTTTTGAAAGAATTTTCGGTGACGGCGACGGAAAATGCGATGATGCTTGCGGCGATACTTCCGGGAAAAACAATGATCAAAATGGCGGCAGCGGAACCGCATGTACAGGACCTTGGTCGATTTCTTGAAAAAATGGGCGCGACGGTATCGGGGCTTGGTACGCACACAATCGAAATTGAGGGGAGCGCTACGCTCTATGGTGCGGAGCATACAATTCTCTCCGATGCGAATGAAGCGGCGACATTTCTGGTTCTCGGGGCGGCGACGGGGAGCGATATTACGGTTAACGGTGCGCATGAGGAGTATCTTGAAGCGGTGTTGGAAAAGCTTTCTGAATTCGGTGCTGGAATAGAGGTCATTGATTTGAATCGGATTCGAGTGTTTTCAAAGGGAGCGCTCGTATCGCCGGGAAAGGTAAAACCGGAAATATATCCAGGGATTCCGACGGACACGCAGTCGCTTTTCGGGGTGCTTGCTGCCGTCTCGGATGGAGAGACGCTTGTTCATGATCATTTCTACGAAGGGCGGTTTAATTATATTCAGGAATTGGAAAAAATGGGTGCGAAAGCCCGAATTCTGAATCCGCATCAGGCGGAGGTGTTTGGACCGTCGGCTCTTCACGGAACAACGATCAAGAGCTTCGATCTTCGGGCTGGCGCGGCGCTTATCATTGCGGCGCTTGCGGCGCAGGGGAAAACAGTGATCGAAGATATTTATCAGGTTGATCGCGGGTATGAACGTATTGAAGAACGATTGCAGAAACTTGGAGCGGAAATACGGAGAGTGAGTAAATAAAAACACAGAACAAAAAACACAAAATGCCAAACAACACACAAAGCACGGAATTGAGATTTGTGTTTTGAAATTTGCGCTTTGTTTGGTTTCTGTGTTTTGAGAATTGTGTTTTACGAAGTTATGAGTTGGATCGTCAAAAAAATCGGGATCGATCTGGGGACGGCGAATACGCTTGTTTTTGTGCCGGGAAAAGGTGTGGTGATTAACGAGCCGTCGGTCGTGGCGATTTCTCTCTTTGAGAATAAGGTGCTTGCCGTGGGGAATGAGGCGAAAGAAATGCTTGGGCGAACGCCGGACACAATTTCAGCGAGTCAGCCGCTTCGGGATGGCGCGATTGCGGATTATCGGGTGACGGAAGCGATGCTCCGGTATTTTATCGGGAAGGTGAGCGGACGGTTTTCGCTCATTCGTCCGGAGGTGGTGCTCTCGATTCCGGCAGGTGTGACATCGACCGAGCGGCGCGCCGTAATCGATGCGGCACTGAAAGCCGGGGCGAAGGCGGCGTATGTGGTGAAAGAACCGATTCTTGCGGCGATCGGCGCGGGGATTCCGATTCATGCGGCGCAGGGCAATATGATTATCAATATCGGCGGTGGAACATCGGAAATCGCCATTATTTCTCTTGGTGGCGTGGTCGCATCGGCATCGGCGCGCGTCGGCGGGAATCGGATAGATCAGGCGATTTCGGATTATATCAAACGGAAGTACTCGCTTGCGATCGGTGATCGGACGGCGGAAGAAGTGAAGATGCAGATCGGTTCTGCGATCGTGCAGGTCAAAGAAGATCATATGGATATTCGCGGGCGCGATCTTATGGGTGGACTTCCGCGAACCGTTACCATTTCCTCGAATGAAGTGACGGAAGCGATTCAAGATGAACTGCGGGAAATTATCAATGTCATTAAGCAGGTTTTGCAAGAGACGCCGCCCGAACTTGCGGCCGATGTGATGGATAAAGGGATGGTGCTCTCCGGCGGGACGGCGCAACTCCGATACCTTGATCAGCTCATTGCGAAGACGATCGGCGTGCCGTGTTATCTTGCCGACGATCCGGCGTTTTGTGTGGCGAAGGGAACAGGGATTGTGCTTGATAATCTCGAGATTTACAAGCGAAGTATTATGCTTGGCAAATAAATTCGCCAAGCAAGATAAAAAATAAAAAATCAAAATGAAAAATTGTTGTGTCTCGTGAAACGAGACTCCATAATTTTTATATTTGATATTTGCATTTTGATATGATCATTGGCATCGATGCGTCGCGTGCGTTTTTGAAAAAACGAACAGGAATTGAGGAATATAGTTATCAAGTCATCAAACATCTGCGCAAGGAACTGAAAGATGAACAGGTGGTTTTGTATGTGAGGAAAAAATTTATCATACAAAACGTGCAACCTAAAACAATCCTTCCGGAGATTGATTTTGAATTGCCGGAGCATTGGCAAGTGAGAGGGTTGTGGGCGCCGCGATTTTGGACGCAGTTTCGATTGTCGCTTGAAATGCTTGTTCACAGACCCGATGTTTTGTTTGTGCCGGCGCATACGGTGCCGCTTGTTCATCCGCGCCGGACGATAGTCACGGTTCACGGACTTGAGTATGAGTTTTGTCCGGAGGCATATTCCCTGTGGGAGCGGTGGTATATGCGACTCTCGATTTGGTTTTCATGCCGATGGGCGGAAAGGATTATCGCGGTGTCGGAGAATACAAAATCGGATTTGATGCGGTTGTATGGTGTAGCGGAGGAGAAGATACGGGTGGTGTATGAAGGGTATAATAATAATTTCGAATTTCGAATTTCGAATTTCGAATCAAATCAGAATTCAGAAATTTCAGAATTAAACATTCAATCGAAATTCAAAATTCAAAATTCAAAATTCCTGCTCTTTATCGGGCGGATTGAGGAACGGAAAAATGTCGGGCGAATTATTGAGGCGTTTGAAATATTGAAAGAAAAACACCACATTCCGCACCGGTTGGTGCTTGCGGGAAAGCCGGGGTATGGATACGAAAGAATCAAGAATCAGGAATCAAGAATCAGGAATCAAAACGATATCATTGAACTTGGTTATGTGACGGAAGAAGAAAAGTGGGAGCTTCTAAAAAATGCCGAGGTGTTTCTGTTTCCATCGCTCTATGAGGGATTCGGTATTCCGGTGCTTGAGGCGCAGTCGGTTGCAGTGCCGATCGTAACGTCAAAAACTTCGTCGCTTCCGGAGGTGGGTGGGGATGGTGCGGTGTATGCGGATCCGTTTGATGCACGTTCGATTGCGGAAGGAATCCGAAGAGTACTGCAGGAAAAGGATTTTCGGGATGATATACTGCAGAAAGGGCTGAAGAATAGGGGTCGGTTTTCGTGGGGGAAGTGCGCGCGGGAAATTACATTTCTTTTGAAAGAGCGATGAAAGAGGGAAATAAACAAAATATTGCAATCGTTCACGACTTTCTTGTCTCGTATGGTGGTGCCGAGCGAGTGCTTCAGGATTTTATACGAATGTATCCCGAGGCGCCGGTGTATACCTTGCTTTCCGATTCGAATGTCGTGAAGCGGCATTTTCCGAATTGCGATATTCGCACGTCATATGTTCAGAAATTTCCGAAATGGCTCCGGAAGCGGTATCGACTGCTTCTCCCGTTTTATCCCTCGGCAATCGAATCGCTTGATCTGCGGGAATTTGATACGGTGATTTCGTCATCGGGCGCGTGGTCGAAAGGAGTGGTCACGCGACTTCATACGAAACATATCGCGTATCTTCATTCGCCGATGCGATATGTATGGGATGAAAATGAGCGGTACTTCGCGGCGCTTCGATTGCCGTTCGGACTGCGAACCGTTGGCCGTCTGTTTCTTTCGTATCTTCGCGTGTGGGACAAACAAGCGGCGGACCGACCGGATGTGTTGGTGGCAAATTCGCGGTACACGGCGGAACGGATTCGGAAATACTATCGGGGCGAAGCGAAGGTGGTATACCCGGCCGTAAAACAAATAGGAAGGGGAGATGATGAAGAAAAAAAAGAGAGAAAACAATATTTTCTTATCGTATCGCGATTGACCGAAGCGAAACGAATCGATATTGCGATTGAAGCGATGAATAAACTTGAACTCCCGCTTGTCATTGTTGGTATTGGTCCGGATCGAAAACGACTCGAGAAAAAAGCGGGGAAAACCGTTCGATGTATCGGTTGGCAGTCAGAGGAAATGTTGGCCAAACGATACCGCGAGGCGCGGGCATTGATTCATCCGGCGGAGGAGGATTTCGGCCTTGCGATCACAGAGGCGCTTTCATTCGGAACGCCGGTTATTGCCTATAGTGAAGGCGGCGCAAAGGAAATCGTTGAACCGGGGAAAACAGGAGAGTTCTTTTTTGCGCAGACGACGGAAATTCTTTCGGATGGCGTGCGTCGGTTTCTCGCGAATGAGGGGGAATATAATGAAGCGGAGATGAAGCGGGCCGCGGCGCAATTTTCGGAAGAGCGATTTCGAAGAGAAATACACATGCTCGTAAATCAGGAATGATGAATTTTGAATCATTCTTTTTGAAGTATCCGAGTACGAATATTCTTGATTCTCGTATGTACATTATCGGTCACGCACAACAACGAAATTTCCTTGCAACCAGAGCAAAAAGTGGCGCGCCGAATCACGCGTATATTTTTTCCGGGCCGGATCGAATCGGGAAATTTCTTGTTGCGCAGGAATTTGCGAGGCTTCTGTGCGGTCGTGACGACGGCGAAACGGAAGATGTTTCGGATATTTTTTTGCTAGAACCGGAACGTGAAGAAAAAAAAGGCGTGATAAGGGAAAAATCAATACCGGTCGAGTCCGTTCGGGATCTTCGACTCTTTCTCTCCCAGTATCCAGCGCGAGGGAGGTTTCGGGTGGCGATTGTCCGAGATGCGGAGAAACTTCTTGAGCCGGCGCAGAACGCCATTTTGAAAACACTGGAAGAACCGTCCGATACCGGAGTCATTCTTTTTGTCACAAGCGAGCCGGACAAGCTTCTCCCGACGGTTCGTTCGCGTATGGAGCGCATTGTTTTTGGCCCGGTCGCCACGAAAGAAGTGGAAGCGGGGATACGACAGCTTTTTCCCTCCGCTCCTTCTGTTGAAGCGTTTTTTTCTTCACTCGGCCGCCCGGGTCTTGTGATCGAAGCACTTCAAAACCCGGATCGTTTTTCGGAACGGAAAGAAACGCTGCGTTCTCTTTTTCGAATTGCCTCGCTTTCCATCCGAGAGAGGATCGATCTTTCGGAGCGATTTTCACGGAATGTTCCCGAAGCGATCGAACTTTTTGATTGGTGGATTATCGGTATGCGCGAACATATGAAGGCATCTTCCGATGAAGCGGTTCTTCGGAAGAGATATTTACTTCTCGAACAAGTTTCTCGCGTGAAGAAGACGCTTCAGGAAACCAATGCCGGCGCGCGGCTTCTTCTCGACAGTCTTTTTCTGTCCGAGGCAATTTGAAACACAAATATATGGCTCTTTTCCGAGTTCGAAACAATGAAAAACCGGTTATCGCTCCGTTTTCGAAGCTTGATGCGGCGCGATCGACCGATCGGAAACGCGAAGAAAATCGCAGGAAGAAAAAATTTTCTTTTGGAAAGTATCTCGCCGGGTTTCTTTGGATGGGATTTTTTTTCTTGCTGGGATATGTCGTCTTCTTTTCATCGTTTACGAAAATAGAAACCATTTCCTTTACGGGAATGAACCTGATACCGGAAGAGCGATTCGTACCGATATGGGAACAATTTGCCTCCGGTCGTCGGATGTTTTTCTTTCGGAATGACGATTACTTTACGCTCGATGCCTCGGCGCTTGCGGGCGAGATCGAAAATCTGTCCCCATGGATTCAGTCGGCGGAAGTGAAAAAAGTGTTTCCCTCGCGTGTTACGGTTGTTGTTTCGGAATTTGACACGTTGCTTCTCTGGAAGACGGGAGAATTGGAGAGGGTGCTTCTTCCAAATGGAATGACGCGTTCGCATCCGAATATCGGCGCGGTATGGAATGACCGGAATATGTTTGTCCTTTCGAGCGAAACCGGACAAGAACAGGCAATCGACCAAGTGGTTATGAACCCGGAATCGGTGCGGTTTTTGTTGCAATTTTTATCCGAATTTCGGGACCGATTCGATATTTCGCTTGAGAGAACTATCGCGGTTTCGTATGAATCGTCTCACGAAGTTCGGCTTCGAACGAGCGAGGGATGGGATATTCTTCTCGATACGTCATTTCGGCCGGAATCAGTGATTGAAACGCTCGCGCTTTCGCTTGAGAAGGGGATGTCTTCGGATGAGAGAAAAGAATTATCCCGTATCGATCTGCGCATAAATGGAAAGGCGTACTATTCTTTGCGAGAAAAAGACGCAAACACCGACGAATCGGAAAAAAAATGAGTCCTTTTGTTTTTTTGTCGGTTGTTTTTCTGTTCGGGAAAGGATATGATTTCCTATATGAACACAAATATGAACACAAACACAGTCGTTTCTATCAGGGGTGAAAAAAATTTTTTGCGAATGTACGGAAATGTCGCGGCTCTTTCCGTGGTCGTTCTTTCGATCGGCCTTTCCGTGTCTCTCGGATCGCTTATGTATATTTCCGGAGATTTTTCTCTTCAGAGTTTTCCCGATACGAAGAGTTTATTTATACCGTTTCTCTTGAATTTTTTCGTACCGTATTTTCTTCTTGCGGCCATACTTTGCGTGGTACTCGCGACGACCGGGAAAGCGCGGTTTGCGAGTATGCTCGCATTTTCCATCGCGCTTGTTTCCGTAACGCTGGAGTCATTCGTGTTTTTTGGGCAGCTAATCAATGTTTTGCCGCAACAGCTCGGCTTGCAGGCTCCACAGGCGGGACTGGAGTGTTTTCTCTTCCGACCGGGGAAATATTTGTACGCGATTGAATTTTTGGGGAGCAGCTTCCTTTCCCTCTCGGCGTTTTTCTTGGGTTTTGCGATTCAGAAAAAAAATATAATTTCGATATGGATGCGCCGATTGTTTTTTGCACAGGCGCCGCTTTTTCTCGTGATTGCTCTCTCGCCGCTCTTTCCGCAGCTCTGGTTTCTTTTTGCCCCCGTATGGGGTATAACCTTTCCGCCGGCATTTTTTCTTCTCGCGAAATATTTTCAATCGGGAGGATTTGAAAAACAATAAGTGCCGATTCTTGAAAGAAAAAAACGTCGCTTTTTGCGGCGTTTTTTCTTGCTTCTTGCGATCAAATTCTATCGCTCTCGTATCATCTGAAGATCGTCTTCTGAAATATGGAAGATGAGAATGGACTCTCCGGCGCGAGCGACCGGTTTGAATGGGAGGATCCAGTCGCGATAGGTTTTTTCGGTCGGGAGGATGTTTTTGTAAATACTTTCCTGATAGAAAGTGGCCGATATAGCATACCATCCAACTTCCGGATCAAGACCGGCATTCCAAGGCTTCAGATATGCGCCGACCGCGATATCGGATTCGGAGCCGCCGAAATAATCGACACGGATTGTATCGATAGGAGATCGTCCGATTGAATTAAGCGCGGGGGTTGCGGAAAATCTGCGACCAAGACAGTCTGACATTGATCGTGCCTGTGATACGCAGGCGTTGTACCGTTCGACGAATTCTTTCACTCGCTTGAGATCTTGTCCCCAGTCGTAATTGGAATCTGTCACGTACCAATACCCATTTTTCGATCCAACGGTTTCATTGAAATACGAGAGGAAGTTTGGCGATGCTGCAACTGGGATAAACACCATCCACGAGAAAAAGCCAAACCCGAGCGTAGTGAAGAGGATGCGGTGAAGGTTGGAACGATAGCCAGTGAGACGATTTTCGTGTTCGATGCGTCGCGTGATGAAGTCGGCAACGGTTTTCGCGACAAGAAGATAGAGGAGAGGGAGAATGGGGAAAAGGTGCCGGAGACCGATATTTAAGTTTCCGGTAATGGAGAGGTAGGTATAGAGTGCGACGAATGCGAGTATGGTCCACTGGGCGATGCGTGTGCGGAAACTTTCGGCGATGAGGTGAGCGCGCGCGGCGAGTGTTTTTTTCTCCGCGAAGGCTCGGATGATTCGGTAGAACGCGTAACAACCGGAAAGAAACAAGAGAAAAAGAAACGGGAGGGCCTCTTTCATCAGGAAAACCGCCGGAAAATACCACGGAGAGGCGATATTTGCGACAAGCGGGCGCGAGGTGTCATGAAAGAATGGGTTGTCGAAGTAAAACGTGTTCCCGCCAGCGACGCGAGAGAAAACCATAAAGACGCCGAGAAAGTAATGCGAGAGTGGCTTCAGGACCGGAACGGAAGACATCGCTCCGATTGTTTCTCTGGCGAAGACTTTTGCGGGCGCGGGACCGGAGAACACAATGGCGGCGTTTTCAATCGTTTTTTCAGCCGGCATATTCCAGGTATTCGCCGCGTAGACGATATAAATGCCGATGAAAGCGATGATAACAATTTGGATATATCGGGCGATCCATTGTCGTACGCATATCAATTTTTCTTTCAAGGTCGGCGTTTTGTCGTCGTGTTCGTATCTGACGATTGCGTACACAAAGAGAATGAGTCCGAAAAGCGGAAAGAGGAGAACGGCGGAAAATTTGGTGAGTTGGGCGAGCGAGAGCGCGATACCGGCGACGATGATATTTTTCGGTGAGGGATTTTTAAGGAATCGGACGAAAAAATACGTGGCGATGAAAATCGCCGCGGCGATGCCGAGATCGGTTGTTACATAATGACCGTGCGCGATCATATTCGGATCAAGCGCAAAGAGCGCGACCGCAAAAATACCAGTGAGCGTTCCGGAGAGTTCTTTACCCCACCGATACAGAAAGTATCCGAGAAGAAGACCGATGAGAATAATGGGGAGTCGGGAGAAAAAGAGAATGTCGTTTGGATTGTTCCCGATTCGATAGAGAAAGAGTGTTCCGAGATTCCATTGTTCGTTCACGCCTTTCGTCCAAAGTTCGCTTTCAATGGGGAATTTCAAATCAAGGAGAAGAAGCGGAAGACCGGCTAAGTCTTTTAAAAGTGGCGGATGCTCCGGATTGAGTCGCATATCGCTGTAGCGGACATAGCTATAGGCAGCGGGAATATGAGCACGCTCATCGAATGTGGCGGAATCGTTTCGTGCGCCAGTAAGCGAAAGGAGAACAAAAACGGCGAGGAGCGCGAACACCGCAAGCGCGGCATTTTTCTTAATCGGGTCGAGGAAGTGGCGCATAGAGTGTTTTCTTATTATAAATTTTAGTGATTTTCCAATCTCTTTGTTTTGATCGCATTTCCTTTGGTCATTCCCCGACTCGTTGTCGAGAAAAAATTCTGTCCAATCCGTTTTGAATATTTACAAAAGAAACTGCAGCGATTTCTATTTTTTCTCGTCCGGAATTTCGATGACGAGAAAGTTTGTTCCGGGTTTTTGCAGCGGGTCGGCTTGTCGTACAATTGCATTCGGAGTGCGCTGTTTGATGTTTTCGAAGACGCGGTCATCATAGCGCATTTGTAGGATAACGGCCGGGCGTTCGATTTTCGTGTCGGGCTGCAGGACTTGAAAGTTTTTTACGCGACCGGAAGTTTGAAAGAGGATGGCCTGGAGGTCGATGTATCCGGTATTCGCGTACAAATATTTATGCGTATTTTCCGGAAGGGAATTCAGATAGAGCGACATACTGCGGAATCTCGCGGCGAATGATTCGTATTGTTTCGGATGATTTGCGAAGAAATAAAAATATTTTACACCATTCCAGAGGCCGCTTGTTATGAGGGTCAGGAAGAAAAGCGAGAGAAAAAGGGATCGCCCGACCGCTTGCGCGTGCAGCGCGCGATTGAAGAGAAATGCGATCGGAAAAGAAGCAAAGAGAAACACCGAGACTTGCGTGCCGATCGCGCGGAGAGCGTGCGGAAGTCCTTCATTGGTAAGGTACTCCGGCGCAAGCATGACAAAGAAAGAGATGAAAAGAAAGGCATTGATGGCAAGTTTCGGGTGGCGTTCTTTGTTTCGGAGTCGGAGACCGAAGAGTTTGATGGTGTCGACAAGAATCCAGAGAAAGCCGGCGAGGAAAAACGTGCCGATGATCGGGTCGAGGATCGGATAGGGCGGATAGTTGTGTCGGAAGTTTTGATCGCCCACAAAATTGTATTTGATGAGCGAGAGGCCGAAGGTTTTTCCGAATGTTCCCCAAAGGTCGCCCTTGTTCACCTTTTCGGAGAAAATCGAGACATCGTCGGAGCGAGAAGCGAAGTGATGTGGATTTTGAGAGAAATCATAAAACATCGGCGCGGCGGTGAGAAAGGCGCCAAAGACGAATACGAACGCGTGTTTCCAAAATCGTTTGAGAAAATTTTCGTAAGAGAGGAGGAGAAAGGGAAGAAGGAGGATGAGTATGCCCGGCGCGAGTCGGAAGGCGATATAGGTATGAAGACCGAGACCAAGAAGTGCTCCGGCGAAGAAAAAAGAACACTTGCGTTCCGTACGGAGTCCGCGGAAGAAAAAATAAAAGGAAAATGAAAGGAGTGCGGTTACCATGATCGCGCGGAATCCCATTCGGGAAAAATTGATCGCCCAGTATGAGGTGGTGGTGATAAAGGCGGCGGCGAGCGCGGCAGAACGTCGGCCGAAGAGTTCGAGCGCGAGAAGTCCGATGCCGAGCGCGGCAAGTGTACCGAAAATCGCCGACCAGAGTTTGAGCGCGGGAATGTTTACACCGAGATATTTGATCGCGAGCGCCTGCAGATTAATAAAGAGTCCCTCGCGACCGAAATTGTCTTCGTAAAAAAGTTTGTAGTGCCCTGTTTCGTTTGCTTCGATTGCGTTCGTACCGTTCATCGCCTCGTCGGGGTAGAGTCCGCCCGGAATGTCGTCGATATTCCAGGTGCGGAGGAAAAATGCGAGAACGAGAATGAGCGCAAGAAAGAAAACGAATCGCTTTGGAGAGAGAAGATCGTACCAGAATTTTTGCATACCGTTTGTTTTTCTTTTTATATGGTATAATTATATCATAAAGAGAAGAAATAATTGAAAGATTTTTTCGTATGGCAATGAATGAAGCGGGTATTTTCAAACAATTCGAAGTGAAAGATCTTTCGGGCGCTGTCAAAAAGAAAGTATCTTCAGGAGAGTGGGAGAACATTCCACCAGGAATAAAAATTCCGAGACAACCAAAAAAGAAGCAAGATGGCGTCGAATCTTCTTCGAATGTTTCTTTGAGCGTTGCCTCAAATAACGGTTCAAAAGAAAGAAAAAAACAACCTGACATTTATCCGGGCGACACATATGCGTCTGATCCTAATGTCCTTCAGCGCGGAGATGAGCCGGATATCGAGGTTAAGTATGTTTCCGATGGAGTAAACGGCGAACGGGAAGTCGGATTTTTTGAAAAAGGAAAGAAGAATATTACGGTCCGACCAGCGGAAAAGGTCGGGGAAATTCTTGAGCGATCGGGCTTGAGTGCCAAGATAAGCGGTAAAAAAGAACGGAATCGTTCCAAAGCGGAACGGGAGTTTGAGGTGTACGGACGAGGCTTACTTCTCGATATGGAGCGGGTGGAAGTTTCTTCCCTTGGAAGAGAGGGGAATTCCGAAGAAGACAATTGGGCACTGCAACTCCATTTTCATATGGAAAAACAGGTGTTACGGGAACTTGTCGAAGCGTATGAGCGAAAAATTTCCGCAGGAAAAGACACTTCTTCTGATCTTCAAGCGATGAGGGATTTTTTCCAACATCTTCCGGAAGAATTTGTTTCCTACAAGAAACTCGCCGAAATAGCGGTATACGAAGGACGAACGTATGTGCACCGCGATTCTCTCCGTGGGCGAGAAGAAAAAGAGCGCCGCGAACGTCTCGAGCGAAAGGCGAAGAGGGATGCGGAACGAAACGAGAGAATGAATGGGAATTCAGGAAAAAAGCAACTCAACATGCGACAGAGAACAGTTGTTGCGGATGCGAGTCATTTTCCGGAAGGGGGTTTTGTTTCAGAGCGGAATGGATTAAGTATTGCTGATTATGAAAGGATTCAATCGGTAATATCCGGAGAGGGTTCGACGAAACCTCTCACCAGCAAGAAAGAAGAAGTTTTTCCTGCTGCGGAAGTTATCCCGAAGATTGAAGAGGAAGAAAAAAAGATTCCCCAGGCTATTCAGGATGCTTTTGAGCAATTCTGGAAGTTTTTTCTCCTTAGAGTTCAAGGCGACGAATTAAAACTTGCGAAGGTTTTGCTCTCGGAAGAGTCACTTTCGAAAACCGCGGAAACGTTTTCACGGAAGATATTTGAACTTCTTGGGAGCAAAGAAGGAATTTCTTTGGAAAAGATGAAGGTACTTTCGTTGCAATGGCTTTCCGAAAAACGGGATTCGAAGAAGTAGCCTAAAAAAATGTTTTGCGAGTCGCTTCCTTTTTGATATCATTAAGAAAACATATGCCAAAAAGAGAACCGGGGATGCCAATACCAGCACCGGCAAATCCAGAACAAGAAAAAAAACCAAGATCGCGGCGAGCTCCGAAATCTCCGAAAACGGTTGAAGGTGGTGACGCACACGAACCGAATGCCGAAGAGCTTCTTTCGGCGGCTGCAGATTTTTCTTTGCAAGATTCTCCATCTACGGAAAATGCTGCCTTGCAATCTCCACAAAAGGAACCGGAAAATCCAGCGAAAAAGGATCAAGCAAAAAAGCCAAGACCGAGGTTTGATATATACTTCGAAGAGCATGAATCCGAAAAGCTCCGAGCATTCGGGGCACAACTCAAACAAGCAGTCGACAGAGTCAAACAAGATGTACGGGGCCTCTCTGATGCTTCCGTGCCTCTCATCCAAGTTTTTCCCCATTCGACCACCGATGAAGTATTGTATCTCCCTTCTCTTCGAGGAGAAAATAGCCTCGCACAAGCGTTTCGAAATCTTGCACAAGACGAGAAAAGGCTCGCCGGAAAATCATATTTTATAGCCGAAAGAGATATCGAGCGAGCATACCTTGTTCGAATTCTTAGTTTTGCTCTCGAAAATATGAAGGGGGATCTCTCGAAGAGTCTTCGGGAAGAAGCAGGGAAAGAAAAGCCGAAACTGTATGATATTGGTTGGGTAGAGGAAGTAACCCTTCGGGTGCCAGCTCAAGGGAATCGCGACAAGAGAGAGGAATTTATAGAGAAGAAAATGAAACTCCGGATGTTTCTCCCGAGGAAATTTGAGGATATTGTCGCAGCATCGAAAGGAGAATTTTCTTCTGTGAAAGACTCCGATCGCGAGAGACTTTCCGAGCAAGCAAAGAAGATGATGATTATTTTAAAACCGATACAGGAGTCGTTTACTACAACAAAAAATCAGGGGAGCGCAGAGGAACAAAAAATACAGAAGGAAAAATTTGAGAGATATTTCTTTGACTTTTATAAAAAATCCGGAATTCAGAGGATGATTGATCAATGCAACCGTGATCTTCGTAGGGAATTCCGACCGATTTTAGAGGGAGTTCGCAAAAGATTCAAGCAGGATCGATCGAAGAGTCGGGCGCCTCAATTTGGGAGAGGAAAACTTGTTACGGCTGAATTTCAAGCGGAGCTGGGGGAGATTTTTAAGAAGGCAGCGAATGAAGATGCTCGTGGTGATGGCGAGGCAACGCCAGTAGCTTCATCGGTAGCAAGCGCCGGGGAAGGATCCGTACAAGCAAATATCGAACAAGGTCAACCAGAGGGTTCTCGCGGTCTGGTTTCAATGGAGCAAATTCGAAAACAAGTAGTAGAGAATACGATGGTCGTTCTCGAAAAAGCATGGGAAGCACTTTGTAAGTCTCTCGAATCAAGTGGACTTGAGGTTGTGAGTGTGCTCAACAATACCCCTTATGCTGCAAAGAATATCTCACAACATATTGGTGAGCAGGCGGAAAAGACAGTTTCAATGTGGGCAGGGTATGTTGATGCTCACACGGTGCTCCCGAAAATTCACCAGCTGGTGAGGGAGATGATCAAAAAATATATGCAAGAAAATGATACAGCTTCTGATACTGAAGGGGGTATTGGTGATGAAGAGGCTGGGGTGGTGATAGAGGGAGAGGGGATCATTGTTGATAATGAGGAACCAAAATAAATTTTTTGTATTGCTTATGCCAAGAAAAAGAGGAGGCATGGACGATCTTTTACAGCAAGCGCTTGCAGCAAGCAGTGCGGCTGCTGATGCTGCCCGGGCGAATCTTCCGGATTTGGATCTTGGTAAAAATCCTGCAGCTACTGCCTCCATGCCCCCGAATCCTGATCCTGGCGCGCCACAAAATATTCCGGATGTCGATGCATCTGGATTGACAAGTATTGCCGCACATCTTGTAGCCATGCAGAATGATATGGAGAACTTTGCTGCGGTTCCTCCGGACGCAACTCTTGAACACAGGGAGCGTCTTTTACAGGTTGCTGACGGAGAAGTTTTTGTTCTGGTGAGTAGTGGGGGTGCGAAAATGAATCTTTATCGTGAAGGAGATGTATTTTTTCGTGGGAAAAAAGGAAGCGGAAAACCTATTAATATTGAGGAACTTGTGAAAAAAATGCAGGGCGCATGGATTCTTAAAGAAGCCACACCTTCTTCAAGCCCGGCAGCCGTACAGGCTCCGAATCAGGCCTCGGCTACGCCTTCCGTGCAGCCAACAACACCGTCTCAAATGCCTCCTGTGCCACCAGTTTCTTCCCAACCGACTCCGATCCCACCCATCCCATCCACGCCAGTCGCGACTCCTCCGAGTCCAGCAACCCCCGAACCAGTGAATGCAGTGGAAGATGAAGAGACACGGATAAGAGGAGAGAGGATACTTGGAGAAGCGGATTTGATTCGCCGTGGGGCGAAATATGTTCCCGATGAAGCAAGGCAGGATAAGAAAGGAGATGATCGATTGCGTCTACAACTTACGGATGAACAAAATGCACAATTACGAAAATCCGCTGAAAAAGAAAATGCGGAATTTGACAAGAAGAAAAAGAAAGTGAAGGGGCGAGAATATTCCGATGAAGAGATGGCGACGCTTATGGCCTCGCGAAAACTTTCGGATGCCGAACTCGTGAAGAATGGCGCGGTGTATTTTAAGGATAATAACGGAAATTATGTTCTGAATCCTACGGAAGATCAAAGGAAAGCGGCTCGAGAGGAAATGGAAGATGAGCTTGAAAACAAGCACAAGAAAGATTTCAAAGAACGCGTCGAGGAGATGGATGCGCGTGCGAAGGATATGGCTGGTGTTTCCGAACTTGACGGCGAAATTACTCGACTGACCGCCGAGCTTGCCGAAGCGCGCAAGGCGTACGCGGAAACGGAGTATCGAAAATCAAGTGCGTGGGCGCGGATCAAGTCCATTCTCCATATCGGGAGCCAGAATAAAGATGCCGACAAGGATATTCAGTTTCATAAAGGACATTACCAGCAAACATTAAATAAACTGATCGATGCCCGTCTTGAGCGTTTGAAATCGGAACATCATTCCGAAGAGGAGTTACGGGAGAAAATGGCAATCGAATTTCGATATTTTGGAGCCGAGTCAAAGATTGAATTGTACAAGGCATGGACCGATGCGAGAACAAAACGAGAGGGAATTCCTGCCAAGGCATTGGGACTATTTGAAGATGTCGGGAAGGCATACAACAAGCTGAACTGGAAAACAAAAGCAGCAATCGGTCTTGCACTTGCGGGAGCGAGCATTGCAACCGGCGGTGTTGCGGCGGTCGCCGGATTGATACTTGTTCGGCGAGCCGCATTAACGGCCGGGGCTTTTGTAACTGCAGATTCGGCGTTTGAAAAAATCGCAACGTCTTTCCAAGAGAGGGGACTTGAAAATGATGTGCTGGAATCCGGAGAAATAGTAAGAGGGTCTGGGGATATCAAAGAGCAGCTTGCAAAACTTGATGAGCTTTTGCGGGCAACCACTCGAGAAGCGGATACAAACCTTTCTCGGAGAAAGTTTGGATTTCGCGCTCGAAAAATCGCAGCATTGACCATTGGTGGTGTATTAGGATTTGCGAGTGGCGCATTGATTCACAAACTTGATTCGATGTTTTTTTCGGGCGATACCGCTCCAGCTTATCCCGCCGGACCACAGCCCGGAGACACGGGTGCTGGTGCTAAAACTCCGTCTGTCGGAAGAGTGAATACGCCTGGAGGGGGTGGTGCTGATCCGGGTGCGTCGATGAAAGCACCAACAGCTGATACGAAGAATGTTTTCGCTGATGCGGGAGCCACATCTTCTTCAGGAGAAGCCGTCCCATCCGTTTCTTCTGGCGGGAATTTTGGGTCTTTTGAAGTTTCAAAAGGAGACAATACCTGGAAAATTCTCGAGAAACATCTTGCCATTCAGAACGAGAGGTTTGCCAATCTTGATCCGGAACGACAGACGCATGCGATCAATACGCTTAAGAATCAGCTGAAAACATTTTCGCCGGAAAAATTAAAAGACCTTGGATTTGGGAGTAAGGATATTGATGCTCTTCGTGTGGGAGAAACAATCAATCTCGATAAGGCATTTTCGGCGGCGGATATCGAAAAAGCGGTTTCCGGTGCGGAAAAGATTTCGGACGCGACGACGAAAAGTATTGCCGAGAATAATGCGAAAATCGCCGAGTGGATAAAAGCGCATCCGGGTGAGCGTTTGACCGACAAGGTTATCGACGAAGAAATTCTCGGGCAAGGTTCGGGGGTGACGGGGCAAGCCGTGCATGGACGCGGGATCTCGGGGGTACCGTCATCGACTGAAGTTCCTCCCGACTCAATCCCTATTGCGATTCCGGAACCATCTCCGAGTATTGATCATTCAGCGGAGGAAGCGCTTCGCGGAGAGCTTGATACCGCGTCCGCGCAGATCTCGGAATTGCAGTCTAATCTTGACGTGGTGAAATATCGGCCGCGCGTCGAGGATTGGTCAAGGGATCTTCTTCGTACGCCGGAAAATGAGAATATTGTATCTCTTACGAATTCTGAAATTCAGAAAAAACTTTTAGATCAAAGCCTCTCCAATATTGCGCGAGACGTGAAATTGCTTCAGGCTGGCAATATTTCGGGTTATATTACCGGACTCAATGCCGATCAATTGAAGAATTTTGTGGACTTTTCCAGTGACAAGAAAATTCCGAGCTTGGTTGAATTTTATAACGGACACAGAAATGCGACGGTCGGGGATTACCTCAAGCATATCGCCCCAAGCGTTCAGCAGGGTCAACGGATTGGTATCTCGGGACTCTTTACCACGACACGATAATTTATATATTCGATAAATAAAAACATATGACAACACCAGCGGATTATCAGGCAATGTTTAAAAATCTTGTGGAAGAAATGGGACTCGCATCGCTTCCGGAAGAAAAGCAGCTTGAGCTTATCGGGAAAATGGGGGAGGTACTCATTAAGAGGATTATGGTTGATACCTTTGATCGACTTGGAGAGGACGGAGTTGTGGAATATGAGAAAATGGTCGACAATGGGGCGAGCGAAGACGAGGTGAAGCGGTATTTTGAGTCGAAAATTCCGGATTATGAGGCGATGATTGAGAAGATCGTAGCGGATTTTAAGGAGGAGATGAAGAAGGATGTGGCGATCTAGAGTCTCGTGGAATGAAGAGGAGAGATTTTCTTGTTAATTGTTGACTGTTTATCGAGTATGGCTGAAGAGATTATTTTTTTTGATGAGAAGAATCCGGAGGGAGCGCAGTCGGGTGAAGTGTCGGCTGAAGTATCTAAAGAAAAACAGGATATGGACGGTGCGATGCCGACCGAAACTTCTCCCGAACAGGAAAAGAAATCCGAGAAGGCGGAGCTCCACTTCTCGAACATTCTCTCTCGCGTCGGTGGCGCCGGGTCGCAGCAGTCAGACGATACGGCGGCGATTGCGAGTGACGCGCAGAGCGTTGCCGGGATGACGGATGCGGAAAGTCAGGTGAATGAGCTCGTGCAGATTGCGACGGTAAAAGGTATCGCGCATGCCGTGAATGTCGCACGGAAATTAAATGATTTTTATGTTTTGGATCGAATGCACGATGAGCTCGCGGAGAAATTTTATGAGGCGCTGAAGGCGAAGGGAATGATTCAGGAAGAGTAGTGTTATTTTGCGAAAAATCCTTTGCGAAAATCTTTTTCTTGCCGGTTAATCTGCCAGTTGGCGGACCGGACAGCGAAAAAACTTTCCGAAAAGGATTTTTCGGGGAAATGTTTTAAAGAGAAAACAAAACACAATGTCAGGAGGATTCGATCCAAACATTATTCTCGTTCCGATAACGCTCCTCTTCGGAGTGTTGACGTTTTGTTCCGGGATTTTTCTCATAGTCCGGAGTTTTTTTCGATTTCGAATTCAGGTGAGTCGGTCGATCGCGATGGATCTTGAGGTGATCCGTGTCGCGAAAAGCGATAAGCGGGATGATACGAATACGCAGCCGGGTGCGGAAAAATGGAAAGAAGAAGTGGCGGCTATGGAACAATTTCTCGGAACGCTTGCCACGATGAAACGAAAGCTCGGGTGGCGGTCGTGGTTTTATGAGACGCCGAATATTATTTTCGAGATCGCAAATCCGTCCGGCAAAGAGGAAATTTTTTTCTATCTTGCCGTTCCTAAGAAATTTCGCGAGTCGATCGAGAAGCAATTGCACGGATTTTTCCCCGACGCGGTTGTTGAAAAGGTAACGGACTATACGATTTTTACGCCGGGAAGCGCGACCGCCTTTTCGGTTCTCGAGCTGTCAAAATCGTATGCGCTTCCCATTAAGACTTACCGAACGCTCAATGTCGATCCGCTGTCGGAAGTGACGAATGCGCTTTCAAAATTGAATTCAACCGACGAAGGCGCGGCGATTCAGATTGTTCTTGCGCCCGCGGGGAGCGGATGGCGTTCAAAAGGTCGCGATATCGCTCAAAAAATGCAGGGAGGAAAACGTCTCAAAGACGCTCAAGGGAGTTCGGTACTTCAATCGGTTGGGAAGGGTGTTGGTCAGGGGCTTGCCGAAATCATGATTCCGGGGAAAGAAATCGGATCCGCCAAGAAAGACGAAACGCCGGTATCGCTTACACCGGAAGAACAGGAGCTTGTGAAACAGATTGATGCGAAGGTTTCGAAACAGGCGTTTAAGGTCAATATTCGTTTGGTTACATCGGCGGGAACAATCGAGCGCGCCGACGAGATTCTCGCACATATCGAAAATGCATTCGCGCAATTTGAAAATCCGGAAGTGAATTCGTTTCGGGTTCGCAAGCGCGCGAAACGGAAACAATCGGCGTTTGATTATATTTTCCGGAATTTCGATGAGGAACATGCGATGATTCTCTCGACTGAAGAAGTGGCGAGCGTGTTTCATGTGCCAACATCGATGGTGGAGACGCCGAAAATCAAATGGTTGAAGGCCGGTGCCGCGCCGCCGCCGGTCAATATTCCGACAGAAGGAATCAAACTCGGATACAATGATTATCGCGGTACGGAGACGGCTGTTCGCATTACCGATACGGATCGAAGACGTCATATGTATGTGATCGGTCAGACCGGTGTCGGAAAGTCCGTTTTTTTGCAGGAAATGGCGAAGCAGGATGCGCGGAATGGCAAAGGATTTTGTTTTATCGATCCGCATGGCGATGCGATTGAAGATATTTTGACGGCGATTCCGAAAGAGCGTGCCGAAGATGTGGTTCTCTTTGATCCGTCGGATATTGAACGGCCAATCGGAATGAATATGATGGAATTCGATGCGGCGCATCCGGAACAAAAAACATTCGTTATTAACGAAATGATCGGCATTTTTGATCAGTTGTATGATTTGAAGGCGACCGGCGGCCCGATGTTTGAGCAGTATATGCGGAATGCGATGCTTCTTATTATGGAGGATCCGGAGAGCGGATCGACCCTGATGGAAATCTCGAAAGTGCTCGCGGACGAAGATTTTCGTCGGTATAAATTGTCAAAATGCAAAAATCCGGTCGTGTATGATTTTTGGACGAAAGAAGCGGAGAAGGCGGGGGGCGAGGCGGCGCTTGCCAATATGGTGCCGTATATTACCTCGAAACTCACTTCTTTTATTTCAAATGACTTGATGCGGCCGATTATCGCGCAACAGGAAAGCACGATTAATTTCCGTGAAGCGATGGATAACGGGAAAATCATTCTCGTGAATCTTTCGAAAGGAAAAATCGGTGAGATTAATGCGCGACTTCTCGGAATGGTGATTGTCGGGAAGATTCTTATGGCGGCGCTTTCCCGTGTCGATACGCCCGAGGCGGATCGGAAGGATTTCTATCTCTATATGGATGAGTTTCAAAATGTGACGACGAATTCGATCGCGCAGATTCTCTCCGAAGCGCGGAAGTATCGTTTGGTGCTTGTGATCGCGCATCAATTTATCGCCCAACTCAAAGAAGAGATTTCGAAAGCGGTGTTCGGGAACGTCGGTTCAATGATTGCATTTCGTGTTGGTCCCGAAGACGGCGAGTTTTTGGAGAAGCAATTCGGGCCGGTCTTTACGGCGAAGGATTTGGTGAATGTGGATAATCGAAACTGTTTTGCGCGACTTCTGATGAATAACGAGCTCACAAAGCCGTTCAATATGAAAACCTACGCGCCGACAAACGGCAATCAGGAAATCGCGAATGCCCTAAAGGAACTCTCGCGACTCCGTTTTGGTCGCGATGCCGATATCGTCAATCGTGAAATTATGGAGCGGACGGGGATTGCCAGGGAAGCGTAGAAAGAAGAGGTAAAAAGTGATCTGTGTTTTTCGACGGTTTCACTGTGGAATGTTGGCAAGAGAAAATACGGTGATTGGCAAAGAAAGAGAAACCGCGAGATTTGAAGGTATTACTGTATCTCAAAAAGAAAAATCTTGCTTCCGACGGCCGCATAGACGGCGGTTCCATTTGAGGAAACGGCGATGGATCGCGCCTCCCCGAGACGTTCGCTGTAGTATTGCCCAAGAAGTTGTCCGTCCTTTCCGAATCGGACGATTCTTTTGTTTTTGGCATCAAGTGCGGCAAATGAGCTGTCCTCGACGATGGCGATATCCTGAATAGCTATCGGAGTTTTGATTTCCGAAAGAGAGAGTGGTGCGCCTCTTCCTTTCGAGAAAGAAAAAATCGTGTTTTCCGATCCGATGAGGATATTCTCGCCGATACTTATTTGAGCGTTTTCCGAAAAGGACATTTTTTCTTTGAGCCATTCATTTGGTATGCCAAACCCTCCTTCGGCTCGCGGGAATCGAAGAATTCTTCCTTGTTTTCGATCGAAGACATAGAGATAGGTGAGATATGTCCCCATATCGTCGGGAGAAAAATTGTCCGGGAGGGAAAAGGTATTTTCGATGAAAGATTTCGCATTCGGATAATACAGGTACATTTTTTTATCTGATCCGTAGAGGAAAATGGCATTGAGGTCATTCATAGCGGTTGCGCGAAGTATGGGCGCGGCGCTTTCCGGAATTTGAAGCGAAAGCTTATTTTCGGTGTTGACGAGAACGTTTTCGGTAATGGCGAACAGTTTGTTATTGAGGAGAATCGGGAGAGTGGGAGAAGATGTGCTATCGTCCGCGGAGAACAATTCCAATTCGGAAATTTGTTGTGCATTTGGTTCGTCGGCGGGCGGAAGTACCGACGATGATACGGGAGCAACCTTTTCTGGCGTGGTTTTAATAGGAGGAATTGTTTCGGTATTTTTTCTGTTGAAGAAAAACCAAACAATGAAAATAAGGAGAAGGAGTGTGGTGATTGCACTCGCTACGACTACAAGGCGACTTCTTTGTGTGTTCCTGAAAAAACGAACCAATTGAAGTGCGCCTTTTCGTATGAATCGGGTACGAAAGGTAGGCAGGCGCGTAAGCGATTTTTGGAGTGTGACAACGATTCTTTTCAGGCGGGTGGCTTCGGAGGATTCCGGAGTTGAAGAGGGGGGTTTTTCATCAAAAACATTTTCGCGAAATCGTAGATTTTGTATTTGAGAAGAGGGTGTGTGAGAAATTGATTTTCGAAAAGCTCTGATGGTTGATTGAAATAGGCACTTTCCCTGCGTGTATATTTTTTTCCCGAATTCAAGACTGGTTTTTCCAAGTGATCGAGACAGGCGCAGGGTTATCCTTCCGAAACTTTCGAAGAAACGGAATAATCGGTCGGATATATCGGAAAGTGTTTCCGAGAACACGCTTGGAGAAGTGTTGGTGTCGCGGTGGAAATCTTCTCCTCGCAGATAGATGTGTCCTGTTCGAGTGTCGATATGTTCGGAGTCTCGTTCCCGCTCTCCGGGGACTGAAAGCGGCTTTTCTTTGGGTTCTTTTGGCGGATTTTTTGCTTGTTTTCGACGGGACGTTTTTTTTCGGAAGGTTTGTTCACTGAAGATGTTTTCGATATAGGAGGCCGATTCCGATTCGTCCAATAATGTGGCTGGAAGATTAGTTTCTTCGGCATACCGAAGTGGTGATTCTTTCGAATCGGAGGAGGATTCGACGATGTCGATAATGATAACACCTGCTTGTGAATAGGTGTTTATCAGCGCGGTTTTTATAAATTGAGCGAAGCGTTCCCGGTCAAGTTTTTTCGCCTGTTTTCCAATTTCCAGGGGGGATAAGAGTCCGAGCAATTCCGGAGTGGAAAGAAGAACTTTGTCTCCCGGAAGAAGTGTTCCACTTGAGATGTCGGTGAATGTTTTCAAGGGATTTTCACTGGATTCTTCCGAGCTCATTCCCTCGCTGATTTCCGAACAGATGTCGTTTCGGCAAAGGAGTGCTGCACCGTTTCCGGATATGGAAAAATGAATCTCGTCTTTTTGTATGGCGATAATGGCGCCGTGCAGCTTCCCGATCCAACTGACATGACCCTCTTGTACGAGCTTTGCGAGAGTCAGATTGGTTTTATGAAGAGAGGCCTCAAAAGCGTCCCCGGTGTTTTTTTTTGGATTGGCGAAGTATTCTTTTTTGATGACAGCGGCAAGGCAGTTGCCGATATATGCCGAATCACTTTCGTGTTCGGAAATAGAAAAAACTCCGGATAAATTGCCGAGCGGCGAAAGAGCGATGTTTTCGGCTTCGTATGAAAACGACAAAACAAACGGCATGACCGTTCGATTTTTTGCGATACATATCTCCTCGATTTTTCTCTCGATTTTTTTATCCGGAAGAGGTGTGATTCGATGTCGTTTTTCGCGCATAATCGATAAAATTATACCACAGAACTTTCTTTTTCGGGAAAGAAACCGGTGTTTTGACGACCTGTTTCTGTTCCCGTATACTTGGGAGGGTACGGTGGTGATTGATTATGAATTGAAAGGAATTATGTCGCTCGAAATTTTTGAGTCTTTGTTTGGGTCGAGAGCTCGCGCCCGTCTCATTCGTTTTTTTGTTCTGAATCCGGATGGAGAATTTTCCACCGCCGATATTTCGGAAAAAACCTTGTTGAGCCGTCCTGCTATTTCTCTTGAGGTCGGACGGCTGGAGCGACTCCACTTTGTCGGAAGCAAAACGAAACGAGGAAAGAAGTATTATTCGATGAATCGTGAATTTCCGTTTTTTCACGAGCTGCTCGGCCTGGTGGCGAAACTGAATGTTAGTGCGCAGTCGCAGGTTTTTCGGCGATTAAAGCAAGTTGGAGAGGTCAAGCTCGCACTTGTTTCCGGAGTATTTCTCAATCATGCGAAGGCGAAGGCTGATCTTATCTTGGTCGTTAATCATTTGAATCGATCGAAATTAAAGCAGGCACTTGCGCATCTTGAGGCGGAGATCGGAAAAGAAGTTCGTTTTGTTCTTATGACAAGTGAGGAGTTTCAGTATCGACTGAATATGCTCGATCGTTTTTTTATCGAATTTCTCGAGGGTCCATACGAGGAGGTCGTGAATCGTGTTCCCGAATTGAAACGTTTTATCGCTGGCATTAAAAAATAGCGTACTTTATGGATACTGGCGTTTTGCTTCTTGCCGCCACAGCGGTTTTTTTTGCCGGACTTTCGGTTTTTTTGGCGTATCGGTCGTCGCATTCCGATCGACAGAAAGAAGAATTCGCCAATCGGATCGAAATGATGAATCGTCGGGTCGGTGATGATCTACATCGATTTTCCGGAAACCTTTTAAATCAAATATCCAGTTTTCAAGCGACGCTCGATCGGCAACTTGATGCCAATACCAAACGTCTCGATGATCGCCTCGATGGAGCAACGCGGTCATTTTCGGAAGTTCGCGCGGCGCTTGCGGAAGTTCGAGAGTCGAATCAAAGAATTTTCGAAGTAGGGAAAGAGGTGGCTTCGCTTCAAGAAATTCTGAAAGCTCCGAAAATTCGTGGCGGATTCGGCGAGCTGATGCTGAAAGATTTGCTTGCGCAGATGCTTCCGAAAGAGCATTTTGAGTTACAGCATTCGTTTCGGAATGGAGAGGTGGTGGATGCGTTTATCCGACTCGCAGGAGGTGGTGTGAGTGTTGATTCGAAATTTCCGCTTGAAAATTTCCGGCGGGTCGTATCGGCGCATGATGAAGAGGAGCGTTTGCATGCGCGCCGGCAATTTCTTTCTGATGTTAAAAAGCATATAGATGCGATCGCAAAAAAGTATATTGTTCCGGAGGAGGGGACACTTGATTTTGCACTGATGTATATCCCCGCCGAGAACGTTTATTATGAAATTATCGTGAAGGACGAGGCGAGTCAGGATCTTCTTGAGTATCTCTATAACCGCCATGTTGTTCCGGTGTCACCAAATTCGTTTTACGCATATATGCGCACTATTTTACTTGGCTTGCAGGGAACGCAGGTGGAAAAGCGGGCGAAAGAAATTATGGGAGAGCTTGAGCGCTTGTCTCGGGAATATGAAAAATTTTCCAATGAATTCGAGGTGCTTGGGAAGCATATTGGCAGCGCGTGGAAAAAGTATGAAGAAACTGATAAGCGTCTTGATCGTGTTACGCATCAAATTGACCGGGCGCGTCTCCTTGGAGAAGAAGAACGATCCGAGAAGGAGGGGAAAGAAGATGGTATGCTTTCGGACTCTCGAGAATCTTCCGTGTGATTTTGATTATGAAACTCGCCATACACAATCAATTGAAGGAAAATGAAGATATTTTTCTTTCCGATCCGAGTTTTTGGAAGAATGGTATGGTGAGAACTTTGCTTGGGGTCAGCGCGTTTTTGCTTCTCATTTCGTTTGGAATATTATGGTATTTTGTTGGAAAACGGGAGACACCGGTTGTGCTTCATTACAATGTTTATTTCGGTGTCGATGTTATCGGGGAATGGTGGGAGGCGTATTTTGTCCCGTTTGTTGGATTGTTGTTTTTCTTATTGCATACAATGCTCTCACGTTATCTTTTCGTCTTTCTTCGGGAAAAGGTGCTTTCATTCGGTGTACTCCTTTCTCTCGTTCTTCTTGAGGCGATGGTGGCGCTTGCCGCCGGAGCGGTGGCGCTTGTGAACTATTAGTATATGGTTTACCTCTATCTCATTCCCTTCTTTGCCGCTCTCGGCATTTCCCTCTCCCTCTCCCTCTTTTTTTCGTTGTTACCGGGAAAATATTTTCGAGGGCGTGTCGGGAAGCGACATATTGGAAATGGAACTCTTTCGCGGTTGGGGGGAGTGGCGATAATCGCCGCTTTTTTTCTCGTCATTGCGTTTCATCCCGCTCTTGTTTTGACAAAGCCGATTATGGGGATGTTTCTTGCCGGCGGGCTTATTCTCGTATTTGGTTTGTTTGATGATTTTTCCGAGCTTGATTGGAAAACACAGATGCTTTTTCAGTTTGGAATCGCCATTCTTTCCTATCTCTTTCTCGTTCGTATCGAATATATCACCAATCCTTTCGGAGGAGGGACGATTTCATTTCCGAGTTCGGAGTACTTTCTCCTTTCTTTTTCGGTAACGCTTTTCTGGTTTCTCGTTATTATGAATTCGGTCAATTGGCTTGATGGCGCCGATGGACTGCTTGGAAGTGTTGGAGTGATCGCTGCGGGTGCTGTTTTCTTTGTCAGTCTTCGGCCGGAAGTCAATCAGCCGCCGGTTGCCATTCTCGCCGCCGCGCTTGCCGGTTCCGTTTTTGGATTTCTTCTCTTGAATGCCCCTCCTGCTCGCATACTTGCCGGAACAACCGGATCGATGTTCGTTGGTTTTTCACTCGCCACGATTTCTATTTTTGCCGGTTCAAAAATAGCGACCACCCTTCTTATCTTATCCTTTCCGGTACTGGATGCGGCGATCGTGCTTCTGAAGAGGCTTTTTTCGGGGGATTCTCTTTTTCAGGCCGATCGGCGACATTTTCATTTTTCACTTTTGGAAGCCGGGTGGACGATGCGGCGTATTTTTATCGCTCTGACCGGGATCACGCTTCTTGTCGCTTTGTTTGCCGTATCGTTTTCGACTCGGTATAAGGTGGTGGCCTTTTTATCGGTGGCGGTGTTGTTTTTTCTCCTTTTTCTTTTTCAAGAACGTCGTAAGCGATCAAAAAGTCGAAGCCTGTTTTTCCTCATAGTTGGCATAGTGTTACTTTCTTTTTTCTTTTTCTTTGGAGTTCGAAATACTGAAAAAGAAATTCGTATTCGGGAGCACGTGTGGAGTGTTGAGGTTGCCGATGATCCATCCGAACCGGAACGAGGGCTTGGATATCGCGCGACACTTGCTCCCGGCACAGGAATGCTCTTTTTGTTTTCGGAAGCTTTCCCGTATCAATTTTGGATGAAGGGAATGGAGTTTCCGCTTGATATTGTGTGGATTCGAAACGGAACGGTTATATATATCGAACGAAATATTTCCCCGGAACGAACCGACTCGTTTGGTCCTTCGATCAACGCGGATTCGGTGCTTGAGGTAAACGGCGGGGAGGCCGCCGATATTCACCTTGGTGATTCGGTAGAGTTTTGACAAACCAAAAACCCCGCCGTTGCGGGGCTTTGGTATTGGAGATAAGAAAAAGAACGGGGTAAATGAAAGATAGATATTACGTGAGAGACGGAGCCCGAGCGGAATACTTCTTGAGATTTTCAAGTTGTCGCTCGTTTAAGGTTTTCGATTTCGCGATACCTTGTTCGATGAGCGATTTTGAGAATTCTACAGAAGTTCCCGGATGGACACCACCCTTTGCGTAACGAGTGTTCTTGCGCAGGAAGTCTTCGATATATACCTTCTGCTCTTTCGAGAGTGACGAGTCTGGATTTTTCTCGAGATAATTTGCGAGCGCTCGTCGCGCGAGATGCGTCGATCCTTCTCCTCTTGCCGCCGATTCGATAAATGCCGTTTCGGTTTCCTTGGAGAGTTCGGCCGGGACAACCGGCTTCTTCATCATTTCTTTGTCGGATTCTTTTGTTTGAGCGGATGCATCGGCCGATCCGCCTTCTGTTGTCGCGCTGGAACTCGCTCCATCCATCCCTATCTCTTCTGCGACATCGTTGTTTCGTCCGGAATACGAATAGATACCGAGCGCGATCGCCGCGACAATGAAAACGCTCACGATGACTCGGAGATTATCTTGCATCCATACTTTCGCCTTTTCGGACGATCCTTCCTGAAAGTCGAGTTTTTCATCTTCATTCATTGCAATCACCTTCCTTTCTAGAATTACTGATTGTATAGGTACGGCTTTCGTTGAAGCATTTCCCGGTTGTCTTTTGCCGGGTCGACCCCCTTCCCCCTACTGTAGAAACGGACGGAAGGAGTGTCAATATCGACAATAAGCCATTTTTTCATTGTTATATGATTCTTCGTTTTTGTTTTTTTGAAATGAAATCGCTTTCTTTTTTTTGCACGCGATGAAAATATTTTTTTAAAGGAGTTTTTTCTTTTAAAGAATTTTTTTTCACATTACAAAAGAGAAGAATATTTTTTGAATTTTTTCTTTTTCGACACACGGAGGAAATTTCTCTTGACATGATATGAAAAACGCTTTGCATTTTTTTTAAATGGTATATAATGAAAGTACGCAAAAATTTTTGAAGAACGTTTCAGAAATTTTTCTCGCGTGCACGACGAACATATTTCGATCTGTGCAGAACAAAAAATAAAACGGAAGGAGGTGATTGACATGGCAGCAAAGAAAAAGGCCAAGAAGTCGACCAAGAAGGTGACGAAGAAAAAGGCCACCAAGAGAAAAGCTACGAAGAAGCGCAAATAAGCTTCTCGTTTTCTCTCAAATGAAAACAGACCTCTTCACGGGGCCTGTTTTCATTTGCGTGCCGTTACACGGACGATGTGATAACGATGAATCGATTTTTTCCCGAAAGGTCGGGAAGAATCGTCTTGTTCGATTGAAGAATGTTGCCGGCTTCTTTTAAGAGAAAAGAGCTTTGTTCCGGGCTTATTTCCAAAATAAGAAAGAACGATTCCGGATGGAATTCGGCAACCTTTTCTCGTATTTCCCGGAGGAGGGACAGAATAACGGCCGCTCCTCGATTTTTTGCAAACAACGCGGATTTCGGTTCGTATGCTCGAACATCCTTTTCCGTATTTCGATAGAGTGTTCCGGAGAGGTAGGGGAGATTGGCCGTGATAATCCAGTGCTTGTTTTTAAAATATTTTTTCGGGACATTGTTCAAGAGATCGCTGTTCCGGAAGACGACGGGATTTTTTTTCAGGAGTCGTTTTGCATTTTTTCTTGCCACGGCGAGCGCGGAAGAAGAAATGTCAGTCGCCAAGAAATCGAATGTCGAATGTTGAATGTCGAATATCGAATGTGATTTTTCCCATTCGGATGCGATCGAGAGAATGATATTTCCACTTCCGGTTCCGATATCGAGGATGGAATATTGTTTTTTTGTTTGGTTTTTGATTTTCTCGAGCGTGTGTTCGACGAGTGTTTCCGTTTCCGGTCGCGGAATCAAAACAGATCGATGTACGAGAAATGAATGTCCGAAAAATTCTTTTTTTCCGAGAAGATACGCGATCGGTTCTTTTCGTTTTCTCCGTTCGAGCAGTCGAATGAGCCGATTTTTTTCAATCGGAGAGAGAGTATGTTCCGGATGCGCGTAGACAAATACTCGGTCGCGTCTGATCGCGTGCGCGGCAAGGAGAGTGATGTCTTCCGGAGAAACGGAAGTCCGAAAACGACGAAGAACGGATTGAAGGGTCATAACGAAGACTTTTTTTCTTCCATTCGGAGTCGCATATCTTCTTCTTCGAGACGATCGACTACGGGACCGATGCCTCCGTCAAGTATTCCGGGGAGATTGCTCCACGATTCCTTTATACGGTGATCGGTAATACGATCTTGCGGGAAGTTGTAGGTTCGGATTTTTTCGCTTCGATCTCCCGAGCCGATTTGGTTTTTTCGAAGGTCACCGAGTTCTTTCGCACGTCGTTCTTCTTCGGCTTGGAGGAGTCGAGAGCGGAGAACTTTCATCGCTTTTTCGCGATTTTTTATTTGCGATTTTTCATCCTGACAAGAAACAACGAGTCCGGTCGGAAGGTGTGTGATACGGACGGCGCTGTATGTCGTATTGACCGATTGCCCGCCCGGACCGGAAGAGCAAAAGGTGTCGATACGAAGATCGTTCTGATTGATGTGAATATCGATTTCTTCCGCGGTAGGAAGAACGGCGACGGTTACGGTCGAGGTGTGGACGCGCCCGGCTTTTTCGGTTTCGGGTATGCGCTGCACGCGGTGTACGCCGGATTCAAATTTCAGTTTTCGATACACCGGCGTGTCGGAAAATCCTTGCGAGATTTCGGCGATAATTTCTTTGATACCGCCGAGGCCGGTTTCATTGGTGTGAAGAATGCTTGTTTTCCAACCCTGCTTTTCGGCATAGTGAACGTACATTCGAAACAGTTCTGACGCAAACAAAGAGGATTCATCGCCGCCCGCGCCGGCTCGAATTTCGAGAATAATATCTTTTTCATCTCGGGGATCTTTTGGAAGAAGCGCTGATTCGATGGCTTTTTCCAGTACGGGAATCCGTTCGGCGAGTGTGATATTTTCTTCGAGAGCGAGCGCTTTGATGTCGGGATCATCTTCTTGTGTGAGAAGAGCATTATCCCGCATAGTTTCTTCGGCCGATTTGAGCTCGCGTACAAGCGCGAGGAGCGTATCCAGTTCGGATTTTCTTCGTCCGAGAGTCGCGAGTTTTTTTTGATCCCCCAGAGTTTCCGGGAGCGACAATATCCTCTCGATTTCTCGAAGTTCCTGTTCGATAGAGGTGAGTATTTCTTGGTCCATATGCAGAGAGCGAATAATGAATGACAGAGAAGGGGACGTTAATTCGGTATATATTGCCCCTTTCATTTATAACACAAATCCCGCCCGAAAAGGGGCGGGACGGCGCATCAGCGAGATGAAATCTATTTTTCGGTTTTTTCGGCAGCCGCTTTTCGAGAGGCTTTTTTGGTTCGGATTGAGTGATGTTCTTCGCGGGCAGTTTTGGCACGCTCGGTGAGTTTTTTGAAACGATCGACACGTCCGGTCGTATCTATGAATTTTTTCTTTCCGGTATAGAACGGATGGCACTGCGAGCAGATTTCGATTTTTGCGTCTTTTACGGTTGAGCCGGTCTCAAAGACGGCTCCGCAGGCGCAGGTGATAGTCGTTTTTTCGTGGTATTCCGGGTGAATATCTTTTTTCATAAACGTAAAATATGAGGATGCCTCACAGGTTAGCATGAAAAAAGAAAATTGACAAGAGGGCGATTCTCTTCTATACTCCCTCCGTTGTTTTTCCTTCGAAAAGAAGGGCAATCATTCATACGTTTTTTCTCCCCCTTTCCTGTTCCGAACGTTCGGAATTTTGGGGATTTTGAGAAGGACGTAGGTGTAATTTATTAAGGATAAAAAGTCTATGGAAACGACGCAAACGGCGGTCGCGGCCGAAACAGCGATGAAGAATGACCGGTTTGTTCCGGAGTTTCAGTTTGATGAGGCGAAGATTGACCTCGAGGCGCTTTTGAAGAGCGGTGTTCACTTTGGGCACCTTTCTTCACGGAGACATCCGAAAATGAAGCCGTATGTTTTTACGACGCGGAAGAATATTGATATTCTCGATCTCGAGAAAACCGTTCCGCTGCTTGAATCCGCGGCGAAATTTCTTGCCCAGGTGGCGAAAAGCGGAAAGCCGCTTCTTGTGGTCGGCATGAAAAAGCAGACTCATGATATCGTGCGTGAGTTTTCCGGGAAGCTCGGTCTTTTGTTTATGATCGACCGATGGGTTGGCGGGACGCTTACGAATTTTTCGTGCATCGAAAAGCGCGCACGATACCTGAAAGACGAACTTGCCAAACTTGAACGCGGGGAATACAAGCATTTGACGAAATTCGAACTCGCGAGAAAGAACGAAGAGCTTGAACGATTGGAAAAGAAAATGGGCGGATTAAAGGAAATGCGCGAAATGCCCGGAGCGATCCTGATTGCCGATGCGAAAGAGGCCGGACTCGCGCTTCGTGAAGCGTCTCGGATGGGCGTTCCGGTTGCGGCGATTGTCGATACGAATGCCGATCCGTCGCTTGTTGAGTACCCGATTCCCGCAAATGATGACGCGATTTCTTCGCTTCACGCCGTCTTTTCCTTTCTGGGGAAGAAAGTTCGGGACGCCGTTTCGGGGAAGTAAAACGATAACTTTCAAAAAAAGAAAAAAATATGGCAACACTCGAACAAGTAAAGGCGCTTCGCGAGAAGACCGGCGCGGGCATTGTCGATGTCAAGAAGGCGCTTGAGGAAGCGGGGGACGACGAGGCAAAGGCGATCGATATTCTTCGTCTCAAGGGGAAGGCGAAAGCGGAAAAGAAATCCGACCGTGAAGCGGGAGAAGGAGTCGTCGCGTCGTACGTGCATTCAAACGGGAAAGTCGGCGTGCTTGTGAAACTTCTTTGCGAGACGGATTTTGTCGCGCGTAATGAAGAATTTGTAGAGCTTGGACGCGACCTCGCGATGCAGATCGCGGCGATGAATCCAAAATATGTCAAACCGGACGATGTGCCGGCGGAAGAAATCGAGCGGGAAAAGGTTTTCTGGCAAGAAGAAACGGCCCGCGAAGGAAAACCGGCGGAAATTGCGGAAAAAATTCTGATCGGGAAAGAAAAGCGGTATCGGGAAGAGCACGCGCTTCTTACGCAGGCGTTCGTGAAAGACTCGTCGAAAACGGTTGAAGAATTGCTTACCGAAAAAATTCAGAAGATCGGTGAGAATATTCAAGTTGGAGGGTTTGTTCGGTTCGAATTGTAATTCAGTCGAAGGAAATGTTTGTTTCCCGGATTCGGGGGAATCTATGTGGTATCTTATCGCGCCTCCTTTTATTGTCGTTCTCTTGATGGCGTTTCTTGTTTGGTTTCTCGCAAAGAGAGCCTCGGAACCGTCCGTTCTTGAGCGTATGGAATCACTTTCGCGTCGTTCCGACGAATCCGGATCGGCGATTCTTCGGGTGATTCGTCAGTACGGACTTCAGTTTTTGGATCGGGCGACACACGTGCTCAAAGTGCTTTCGCTCCGGGCGCATAATGCGTTTCATTCCGCGAGTCAGGGGATCAAACGAAAACGGAAGAGTCTCCTTGAGCGAAAGATCGAAACGACAGAGCCTACGAGGGAACAGGCGGGGTCAAGCGATGTGCCTGCAGAAAAAAAACTTCCTCAAAAAGAACAAACAGCTTTTCCGTTTTTTGCGCGCCGAAGGAAATTAACGGAGGAAAAACTCGAGGAGGTGGATTCAAAAAGTCTCGAGTCGTATCTTCAAAGCGAAAATACGCATCCGGAGACTTCGGCTGCATCGCCGGTTGATCGTTCTACCGCTTTGCCGGATACGGTACCAAAAGAAACGCAAACGGACACGGAGGCGACTTCTTCGCGCCCGATGGTAACGGAGGCGGCGGCGGTTCCCGAGGAACTTGAACAGAAGCGTGAGCGTGATCGCGAAAATGCGCTTCGAGAAAACGCGTTGATCAAAAAAATTGCCGCCAATCCGAAAAGCGTGTCGGCGTATGAAGCGCTTGGAGACTTCTATCTCGAGATGGGAAATGTAAATGACGCGAAGTCTTGTTATAAACAGGTGCTCAAGCTCTCCCCGGTGCATCGTTCCGTGAAAATGAAGATTCGTCGACTTGAACGGATGATCGAGGAGCGCGGGTAGGAACTCTTTTCAGTTCGGTGGTTGATATGATACGGTGTTCTTATGTCTTGTCAGAAAGCCACCTTAGCTCAGTGGTAGAGCAGCGGTTTTGTAAACCGTTGGTCCTCGGTTCAAATCCGAGAGGTGGCTCAATTGGAAATTATATTTTAACAGATTGCGAATGAACGAATGAAAATTCTTTTATTCGCAACTTGTTCATTAATGAGTTGAGAGTAAATGGGTAGGTGGTAGAGCGGTCAAATACAAGAGACTGTAAATCTCTCGCCTTCGGGCTACGGGGGTTCGAATCCCTCCCTACCCACCGCGTAAAATCACGAGCTTCTAGTGAGTGGTGTTGAAGCGTCTCGTGATCATCTCCGTTTTTCGTAGATGATTTTACGGGAAGAAAAACAGTCAAGCTCGTCGATCACGCGGCGCAGTCGATATGTATTACGTTTACATTTTGGAAAATTTATTGAATCAAAGTTGGTATAGTGGATTTACTACTGATATCAATAGAAGGTTGCATAAACACAATCACAAGAAGTCTGCTTATACAAAAAAGATAGAGGGTAGTTGGCGAATTATTTATTGTGAAATGTACCGAAATACATTTGATGCCCTTGGGAGAGAGAAATTTTTGAAATCTGGTTCAGCGACGATTTATTAAGAATCAACTGAAGAATTATTTGAATACGCCGTTGTAGCTCAGTTGGTAGAGCACGTCATTGGTAATGACGAGGTCACCGGTTCAATCCCGGTCAACGGCTCAGAAGAATGAAATGGATAGTGAATGTGGCAATACCAAGCAAAGGGGATGGATGGGATTGAACGGGGAAGGGGTCGGGAAACGGAAGTTTCCCGTTTGGGGTGACAGCGAAGCGTCAGAGGGCGGAAGCCCTATGAAGATCCGCCAGTTGGCGGAGATGTGAAATCCCGGTCAACGGCTCAAGTTGGTGTATTTTTTGGAAAGATCGATGGGCGGTTGACGAAAAAGATTTTTTTCCGTACAATGCCGGAGTTATTGAATTTATCGAGAGAGAATACTATGGGACAGATTAAAGACAATATGGCGAAGATGAAGTGTTCCGAATGTGGTCGGATTACTTACTATACCCAGCGCAACAAGAAAAAGGTGAAGGAAAAGCTCGAACTGAAAAAGCATTGCAAATTTTGCAAGAAGCACACGACTCATACGGAGGGGAAATAAATTCTTTGTTTTTGTGATATAATGAATACTAGTTGAATAACTAGTATTCATGGTCTATGTTTGAAAGAAGTGAAAAGAAGAAAGCGATCGCCCTTCGCAAACAGGGATATTCTTTTCGAGAGATAAGCGATCAGTTGGGCATTGCAAAAAGCACGACAAGCTTGTGGTTGAGAGATGTAAAGTTATCAAGAAAAGCTCAGAAGAGGATACGTGATTTGGGTGTCAATGGACGAAAGAAGGCGGTTGAAACAAATAAAGCAAAGAGAGTAGCAGAGGATGTGGAAATAGCAAGAAAAGTAGAAGAATATTTTACTTCTCGATCTCAGAGAATTGATTCTCGTATTGCGTGCGCGTTGCTCTATTGGGGTGAGGGGTCAAAGTATAATGGCAATGCTTCGGTATCTTTTATCAATGCGGATCCAGTAATGATAAAATATTTCCTTCGAGTGTTTAGAGACTCTTTTGATCTTGACGAGAAAAAATTTAGAGCGCTTGTTCATGTGCATGAGTATCATAATATTGAAGAGCAGGTTAGATTTTGGTCAGCTGTAACAAGTATTCCTGTTGAGCAATTTCATAAGTCATACCAAAAGAAAAACTCTGGAAAAAATAAAAAAGAAAATTATCAGGGCTGTGTAAGTGTTACGTATTCAGATATTAGGATTTATAAGGAATTAATGTTTATTATAAAGAAGCTGACTGAGATATTATAAAATAACGGGGGAGTAGTTTAGTGGTAGAACAGCGGACTCCAAATCCGCTAGCGAGGGTCCGATTCCTTCCTCCCCTGCATTTGAAAATTGAAGCATGGCCCTATCGTCTATCGGCTAGGACATCAGGTTCTCATCCTGAAAAGAGGGGTTCGATTCCCCTTAGGGCTACTTTGTTGCCAGATTGGCACGTTTTCACCACGGTATCTGACTTACTCCTCCCACAAGCGGTTTCCCCGTGTTGCTCGGGCAGCACCTTTTCACCTCCTATCACCCGCATTTCTCACGCATACCCTCTCTTTGACAAGATAATCAAAACGAGTAAGCTGAAAAGGAACGAAACAATATTCACCTGAAGCTATGTCAAACGAAATCACCGTCGATGAACTTGCCGCGATGATCAAAGGAGAATTTGATCGTGTCCATGAACAGATGGGTGTTGGTTTCCGGTCTGTGAATGGTCGGATTGATTCTCTTGAAACAAAAGTCGATAGTCTCGAAAGCCGTTTTGATGTTCTGGAAACAAAAGTCGATAGTCTCGACACTCAAGTCAAAGACCTCGATTGCAAGGTGACCCGCATTGACGATCGCACCCAAAACCAAGTCGACGGAAATTACCAACACACTTCCGCCGTCGAGAAGCGCGTTGTCCGCATCGAAAAGCATCTCGGATTGAAACCCCTCTCTTCCGCTCGCGCTTGAGAATCTTCTTGTTCGAAATATCACACGGAGCAATTGTTCAGGCGCCCGAAACTCTGGAAGCATCTCCCTGTGCCTTGTTTCGGACTCGTCGACGTTTCGAAAGAGAGGAGTAAACGACATATATCCTTCTCACCTCTTTTTCAAATTGTCTCCTCGCGCGCTTCCTCGTAGAGGAGGCGGGAGATGATGCTTCCAAGATTCCGAATTTCTGCCGGAGTCTCTCCCCGGGTTTTACCATTCGGAGTTCGAGGTGTGCTCCGATACGGGCTACACAGTAATTTTCATTGACCTATGGCCACTCTTATTTTCGATATCGAGACAGTCGGGGAGGATTTTTCGGCGATGGATGAGACGACGAAAGAAAATCTCACCCATTGGATGAAGCGTGAATCATACAGCGAGGACGAGTACGAGATGGCGCTTAAGGACTTGGAGGACGGACTCGGGTTTTCGCCGCTGACGGGACAGATTGTCGCGATTGGTGTCCTTGATGCGGAACGCGAGAAAGCGGCGGTGTATTATCAGCCGGCAAATACGGAGGATACGGATTTCGAGGAAGAGAATTGCAAATACGAGGCGCTTTCCGAGAAGGAGATGCTTGAGAAATTTTGGCAGATTGCTCTTAAGTACGATACGTTTGTTACGTTCAATGGGCGCGGATTCGATGTGCCGTTCCTCTGGACACGCTCGGCGGTGCACGGTATCAAGCCGACGAAGAATCTTCTTGCGAATCGGTATTTGAATTATATGCCGTGGAACGCGAAGCATGTTGATCTTTTGGATCAGCTGTCTTTTTATGGAGCGGTGCGACGGAAGGGAAGTTTGCATCTCTGGACACGGGCGTTCGGAACTGAGAGTCCGAAGGCGCAGGGTGTAACGGGGGACGATGTGCGTCGGCTGTTTCAGGAGGGACGGTATAAAGAAATTGCCAAATACAACGCGCGGGATTTGCGGGCAACGCTTGAGCTCTATCGCCGGTATCAAGAGTTTTTTGTGTTTCCGGACGAGCGCAACTGATCTTGTTTTCGATCGGAGACGTTTGTTGTTTTTTGTTTTATTTCTGCTACAATTCGTGCATTGTTGTTTTTTGGTTTGCGTATGGATATTCGGAAGACACTCGAAGAATTCAAAAAGACTCTTGATCCAAAAATTGAAGCCTATCTTGACTCGGCCATACAAGAGGCGGGAAAACACGACCGATTCGTGGCCGATGCGCTTCGGGCGGTCGAAGAGATCGCGCTCTCCGGCGGAAAACGTCTGCGCGCGGCGTTTCTTTACTATGCGTATCTTGCGGCGGGCGGTACGGATCGGAAACGTATCCTCAAAACGTCGATGAGCGTGGAATTGATCCATCTTTTTTTGCTCATCCACGATGATATTATGGATCGCGACACGGTTCGACACGGTGTTCCAACCATTCACGAGCGGTACCGTGCGATTGCGAAGAGATATTTTCCCGAGACGGATGCCGAACATTTTGGAAACTCTATCGCGATTATTATCGGCGATATGTTGGGAGCGTTTGGAAACGATATTATTTTCCGATCCGGTTTTCCGAACGAGCGCGTGTTTCGGGCGCTTTCGAAACTGCAAGAAATCGTGTCGTACACGGTGATCGGTCAGGCGAAGGATGTTTATTTCGAATATCGGAAAAAAGCGTCTCGAGACGATATTCTGAAAATGTATGAATACAAGACGGCGAAGTACACTCTCGAGGGGCCGATCGCACTCGGTTTTCTTCTTGCCGGAGGAAAACCCGCTTTGTTGAAAAAGTTTGAACGATACGCTCTTCCGATCGGGATCGCGTTTCAGATTCAGGATGATATCTTGGGCGTTTTCGGATCACCGGAACGAACGGGAAAGTCTTCGGCGTCGGATTTACGGGAAGGGAAAATGACGCTTCTTGTGGCGACACTGATTGAGAGACTTTCTCGATCCGATGCAAAATACGCATCGGAACTTTTGCGAAAAGGAGCCGCGTTGACCGACGCGGATGCCGAGTGGTTTCGACGGAAACTTCTCGAAACCGGCGCGCTTGAAGAGGTTCGATCGATCGCGAATGACTCTATTGAAACCGGAATGAAGGCGCTCCGTATTCTCGAGAAAGAAATTCCTCGGGAGTCCTATGAATTTTTTTCCGGAGTGGCCGAATATATGGCGAAGCGAGAGTGTTGAATGGGTATGTTTTCACAAATTTTATAATAAGGGAAGGTATATGGAATTTGAGAAAATAGACATTGTTCCGAATCATGTCGCTATTATTCCCGATGGAAATCGTCGTTGGGCGAAAGCGCGAGGACTTGCGCCATGGGAAGGGCATGAAGCGGGCGCGAAAAATACGGAAGATATCGTTCGAATGGCACGGAAACTCGGGATTCGAGAATTTTCGATTTGGGGATCGTCGCTTGAGAATCTCACGAAGCGTCCGCTTGAGGAGAGTCGCGCACTTCTTCGTATTTATGAAACGTATTTTGAAAAACTTATTGGGAGCGAAGATATTCATTCGGATCGGACGCAGATCCGAATCATCGGCCGATGGGAAGAGCAGTTTCCGGGGCCACTCAGAAAAATTCTCTATCGGTGTATTGAGGACACGAAAGAGTACAATTCATATTTTTTGAATTTCTTTTTGGCTTATAGCGGAGATGATGAGATGCTTCAGGCGATTCGATCCATTGTTACGAGTGGTGCATCAGAAAAAGAAATAGACGAAAAATTTCTCAAGCAACACCTTTTTACAAGCGAGCTGTCCCCAGTTGATTATCTGATTCGAACCGGCGGCGACCCGCATTTGTCGGCCGGATTTATGATGTGGGAAACGGCAAATTCCCAACTTCTCTTCCCCGAAGAGTTCTACCCGGATTTTACCGGCGAGCGATTTTATGCGGCGATTGAAGAATATTCCCGTCGTGAACGCCGACTGGGGAAATAGAAATATTGACAAAATTCTCATCATTCCCTACAATGGCAGGTACGTTCGAAAAAAAGTGAATACAGAGCGTTTTCCAGGGAGTGCATACGGCAGAGTTTCATGAATGAGGATTGGGTTTCCCGAAGAAAGACACGCTTCTCTGTTTTTGCGTTGGTTCGAAAAAATTTACAAAAAGGACGTCAAACGACGCTATGGGAGAAAAAAAGGATGTTATTCGCATGGAAGGAGAAGTGATTGAGAGCCACCCGGGTGCAACATTTCGTGTCAAACTTGACAGTGGCCACGAAGTACTCGGTCATATCTCCGGAAAAATGCGCGTGCACTATATCCGTTTGCTTCCCGGGGATCGGGTGATTATTGAAATGAGTCCGTACGATCTTACAAAAGGAAGAATCGTTCAGCGGTTAAGGTAGAGAATTTTTATGAAAGTTCGTGCATCTATCAAGAAAATTTGTGCTCATTGCAAAATTGTTCGACGGCAGCGGAAGCTGTACGTAATTTGCGCGAACCCGAAACATAAGCAACGACAAGGGTAATATCAGACTTCCGAGGCCACGCCATTTCAAGAATTCTTTCCAAGGAATTCGAGAAATACGAAAAAGATCGTGAAGTATCCAAAGAAACTCATAAAGCCATCAAGACTATGTTGAGAATCGCCGGTGTAAACCTCCCTGACAATAAAAGAATCGAAGCGGCGCTCCCGTACCTTTACGGAATCGGTCTTCCTTTGAGTCAAAAAATTCTTGTGAAGCTCGGGATTGATCCGAATACTCGCACGAAAGATCTTGCGGAAAAAGATGCCAACCGTCTTCGTGAAGAAATTGAAAAAAACTATCGGGTGGAGGGTGAACTGCGGCATGAAGTGAAGATGAATATTCGCCGTCTGAAGGAAATCGGATCGTATCGAGGGTCGCGTCATCAGCGAGGACTCCCGGTTCGAGGGCAACGAACAAAAACAAATACCCGAACCGTACGCGGCAATGTTCGAAAGACTATGGGTAGCGGTCGAAAGAAAGCCGATAGCAAGACATAATATTCATTGACCATTGACACTTATCCGAGATCCTATTTATTCGTATGACCGATGAAGTGAAGAAAACCGAAGAAGCGCCACAGGCTCCCGAAGATATTTCGACCGGAGTAGTTCAAGAAGAGGCTTCCACCTCCGAAGGGACGACTGCGAAGAAACGCAAGAAATCAAAGAAGCAGGTCTTGAAGGGGCGCGCGACGATTCAGTGCACCTACAACAATACGATCATCACGCTTTCTGATGCGAATGGCGCATCGCTTGCGTGGTCGAGCTCCGGACATCTTGGTTTCAAGGGGGCGAAAAAATCGACTCCGTATGCAGCGACGCAAGTGGTAGCGGATGTTTCCGAGAAAGTTAAAAAATACGGACTTCAGGAAGTGGATGTATTTGTGAAGGGTGTTGGAAGCGGTCGTGAAGCGGCGATCCGAGGACTTGCGAATAACGGTTTTACCATTTTGAGTATTAAGGATATGACGCCGATTCCGCACAACGGATGTCGCCCGCGTCGTCCCCGAAGAATTTGATTGCAAATTATTTTTCTATGGCAAAAATTACCGATAAGTGTGTACTGTGCCGTCGCGCCGGAGAGAAGCTTTTTTTGAAAGGCGATCGTTGTATTGGGCCGAAATGCGCAATGGTTCGCCGTGCGTATGCGCCCGGACAGCACGGACAGGCCGGTGCCCGAAACGTTTCCGAATTCGGACGACAGCTCGCGATGAAGCAAAAGATCAAGCGGATTTACGGCGTTTTGGAACGGCAATTCCGCAAGCATTACGGCGAGGCGCTGAAAGGCGAAGGTATCACTGGAGATTTGTTGCTTGCGCGGCTTGAACGAAGACTCGACAATGTCGTTTATCGACTTGGTTTTGCGAATTCCCGCAGTCAGGCAAGACAACTGGTTGGACACAAGTGGTTTATATTGAATGGCCGCCGAATGAATATCCCCTCCATGGCCGTCAAGGTGGGTGATGTGATTTCGCTCAAAGGAGCAAAGCAGGAAAAAAATTACTTGAAAGTGCAGGCGGATATTTTGAAGAATAAAAAGGATGTTCCCGAATGGCTTTCACTCGATTTGGAAAAACTTGAAGCGAAAGTAGTCGGGTTGCCGAGTCGTTCAGATATCGGAGTCAATGTAGACCCGCAACTCGTTGTCGAATACTATTCAAAATAATCATAATTTTTTTAATCGTATCGCAGCCATCTTTGCGCTCCTATCCATGGAGGGAAAGGTTGCCCGAGAATAAAGAGGTATGCAAAAAATCAGTCTTCCGCAAGCACCAAAATATACGGAAATCGCTCCGTCTCACGGGAAGTTTGAAATCCTTGGATGTTATCCGGGATATGGGACGACACTTGGAAACGCGATTCGGCGAATTCTTTTGTCTTCGCTTGAGGGCGCGGCCGTAGTATCTGTAAAGATGAAGGGAGTATCTCATGAGTTTACGACTCTTCCGGGAGTAATGGAGGATGCGGTGCATATCATTCTCAACTTAAAACAAGTTCGTTTTCGTATGACCGAAGAAGGTCCGGTGCGACTCTCACTTAAGGGAAAGGGTGAGGGAGTTGTGAAAGCGGGTGACATTAAAACTGTTTCTGGTGTTGAGGTGGTAAATCCGGAACAGGTAATTGCGACGCTTTCGGATAAGAAGGCGGAATTGGAAATGGAGATTGATGTCGCGTCCGGCATCGGATACGTCACTGTCGAACAGCAGGAGCGCGAGAAGGAAATCGGCATGATTGCGATTGATGCGATTTATACGCCGGTCAAGCGCGTGAATTTCGAAGTGGAAAATATGCGTGTCGGAAAACGAACGGACTATGACAAGATTACGCTTGAGGTGGTTACCGATGGCAGTATTTCTCCGGAAGAAGCGTTTGCGAAGTCGATTTCGATTTTGATCGAACAATTCTCGACGCTTGCCATGGAAACCAAGGAAGTGGCGGAAGAAGCTGCTCAACCAAAAAAGAAGGCGAAGAAGTCGGAAGCATAATCAGAATATCGAAACGGGATTGTCTGTGAAAGTCGTATGAATCATCGAAGTGTTGGAAGAAAATTCAATCGAGTGAGACGGGTTCGAAAGGCGCTCCTGAAGACGCTTCTTGGAAGCTTGATTTTGAAAGAAAAGATCAAGACGACCGAAGCGAAGGCGAAGGAATTGAAGCGTCTGATTGACCCTCTTATTGGAAAGGCAAAGCGTCTGAAGGCTGATGAGTCGAAAAAACTCTCCGTCCTTCGGGATCTTGAATCGCGACTTCCGAAGGTGGCGGTACGGAAACTTTCCGGAGATTTTTCAAATCGGTTTTCCGATCGTTCAAGCGGGTATACGCGAGTAATAAAGCTTGAGGCCCGAAAATCAGATGCGGCAAGAATGGCAATCATTGAATTTGTATAATTGCGAGGCGAAGAAACGTATGGCAACTACCGAACAGAAGGGAAAACGAACGATTACAAGGCAATTCCACTTGTTTGATGCGCAAGGGAAGGTTTTGGGGCGTCTTGCGACCGAGGTTGCGGGCGTGCTTTCCGGGAAGGTGAAGGTTGATTATGAGCCGAATTTCGATAAGGGAGATTATGTCGTCCTTATTAATTCCGATGGTATACAGGCGACCGGACGAAAAGCGGATCAGAAAATGTATCATCACTACAGCGGATATCCGGGTGGTATGACTTCACGCACTCTGAAGGAGGCGATGAAGCGGGATTCTCGGAAAGTGGTGCATCAGGCGATATACAATATGCTCCCGAAAAACCTTCTTCGGGATCGGATGTTAAAGCGACTTTTTATTTTTGAAAATGCGGATCATACGCATAAGATCGATATAACTCACTGATTTTTGACTTTTTGACGAAGAACTCGTATGGCAACGAAGCAAGCGGAGAAGAAAATTGAAACACGGTATGTGTACGCGGTTGGGCGACGAAAGACGGCCGTTGCGGAAGTGCGGTTATTTCCTCTTTCCGAAAAGGAAAAGGATTCGGATATTCTCGTGAACGGGAAACTTCTGAAGACCTACTTTACCACGACTCGCGAAGAAGCTTCTGCGCTCGCCCCACTCAAGACAATCGGAGCGGAAGGCCAGTTTCGAGCGACGATTCTTGCTCGTGGCGGCGGGAAAAGCGGACAAGCGGATGCGGTCAAGCTTGGCATCGCTCGCGCACTCGTGAAGCATGATCTCGGACTCCGACCGCTTCTCAAGGCGGCAGGATTTCTTTCTCGCGATGCTCGTGCGGTAGAACGAAAGAAGCCGGGCTTAAAGAAAGCTCGTCGCGCGCCACAGTGGAGCAAACGATAAATTTTTTTCAAATTTTCAAGGCCCCGAGCAATCGGGGTTTTTGGTTGAAAAATGAAAGACTCCTGCGTTTGGCGAGCTGCTGTGCTGCGAGGTTTCTGTAACCTTTTATCGTCGCAAGCAAGAATGTCTTATTCGTTATTTTCTCCGCGCATTGATGCATTGAAAGTTTGATGAGAAATGGCTACAATCGAAAGGGATTGAACTTCTAATGGAAAATCTATGTCACTGTATGAAACGGTCGGGAGTCAATTGAAAGAGGCGATGAAATCGGGAGATGCGGCAAAACGGGATGTTTTTCGGATGCTGCAGAGCGCGATGAAAAACGAGGCGATTGAAAAAATGAAGCAACCGCAGGATTTCTCGGATGAAGAATCGCTCGTGGTTGTTCGGAGGCTTGTAAAACAGCGCAAAGAAAGTGTGACACAGTTCGAATCGGGCGGGCGGGCGGATCTCGCGGAGAAAGAGAAGGGCGAGATTGCGATTCTCGAGGCTTTTTTGCCGACGGCAATGCCGGAAGAGGAACTTACCGCGCTTGTTCGGGAGGCAATTGCGGAGAGTGGCGCAATCGGGAAGGCCGATATGGGGAAGGCGATGGGTGTCGCTATGAAAAAAGTTGCGGGACGCGCGGACGGGAACGCGGTTCGGGCGATGGTGGAAAAAATACTCTCTTAAGAAAGAGAGAAAATTTTCAATTTCTTAATTTTGAATTTTGATTGAATTTCGAATTTTTAAAATTAAAAATTGATTTAAAATTTCGTATTCAAAATTCATTATTATGTCAGTGACTCTCGATATTCTCTTTCGAACCAAGAAAAAAAGGTTGTTTCCGCCGTCTTTCTATCGAACGGTTTTATCCGAGACGCTTCACCGAAGCAAGATTCGTGGTATGCTGGAGAAAGAGGTTTCGGTGAGTGCCGTATCGGTCGATGCTGATGAAATCCGATCGCTCAACCGGGAAACGCGAGGGAAAGACCGGACAACGGACATCCTCTCATTTTACGAGTATCCGAATCGGAAGGCGATTGCAAATGAGACACAAAAAGCAATCTCTCTCGGGGAAGTCGTTTTCTGTGAGTCATTTATTACGGAGGCGGCGCGAGAAGACGGAGTAACGACCGAGGAGGAAATGGCATTTGTTTTTTCGCACGGAATTCTTCACTTACTCGGATTTCGTCACGGAGAAACAATGTTTGCGATACAAGAAGCGATTGCAGCCGCATACGCACCACGTCAGAAAAAAGCAAAGTCATGAATCAATTTTTTCGAAGCTTTCGGAATGCTCTGCAGGGTATTTTGTATGCGCTGAAGCGAGAGCATAATTTTCAGATTGAGGCGCTCTTCGCGGTGCTCGTCTTTTTCTTGGCGTTTTTTTTCGATCTTTCTGTGTTTGAACAAACCACTCTTTTTTTGGCGGTCGGCATTGTTCTTGTTCTTGAATTGGTGAATACAGCTTTTGAACGGATGGTGGATATGCTCAAGCCTCGCGTTCATCCATATGCGAAGGTTGCGAAAGATGTTATGGCGGGAGCGGTGTTGGTTGCGGCGCTTGCTTCTTTTCTTGTTGGCATCGTTATTTTTCTCCCGAAAGTCCTTGGCGTGATCTGAAGAATATTTTGAAAAAAGCCGTTTTCAGGTATACTGTTTTCAAGGAGGCGTGCTATTTTGGCGCCCTTCTTTCGGGGATTCAAAAACAAAATGATTGTTGGATGGCGATACATCCGTTTTTCTTATGGCGAAAAAAGATATTTTTACCGGTATTGATATCGGCTCATCCACTGTCCGGGTTATTATTGGAGAAGAAAATGAAGATCGGGGGGTTCTCCGGATTATTGGTATCGGAGAATGTTCTGCATCTGGGATCCGGCGAGGAGTGGTGATTAACCCTGATGAGGCGGCAAAGGCACTTGCAAGTGCTGTAGAACGGGCGGAAAAAATGTCGGGAGTGCGCGTGGAAAATGTTATCGCTTCGTTTTCTGGAGCGGATATTTTTTCGCAATCGGCGCAGGGAGTCGTTGCGGTATCGCTTGCGGATGGAGAGGTAACCGAAGACGATGTGAATCGCGCGCTTGGCGAGGCGCATTCCAAGGCATCGCTTACGCCGAATCAAGAAATTCTCTATGTTGTTCCGAAGAGTTATCGGCTTGACGATCAGAAAAACCTCCAGAGTCCGATTGGGATGAAGGGGGTTCGACTTGAAGTGGATGCGCTTGTGATTGGAATGGGGAGTCTCGCATACCGGAATGTGACACGGATGTTTGAGATTGCAAAAGTGAATCTACTTGGTCTTGTAGCAGCACCGCTCGCTGCCGCACAGGCTGTACTTACCGAGAAACAAAAGGAGCTTGGATCGGTTCTTGTGCTTGCGGGAAGTGGGACAACCTCCATTGCCATTTTTGAGGAAGGGGAGCTGATTCATATTGCCGCGCTTCCGGTTGGGGGCGGTCATATTACGAACGATATCGCGATTGGTTTGCGTACGTCGATAGAAGTTGCCGAGGCGCTTAAACTTGCGTACGGACACGCGCTCCCCGAAAGTGTGGATCGTCGGGAAGAGATCGATCTTTCCGCATTTGATTCGAATGAAGAAGGATTGGTGTCGCGTCGTCATGTCGCGGAAATTATTGAAGCGCGCTTCGAAGAGATTTTTCAATTCGTGAATGATGAATTGAAACAAGCGGGGAAAGAAGGATTGCTCCCCGGGGGTGCAATCCTCACTGGCGGGACGATGCTTCTTCCGGGAACGATCGAGCTCGCGAAAGATGTTCTTCGGTTGCCGGTACATATCGGTGGACCGCAGCCGCTTGGCGGACTTTTTGATCAGGTGGACACACCGCTTTGTTCGGCGGCGGTTGGCGCGCTCCTTTCTTCATACGAACATCGATTTGATGCTTCGCAAGGAGGCGCGTCGTCGGTGATGCTCAATATGATGCCGGAAAAAGCCCTTGAAATGGGGAAAAAAGCGAAGCAATTTTTCAATAAATTCCTTCCGTGATATACTGAATCCGGTAAGAGCCTGTCCAAGAAATCTCTTTCGTCGCGAAATTCCATGTTGTTGAGCGAAAAAAGTGAAGATGGAGGAGGGCTATATGAAGATATAACCTGACGAGATCTGAACTTTTTGCAGCCAAAAAAATGGAATTGCAGCAGAATACGGATTTCTTGGACAGGCTCTAAAACAAAAAACACAACCGAAGTGGCCGCTTGACATCGGTTTTTTTGACGTGGTACAGTGGCCGACAAGCCGAAGAAGCTTTTTTTCTCATTTTCAGTAAGGAGATATACAATAATCGCCGAACGATATGGCAGAAATCAAACCGGATATAGAAACATTTGCAAAAATCAAAGTCGTGGGAGTTGGGGGATCCGGAGGGAACGCCATTTCACGAATGATCGATTCGAAAATCAAAGGAGTGGAATTTGTGGCGATCAATACTGATGCGCAGGCGCTTCATCATTCGAAGGCAAATGAAAAAGTGCATATCGGAAAAAATCTTACCAAGGGACTTGGCGCGGGAATGAATCCGGAGGTAGGTCGTCAAGCTGCGGAGGAAAATCGCGATGAAATTCAAGAAGTATTGAAGGGAGCGGATATGGTGTTTGTCGCGTGTGGTCTTGGCGGTGGAACCGGATCGGGTGCGGCCCCGATTGTCGCGGAAACGGCAAAAGAGCTTGGCGCGCTCACGGTTGCTGTGGTAACAAAACCATTTTCTTTTGAAGGCGCGCAACGCCGAGCGATTGCCGACGAGGCGCTTGAAAATTTGCGAGATCGCGTAGATTCGTTGATTACGATTCCGAATGATCGGCTTCTTTCTATTATTGACCGGAAAACAACGCTTGTCTCGGCATTTCGAATTGTCGATGATGTACTCCGACAGGGTGTTGAGGGTATTTCCGATCTTATTACGAATCCGGGCGAGGTGAATGTCGACTTTGCGGATGTGCGAACCATTATGCAAGACAGCGGAAGCGCCCTTATGGGTATCGGTGTTGCGTCGGGTGACAATCGTGCGAGTGAGGCGGCCAAAGCGGCGATCAATAGCCCACTCCTCGAGCTTTCGATTGACGGCGCGAAGGGAGTACTCTTGAATATCTCCGGTCCTGATTTGACCATGCTTGAGGTGCATGAGGCGGCGAATCTTGTGACGGAAAATATCGATCCGAACGCGAAGGTGATTTTCGGTACAGCAGTGAATGAGGGAATTCGGAAGGGTGAAATTAAAATTACCGTGGTCGCGACCGGTTTTGATACGAATCGCGTGAAGGAGGCCCCTGGGTTGCTGACCCGGGTAAACAATACCCAAGCACCATCTGCTACCGTGAAAACAGCAATGGAACGAGAAGAAGAAGCGGCGACAATGAAATCTCCGATTGTTTTTTCCGAACCGGAAGTTGATGATCGGATAACGTTTCCAACTCGGAAAATTGAACCAACCCCGCTTATTATCGAGGAAAAGATTCAGCCGCGCGCGTTTACATCGCGAAATGATGTGAAGGAAATCGCGGAGGATGACGATGATCTTGAAATCCCCGCCTTTATCCGCCGGAAGATGAAGAAATAAACGAGAGGTGAAGAATGTGGCGTGAGACGAAATGAAATAACAGTCCCGACATTCCGCCGGGGCTGTTTTTGTGTTTCCTTCTTTTTCAATCTTTTTTCAAAAACACCATATCAACACATAACGATCGTCTCAAATTGATACAACCTAATCAACAAAAACTTCCGGCGTAACGGGAACCAATAGAAGCTGAACACGATTTGATACTGTTGTCTTGAGCGTTGTACGCAAAAATAAGCGGTCGTGGAGAATTGTGTACAGATTGATTTTGGCGGAACTGAAATGTTTGAAAAACAGTGGCGAGGTCGTCTTTGTTTTTTATTTGGGCCAAAATGGCTTGCATAAATGTCTTAGGGAGGAGTATTATGGAGTCAATGGACAGTAAAAAAAAGAATAATAAAAGAACTATGAATAAAAAAGTTTTTCTATTCGCGTTTCTTTGTGTTTTCGTTTTCACTCTTCCTGTCTCTGCGCAGATTTCCAAACCAACACCCACGAATCTCTCCCCGGAAGTAAGAGTTCTCCTGCAAAAAGACCAAACCACTCTTACCGACGAAGAAAAAGAGAAGATCCGGACCGCCCTCCCCGCACCTTCCGCCGGAGGAGCCATTCTTCCGGAGGGGACGAGTAACTGCTTTGATGATTATCACTTTGGTTCCATTCAAGTCGATCTCTCGCCAACGTTGACACAAACCATTCCTGGCGTACCTCTTACCTTTACCGGAAAATTGAAGAATGACAATCCCTACCCAATCATCAGCGGTTCCGTTTATGTGAAGATCTTTAAGAAAGAAGGGGAAGACTCTAAGATTCACCAGAACGGCTACCCGATGGTTGCCTTCTTTGAGGCGGGAAAGGATATCGCTCTCCCCGCAAAAAGCGAGAAAGATTTCTCGTTTTCTTACGATGTTCCCAATACGCTTTCCGGCGGCGATTACGAGGCGGATTTCTTCTTTGTTACGAATGACCGCTTTAATCTCCTGGGGCTTACCTTCACCGATGATGTGACGGGAAACAAAGCAGGCTTCAAGGTTACTTCATCGAATCAAAACCAAGTAACCTTCAACAAACACACCGTCACTCTCAACAAGAAAGACTACCACTTTTCCGCATTCCCACCACACTTTACGAAGGATGAACCCGTGACGACAGAAGTAACCCTCATAAACCCTTCGAGTGAACCAAAAACAATCGCACTCATCTGGACCCTCTTTAATTGGGACGGACTTCGTCAAGACAACAAACTTGATCAAAAAACCGAGCTCGTCACGCTCAAAGGAAAAGAAACAAAGTCTCTCTCCTACACCACTACCCAAGCAAAGGGTTCGGTCTCTTATCTTCTTGTTGAAGCAAAGGATCAGGATGCCTCATCGATACTCAATATTCGCTTTGTTCGAGAGGGTATTCCCGAGATGCGCCTGAACTTCCCAAGCATCACAAGCTTCCCAATTGAGAAAGGAAAAGAAAACGCTCTCTTCTCCTGTGTGCACAGCACCAATCTCCCGAAGATCGACGGGAACGAAATCACCCTTTCTCTCACCGATGCCGATACCGGAGAAACGATCCACACCTATACCTACGAAGGGGCCATTACTGGTGCGATGATGGGTGTGAAACAGTCTTTCACTCCGACGAAAACAACCGGCAATGTGAATTTGACCACTCTCCTCAAGAACAATGGGAAAGTGGTGGATACCGTCACCCAAACCTATCGTTGCAAGGATATTGATCCGAAGATGTGTCCCGGGGCGCAAAACGACGGAAAGGGAACAATGAGCAAAGCATCAAACAACAAAACCATATTCTCTGGACTGATCGCTCTTCTCTCGATCGGAGGAATTCTTTTCCTCATCTGGAGACACCACAAGAATCAGGATGGAAACGGACCGACGACTCCGATGAACACCGGAATGAAAATGACGCTTTTCCTTCTCGTGCTTTCATCGGGATTACTTCTGGGGAAAGGAGTGGAGGCGAAGAGTGTGACGTGGACATCGCTACCATTGGGATTTCCAAGGCAGGGAAGCATTGATCCGACATACGAGAATGGGCAGGCTTCGGTTTTGTACGGCGCATCCATTCAACAGGGTGCGGCCCTTTTGAATGATGGTGATAGCATTCCGGTCGGTAGTACATTTTCTGTTATTCCAAAAGGCCTTCAAAATTGTGATATTCAGTGGTGGATTACCGGATCCGGGTGGGATACTCCCTGTGGATACTGGACTCAAAATGCAGATGCTCCACCAAGAGACGATTCTCATTTTGGTTGGTATTATTTTTCTGTTCATCCACCTACTCCACAACTCAATTTTACCGGACCCGTTGCTTGTATGGGAGCCAATTGTACCGTAACCGGACCTGGCATTATATCTGTTTCAGTTCAATTTCCTCAAACTCGAGCGAAGTTTTGGCTATACTATTTTAACAGGTTTCTTGGTACTTATTATGCTCGTTCTCAAAATATGGGATATGGGTATTGGTTTGATAGTGCCGGAAATAATATAAATGACGGGTGTTTGTATGCAGATGACTGCTGGTTGGGGGATAACCCCTACTTCTATTCTTTAGATACGAGATTAAGCTACCCATGGGGATGGGATAGGCCGGATCATGATCCAATTATTATTCCGCCCCAAACCATCACCTTCAACTTGACCGCCATCTCCACCAACAACAATCCCGCCCCTCCCACCATCACCCCGCAACCCTTCAGTGGCAACACCAATACAAGCTACCCCTTTACCTTTCAAGGAACTGACCCAGACAATGACTCAATTCGCTACGCCATTGACTGGAACAATGACACGATTGTCGACTACTATGCTCCCAGCCCGGGATACGTCGCATCCGGCACTGGTCAGACTTTGAGTAATCCACCCTATCTCTGGTCTACAGCTAATACTTACACCTTCCGTGTTCGCACTGAAGACAGTAAGGGGGGATTCTCCACATGGTCCACCGCTCAAGCGGTAATCGCTCCCGTTATAAATGGGAGTTGCGGTTCTGCGAACGGGCTTTCCCTTGATACGCTCTCACCTTCTTCTCCCGGACTTTGTGCTACAGGAACCCTCACCGGAGGCATTCTCACTGGAACCAGTACTGGCTTTACCTGGGGCTGTTCAGGTTCAGGAGGAGGGATAAGCACTCTCCCGAATGCCTGTTCTGCCATCCAGAACAAATACACTCTTACCGGACAGACAAGCTGCCTTAATTGTCCGAGTGTCGCTGCAACCGTTTCTTGGATTGATGCGACGAGCACCACAAAAACAGGAGGCCTCATCTCGGAATCCAACATCCCTTCCGGACAAGTACGTACCATCACCACGACCGCCGGTGGCCCCTATACCTTCCAGAGCTTTGCCGGCTGCGATAGTCCGGCGGGTACCACCTGTACTCAAACGATCAATACGAATGAAACCGTTACCGCCCAATACACGCACAACTCTGAAAATGGATCTTGCGGATCAGCAAACGGAGGTTCTTTCGAGGCGCTTTCAAGTTCAAGTTCCGATCTCTGTTCGGGTGGCGCTGTTGCAAACTTCTCCCGATCGGGACAAACCTACGTATGGAACTGCAATGGTCTCTTTGGCAGCTCGGTAAATGCAAGCTGCTCGGCAAGCCAGATACGGGACTTTAATTGGAAGGAAGTAACTCCGTAAAAAGAGGTGAGAGAAAAAGGGAAAATCAATCAAAAAGAAGGCTTGAAGGGGCCTTCTTTTTTATTTTTTCTTGGAAATATTCGAGAAAAGGAATATGCTTGAAAGAGAGTCTTTCGTATTTTTTGATTTATTATCTACTAGAGCCTATCTCAAAAATAATCTTCGACTGCATTTCCTGAATTTCGGCTGCAACACTTTCAGAACTCGTCGGAATAATGCTATTATCCCTCCTCGTTCTTCAAGCGTTTCGCTCGAAATGAGAGAAAAATCGTCCGAAAGCTATTTTTGAGATACGCTCTATCAAATATCTCTTATCTTCCCTCTATGTTTTGCCCCTTTTGCAATCACCCGGAAACGAAAGTTATTGACTCGCGCGATACCCAGGAAGGGCGTGTAACGCGGCGTCGTCGCGAGTGCGAAAAATGCGCCGCGCGTTTCAGCACGTACGAAGAGGTGGAAATGTTCCGCGTGATGGTGGTGAAAAAAGACGGTCGGAAAGAAGAATACGATCGGAAAAAAATCGAACACGGGCTTGATCGGGCTTTTGAGAAGCGTCCGAACGCGGTGGAAAAAATCGAGAAAATTATCGGCGAAGTCGAGTATGATCTTCATGAGAAACGTCTTGCGGAAATTCCGAGTCGCGATATTGGAAACCTTGTGATTGAGAAGCTTCTTTCTGTTGATGAAGTGGCGTATATTCGGTTTGCGAGCGTGTACAAATCTTTCGGAAGCGCAAAGAGCTTTTTGAAGGCGCTTGAGAAACTTCCGGGGAAAGAGGAATAAAGGTGGTATCGGATACATTTCTGTCATTCCCGCGAAAGCGGGAACCCAGAAATCACTTTCCTTGTTCAAAGAAAAATCAACGATCGTGGAATCTGGACCCCCGCCTTCGCGGGGGTGACAAAGAGGAAATAATTTTCTTATTGCTTGTTTTAAGCTCGCATGCGATTCGATATTTTTTCGGTGTTGCTTCTCGGGTTTTCGTTCGGTGTCGGATTGGAGATATTTTTTCCGGTGTTTTTTCCGGAAATGCTTTTTGCGTGTCTTTTGTTCGGGATCGCTCTCTTTTCCGTTTTTTTTCGGGAGAAGGGCGCCGTTCTCGTTTCACTTTTTTTTCTTGTTGCTGCGGGTGGCGTGTCGTTTGCGGAGCAAAAACGTTCGTATGGAGAAGAGCTTCCGGAGTTTTCCGAAACCGTCTCCGGGCGCGGACAAATAATTAGCGATGTGAAAGAGAAGGGATTCTCTTCGGAGGCGGAATTTCGATTTGATAACTGCGCAAACACGTGTCCGAAGGAGAAAATCCGTCTTGAACTTCCGAAAACATTCGAGGCGCTTCCGGGCGAGTCGTTTTTTCTTTCGTGTGTTCTTGAAAAACCGAAAGAAGTGATTGAGATGAGTGGAAGAACGCTCCCTTGGCGGATGATACTTCTTGCGCGCGGAATCGGGTACACGTGTCGGCCTGATCGGTTTGATCGGATTTCTCGATCAGGCGAGTCGTTTCAAACGGGTCTTTTCCGGTGGAAACACCGGTTTCTCGAAGCGCTTGACCGGACGATTGTCCCGCAGTACGCGCCGCTTGCCGCGGGGATGCTTCTTGGGTCGGATGACGCTATGCCAAGCGATGAACGGCAGGTGTTTGTTCGCGTCGGGCTTTCGCATGTGACGGCGGTATCGGGATTCAATATCGTGCTTGTCGGGAGCGCGTTCTTTTTGCTTGCAATCGGACTCGGGTGGTACAGGAGATCCGCCGCCGCGATAGCGATTGCGAGCATTGTTCTTTATGTGCTTTTGGTTGGTGCGCCGGCATCCGCGGTGCGCGCGGGTATTATGGGGTGCGCGTTTTTTATCGGTTCGATTATCGGGCGACCGGGGGTTGGGTGGCGGTTTCTTCTTTTTGCATTGGCGGCAATGCTTTTTATGAATCCGCTTGTTATTCGATACGATGTCGGATTTGAGCTTTCGTTTCTCGCGACGGCGGCGATTCTCCTCTCGCTTGAAATTCAAACGCGGATCCCGTTTCCAAAATCATGGCTCCCAAAATTGTTTCTCGAGACGGCATTTGTGACTCTGGTGATTGAAGCGCTTCTCGTGCCGGTGCTTTTTGTTTCTTTTGGGCAGGTGTCGCTTGTGTCGATTGCCGTGAACACCATTCTTCTTCCACTTGTTTCGCCGATTATGCTTTTTTCGTTTCTTTCCGGTGTTGTCGGAATGATATTTTCTTTCTCGTCGGATCCGTTTTCACTGGTCGCATCGTTTCTTCTTTTTTTCTTTTCCGAAACGGCGAGAATGTTTTCTGATGTTTCGTTCGCGTTGGTATCATTCAACAATATTTCACCCCTCTTCTTTGCTGTGGGGTGGTACGCGATTGCTTGCGCGGTTTTTTTCGCCTTGTTGCGACGAAGGCGATATGATGAATCGGTATGATGCGAACCAAAATTCTTTTTTTCATCGTTTTATTTCTGTTTTCCTTCGCGGTAATGCTCGGCGTGTTTCTTGTTGTCTCGTATCGCGACGATGCCGTGGAAGTGATTTTTCTTGATATCGGCGAGGGAGATGCGATACTCGTTCGGTCCGGTTTGACGGAGTTGCTGATTGATAGCGGCGCGGACCCCGATCGGCTCCTCTCGCATTTGGGACGGCACCTTCCGTTTTGGGATCGGACGATTGAAATGGTTCTTGCGACGCACTCGGATCGGGATCATATCGGCGGTTTTGCAAAACTTCTCCGGCTCTATCGGGTAAGGAGCGTGTTGACAAACGGGATCGAAGACGGAACTGAAACGGAAAAAGAATTTTTCTCGGCGGTTGAACGGGCGGGTGTCGATCGGCACGCCCTGCGATCCGGAAGTCGGATTTCGCTTCCCGATGGGAAAGGAGTATTCGATGTTTTGCATCCGACGCCGGAATTCGTGTCGGCAGGAAAGGACGCTTCGAACGAAGGAAGTATTGTTTTGCTTTTTTCTTTTGGCGAGACACGAGTGTTGTTCACTGGAGACCTCCCGAATGAAGAACATTTTCTTTCGGAGATTCCGCAGGCGGATATATTGAAAGTCGCGCACCACGGATCGAAGTATTCGACCAGCGAATCTTTTCTCAATTCCGTGAAACCGAAAGAAGCGATCGTGTTGGTTGGGAAAAATTCGTACGGACATCCGACGTCGGAAACGCTTGATCGTTTGCAAAAAATCGGAGCGAGTATTTTTCGGACGGATCTTTTGGGAGACATTGCGTATGTGTGTCGCAAACAAACGTGTGAAAGGAGATAGGTTTTGGTGAGCGCTTGCTTTCTGTTGAATTTTGTGGTATCCTTTCAAATAATGAATGATTTTTTAAGGTGAAGATTTTTATGGAGCATCATCCGAAGAAAGAACGATCACTCGTTATCGTCAAGCCGGACGGCGTGCAGCGGGGGCTTATGGGCGAAATTCTCCGCCGGATCGAGCGGACGGGACTCAAATTTGCTGCGGTCAAATTTCTTCTTCCCGAAGCGGAGCAGTGCTGGACGCACTACAACAAAGATGAAGAATGGTTTCTCAAAAAAGGAACTCGCATCGTGGAGGATCGCAAAGCGCACGGAATGCCGATCGAAAAAGAAGCAATCGAATACGGAAAGGATATTATTCAGTCGAATGTTGATTTTTTTACATCGGGACCGGTTTTGGCAATGGTGATTGAGGGGAATCAGTCGGTTGCGATCGTGAAAAAACTTGTGGGCGGTACCGAGCCGACGACCTCCGATGTGGGAACGATTCGCGGAGACCTGACGGTCGATTCGTATGCGCTCTCGTCGCTTGACAATCGCGCGGTGCGAAATCTTATTCACTGCTCCGATTCACCCGAAGAAGCCGAGCGTGAGATAAAAATCTGGTTTGATGAAAAAGAGATCATCAAATACCGTCTCGTATCCGAGCAGATTCTTTACGATGTAAACTTGGACGGGATTCTGGAGTAGTTTTTTTGTATAACTCAAAAGAAGAGCTGATCCGTCGAAAGACAGATTTTGCTTTTTCTTAGACGCTGTTGACATGAGAAATGTTCTCTGGTAGAATTGACGATTATAAGAAAAACGGTTCTTATAACATTTATGCAAAAAATGCAGCGCAACCTGTTTCTCAAGAAGTTTGTCCTCCTTATGGAGGGACGGATTTTTTGAGTGCCGGGTCGCGGAAAAAGAAAAAGACAATTTTTTCCAGAACGAACCTCAACCCGGCCCGTAGCGCCGGGTTTTGTACTTTTACAAAATTAGGACTTCCGCGTTTGGCAAACTTCTTCGTTGCGGAGCCTCTGTGTCGCCCTTACCGTAACTCTCTGTAGTACGCCTCGATCGCCACTTTCTCCGCGCCTTGAATTTCACTCAAACGCGCAAGTCCTCTAAAGAAAGTTTCCGGGTGGGGAAGAGTATTTGTTGATGAATATTCTTCCTCGCTCGGGAATAATCGGGCGGTATGGCGGCCTTGAAACGATGTTTTCAGGGGTAATATAGAATTGAACCAAGGAGGCAAGCATGTCTGGTAGGGATGTTGTCTATGACCGCACGGTGAAAAATCGCGTGTGGGGTCTCATCGAGAAGATAATGATCGCCGTTTCCCGCGGGACGAAGGTATTCCACGAGGAGGTCGGGTTTGAAAAGGTGGAACAGCGGTAGCGATTCTTACGTCGGCAACTCGCACGATGCGTGCGCAAGCTGCGTGCCGATATCGCGTTGCACCAGTGGGCGCGGCGGATAATGTTCACATATCGGCATTGTCTGGCCATGCGTCCTTTGTGACACATCCGGCGGCGCAACGCGCCGTCCGAAGAAGGGAGCGTCTTGAATAAGACCTCCCTTGCACTTTTTTTAGAAAGAATGATAGAGTAAAAATCGTTTTGAACTGGTATTGGGTTAGTCCTCTGTCATCCCCGCGAAGGCGGGGATCCAGGCTCCACAAACTGATTTTTTCTGGATCCCGTATCAAGCCCGGGATGACAGAATGAAGAGTCTTATGACGGCTTGGAATAGGGATGGTTAGGAATTACTCGAGACGACTTATTTGGCTTTTGTTTGGCTTTTGTGGTTTGAGTTTTGTGTTTTTCTTATCGGGGTATAGTATAGTGGTAGTACGCGACCATGGGGTGGTTGTAGCAGCGGTTCAATTCCGCTTACCCCGACATTTTTAGGATGAAAGTTGTCGTTCCGGTTCCCCGCCTACATCCGCCGAAGAGGCGAAAGTATGGCGGGCAGGGATTCCCGATACCCCGACAGATAATTTTTTTAAGAAACAAAACTATGTCGGAAGAAAAAACTTTGAAAGAAGTTTCCGTGTCCGGAGGGAGCGTGTGGTATGACGAAGAAGTTTCCAGATTGTCGGACGCTACGGATTATTTGAGCGCTTTGTATGAGGATGAAATGGATGTATTTCTTTATTACGCGAAGAATAAGGGAACGGCTCCGTTTCAGGACGGATACAAGCATCGCTTCGTGCTGACGTATGAGAGTACGAGCGGAAAATATATCGTTTCGTATCATTCGTAGTAATATCAAATCTCATTCACCAATTCAACACACCCCTCAACCCTGAAGACTCGGCAGCTCCCCTTAGAAAGGGGAGCAGGAGGGATGGTGTAATAAAAAAACCGGCTTTATCGCCGGTTTTTTTGTTGATTCTTTTTTTAGAGCGAAGAGGTACACTGCGGGCAGCGGGAGGCGCGTTTGTCGATTTTGGAGAGACAATACGAACATTCCTTGGTGGTTTCCGGCGTCGGCTCGCTTTCGAGACCGAGTTTTTTTCGAACTTTGGTGATTTGTTTGATCGCGACGAAAATCGCGAGCGCGATGATAAGAAAGTCGATAATGGATTGCAGAAACGACCCGTAGTTTATTTTTGCGTTTCCGACGATAAAAGCCAGTGTCGAGACATCGATCCCCCGGAGAAGGATACCGATGATTGGGGTAATGATATCGTTGACGAGCGAGGTAACGATTTTGCCGAAGGCGCCGCCGATAACGACACCGACTGCGAGATCGATGACATTGCCGCGGAGCGCGAATTGTCTGAATTCTTGGAGCATAGATATTAGGTATCGTGAAGTTACGAATCGAACCCCTCCTCATATCCTCCCCTCGGAAAGGGGAGGAGGAAGAAAGGGAGCTGTGTTTGAAAAACAAAACCCCGACGCGCGGGGTGTTTGATTATTTCGCGGCTTGTTTCGCAAGTGTGCGGATCGCCTTGGTGGAGAGCTTCATTTTCACCCCGTTTACTCGTTTCGTCTGGACGTTTACCTTAAAGGTTCGTCTGGTGGCGATATTCGAGTGACTGCGGGCGTTTCCGGTTTTCGTGCCGCGTCCGGTCATTTGGCAAGTTCGGCTCATAATCGGTCTTGAGTTATTACTTGAAAAAAGGTACCATAGAAACGCTTTTCTTGCAATACCGTAGGATTCTCGTGTTTGGTGGACTTTTTTGCTGCGGAGTCTCTGCGGCTTGAATTGAACTCAAACGCGAAGGTCCTCACCAATATCCATTATCTTTTATCTTATTTTTCGGTATGTCCAATGAAATCGTTCTTATCGTTTTCTATCTCATCACCCTGATCTACTCGATCATTATTCACGAGATTTCTCACGGGGTCGTGGCTTTGTGGCTTGGAGACAAGACGGCAAAATACGCGGGACGACTCAACCTGAATCCGATGAATCATATCGATTGGTTCGGATCGGTTATTTTGCCGGGGATGCTGTTTCTTGCAAAAGTGCCTTTTTTGTTCGGTTGGGCAAAACCGGTTCCGTATAATCCGTACAATCTTCGCGATCAGAAAAACGGACCACTCTATGTGGCGCTTGCCGGACCGGCGTCGAATTTTTTTCTCGCATTGTCCGCGTCGTTTCTCGCGTTTTTGTTGCCACTTCGGCCGATCGAGAAAATGGAAATTTTGAGCAGTTTCCAACTCGCCGCTTTTCAGGGGCGCGGCTGGGAAGCTCTGGCAAACGATGTCTCCGGATCGGCATTCGGGATTTTGTTTGCGTTGTTTCTTATGATTATTTCTTGGAACGTGATTCTCGGGTGTTTTAATCTCATTCCCGTGCCGCCGCTTGATGGATCGAAAATCGTCTTTACTCTTTTTCAGATTCGCGAAGAGACACAGGCGCTCCTTGAACAATACGGGTTCTTTCTTCTGATTTTTATTATCGTATTTGTTTCGGCGCCGATAAGTTTTTTCATTACGCGGATGCTTGGGGTTTTTTTCGGGATCGCGGTGTAGAGGGCGCGGGGTCATTCGCATCGCTGCGCGAAACTTTTCGGGCGGGGTTGACAGTTCCCTTTTCTTCCCTATAATGGGACTACGAGTTGTGAACCTGTTCAAAACCCGTTTTTTACTGCAAAATTTCATTTTCGGCTGTAAAATTCGGATAACTCGTCAGGTTATATTCCTTATAGCCTTCCTCGTTCTCCAAATTTTTCGCTCGAAAATGAAAATTTTCGTAACGAAAGAGAGGTTTCGAACAGGTTCTAAGCACTCTTTTTTTGTTTGTACTAAAGGTGTAATCCAAAAAATACTGTGGCAACGATCAATCAGCTCGTAAAACGCGGGCGAAAATCAGTGAAGAGAAAGTCAAAGTCTCCGGCAATGGGGGTTGCTTGGAACGGTGTAAAGAACCGTCTTAAGATTGCCGACAGCCCGTTTAAGCGCGGAGTCTGCCTGAAAGTAACCACCACCACTCCGAAGAAGCCGAACTCGGCGCTTCGGAAGATTTGTCGTGTCCGATTGACGAACGGTATGGAAGTAACGGCGTATATTCCGGATGAAGGGCATAATCTTCAGGAACACTCGATCGTAATGATTCGCGGCGGACGAGTGAAGGATCTTCCGGGTGTGCGGTATCATGTGGTTCGAGGGACATTTGATGCGGCCGGCGTTGCGAAGCGCAAGCGGAGTCGGTCGAAGTATGGCGTGAAGAAGGAGAAGAAGAAGGACTAGCAAGGCAGAATCAAGAATGGTGAATCGGGAATGAAGAGTGAAAGAAGAAAAGATTTTTTGAAATATTGAAAATTGTTTGGAAATCGGAAATTGATAATTGGAAATTTTAAGAAAGTATGCCTCGACGGAAACGACAATACAATCGCGAATGGAAGCCGGATATGAAATTCGGCAATCCGCTTATTGGACATTTCGTGGGAATGATTATGTGGAACGGCAAACGGAGCGTTGCCGAGAAGATTGTGTATGATGCCTTTGATATTATTCACGAGCGAACGAAAAAAGGCGGACTGAACACCTTTGAGCAAGCGATCAAAAACGTTTCGCCGCTTCTTGAATTGAAGTCGCGTCGTGTGGGTGGAGCAAACTATCAGGTTCCGGTTCCGGTCTCGGGGGATCGCCGTCAGACACTTGCGATTCGTTGGATTCGCGATGTGTGCCGGAAAGCGAAGGGGCGTTCGATGGCGGAAAAACTTGCAACCGAACTGATCGATGCTTCCAATCGATCGGGTGCCGCGATGAAAAAACGTGAAGAAGTGCATCGTATGGCGGAGGCAAACAAGGCGTTTGCGCACTTTGCATAAAGCGACAGCAATTTTCAATTTACATTTTTCAATTTTCAATCTGATCGATATTCAATGTCTCAATGTTTATCCATTCAGATCATTGAGGATTGTGGCATTGAAAATTCAATGGAAATTGAGAATTGATAATTGAAAATTTTTTTTATTGAAAAAATCCAAATCTTAAATCTTTTTTTATATGTCCCGTACCAAGTCCATTGATATGTACCGAAATATCGGTATTATTGCGCACATCGATGCCGGAAAAACGACAACGACGGAGCGTATTTTGTTTTATACGGGCATTACGCACAAGATCGGCGAGGTACACGAAGGCGAGGCGACGATGGACTGGATGGAGCAGGAGCGCGAGCGCGGCATTACGATTACATCCGCTGCGACGACGTGTTACTGGAAGGATCATCATATCAATATTATCGACACGCCGGGGCATGTGGACTTTACGGTGGAAGTGGAACGATCGCTTCGCGTGCTTGACGGAGGCGTTGTGGTTTTTGATGGAAAAGAGGGAGTTGAACCGCAATCGGAAACCGTGTGGCGACAGGCGGAGAAATACGAAGTGCCTCGGATGTGTTTTATCAACAAGATCGACAAAGAGGGAGCGATTTTTGAAGATGCGATCAATTCGATTTGGAATCGTTTGACGCCGAACGCGGTCGCGGTGCAGTATCCGATGGGACTCCGTGGAGATTTTTTTGGCGTGGTGGATTTGATGCGAATGAAGGGGATTACTTTCGATGGAGATATGGGTGAGAAGGTGATCGAGGGAGAAATTCCGGCGGAGTATGTTGACAAGGCGAAAGAATGGCGCGAGAAAATGGTAGAAAAAATCGCCGAGACCGATGATGCGCTTACGGAAAAATATCTTTCGGGTGAAGAGATTTCCGTTGAAGAGCTGAAGGCGGCGCTTCGGAAGGCGGTGATTGGAACGCGGCTCTACCCGGTGTTTACCGGAACCGCGCTTCGCAACAAAGGCGTGCAACTCGTGCTTGATGGCGTGGTGGATTATCTTCCGTCGCCAATCGATATTCCGGCGGTCAAAGGAACGAATCCGAAAACCGATGCGGAAATGGAGCGAAAGGCATCGGACGATGAACCCTTTTCATCGCTCGCGTTCAAAATCGCAACCGATCCATTTATCGGACAATTGACGTTTTTCCGCGTGTATTCCGGTGTTGTGAAGGCGGGATCGTACGTGCTCAACTCTTCGAAGGGAGAGAAAGAGCGCATCGGGCGTATTGTCCGTATGCATGCGAATCATCGCGAGGAAATCGAAGAACTGTACGCGGGTGATATCGGCGCGCTTGTCGGTATGAAAGTCACGACAACCGGCGATACGCTTTGCGATGAATCAAATCCCGTTATCCTCGAATCCATTACGTTTCCGGAGCCGGTGATCGATATCGCGGTTGAACCGAAAACGAAAGCGGATCAAGAAAAAATGGGTATTGCGCTCAAGAAACTCTCCGAAGAAGATCCGACGTTCCGTGTGCATACCGATGAAGAATCGGGGCAAACGATTCTTTCCGGTATGGGTGAGCTTCACTTGGAAATTCTCGTCGATCGAATGAAACGAGAATTCAAAGTGGAAGTGAATGTCGGGCGTCCGCAGGTTGCCTATCGTGAAACGATTCGCGAGAAGGCGGAAGCGGAAGGAAAATATATCCGTCAGTCCGGCGGTCGCGGTCAGTATGGTCATTGTTGGATTCGTATCGAACCGCAGGAAGTCGGCAAGGGATTTGAATTCGTCGATGAAATCAAAGGCGGTGTTATTCCGCAAGAATTTATCAAGCCGATTGGTCGCGGTGTGGAGGAGGCTTTACAGACCGGTGTCTTGGCAGGGTATCCGATGGTTGATGTGAAGGCGACGGTGTATGACGGATCGTTTCACGATGTCGACTCGTCGGAAGCGGCTTTCAAAATCGCGGGATCGATGGCGGTGAAAGAGGCGGCGCGTCGCGCGAAGCCAGTCTTGCTCGAGCCGATTATGAAGGTTGTCGTGATTACGCCGGAGGGTTTTATGGGGGATATTGTCGGTGATCTCAATTCGAAACGCGGTATTATCAAGGAAATGCATGATCGCGGCGAAGGAAATGCGCGCGTCAAGGAAGTCCATGCCGATGTGCCGCTCGCATCAATGTTTGGCTATGCGACGCAAATGCGTTCGATGTCCCAGGGTCGTGCGAGCTACTCGATGGAATTCGGGCATTATGCCGAAGTGCCAAACAATGTGGCAAACGAAATCATTGGCGCACGTGCTCCAAAAGAGGGGAAGTAAAACTCCTGAAATATATCAGTGCAAAAACCGGCGACAGCCGGTTTTTTTGCTTTTTTTCAGAGATTGGAATATGACGATTTCTTGCTGTTTGAAAACTTGTCGCTTTTGGATGGAGGGGGATATGATGAGTGTTTTTGATATCGCTTTTTATTTGCTCGGCTACTACAGCATTGCGCTTGTGGTCGGGATGTTCGTTTCGCAAGCTGCAACACAGCTGCTGCTTTTCTACGGATCGAGGTTTGATACGGAGTGTGCATCGGCTGATGAATACGCATTTCTTCAACCGAACGCGTCCCCCATATCTATTCTGTGTCATTCTTGGCTTCTGGGCAGCTATCGGGGGAGTGCTTGCCTCAATGCTTTTTGCTTCACTCCTGAATATCAGGGCTGCTATGCTGATCGGGATGGGCATTGGGGCCATTGCTGGCCAGAGGATTTCCTTCCGGCACTCTTTGAAATTGAAAGAGTGCTGGGTGAAGCGTGCTGCTAGGTGATATCGTTTGCGGGGAGGAGAAAAAAACACCTAAACGGATCACGCAAGGGAGTGTTTTTCGGGTGAGGCTGTTCAGTGGTCCCACCCTTTATTTTTTTAAAAAATAACGTCCTCTTGACAGTTTTTTTCTCTTTGTGTAAGATGGCTTTGATGTTCGTCCTCGAGGCTTTTTTTCGATATTTTTCGGAAATTGCGGTCCCGGGGAGTGATGCATTCTTTTTTTAATTGGTAATTATTTTGAGCAGGAGCGCGCGTTCCCGGAAAAAGAACGGGATGCACGGACTGCGAAAACGTATGGCGGAACAGTTTCAACGAACCAAACCGCACGTGAACGTCGGAACGATCGGACACGTGGACCACGGAAAGACGACGCTTACCGCGTCGATTCTTCACGTGCTTTCCCTGAAGGGATTGGCGAAAGAGAAAGGTGTGGATGAAATCGATAAGGCGCCGGAAGAAAAAGCCCGTGGTATCACTATTTCCACGTCGCATTGTGAGTACGAATCGGAAAAGCGTCACTATGCGCATGTTGACTGTCCGGGACACGCCGACTATATCAAAAACATGATTACCGGTGCGGCGCAGATGGATGGTGCGATTCTTGTGGTTTCGGCAACAGATGGTCCAATGCCGCAGACTCGGGAGCATATCCTTCTTGCTCGTCAGGTTGGTGTGCCGAATATCGTCGTTTTCCTGAACAAGGTGGATATGGTGGATGATGCGGAACTCGTCGACCTCGTCGAGGCGGAAATCCGCGAACTCCTTTCGAAATACGAATTTGATGGCGACAATACGGCGATTATTCGTGGTTCGGCGCTCAAAGCGCTTGAATCGAAATCGGCCGATGAAGCTGATGCAAAGCCGATCCTTGATCTTATGGCGGCGCTCGATGAAAAAATTCCTGAACCGGTTCGTGAGACGGATAAGCCGTTTCTGATGCCAATCGAAGATATTTTTTCGATCGAAGGTCGTGGAACCGTGGTAACGGGTCGTATCGAACGTGGTGTCGTGAATATCAACGAAGAAGTGGAAATCGTGGGTATCCGGGATACATCGAAGACAGTGGTAACCGGTATCGAAATGTTCAATAAATCACTTGATCGCGGTGAAGCCGGCGACAACGCAGGCCTCCTCATTCGTGGTATCAAGAAAGAAGATGTGGAGCGTGGTCAGGTGCTTGCGAAGCCCGGATCGATTACGCCGCACACCGAGTTCGAAAGTGAAGTGTATGTACTCACGAAAGAAGAAGGTGGACGACATACGCCGTTCTTCAAGGGATACAAACCGCAGTTCTATATCCGTACCACGGATGTAACCGGCGAAGTAACCCTTCCGGAAGGATCGGAAATGGTTATGCCGGGTGATACCGTGAAGCTTGTGGTGAAACTCCTTGCTCCGGTTGCGATGGAAGACGGTATGCGTTTCGCGATCCGCGAAGGTGGCCGAACCGTTGGTGCCGGTGTCGTTACGAAGATCATCAAATAATTTTCTTCGGGGAACCGAGTCCTGATAATTTTTCGAAAGAGGATTTATCGGGACGAATGTCCTCCGAAATATTCGGCAGGTCAAGTATTTTATCGACAACTCGTATTTTGAAAGCAATGGCAAAGAAGACTGATCACAATGAGGGAACGCGCGTTCGGATTAAGATCAAGGCCTACGATCACAAGGTCATTGATCAGACCGCGCGAAAGATTGTTGAAACCGCAGAGCGTACGGGTGCCGAAATTACGGGTCCGGTGCCGCTTCCTACCGAAGTGCATCGCGTTACGGTGAACCGATCGACATTTGTTCATAAGAACTCGCGCGATCAGTACGAAATGCGTATCCACAAGCGATTGGTGGATATTCTCAATCCGAATCCAAAAACGATTGATCAGTTGACGAGTTTGGATCTTCCCGCAGGTGTCGATATTGAAATCAAAATGTAGATTAAAAGTCTTTTTTTGGCACATTTCTTCGCCCGCCCGTAGCGATTCGGGCAGGTTGCAATCTCCGGTGCTCAACGCTGTACCTTTTTAAGTACTCCGCCGGTTGGCGGATTACTCCGCTCCTCGATTGCGCCTCGAACTGTACTCAAAAAAAGACTTTTAAACACATATCTCTCGTTAAAGTCTCGGCCGCTTCAGATTTATGAGGTGTTTCGGCAGGGATACTGAACGAGCCAGAGAGAAACATGTTTTCTTGAGACTGGCTCACCGGTCTTTTTTTGTGAATTTTTGAAAGAGTGTATGAAGTGTATTATCGGAAAAAAATTAGGAATGACAACGCTTCATGATGCGGAGAAAGGGGCGCGTAATGTGACGCTTATTGACTGTGGCGATAATGTCGTTTCTTTGCTTCGTACGGCTGATCGGGATGGATATTCCGCCGTGCAGCTTGAAACCGCAAAGACCGAAAAGAAGAAAATGCGTAAGGAATTCCGAATGACGACCGAAGAGATTGCTTCGTTTGCGCCCGGCGCGAGTGTCGCGGTAGATGTTTTTTCTGTTGGCGATCGCGTGGATGTGATCGGAGTGACCAAATCCAAAGGATTTCAGGGTGTGGTCAAGCGACATGGATTTAAAGGGCAGACGACAAGCCATGGCCGAAAACACGATATCCGCAAGGCGGGATCGATCGGCGCAACGGATCCGCAGCGTGTTTTCAAAGGTATGCGTATGGCGGGTCGTATGGGCGGTGAGAATTTTACGGTGCAAAATCTTTCGATCGAATATGTGGATGCCGAGAAAAAAATTCTCGCGGTTCGCGGAGCGGTTCCCGGATCGAATGGAAGAATGGTTTGTGTGAAAACTGTCCGATAAAGAATAAGGATATGCCAAAAGTAGCCGTCAAAAATTTGGAAGGATCAAGCGTAGGAGAGATCGAACTCTCGGACGCGCTCTTTGGTTTGGAAAAAAATAACGCTCTGGTACATCAGATCTACGTGACGCTCTCGGGAAATCTTCGCGAGCCGATCGCGCATACGAAGACTCGCGGAGATCGCGCCGGTTCCGGTATGAAGCCGTGGCGACAAAAAGGGACGGGCCGTGCCCGTGTCGGGTCTCGCCGAACGCCGGTTTGGAAAAAAGGTGGTGTTGTTTTTGGTCCGCGGAATGACCGGAATTTTTCAACGAAGGCGAATCGTAAAATGCGACAGAAGGCGACGCTTATCGCGCTGTCGGATAAGATTCGCGAGGGAAAGTTTATTCTCGTTGATTCGCTTCAGCTCCCGGAGAGGAAAACGAAATTTTTTGCGAAGGCGCTCTCGGCGTTTGGATGCGCGGGAAAATCCACACTTTTCGCATTTGCCGGAACGGAGAATGAGAATCGAAGAGCTGCCCGAAATCTCGATCGATCGAATCATACGCTTGTCGCGAATGTGAATGTGAAGGATATTCTTGACGCACAGTATTTTATTGTTTCAAAAGAAGCGGTTCAAGAAATGGAAACCCGGTTTGCCGAATGGGCGAAGTAATACCAAATACCTATGGCATTGTTTGAGAAAAAATCAAGCGAGAAAACGAAGCGTGAAAAAACGCCGTTTGGTGTTGCGCTGGCGAATCGAGTCCTTGTTTCCCCGAGAATTACCGAGAAATCGTACCTTCTTTCCGAAAAGCAACAATATGTGTTTCGCGTCGTGCTTTCGGCAAAGAAAAACGAAGTGAAGCGAGCGATCGAAGAAGCATACGGTGTTCGAGTGGAGGCGGTGAATACGAGTTCCATTCCGCCGAAGCGACGCGTGTTTGGAAAAATCATTGGGAAAAAAGGGAGAGTCAAGAAGGCGGTTGTGACCCTTGCGGAGGGAGATGTTATCCCGATGTTTCAGGGGGGCGTAACGGAATAAAGGATCGAACACGATTTATACGCATATGGCAATTAAAGTCTACAAACGAAATACGGCCGCTCGACGGAATATTTCCATCGTAAAGCCGAACCTTCTCACCGATCAAAAGCCGGAGAAGTCGCTCCTTGCGCCGCTTCCGAAAAAAAGCGGACGGTCGCATGGGAAAATCTCGGTTCGTCACAAAGGTGGAGGACACAAGCGGATGTATCGTTTGGTTGATTTTAAAATGGACAAATTCGGCATTCCGGGAAAAATCGTTTCTCTTGAGAAGGATCCGAATCGTTCGGCGCTGATCGCGCTCGTTCAGTATGTGGACGGGGAAAAACGATATGTGCTTGCCGTCGAAGGGATGAAGGTTGGACAAACCATTCTTTCCGGAAAGGAGACTCCGATTGAAATTGGAAACCGATTGATTTTGAAAAATATTCCGGTAGGAACGGTGGTATCGAATATTGAAATGAAAATCGGAAAAGGCGGACAAATTGTTCGGAGCGCGGGATCGGGAGCGACCGTGATGGCGACCGAGGGACAGTACGCTCAACTGAAGATGCCGTCCGGAGAAATTCGATTGATCAGCGTAGAGTGTTTTGCAACGATCGGACAAATGAGTAATTTCGAGCATTCCGCGGAGCGAATCGGAAAAGCCGGTCGGAGTCGGTGGCTCGGTATTCGTCCGACTGTTCGCGGTTCGGCAATGAACCCGGTGGATCATCCGCATGGTGGCGGTGAAGGGCGACAGCCGATCGGTATGCACCCGAAGACGCCGTGGGGAAAGCCGGCGCTCGGAAAGAAGACCCGAAAGAAACAAAATGCGAGCAACAAATATATCGTCCGTCGAAGAATGAAGAAATAATCGAATTACGTAAGAGAGTCATATGGCACGCAGTCTCAAAAAAGGCCCATACATTGATCCTCGGGTTCTCAAAAAACTCGAAGGTCGAAAGATTGGAGATAAATCGGTTATCAAGACATGGTCTCGCTCTTGCACGATCTCACCGGAGATGGTAGGATTTACCTTTGGTGTTCATAACGGAAGAGACTTTGTTTCGGTGTTTGTGACCGAAGAAATGGTGGGACACAAATTGGGTGAGTTTTCTCCGACACGCAAATTTAGTCGTCATGGTGGAAAAATGCAGAAAGAGATTGAGCTTGCGGCGAAACAGAAAGAACTCGATGTCGCAAAGGCCGCCAAGGCGTCTACGGAAAAGAAATAATGAAAGAAATATCGTTTTGATTTGAGAATTATGAAAGTTATTGCATCACTCAACAATGTGCGAATCGCTCCCCGGAAGGTCAGGCTGGTTGCCCGATCGATTGTCGGTATGCCGGTTGCGGCCGCGCTTGTGGAACTTTCGAAACAAGTGAAGCGGTCTTCGAATCCGATGAAAACACTCCTTTCGAGTGCTATCGCGAATGCGGAAAATAACTTCAAGCTCGATCGGAACAATCTGATCGTTTCGGAAGCGATTGTTGGTGAGGGGACTCGATTGAAGCGATGGATGCCGAAAGCGTTCGGACGGGCGACACCGATTTACAAGCGGATGTCAAAAGTTCGGATTGTTCTCTCGGAACGAGTTCCGGCGCACGCGGAAGAGTCGAAATAAATTAACGAATGAGAAGAGAAGTCGAATAAAATCGTATGGGACATAAGACAAATCCAACCGGACTGCGAATCGGCATCGTGACAGAATGGAAGTCACGCTGGTTTGGCGCGAAGAAAGAATTCAAAAAGAACCTTCGGGAAGATGTACTCCTCCGCGAATTTGTCTTCAAGCGCTGGAAAGCGGCGGGAATTGCCGATGTAACCATCGACCGTTCTTCCGGAAAAGTTCGTCTCGTTATCCATACCTCGCGTCCGGGAGTTCTGATTGGTCGCGGCGGGACGGGAATCGAAGATCTCTCTCGTGTTGTGAAGCGCCGATTTTTTGCCGGAAAGAAAGTTGATTTTAAAGTGGACGTGGAAGAGGTAAAACGATTCGAAGAGAGCGCCATGCTTGTAGCGCAACAGGTGGCGGAACAACTTGAGAAGCGTATACCGTTTCGCCGAGCGTTGAAATCGACTATTGAGCAGGTTCGGTCGAATACAAAAGTGGAAGGGGTCAAGATTGAAATTTCCGGACGCCTTGGCGGTGCGGAAATGTCTCGTCGGGAGTGGCTCTCGCAAGGAAAAATTCCATTGCACACCCTGCGCGCGGATATCGACTTTGCCCGATACAATGCCTATACGACTTACGGAGTGATCGGAGTGAAAGCGTGGGTGTATAAGGGAGAAAAGATTATTTCATAAAAAGGATTTTTGAGACGAAACGGTTATGCTACTCATGCCACGAAAAGTCAAGCATCGAAAGCACCAGCGCGGCGGAATGCCGAAAGGGCCGGCGACGCGCGGAGCGGAAGTTTCCTTCGGAAGCTTCGGTTTGAAGGCGCTTGAAACGGGTATTATCCGCGCTCGAGAGATTGAATCGGCTCGTCGCGCGATGACTCGGTATATCCAGCGCGGCGGAAAAGTATGGATTCGTATTTTCCCGGATACGCCGGTAACAAAAAAAGGTGAGCAGACGCCGATGGGGAAGGGAAAGGGAAGTGTGGATCATTTTGTGGCAAAGATAGCTGCCGGGCGAGTGTTGTTCGAACTCGATGGCGTTACAAGAAGTCAAGCAATGGAAGCGATGCGGCTTGCGGGACACAAGCTTTCCGTGAAAACGAAATTTGTGGAACGACATTAAGAAAATATGAACGGTATGAAGACGAAAGAATGGCGGGAAAAATCAACCGGGGAATTGGAAAAGGACATCGAGCTCTTGAATGAGAAGCTGCGCGACCTTCGGTTTCGGATCGGATCCCGCGAGGAAAAGAATCACCAATTGTATCGAAAGGCGCGGACTGATCGCGCGCGGATTTTGACGATTCTCTCCGAACGTACCGTCGAGGAACAGAAAGAGATCGCATAAATTTATTTTTGAGTTATGACTGACAAGAATACACCATCAGAAGAAAAGAAGGGAACGTCGCCGATTTGGAAAGGAACGGTTGTAAGCGATGCAATGAATAAGACAATCGTGGTCGCTGTCGATACGTTCAAGACGCACTCGAAGTACGGCAAGAAGTACCTCTCAACCAAGAAGTACAAAGTGCATGACGAAGAGGGTGTCGCGAAAAAGGGCGATACGGTTACGTTTGTTTCGTGTCGACCGATGAGTCGCGAGAAGAAACATCGACTCGTCGACATTGAGAAGAAAGCAAATTGAGTTTTATTTTGAGAGAACTGTATGATTCAACCAGAGACACGATTAAAAGTTGCGGACAATACCGGCGCGAGAGTGATCGAATGCTTCAAGGTGCTTGGCGGAACGCGTCGTCGGTATGCGGAACTTGGCGATATTATCGTTGCCTCGGTGAAGATCGCCGAGCCTCGAGGAACCGTGAAAAAGGGCGATAAGGTAAAGGCGGTTGTGATTCGACAGAAGAATGAATATCGACGAAAAGACAATTCCTATATTCGATTTGATGAAAATGCGGCGGTGATTCTCGATGGTACGGAGCCGAAAGGGACGCGTATTTTTGGACCGGTGGCGCGAGAGCTTCGTGAAAAGGGGTTTACGAAAATCGTTTCGCTCGCCCCGGAAGTGTTATAAAGAACAATGAGTGTTGAGAGATTTATGAAATTAAGAAAAGGCGATCAAGTTGAAGTGAGAACCGGAAAGGATTCCGGAAAACGAGGAGAAATTCTTCAGGTTTTTCCGTCGGCCAATCGTGTTCTTGTGAAGGGTGCGAATATGGTGATGCGTCATCGGAAACCGCGCAAAGAAGGTGAAAAAGGTGAGCGTATCGAAAAAGAGGCTCCCATCCATATTTCAAACGTGATGCTCGTGTGTCCGCATACCGGAAAACCGACGCGCATCGGGTATCGGATCGAGGGTGGCGAAAAAGTTCGTTTTTCGAAACGTTCCGGAAAAACTATTTGATCGTATTGAAGATATTTTCAAGTTATGAAGCAAGAACTCACCAAAAAGAAATACGCGGAAGTGGCGGCGCCCGAAATGGCGAAGGTGTTTGGTATGAAAAATCCGATGGCGCTCCCGCGAGTTCTCAAGGTTATCGTCAATGTCGGTACCGGAAAATCCCTCAAAGATACGAAGAAAGTCGAAGAGATTCTGGAAACGCTGACGGCGATCACCGGACAAAGGCCGGTGCAAACCAAGGCGAAGAAGGCGATTGCCGGATTTAAGACTCGCGAAGGGCTTGAAATTGGCGCCAAGGTGACGCTTCGCGGACGGAGAATGTGGCAATTCTTGGATCGACTGCTCAATGCTGCGCTTCCTCGAACGAGAGATTTTCAGGGGTATCCGGAAAGTATCGTGGATACTTCCGGGAACTGCAATATTGGTATTCGCGAGCAGTTGATTTTTCCCGAGGTGATTCCGGAGCGGGTACAGTCGATTTTCGGTTTGCAGGTGACGATTGTCAGTACCGCCCAAAACAAACAGGAAGGAGAAACACTCTTTCGTCTTCTCGGAGTTCCGATAAAAAATGACGCGTAAGTAAAAAGAATTTTTATGGCAAAGACATCGACCATGGCACGAGCGCAGAAGAAACCGAAGTACAGCACGCGGAGTGTTCGCCGCTGCTGGAAATGCGGACGGAAACACGGGTATCTTCGAGCGTATGATCTCTGTCGAATCTGCTTTCGAGAACTCGCGAGCAAGGGGGAGATTCCGGGAGTTCGGAAAGCGTCGTGGTAATAATGAATACATCGCTTCCAAGAGCTTCGTTCGCTTCGATAGCTTTCAGAGAAAAACTCTGAAGACTCTCGAAGCCCATGAAGCTGCGGGGGCCGTGGAATAAAGAAGCTAGTGTATAAAGAAGAATTATGATTGATCCAATCGCAGACATGCTCACCAGAATTCGGAACGCACAACGTGCTGGTCTTGATACCGCGCGCGTTCCGGCGTCCCGATTGAAATTCGCAATCGCAAATATCCTTGTCGAAGAGGGTTTCCTTTCGGCTGTCTCTAAAGAGTCGATCGGGTCGAATCGCGAGGATATTGTTGTGTCGCTGAAGTATATTCCGGTGTCGCCTGTTCGGAGGGATCCGGCCATTCACGAGATCCACCGAGTAAGCAAAGAAGGTCGACGAGTGTATGTGAAACGGGGCGAGTTGCGAAAAGTAAAGAATGGATTCGGTGTTTCTATCGTATCGACATCACAAGGGCTGATGACCGGACTCAATGCGAGTCGTCGCGGTCTTGGTGGAGAGTATATTTGTGAGGTGTGGTAGAAAGAAAGCTTCGCTAGCTTCATTAGCTTCAGAGGCTTGAGAAATCAAGGCTGTTGGGACTAATAAAGCTAACGAGGCTATTAAAGAAGCTTAATGAGGCTTGTATGTCAAGAATCGGAAAAAAACCAGTAGCGATCCCGTCCGGCGTCGAGACGTCGGTCAGGGAAAATGTCATTACCGTCAAGGGTCCAAAGGGGACGCTCTCTTTTGCGCATGCGGTTGATGTGTCGGTCAAACTTGAGGACGGAATGTTTCGGGTGGAGAAGCTTTCCCAGTCGAAACGGGCGCAGGCCCTGTGGGGAACGACCGCAAAACTTGTATCGAATATGATTGAGGGGGTAACCAAGGGTTTTGAAAAAAAGTTGGAATTGAACGGTGTCGGATATCGTATGTCCGGAAGCGGAAAGAAATTGACACTCGCGCTCGGATTTTCACACCCGGTTGAAGTTGTTGTTCCGGAGGGTATCGATACGAAAGTAGAGGGAAATGTGCTTTCTATTTCGGGCATTGATCGGCAAAAGGTCGGTCAATTTGCGGCGGAAGTTCGCGCGTTGAAACCGGTTGAGCCGTATAAAGGAAAGGGATTCCGATATACCGATGAAATTGTCCGTCGCAAAGAAGGAAAGAAAGCGGCGGCATAATGAGTGAATAATATACAGGAAACGTATGATACGATCTTCATCAGCAAAAACACTTCGAATAAAACGACATCGTCGCGTCCGTGCGAAAGTGTCGGGTACTGCGTTGCGTCCGCGAGTGACGGTGTTTCGGAGTAATCGTTCGCTCTTTGTACAGGCGATTGACGATGTGTCTCAAAAAACGCTCGCCGCATCTTCGCTTGCTTCGATAAAGAAGACGAAGAATGATGTGTCGGGTGCGCACGAATTGGGAAAAGTATTTGGAGAAAAGTGCCTTTCACTTCATATAAAAGAAGTGGTGTTTGATCGCGCGGGATATCGGTATCACGGGAAAGTGAAGGCGCTCGCCGAGGGGATCCGAGAAGCGGGTATTCGAATGTAAAGGATTCAATTATTTATTATACGCACAAGGAATATGGCAAAGCCGCAAGGGAAAAAAGGAATGCGTCGGGAGAAACCGGAGTTTGATCAGAAACTCCTTGATCTCGCGCGCGTAACCCGTGTTGTGAAGGGGGGAAGACGCTTTCGTTTTCGCGCAACACTTGTGATCGGAAACCGAAAAGGAAAGGTTGGAGTCGGGGTTGCGAAGGGTGCGGATGTTTCTCTTGCGATTCAGAAGGCGTATGGCGAGGCGAAAAAACACCTTGTAGAAATTCCGATGGTCAATGGAACGATCGCTCATGACGTGTCCGCCAAACTTGGGAGTGCGAAAGTGCTCTTGAAACCGGCATCAGCCGGTCGCGGATTGATTGCGGGTGGCGCGGTTCGTTCGGTCGCGGATCTTTTGGGGGTGAAAGATATTGTTTCGAAGTCTCTCGGTGCGTCGAATAAACTGAATGTCGCTCGCGTCACGATTGAGGCATTGAAAAAACTTCCGAAAAATGTCGCTTCTCCTTCATCTTCATCTCCGGAAGTTTCCGAAACGGAGAAAGCGGAGAAGAAATAATTTTGATATTTGAGAACGGTATGCAGTCACATGAATTTTCCGGATTGGCAAAACGAAGAATGAAGCGCATTGGTCGTGGTGGAAAGCGCGGCACGACATCTGGTCGTGGCACCAAGGGACAGGGCGCTCATGGAAAAAAGAAAAGTCCGCTCCATGAAGGAGGGCGCTCTTCGCTGATCAAACGATTAAAGAAAGTACGTGGTTTCAAATCGCCACACGCAAAGCCGTATACCGTCACACTTCGAATGCTGGAGCGCTCTTATGAAGATGGTTCCGAAGTTACTCTTCTTTCGCTGATTGAGAAGGGTCTGGTTCGAGATGATGCCGGAAAGTGCGGAGTGAAAATCGTATCGACCGGAACGCTTTCCAAAAAACTTTCTCTCGCTTCTGGTATTGCAGTTTCTGTCGGCGCGGAACAGATAATCGTCAAAAATGGCGGGAAGAAGGCGGAATAAACCGAAAGGGGAGCTCTCTTTTCACAACTGGTTTTTCGATAAAAACGGTCTCGCCTTTGGTGAGGCCGTCTTGTTTCGGTTGGGAGAGTGATTTTTCGGGGAACATTGGCGCTGTCTTTGCTTGTTTCGGCTTTCTTTTTTCGCTTTTTTGCGGTATACTGGTGAAGTTCGATCTTTTCTGTTGATAAGAATTTATAGGGTGAAACGAACGTTTATGAATGTCCGAGAAACACTTTCGATTATGATAAGTCAGCCGGATCTTCGGAAGAAGGTTCTTTTTATCTTGGCGCTTTTGGTCGTGTATCGATTGGTTGCGAATGTTCCGATTCCGGGAGTTGATGCGGAAGAGCTCCGTCGATTGTTTGAACAGAATGAAGTTTTTACACTCCTGAATATTTTTTCCGGCGGCGGATTGTCGAATATTTCGATCGTTCTTTTGGGGGTCGGTCCGTACATTACCGCATCGATTATTATGCAGCTTCTGACGACTATCGTCCCTTCGCTCGAGCGACTCTATAAAGAGGAGGGGGAGGCCGGTCGACAGAAATTCAATTTCTGGACGAGAATTCTTACTGTTCCCCTCGCGGCGATTCAGTCATTTGCGATGATATCTCTTTTGCAATCACAAAATGTGCTGGGCGATCTTTCGCCATTCACAAAAGCGGCGATTATCATCACAGCAACGGCAGGGTCGGTTTTTCTGATGTGGCTTGGTGAATTGATTACCGAAAAGGGTCTGGGGAACGGAGTGTCAATGATGATTTTTTCGGGTATCGTTGCCGGATTGCCGGCGGCTGCCAGTCGATTTGCTTCCACATGGGATCCGTCGGAGTTTTTCTCATATCTCGCATTCTTTTTGGTGGGAGCGATAACAATCGCTGGTGTTATTCTCGTCAACGAGGGGCAACGCATTATTCCGGTTGCTTATGCGAAACGAGTTCGAGGGAGTCAGGTCTACGGCGGCTCGGGAACGCACCTTCCGCTTCGGGTGAATCAGGCGGGCGTGATCCCGATTATTTTTGCAGTGTCGATTATTCTCATTCCAACCATGGTGGCGAATTACCTTGCACAGGCGTGGCGTGGCGAGCGCGCGGGAGAAATTGCACTTTCTGTGGGCGCATTTTTTCAGGATCGTTGGACATATGGGACGCTTTATTTTGTTCTTGTTATTCTTTTTACCTATTTTTATACGACGGTCGTGTTTGATCCGTACAAGATTTCGGAGAATCTACAAAAACAAGGAGGATATGTTCCGGGTATTCGTCCCGGAGGTGCGACGGCGGAGTATCTCCACTTTATTATCAATCGTATTACGCTCGCAGGGTCGGTGTTTCTTGGTGCGGTCGCTGTACTTCCTTTTGTTGTTCAGGGACTGACCGGAGTGCAGGCGCTGACGGTTGGCGGGGTGAGCATTCTTATCGTCGTTTCGGTCGTACTTGAGTTCTTGAAACATTCACAGAGCCAGCTTGCGATGCGGAGTTACGATGGTTTTTGAAGCTCCAAGAATACAAGAGTTAAGTTTTCATACCCAGATGTTAAGCATAAAAAATTATATTCTTCTCGGTCCTCCGGGGAGCGGCAAGAGCACACAGGCGGATTTTTTCCGAAATCGTCTTTCGCTCACGCATATTGATGTAGGGGCGGAGCTTCGAAAAATTGCCGCGGAAGATTCTCCACTTGGAAAAGAAGTGGCTGAAACAATCTACGAAAAAAAAGAGCTCGCATCGGACAGGATCGTCGAACAAGCGCTCCACCGAGCTTTGTCGGCAGCTGATCCGGCAAGAGGCATCGTGCTCGATGGTGCGCCGCGACGGGAAAGTCAAATCGAAGAAGTGCTTTCCGTACTCCGAGAGTTTGGACGAGAAATTGATGGGGTTATTTTTGTAGATCTGCCGAAAGAGGATTCCATTGATCGAATTTCCCGCCGGTTTGCATGCGAACGATGCGGGGAGAAATTTATTCTTGGCATTCATCCGGAAGATCATTCGAGTCCGTGCTACAAGTGCGGCGGCGCGTTGACACAACGGAAAGATGATACACCGTCAGGTGTTGAAAAGCGATGGACGATTTTTCACGAGGAGACTGAACCGGTTATTCGGTATTTTTCGGAACAAAAAAAGCTCCTTCGTGTCGACGGGAGGAAACCAGCGGAGGATATTTTTGAGACAATCATTCACGAAAGGTGAGTTTTTCGAGATATGAAGAAAGAATGGATTAAAACCGAAGCAGAGCTTGAGGGAATACGGACATCTGGTCAAGAGCTTGCTCGAATCGTTACGCGACTCGAAGAAAAAATTGTTCCGGGTGTTTCAACATTTGAAATTGATCGCTTTGCGGAGGAATGGATCCGTGAGGTTGGCGGCATCCCGATTTTTAAGGGATATGGCGGGAGACGGCCATTTCCAGCCACTATTTGTGCTTCTCTTAATAATGAGGTGGTACATGGTATTCCTTCAAAAGAAAAGATTTTGAGGGAAGGGGATCTCTTTAAGCTTGATATCGGGATGCGTTTTTCTGGGATGGTCAGTGATATGGCGAGAACATTTTCAGTAGGAAAAGTATCGCCACTTGCCGAGAAACTGTTACGCGCGACAAGAGAGTCGCTTGACTGCGGTATTGCGGCGATTCATACCGGGGCGAGTCTTTTTGAGTATGCGCATGCCGTGGAAGATCGGGCGAGACGCGACGGATTCTCGATGGTGCGTGATCTCGTCGGACACGGTGTGGGACGCGAGCTTCACGAGGAACCTCAAATTCCGAATTATACGACGAAGAGTATCCCGGGGTTTACCTTTGTGGAGGGAATGGCGGTCGCGCTTGAGCCGATGGTGAATGCAGGCGATTGGCAAGTGGAGCTTTCCGATGATGGGTGGACATTTGTGACGGCCGACGAATCGCTTTCCGCGCACTTTGAGGACACGGTGCTTATTACGAAAGATGGGGTTGAAGTAGCCACACGACTGTAAAGATGCAAAATCACAGAACATGAATATCCTGCCTCGCTGGCAGGCAGGCAAACAAAGTTCAAAACAGAAAACACGAAATTTCAGATAGGAAAAGTTTGTGCTTTGAGGATTATAGAGAAGGTGTTTTGTTTGGTTTTTGTGTTTTCAGTATCGCGTTTTTCGAAAGTTTTATGAATGAAGAACGTAAGAGTTTTATGGGGATCGACTGGGGATCCTCGAAGATCGGTCTTGCGATCGCTGATCCGGAGACGCGGATTGCGCTCTCTTTTGATGTAATTCAAAACGATGCGTCGCTTCTTGAACGACTCGGGCTTATTTTTCAATCCGAACGGATCGGCACCGTTATTATTGGTATTCCGGAACACTCCGCTCGAGAAGGAAAAATATTTCCAGAACGACAATTCGGGGCAGGGCTTTCGCGAAGATTTCCGGAACTTGTGGTTGAATATACAAATGAGATGTTTACCACCAAGATGGCGCAGGATCGGTTGAAAGAAACCGGTGGAAAGGGGATATCGAAACAAGATGATGCCGAGGCGGCGCGGATTTTTCTTGAGGACTGGCTTTCTCGCGACGTCTTTCCTTCGAAATAGGTCAAGATTCAATGGAAGCTTTCTTTCGTAAATCACCGGTTTCTTTGAAAAATCGGTGAACTTTTTTTAAGGCAAACAATTCTTTTTGGTATGTTGTTTCAAATGGCTTTTCTTTGGTTTTTGATTGAAGATTTTTAAAATAAGCTCGAGTTACGGATGATAATTTTTCGTTTCGAGTGTTCACTTGTCTTGCAAGTTTTTTCAGTTCGAACTCAAGAAGAAGGGAGAGGAGTTTCGGATCGATTAATTTTTTCTCGCTTTCTTGTATCAATATTGCCAGGGTCTCGAATATGCCCTCATCTCCTTTGTAGGAGCGAGCGTTCTGCATGGCATCGTAGACATCGGCTGTATGAAGGAGGCTTTGAAGTATATTTGTGACGGTAATTGTACTCGAAGAGACAGGATAGTTTCTTTGCGCAATGGGTGTTTCGGAGTGGTGTTCTTTGACGAGTGCCGCCTCGGTCAAGAATCCGGCTTTTTCGAGATAAGCGGCGGATTGTTTGGTATGGATGGCGTTGATAATCTGTCCGAGAGGAAGATCGACATCGATACCAAGCACTTGAAATCTGATACTCTCTCCTTCCGTAAGACAGACGCGAAGCGGAACGATGTCTTTTGCCCGGAGTGTCCCGTGTGATTCGCGTATCCTTTTTTGATAACAAGCGTTTGCTGTGTGGGTGCAAAATTGTTCGCCAAGCTTCAGCCAATCATCGTTTCGGAGTGGATTGTTGAGAATGGATTTCGGAACCGCAATTTTTCCAAGATCATGAAAAAGACAGGCGCGATAGAGGGTTGAGAGGCGATTTGATGGAGAGAGTTCTTGGAGCTCAAGGTCGATATTTTGTTTCAGGTATGTTCCGAGAACTCCCTCACTCTCGATCATTTCTCTCGCCTTTTCGTAGGTTCGAAGACAGTGTTTAAATGTTTCCACATCAAAGAGCTCGAGCACGGTGAGCATTTCCCATTCTTTTTCCGTGAGAAAAGAGGCTTCTTGAAGGTATTTTTGGTATTCAACATTTGATTGGATGCGCTTCTTCTCCGCGTCGAAAAGATTTTTTTCCGTTAGCTCTTCGACAATGGCGTCGTAGTTTCCGTTTTGTTTCTCGGCAATATCGCGCGCTTTCTTTTCGGGTGTTTCGATTGTTGATTCCGGAGAACGTGTGTCTCCGTTTCCGGATCGAATCATATCGAATCCTTTTTCAAGGCGGGAAGTCATAGGGTATTTTCTTTTGGTATTTCTATGGCGGGTTGATCGATATTTTCCGGGAAAGAAAAATATGAAAGGGGCATGGAGGAATCTTGTTCTATCAAGAATATGCCGTTTGAGGAAAAGTTTGCAAAGAACTGCTGTGGCTCTTTATGGAGCGTCATTGCCGTTTCTGCAATGCGTCGATCGCGTCCATCAAGCTCGATAGTTTTGATTTCGGTATTGAGCGAAAAGAGAACGTGCTCGTAATCTTCTGCCCACTGGACAAATCGTATCGGTTCTGAAAAACGAGCGATTTGAAGAGTTTCTCCCTCTCTTCGTGTCGGTTGCGTATCCCACTTTCGAAGGAAGTATACGAATATTTCTCGATCGGTAAAGTAGAGAAGTTTTTTGCCGTCATTTGAGAATTGGATGCCACGCACCCCGGCCTCCTTTCTTTCGAAGTGATCTTTTTCACCGATATTGTGAATAAAGAGTTCGCCTGTTTTTCGATCGCGAATTGCGATCCGATCTTCGTCATAAACGGTGAGGTCGTAGCGTGAGTCAGGAGCGGTTTGTATGGGTTCGAGGGAAATGAATTCTGATTGATTGACGGAAGTGCCTGATCGAAATCGTTTGACAAGTCCGTTTGAGAGGTCGAGAGTGTAGAGATATTGATGGGAAATGTCGTAGCCGTCGATTTGTTCAGCGATCAATCGGGGGGAGGCTGTTTTGTCTGTGGCGTCCCATTCGAACAAATTTGATCCCGATAAAAAGTAGAGGATTCCGTTGCGACGTGCATCCCACCGCGCGAAACGCATATCCGACAGGCCCGATCGAGAGAGGATGTTTTCGACGGTATTGTTTTCTCTATTCACAAGAATATATTCTCGGGTTCCATTTGAGAAAATGGGAAGCGTGAGGAGCGTAGTGTCGGGTGACCACTCGAGATTTTCCTCGAAAGATTCGGGAAAATCTGCTTGTTCGAGTTGTGCGACGGTGGAAATAACACCTTGTTGTGAGTCAAATGTTTTGATGAGGAGAGTCGTATTTTCTTTCTGTAAAATGGCGAGAAGATTTTCTTTTGGTGATGGAAAAATTTTGAGTACGTTTTTTGTTTCCGGAAAGGAGTATGTCGTGTAGTGTGTCGCTACCAGATTGATATTCCAGAACTCGGTTGATTTTCCGCTTTCGATGACCGCCTTTTTTTTCCAGGTTGAGTATCCCGGTGCGGTTATTTCGATAAAATGCTCTCCGGGCATTTGTCCCGAGACATGATATGCGTTGTTCAGTATATTGAGTTTTCGTTTGGAGACTTCCTCGCCATCGATCCGAATATCTATCGTATCAAGAGGGACGGTTTTCAGAGTAAATGATCCGGTGTGTACGAAGATTTTTCTTTTCGTATCAAAAGAGTACCCAAAAGTAAAAAAAAGAACCGCGACGGAAGTTGCGAGAAAACAAAAAACCAATACCCAGAAAAAAAGACGTCGCCCGATTTTCGGATGCATAGCCAATATTGAAAAATCTCCCTTTTATTATACCTCTTTTTCCCGCTTCCTCAAACGGTATCTCTTAAAAAAATCCCTTTGACAAGCCACATTTTTTTCACTATGCTTCCCATATCTATGGATTTTTTTTACGAGTCATTTCGATTTTTCGGAGATCGGTCGGGGGATTTTTCCTTCCTGCTTTTGTTTATCGGCATGAGTATCGCCATTGGTTTTCTCTTTGGGCGATGGAAACTGATCAATATTCTGATCAATATTTATATTGCTCTTGCTTTTGTCGGCGTTCTGTTGTCGGGTAATTTTCTCTCGTTTTCAAAATACGGAGGATTGCTCGTTTTTGCACTCGTGCTTGCTTTTTTGACGGCGACGGACGAACGTCTTTTTGATCTGCATATTACGAGTGCCGGAACGGACTTTTTTTGGAGGCTGTTCGTGATGAGTATTCTCGTTACTGGGTTTTTCGCAAGCTCTCTTTTTTCGCTTTTCCCCGCAAGGGATCTTCTCGGATATGTTTCTCCGTCGGTGTATGCCGTTTTTGCTTCACCGCTTGCTCGGATTACGTGGATGATTCTCCCTCTTGCCTCGCTCTTTTTTATTAACAATAGGCTGAAATAATGGGTATTTTTGGATCGAGTCCCCCTTCCAACCCCTTTCGCGAGGAGCGGAAAGGAGGCGTTTACTTGGGATTTTTTTGCGCCCGGGATTCTTTTTTGGCTGGTTTGGCGTAGTTATCGAAGCTGGATATTTTTTTGTTTTTTATGAAGAAAGGCGATTTTTTTGGTCTTTATTCCCCGTATGAAAAAAGGGGGAGATAGGAGGGTTGACAAGGTTTTTTAGGCTGCTATAATGGCTTGGCGATAGAGGAATTCATTTTCTCAATTGCTTTGTTTTCTTAAAAAAAGAAGTCAGTACGATCGCAATTTTTTGCGGTCAGTCTTCATTTTCTCCTTCGGGAGAAAAAGTGAATCTTCGTTTATTCTTTGAAGATGCTTGGCAAACGAAAAACGTTCTCTTGTTTCCGGTTTACCGGAGAGAAAAGACGGGTGGTTTGCTAAGAATCTTCTTTCGGAACTTTTCGATTTCGATCGGAAAGAATCATTATGGAGGTGCATAATGATTTTCCATTCCAATCACCTTTATTGAGAGTTTGATCCTGGCTCAGGATGAACGCTGGCGGCGTGGATAAGGCATGCAAGTCGAGAGGGTTTAGACCCTCGGCAAACGGGTTCGGAACGCGTAGGAACTTTCCCTTGAGTCGCGAATAATCCGGAGAAATCCGGAATAATACGCGATATGCTCTACGGAGTAAAGATTTATCGCTCAAGGAGAGGCCTGCGTCCTATCAGCTCGTTGGTGAGGTAATAGCTCACCAAGGCTATGACGGGTAGGGGGTGTGAGAGCATGGCCCCCAACATTGGAACTGAGACACTGTCCAAACACCTACGGGTGGCTGCAGTCGAGAATATTCGTCAATGGGCGAAAGCCTGAACGAGCGACGCCGCGTGCAGGAAGACGGTCTTCGGATTGTAAACTGCTTTTCTTAGGGAAAAATTACGATGATGGTACCTAAGGAATAAGAGGTTACTAACTCTGTGCCAGCAGTAGCGGTAATACAGAGACCTCAAGCGTTATCCGGATTTATTGGGCGTAAAGCGCAGGTAGGCGGGTTTGTTAGTCGGATGTCAAATCTCTCGGCTTAACCGGGAACAGGCATTCGAAACGGCATACCTCGAGAATGTGAGAGATCGGTGGAATTCATGGTGTAGTAGTGAAATGCGTTGATATCATGAGGAACACCCAAGGCGAAGGCAACTGATTGGCACATTTCTGACGCTGAGCTGCGAAAGCGTGGGGAGCGAATGGGATTAGATACCCCAGTAGTCCACGCCCTAAACGATGCATACTAGGTGTGGGGAGAATCGACCCTTTCCGTGCCGAAGCTAACGCGATAAGTATGCCGCCTGGGAAGTACGAGCGCAAGCTTAAAACTCAAAGGAATAGACGGGGATCCGCACAAGCGGTGGAGCATGTGGTTTAATTCGACGGTAAGCGAGGAACCTCACCAGGGTTTGAAACCAAGCTGCAGGACCCAGAAATGGGTAGGCCTTCGAGGGTGCTTGGCAGGTGCTGCATGGTTGTCGTCAGCTCGTGCCGTAAGGTGTTCCGTTAAGTCGGGAAACGAGCGCAACCCCTATGAAGTGTTACAAGTGTCACTTCAGACTGCCCAGCCCTTTGCGCGTGACGCGCAGAATGATGAATATTGAATTTAGAATTTTGAATGAATTCTGAATTCATGAATTCTCGAAATCGGTCTTGAATCGAAATTCGAAATTCTCCATTCGACATTCTGTTCGCATCGCGAATAAAGGGCTGGGAGGAAGGAGGGGATGACGTCAAATCAGCATGGCCCTTTGACATCCTGGGCGACACACGTGCTACAATGGTCGGTTATAAAGGGTAGCCAACCCGCGAGGGGGAGCCAATCCCAAAAACCCGGCCCCAGTTCGGATTGGAGTCTGCAACTCGACTCCATGAAGCCGGAATCGCTAGTAATCGTGGATCAGACATGCCACGGTGAATACGTTCTCGGATCTTGTACTCACCGCCCGTCACGTCAAGAGAGCTGGCAACACCAGAAGGTCCCGGGTCAAATCGGGAACTACGGTGGGGTTAGTGATAGGGACGAAGTCGTAACAAGGCATCCGTAGCGGAAGCTGTGGATGAATCACCTCCTTTCTAGGGAGTAATGGTGGGTGAGAGTTGATACCTAGTATCGAGTTCTCAACCAAACAAGGTCGACGGTATTGTGAAGATATTTCTTCTTTGCTCCGGCAAGAGAAATGGAGCAATACGGTCAAAGCGAAGATTTTTACAGAAGACTGACCACAAAAGATGTCGATCTTTATGAGACGATTTAACGTCTCGCTGCGCATAGAATAGAAAAAACAACCAGACGCCCAAAGGGGCGTTTTTTGGTATACTGAAGAAAGGAGTTTGTTTCGATATTTTGAGGGAGGCTCTCAAAAAATTATGCATCAACCAAATCGGGCTATTCAGTGGTGTATCCGACTCCATCTTTTTGTTGTCGGTATCGCTTTTGTTTCGTACCTTGCTTTGGGATTTTTCCTTGGTCCGGAATTTTTTGTCAAGGATATACAAGAAAAACTTCGCGCAATCGGAGCCGATATTACCGTGCTTGCGACCGTGGTTGGGCCGCCGCAAAAACCCATTGTTACCGCAACGCCGGTGTGCGTTTCCGGAGCGCCGCGCGTGCAACTTGACTGGGCGGATGATATCGGGACATCGTCGTGGGATATCGATCGAGACAGCGTGACGCTTGTTACCGGGGTCGCGACATCGCAGTATTCCGACATCTCCGTTTCCGAATCAACGACCTATTCGTATGTTGTGACGGCGAATGGGCCGATGTTTCCGGGGACGGAAGTCTCGGATTCGGTTTCGGCGACGACGCTTGATTGTCCGTCCGCATCTCCGGCGACCATTACAACAACGCGCTTTGTTCGAAAAGATGTGACGAATTTCCGAACGAATCTTTCCATATCCGACAGGACCCCGAGGTTTTCCGGAGTGACCAATATCGCGAACGGTATTATTGATATTCTTCTGAATAGTTCGAATACCGTCGCTGCTCAATTGACGGCCAATGCCGCCGGATATTGGGAGTGGACGTCGCCGGTACGCCTTTCCGAAGGAGAGCATCTTTTTACGGTTACGGTTACCGATCCTGATGATTCAACAAGAACATCGGAGGACTCGATTTCTTTCGAAGTAACCGATAATACGGATGATTCTCATCGGCGCGGAAAATCGAATCAGAAGGGAGAGGAAGATTTTTTCACCGGATCTTTCGAACAAATTTCTTCGGGAAAATCGTCACTTCCTTTTGATTTTAACATTGCGATTCGCGGAGGGATGCACGAGGTGATGCAGGGAGACTCTCTTCCGATCGTGGTAACTGTCGATACGAATGCGGCGTTTTCCGATGAGAATACGGATCCGATCGCTTTTTCGTACGTTGTACTCGATCCTTCCGGGAGAGAAGTGTCGCGGCTTATTCCTGAAATTCGAGATTTTTCCGACCAATCTTTTTCCCGGGATATAAAAATACCACTCTGGGTTGACGCGGTTTCGGGGTATCGGGTTTTGGTATATGCGGAGCGGGGCAAGTATACGGTGAGTCGAGAGCTTTCATTTTCTGTGCAGCCGTATCCGGTCGCGAGGCTTGGGAATAGCGAGACAATCACGTATGCGCAAGTCGCACAAAGGATCGGATGGTTTTTCCTTGTGTTATTGACCCTCTTTTTCTTGTGGATACTTCTTTTTGCGCGTGAGTACTGGTACTTTGTGCACTCGGTACGACGAATAACCGAGCGGCATTTTGAGCGATTCGGATTTTTTGGTCAAGGAAAGGGGGTGTGGGGATGAATATGGAACTTTTCCTCCTCTTTCTTTCGCTTGCGACGATTGTTACGCTTTTTTTTGCGCTTCTCTTTGCGATCGGCGTTATTTGGCGGGTGGAAATGGAGCTTGACGCATCGTACAAATTTTTCGGTTGGGCGATTTTTTTCCTGATTGTTTCCGAGACTGTCGGGATGGTTCCGAATAGGGGATATGTCGCGCTCGCCTCCCTTGTCTCAAAACTTATCGCGAGCATTTTCTTTTTTGTGGGCGTATATTTGATGCGGGATATTATTCGGAAAATCGACGGTGAGAAAAAGAATGTCTGAAAAAAGAAGAAACCAAGGGCATTGCCTTGGTGTGAGAAGAGAGAAAAGGAAAGGAGGATCGATGGAATCGAAGCGAGTCGGAGCACACAAGAGTGTGTTTGAGTGAAGCGATGTAGCGATGTACAATCATTCACTCATTTAACCAACTCTGATCAATGTTCGATCGGGGCGGGGAATATGTAGATTTTTCCCACTTTGTTTGACCCTTTCCTTTTCAAGCTTCTGCCTCAACAATAATCCTCCGAGGAAAACCTGTCAAGGGGTCTTATTGTGCAACGATAGAGAGTTGCGCGAGCGCGAATATCGCGTATCTGAATGCAATGACGGAAAGAACGATGATGCCGTGGCAAATGCTGTAAAAAGCAAATTCCTCCCATTCAGTCTCGAGTTTTTTCATATACCGACAATCAATGAATTGACAGGGATTTGTATCAGCAGTTTCGGGTCTTTTCCGTGCTTTGTGTTGACGGCGCCGTTTAATTCAGGTACAAAAGAGTATGTCTCCGCCCCGATAGCTTAATGGATAAAGTACCGGTCTTCGGAACCGGCTATGGGAGTTCGATTCTCTCTCGGGGCACAAAAAAATCCGCTCGGAAGGAGCGGATTTTCTGTTGGTATGAAGAACCAAAATTTATGCTTGAGGGGCATCTTCTTTTGATTCGCAGGATCCTCCGCTGCAACAGCCACCGTCATTGCAGCAGCCGTCATCTTTACTGCAGGCTTCTTTGCATTTTTTGCAGGGGCAGCAGGCAAAGGTAAGCAATCCGCCGATAATGGCAACATTCTTCAATGCTTGAACCATCCACATCGGATCTCCGGAACTCGGAGTGTGATACATGATTGTCGCGAGAACGGTAAAGACAATAAGCATCCAAGCCGCTGTACTTGTACGGAAATTTGCAAGAAGCATCAGACCGCCGCCGAGCTTGAGAACGATAGCAACCACGGTTGCGAGCGTTGCGATACCTGCGAGTCCCCAAGGGGTAAGACCCATTCCAACGTACTGCGCTGTGCCGCTGAAATTGGTCAAGAAATTAAACCCACCAACCACAAACAAAAGCGAGAGCAGCACTCGCGGTCCGTGTACTTTCACGTTGCATCCTTTCATCATAGGAGCGTGTGTTAAACTTATTGAATTATATATTCCTCCTTCCCTTTATTATAGTACTCCCTCCTTCTTTCGCAAATGATTTCCGGATTGACGTCAAGAGGTCTTTTTGGTATTATTCTGATGTTGTTTTTTTGTGTTTGGGTGTATAGCTCAGTCGGTAGAGCAGTGGCCTCTTAAGCCAACGGTCGTAGGTTCGATCCCTACTACACCCACCGAGAGAATGTTTTGGCCCCAATAGCTTAATGGATAAAGCAGTCCCGCTTGAGTGGGATTGATGGGAGTTTCTGCCCGTCAGGCCATTGCCCTTGTAGCTCAATGGATAGAGCTGCGGACTTCTAAGCCGTTGATGTTGGTTCGATTCCAACCGAGGGCACAGACTTTGGCAAGTGGAGATTTTCTCTCGGCGTACCAAGAGTATCGCTTGGTGGCAGATCCGCCAGCCGGGCGGATTGCGATCAGAAAGAAGTGAATAGAGGGGTGACTATCGTTCAATGGTAGGACAATGGTTTGTGGTACCATGAATCAGGGTTCGATTCCCTGTAGTCACCCCTGTGAGTGCTTCTTCGTGAAAACTATGAATTCATTTCGGTTCCCATCCGCGGAAGAGGGGGTGCTTTTGCAGGGTCATCTTAATGGAGTTTGTCGTTTATAAAAAAATCCGGTCAGGTCGACCGGGTTTTTTTGTATTCACGCCATTGTCTTTCGGACCAATTTTTCGGCTTTTCCGTGAGAACGGATTCTTCGCCGGGATGTGGAAAAAGCGAAGGGGATTTGTAATTGCTCCAGAAATTGTCGCGAATCAATTCCATGCCGTCGGACGTTGTCACGATTTGGGTAAAGAGTGTTTTCATGCTTCCGTCGGGATTGCTTTCGAGAATATGCGGACCGTCGATTGTCGTAGATCGGCCGTCTTTTTTTCCGAAGATTTGAAACGTGAGTTGCGTACCGTCGACAATCGGTTGAATGAAAATGTGTCCGCCGGTGTTGTTTTTGAATCGAAGGTCGGGCTTGGGAATATAGATAGTCGCGTCCATACCGTAGGGCTTGTAATACTGTACCGGGTAGGCATGATTGCGCCGCTCGGTTATCTTAAGTCCGGTATTGACTGCGGCCCGAAAGACGGTCGATGATACCTGACAAATGCCACCACCGAATTCCGGCTCGGTGCGGTTATTTTTAATAACGAGCTCCGGAAGGTATCCGTGTTCTCCATCCACTTCGCCGAGGTATCGGACAAAAGAAAATTCTTCTTCTGGCGCAATGAGAAGCCCCTGGAATTGTTCGAGCGCACGGTGAATGTTATAGATACGGTTTTTTGGCGATCCGCGAAAATTAGTTACTCCCTCTCCGATGAGGTCGGTAATACCGATTTCGCTTGGGTCATTGATGGAAAATTCCGGTTTTTTCGGCTCCACAAAGAGATCTATGATAAGAGTTTGAGCGGATTTTTTTGATGAAAGGGATGAGATGATGGCATCGGTACTTTCTGCGATACGAAGTTTTCTGCCGTTTTCCGATGCGGTATCTACAATTACCTTTCCGTCTTTTGCCGCAAGAATCGTATTTTTCGGTTCAGTGTCGAATCTCTCGGAAAGTCGAACGAGATAATCGGTAATGGCATCTCTATCCGGTGTCGATACGAGGGAATATTGCACGCTTGCTCGAGATCGTTCGGTTCGAAAAAAAGAGCAAAAAAATTCTTTTTTTTGGCAGGGGTTCTGATTTTCTATTTCGGACCGATATTCCGGATTGATCGAGAAGGATCTGTGGTGAGAAAAAAACGATTGAAGTAATTCTCCGGAAACGGGTTCGGAGAAATTTTCATATCGAAGCAAGACGCTTTCAGGAGTATCGCTCCCGTGGGTTGTTTCTGGGAGGACAGCGAAACAAGAGAGACTCAAAATGAGCACCAAAAAACTTCGAATCAAAAATGAAAATATCTTCGGCATAGAAAGTATTTCAGTATATCCAAAAAAAGAGCGTCCGACAAACAAGATCGAGCGCCCTTTCACGTGTGTTGCTTTGATGGAGTTCGAATCAGAATCCGCGTACCTGGATTTTTTTCACCTTGGTAACATCGGCTTTTGGCAGGCGGATAGTCAGGATACCGTTTTTGAGTGAAGCGTCGGCTTTTTCGGGAATAATGTCGACCGGGAGGAGTACCGATCGGGAAAAACCGCCCCAGTAACATTCTTGATAGTAGTAGTTTCCGGATTCGACGACTTCTTCGTTTGACCGGGCGCCTTTGATGGTAACCATATCGTTATTGATAGTTACATCGAGGTCTTCGGGTTTGACGCCGGCGATCGTTGACTTGATGACGATGTCATTTTCAGTCTGGTAGACATCGATGGTGAGTTGTCCTTCGCCTTCGTCTTGTGCGCTTGCGTGCGATGATGGCGATGGCGCGAACCAGCTTTCTTTTTTCGGTTCGGGATGTTGCGATGCCATAAGGGGCGCAGTCTCTACAAAGGCGCTTTCTTCGGTTTCGTTGTAGACGGATATGGGTTCGGACATAGTGGACATTCCGGTGTCGTCGAGCTTTTTCGCTCCGGTCAATCGTTCGAAGAAGGAGGTTTTTTCTTTGGTCATAGTGTTTGTGAATATTTTTCAATCAATACTCTTTTATTATAAAAGAGTGACGCAAAGAGTGCAAATGGAAAAGGAGTTATGTGAAGAGGAAAAAATTGTAGGCACCATGAGTGAGAAGGGCAAGAAGAAAGAGGAGCACCGGGACGAATATTTTTGATCGAACCGAGAGCGCGGATGCGAATGACAGAAGAATACCGGTTCCGGAGTGAACCAGCAGTATTGAGAAAAGAATCGGTATGTTTCCCCGATCGGACAATGTTTCGCCGAAACGCAGCAAGAGCATTTCCGGAAGGAAAAAACCGATACCGAAAAAAAGCCCGGCAAAAAGGACGGTGGAAAATATCGTTACGCCGGAAGTTGATGCGGAAAAAGTCGATCGCCCGCGTGCGAGGAAAAGATATTTTACGCTTTCTTCGATGAGTGGGAAGAGGAGGACCGCGAAAAGAAGTGACATATTATCTTGGGTTTTTCCTTGTGCCAGGGCGAGCGCAATGAGTTCGAGAATCATCGCGGATGCCGCGGCGAGGATACCGAGAGAGAGGAATCGGAGGAGCATATTGAAGAAGAATATGGAATATTGAATGGAGAATGAAGAATCGGAAAGAAAATTCAATGAGGGAGAGAATTCAGATGTTCGGTAAGATCACTCATCTGGTTTTTTGCTTCTTGTAATTTCGATTGTTCTTTTTCGACGATATCCGGTTTTGCGCGTTCGATGAAGTTCTTGTTTCCGAGTTTTGATTCAAGCGAAACGATATATTTTTCTTTTTCGGATATTTCTTTTTCGAGACGCTTTTTCTCCGCGTCAAAGTCAATTACGCCTTCGAGTTCGATGTAGACACGGAGTGATCCTGCTTGTGCGAGAGCAGAGTGTGTTGGGATGGTCTCTGAAAGACGAATTTCTTCGATGCGCGCGAGGCGTTTGAAAATTGCTTCATTGTTTCGGATGAATGCTTCAGAATTTTCTTGAACGGTAATATTGAATTTCGTCGCCGGGTCGATACGGTAGAGAGAGCGAATGGCGCGGACCTCTTGAATGAGTGTGATGATTTTTTTGAAGGCCTCGGCTTCGGAATTCTCCTCGGAAGTATTGTTCGTCGGCCATTTTTCAGTAATAAGCAAGCTTTTTTCCGAGTTGCCAAATGTTTCCCAGAGAGCTTCGGTGACGAAGGGAATGAATGGATGCCAGAGTTTGAGGAGAGTTTCAAAAACATGTCGAAGCACCGCATCATTTTTTTCGACTTTGTGGATCTCGACATACCAGTCAGCAAATTCGGTCCACGTGAAGTCGCGAAGCTTTTCTCCGGCGAGAGATGGTTGGTAATTTTCAAGAAGTCGAGTAATTTCTTCGATGGTTTCGTTGAGACGTGACAGGATCCAATAATCTGCAGCGCTCTTTTGTTGATTGTTGTTTGCTGACTGTTGGCTGTTTATGTATCGCCCGATATTCCAGAGCTTGTTCGCGAAGTTGCGATAGGATTCGACTTTCTTGAACGAGAGTGGGATATTATTCCCTGGGGCATTGCCGATGACGAGCGCGAGTCTAAGTGCGTCAGTGCCGTATTCGTTGAGGAGGTCGATCGGGCTGATGACATTTCCCTTGCTCTTACTCATCTTTTGTCCATGCTCATCATTGACGAGGCCATGTAGATAGACATGCTGAAAGGGGATTTCATTCTTGAGATACAGGCTGAAGATAACCATGCGAGGAATCCACTTGAATATGAGGTCATGGCCGGTTTCCATGACAGTGGTTGGGTGATAGGTAGCTACATCCGGTGAATCTGGATAGCCGAGCGATAGGAGTGGCCACTGTCCGGATGAGAACCAGGTATCGAAAGTGTCGGTTTCGGCGACGAGAGTGCCACTGCATTTGCAGGTGTCGCCGGCTTTCCTGTCGATGTAGCCTTTGTTACAAACAGCACAGTACTGCGCAGGAATAGGAATGCCCCAGACGATCTGTCGGGAGATATTCCAATCGATGGTGTTCTCCATCCAGTAGGTGAAAATCTTCTCATAATTCTTCGGATGGAATTCGATTTCTTTATTATCGCGGACAGCTTTCAGTGCGAGCTCCGCGAGTGGTTTCATTTTTACAAACCACTGCTCACGCGCTTGCGGCTCGATAACAGTCTCACATTTGTAGCAAACTTTTTTTACATTATGATAACCCTCCTCGATTTTTACTAAGAGGCCTTTGCTTTGTAGCTTCTCGACGATTTTTTCGCGCGCTTCATCGATATTCATTCCGGCGAATTCCTGGGCGATTGGAAGCAGACAACCTTTCTCATCGATGATCTGCTCGAAGTCGAGATCGTATTTGAGTGCGAGATCGTAGTCCACCTGGGAATGCCAAGGGGTGATGGTCATGACGCCACTTCCGAAGGCTGGGTCGATAGCTTCGTCCTTGAGGATAGTTGCGGTGATAGGGCCATTGATCCATTCGACTTCTATTTTTTGTCCATGGGTGAACTCTTTGTAGCGTTCATCATTCGGGTGCATGACGACATATTTGTCGCCGAACTTGGTTTCCGGCCGTACGGTTGCAATTTCAAATGGTCCATACTGAAAATAGTAGAGTGGGGAAATGGATTCTTGATTTTCGGTTTCCACATCGGAGAGACCGGTCTGGTGTTTGGAGCACCAGTTTACGATGCGCTTGCCGCGGTACACGAGTCCATCTGTGAACATCTTGCGAAAGGTATCCTGAACGATGGAAACAATTTTCGGATCGAGTGTAAAGGCATTGCGGCTCCAGTCGCAACTTGCGCCAAGCTTACGGAGATCGCTTTCCATGTGCCCTTTGTTCTCCATGGTGAAATTGTAGATTTCGTCATAGAGTGCTTCGCGTGAGAGATCGAATCGTGAGCGACCTTCTTTCTCAAGTTTCCTTTCATATACGACTTGCGTCTCGAATCCGGCGTGATCGGCCCCGGGAACCCAGAGTGCTTTTTTCCCATTCATGCGATGAAAACGGGTGAAAATATCTTCGACAGTTACGAAGAGCGCATGTCCTGCATGGAGTCGTCCATTGGCATTTGGTGGCGGCATGATAATGGAAAAAGCCTCCGTTCGATCTCCTGGAAGGTTGTCAGGATTGAAAAAACCGCTCTCTTCCCACTTTGCGTAGAGCTTGGATTCCCAGTCTTTCGGGGTATAGGTTTTCGGGATTTCTTGTGGATCCATATGTCTTTGAGAATACCATGAACAAGCCCTTTTTTTCAAGGGAAAAGAGAGATAATACGATGTTATCTTGCGAGACACTTTTTGAGAATTGTGAGAAAGACTTCGTTGCCTAAGGTACGATCGGTGAGGTGTTCGGGATGGAATTGTGTGTATTTCCCCCTCACCTTTTCTGAAAGGGGAGGGGGCCCGTCTGCGGGACGGAGGGGTTAGGGTTTGAGTGCCTCGATTATTTTTGATATGACTCCTTCGAGATTATCATTGATTTCATTATTCCAAAACCGAAGTACTCGAATGTTCAAATCATGTAAGAAAGCCGTCCTTTCGTTATCGTATAGTTTATTTTCCTTGTGTTGCCAACCATCGAGTTCGATAGCAAGTTTTTTCTCTGAGCAGTAAAAATCAAGAATGTAGTTTCCGATGGAATGTTGTCTTCGGAACTTGATGCCAAGCTGATTTCGACGAAGTCTCGACCAGAGAATAATTTTCTGTGGCGTTGCAGATTTTCTTAAAGTTTTTCGCTTGGTCTTGAGCAGCTCGAGGGTGCTTATCTGTGTCATGGTTTTCTGTATAACCCCTCAGTCACGAGTACGTGACAGCTCCCCTTTTAAAAAAGAGGAGCGGGAAGGCTTGATGATATGGGGGATTTTTACTTGTCTAGAATTTTGTTTTCTTGAGGTGTTTGAAGTTGATGATCGGGAAAAAAATATCGTCTTCGAGGTCGACGAAGAATTGACCCAGTTCTTTTTTGGTCGGAGCGGTATTGCTAAAAGTGATATTTGGAATGTTTTCAAAGAGCGCGAGGGGTGTTTGCTCGTCACCTTCGCCCATCATAAGGACAGCGGTTGCTGCAAGTGCATCGGCGATGTTGGCTTGCTCCATAATGAGTTTTCGACCGAAGACGTCTGGTTTGCCTCGGTAGTCTTTGAGCCCTATGAAGCCGCGATAAGCAAGAGCTATACCGGAAGCCCCACGTCGCATCGGAGTGGAATGACTATCGGTAATCAGTACGCCAGCGCGTTTCACATTGAAACGTTTTTTTAAGTATTGATAAATGGTATTGGCAGCTTGTTGTGGATCCTTTGGAAGAAGAACATAGTGTCCGGCAGCATTGCTTTCATCGATGCCGGCCGCGCCAATGAAAGCGTGATGAATGATAGTTCCGGAGGCTTTGTGTTTGCGGAATTTTTTTGGGAGGAAATAATCGGCCTCTTGCTTTATGAGAGCTTCTTTGTCTTTGGAAAGATCGGCAATGCGACCTTCACAAAGGGAAATGATTTTTGCACTGATAGCGAGGATAGAGTGATCTGGAAAATGCTCGAGATTTCGGTCGAGAACAGAAATGAGTGTCTGCTCGTTTGGAGATACCTTTTCGGTTTTTATCGGTGTGACATTCATAGATTGGAAAGCGTGAGGCTGGCGCTTGCTTCGAGGGTTTGCCAGTTGTTTTTGAGTTCGGATTTTTGCTTGTCGCTCATGCGATCGTAGCGGAAGGCGGCGGCGGCGCCGATCATGACGGCGTTGTCGAGTGAGTACTCAAATTCCGGCATGGTAAATGTGGTGTCGGGAAATTCGGTCTCGATCATATTACGTAATCGGTTACGTAATCGAACATTGGCCGAGACACCGCCGGCGATGACGAAGGTTTTCGGTCGGAATTCTTCGATTGCCCGTTTCGATTTTATTACCAATACATCCACGACCGCTTCTTGAAATTCAGAGCAGACTTCGTCAATGAAAGCATCATCTTTCATTTTTTCTTCATTTTTCTTGAGAAAATAGAGAACGGATGTTTTGAGGCCGGAGAAAGAAAATCGGTAATCGCCGGAATTGATCATGGGACGAGGAAATTGAAAGTGAGAATCTGGAATTTGGAATTTGGAATCTCCCACCCCTCCGTCTCGAAGACTCGACACCTCCCCTCGGGCAGAGGAGGAGGAAGAGTGAAATGTATCGGCACGTTTGGCGACGGCCGGGCCTCCGGGATAGGGGAGGCCGAGCATACGCGCGACCTTGTCAAAACATTCACCGACAGCATCGTCTTCCGTTTCGCCGAGAATTTCGTAGTCGAAGTGATCGCGCATCAATATGAGTTCTGTGTGTCCGCCGGAGACGACGAGAGCTACTAGGGGGAATTTCGAATTTTGATTTTCGAATTTTGAATCAATCTCTAATGAATGAATTTTCGAATTTAAAATTTGATTATTGGGATTTGTTTGTATCTTGTCCGTCAGCTGGCGGATTGGTAATTGGTTATTGCCAATGAAATTGGCGTAGATATGTCCCTCGATGTGGTGTATTCCAATTAATGGTTTTTTCCAAACGCACGAGAGTGTTTTCGCGGCGGTTGTGCCGACGAGGAGGGCGGGGATAAGGCCGGGCCCCTGGGTAACCGCGATGAGATCAATATCGCTTGGGGTACATTTCGCTTCCGCGAGAGTTTCTTCGATGACCGGGACGATATTTTTTGTATGTTCTCGCGCGGCGAGATTGGGGACGACACCGCCATATTTGGCATGGAGGTCGATCTGCGAAGAGACGACGCTTGCGTGTATGGAAACATTCTCGCCTTGCTTTTCGACAATGGCGGCGGCGGTTTCGTCGCAAGAAGTTTCGATAGAGAGAATTTTCATATATATGGAAGTATAAGGTATGGAGTATAGAGCATAAAGCAGGGTATTAAAAGGGTGCTTAAGAAAAAGAGACGAGCCGCCTTGCGTAAAGGTGATTTTATGCTATGATGTGCTTGCAGTGTTTCGCTGTTTTTTTGTTGTGTTTCCAAATTTGGCCCCATCGTCTATCGGCTAGGACATCAGGTTTTCATCCTGGTAAGAGGGGTTCGACTCCCCTTGGGGCTACTTGTTTTTTCTCAAAGAGTTTTCACGAGACTTTTCTCGCGACTTGACAACCAGGAGACAGAGATGGGTGAGTGGATAAATGCGGTTTTCATTGCGTTTGCCATTGTTAGTATGGTGTTTGCTATTCCAGCAATAATGCTTGAAAGTGAGGCTCGTAAGGGGCGGGCATCGAATGAGAAGGAATACCGGACTTTTCTTGTTCAGTGGTTGTCTCTTTTGGTATTGGTGGTGGCGTTTTTTTTCCCAGGGGAAGCGCCGTTCCAGTTTGACCCGACCCTTATCGCGCTTATCGCGACGGTTCTCGGGGTAGGGTCGCGGTATGTTCTGTGGTGGCTCTATGCCAATTTCGATTCCCGTTCGCCCGAGGAAAATGGAAAGGAGTCTTGGGATAAGCGATGGGTCCTGATACTTTTCGGGATTCTGGTTTTTTTCCTTGTGATCACTACCGGAGCAGCGCTCCTGTGAGGCGATGAATTTTTTCCAGGCCGGTTACAAACGTAATCGGCCTTTCATATTTCAAGCGTATTCGTGTCGCAGATTTTTTTGTAGGAGTAGGCGCTTGGTCGGATGGTGCGCTTGAGAGTATTTTTGTTGAAGGAGATGAGTCCAAAGCGTGGCCAGTACCCCTTGTTCCATTCGAAATTGTCGAGGAGTGACCAATAAAAGTAACCGCGAATATCAACGCCTTCCGTAATAGCGCGGTGTACTTGGAGGAGGTTTTCTTTGATAAAGTCTTCTCGCAACGCGTCTCTCATATCCGCAAGTCCGTTTTCGGTGATGTAGATCGGCTTCTTGTATTTTGCGGCGCGCCGGAGCAGGTGGTACATCCCTTCCGGATAGATGTCCCAACCCATATCGGTTCGATTTTTTCCCCAGGGATTGATTTCTTTTTTATTGATAAAGCCCCAAGTGCCGTTTCCGAGCGGTGCGAAAGCAATGCAGTCGGTATGGTAGTATTGGATACCGATAAAGTCGTTTGTCTGATTGATCGAATCAAGGAATCGCCAGTTGCGGATGTAGTCGAGTATTTTTACGAGGAGTTTGTTTGCGAGGCTGCTCGTACTGGGGAACATGTACACGGCATAGTGAGACATTCCGACGATCGAGTCCGGGTCGTATTTTTTTATCAGGGAGTAGGTTTTCCGGTATGTGCGCATCAAATTTTTGAAGACGCGGTTGGCGGCAAAGAGCGCGAGGCGCTTCTGAGGGGGAAACGCTCCCTGGATATAGCTCATCCCGACGAAGGTGCCGGGCTCATTGAGTGGCATCCAAAATCTCACAAGGTCGCGATATTCGGTCACTATTTTTTCGGCGTATCGAAGAAAGTGCTCGACGGAGTGTTTGTTTTCCCAGCCGCCTTTCTGGGCGAGCCAGACGGGAATAGTCCAGTGCCAGAGCGTGACAAATGGTTCGATATTGCGTTTGCGAAGGGCGAGCAAAACATTTCGATAGTGCTCAATTTCTTGCTCGTCAAACACGCCCTCTTCGGGTTCGATGCGCGACCACTCGATGCTGAAACGATGGGCATTGTGGCCGAGGGATGCTGCGATGTCGAAATCTTCTTCGTAGTGGTGGTAATGATCGCAAGCGTTTCCGGAGAGATAGTTTTTCGGATCCTCCGCTTCTTTTTGGATGAATTCCCATGATGGGAACTGTGAGAAGTGTTTTGATGATTCGCGGGCGAGACGGACGGCGTTTTTCTTTTCCCATTCGCTCCAGTCATTGTGATTCCCTCCTTCGACCTGATGCGAGCTCGTGGCGGAGCCCCACAAAAAACCGTCGGGAAATTTTTTTGTTTTGTGCATAATTTTAGTATAAGAGATTTTTCTTTTGCTGAATATGGTTGCTGCATGGACAGATCGGTGGATTTGCGGTACGATACGCGGTATTCTAAAGCTGAATATTATGGATCCGAATTTTCATTTTCCTGACCCGAAAACAACGGAAAAGTGGGGGAGACTGGCGCAAAGAACGCTCGAAATGATTCCGGGAATGCTTTCGTGGGCGACCGTCCTTGGAATGCTTCTCCTTTCTTTTTTGAAGCCGGTATGGGCGGCCGTTTTTATTATTCTTTTTGATATCTATTGGATTTATCGGACGATATTTATTTCGTACTATTCGCTCAAGGGGCATTTTATGCTTCGCGAGGGAAAGAAGATTGATTGGTGGGAGCGATGTCAGAATATTGTTCATCCAAACGTGTATGCGAAACTCTTACAGGAACGTATCGACGGATATCGAAATGCGCTTCGAGAACTTCCGTTTTTTCATTTACGGGAGCGTTGTATCGTTCGTCGATCGATCGTAAAAACCAAACGATACCTCGAAGAAGTGGAATCGCTTGTTCCGATCGAGAAAGAAATACTTGACTGGCGAGATGTGATTCATGTCGTTCTTCTTCCGACGGCAAATGAGTCGGCTGAAATTATTGAGCCGGCTATCCGATCGCTTCTTGAAACGAACTTTCCCAAAGAACAAATGATTGTAGTGCTCGCGACGGAAGAGCGAGAAAATCCGATGACGCGTATTCCGAAAGTGGAATATCTTACAAACACATTTGCGGGGAAGTTCCGTGATTTTATCGTAACGACGCATATCGTCGCGGCAAACGAGATGAAGTGCAAGGCGTCCAATGCGGCGTTTGCCGCGCGATACCTGATGGCGTATTTCGATGAACGGAAGATTGATTACAAGCGGGTTATTTTTTCGAATTTTGATTGCGATACGGTGGCGCATCCGGAATATTTTGCTGCGCTCTCCTACGCGTTTATCACTGATCCGAAGCGACACCGGCGCGCGTATCAGCCGATCCCGGTGTATCACAATAACTTGTGGGATACGAACGCGTTTGTTCGGCTCGCGGTGACAGGGTCGTCGTTTTGGCATCTTTATCAGAGTACTCGTCGGGAAATGGTAACGTTTTCTTCGCACTCGGAATCATTTGATACGTTAGTGAAGGTTGGTTTTTGGCCGCTCAATATGATCAGTGAAGACTCGGTGATTTATTGGAAATGCCTCTCATACTTCAATGGGGATTATGAGGTGAAGCCGATTCATCTTCCGGTGTCGCTCGATGCGGTGCTTGCGGAGACGTACTGGAAGACGATCAAGAATCAGTACAAGCAGCTTCGGCGTTGGGCGTATGGAATCGAGAACTGGCCGGTTACGCTTCGCGCGGTGTGGCCGAATCCGAATGTTCCGCTTCGTGTGAAGATCCGCGTTACTTTTGAAATGATCGAGGGACATCACTCATGGGCGACGACTTCATTTATTCTTGCGTTTCTCGGATGGTTGCCGCTTGTTCTCGGGGGAGAGGCATTTCGTGAGGGGCTTCTTGCGCACAACCTTCCGCTTGTCACGCAAACATTGATGACGCTTGCGATGATGGGTATGGCGGTTTCGGTGCCGCTTTCGATGGTGTCGCTTCCGCCGAAACCGGAAAAGTATCACTGGTCGCGATATATCTTGATGTTTCTCCAATGGATTATCTCGCCATTGATCGCGTTTCTTTCGGCGTTTCCGGCGCTTGATTCGCAGACACGGCTCTTGTTTGGGAAATACTTTGGGGAGTTTTGGGTGACGGAAAAAATACGTCGCAAGTAAGGGAGAGAACAGCTCTTTTTTGAAACGGCTCACTGTCTCTTGCAAAGATTTTTGAAAGTTGCTATAAAGGGATACATTAGCATTTCTTTTTTGGCCCTTGAGGAGCCTTGCCCGTCAATGTTACGGTTTGTCTTTTCAAGGAATTTCGTTGTATTGCGATGCAAAGGAGAGAAAACGCTATGCGCAAAGCTGGAGGTCTACAACAAACAACGGTAGTACTGTATCATCCAGTCGCCTCGGTTGCGGGTGAGAATGGGAGACATGTTCTTCCTCGCCCCACCGACAATGGTGGTAGTAGGCAGGGAAGTCGTCGTGTGATCCACATGGGCTTCGGAATTCGGCACAAGCACAGGCATCGGTAGAGAAGCTTTTCGAATAAAGGGTTCGACTTCGGTCGACCCTTTTTCATTTTCTCTGATCATTTCTTCTTCATACTTTCTTTTTTTCCGAAAAAAGAAAGTATGCAAAGAAAAACTCTCTCCCTGCGCTTCGTATCGAGAAATATTCGACTCGCTTCGGAAGAAACTCCAGAGGCGCTTTGCTTCCTCCTTTGGAGCTTCTTTTTCCTTCGCTTCATCGATATTTCTTTCGATACTTCGCTTGCGGTCGATTTCAAAAATACATCGTCCGTTGAGTGAAGCTTTACAAAAGATGCGAGATGAAGTGAAGCGTTCTGAAGGACACCTTTCGTAAGTAGGAAGTGAAACGGCAGACGGACATTGAGCGAAGTGAATCGAAAGAGCTTTCACAGCAAAACGCAGGACGATACTTTTCTTTCTTTGTGCGTACAAAGAAAGAGGAATGTATTTTTCGTTAAAAAGAAAGAAAAATTTACTCCAAGTGAATGCGTTGGTCAAAGCGAGCGAGTTCTTTTTGGAGGAGGGGAAACGATGCGAGGGAGGGGTCTTTTTTGAGAAGTGTTTCCGCTTCGGTGCGGGAGATTTTGACGAGTTTTACATTGGCGAGATTTTCCATTGCGACATCGGGAAGTCCTGACTGGCGAATGCCGAAAAATGATCCGGGTCCTCGGATTTTGAGATCTTCTTCGGCGATCTCGAAACCATTGTTGGTTTTCTCCAATATTTTCAGACGTTCATTTATGGAGCCGGCCTGTCCGCCGGAACTTCCCGATTCGGCGGGATGTTGGTGGGGAAAGAGAAAGCAATATGACTGATGCTCACCGCGACCAACGCGTCCGCGGAATTGGTGGAGTTGCGAGAGTCCGAATCGTTCGGCATCTTCGATCACCATGATTGTAGCATTGGGAACATCGATACCGACTTCGACGACGGCGGTTGCGACAAGAATCTGATATTTTTTTTCTTTAAAATCGCGCATCACTTCTTCTTTTTCTTTTGATTTGAGCCGGCCATGCAAGAGGCCGATTGAAAGATCGGAAAAAATTTCTTTTCCGAGACGATCGCGCTCGACAGTTGCCGCCTTTACATCGGCAAGCGCTTCGCTTTCCTCGACGAGCGGGAGGATGACAAATGCTTGTCGTCCCTCGCGAATGTGCTTTCGGATAAAATCATAGATTTTGTTTCGGTCAGCGTTGTTTTTTGCAATTTTGGTGATAATGGGTTTTCGCGATTTTGGCATTTCGTCGAGGAGGGAGAGTTCGAGATTGCCGAAATAGGCGAGCGTGAGTGTCCGCGGAATCGGGGTGGCGGTCATAGTGAGGAAGTGTGGTGTGGTCTCTGCGAGTCCATCGTTGATATTTTTGGCTTCTTCTTGAAGATAGGCGCGCTGTGCCACGCCAAATCGGTGTTGTTCGTCGATGATGACGAGAGCGAGATTTTTGAAACGAATGTCTTTCTGGATGATGGCATGCGTGCCGATCAAGATATGGATCATGCCGGACTTGAGCGCAGCAAGAAGCGTCGCTCGGGAGACGATTTGTCCGTCGAGGATTTGATAGGCTTGGGTGAGGAGGGCAATTTTTGTATCTGTTTTTGCAAAAAGTTTTGCGAATGTTTCGTAGTGTTGTCGGGCCAAAACTTCGGTCGGCGCGAGGAGCGCGGATTGAAAATCGGCATTCGCGATCGCGTGACAGGCAATGGCGGCGACTATCGTTTTTCCCGATCCGACATCGCCATTCAAGAGTCGGTTCATCGGTTTTCCTTGGGTGAGATCGGCGAGAATTTCTTGGGTCGCTCGGGTCTGCGCGGCAGTGAGTGTGAAGGGGAGTGATGTGAGCAGTGCTTCGGCGTCTTTTTCGGCGCGAGGAAAAGAAATCGCACGAGCGGCATCCCAGGAAGATTTGGTGAGAAGTGATTTGAGTTGGACGAGGAGCATTTCGTCGAAAGCAAATCGTTTTTCGGCGAGGAGGGCTTCGTCGAGTTTGTTGGGGAAGTGAATGTAGGCGAGTGCGCGGGCGAGCGAGGGGAGGTGAAGACGAGTGAGGATTTCTTCGGGGACAAAGTCGGGAATGCCTTTGAGATGTTTTTTGAGTATTTCGCCGATTTGCCAGCGGAAGAATTTCGAGGTGAGGCCGGAGGTTTCGGGGTATATGGGGACGAGGCGGCCGGTATGTGTTTCGTCTCGTTCGGCGCGTTCGAAGGCGGGGTTGGAAAAATGGAGACCGTGTTTGTCATTGCTTACTTTGCCGGATACGCGAAGGTGCATCCCGGGCCGTATCATCTGTGCGACAAATTTTTGATTGAACCAAATGATGCGGATAGATCCGGACTCATCAGCGAGCGTCGCTTCGGCGAGAAACATTTTTTTGTGAAAGGTGCGGCCTGATTTGAACGTTTTGACGATACCTTCGATGGTCGCTTTTTCATCCGGGAGGAGTTCGGCGATTTTTTTTGTGACGGAATAATCTTCATAGCGCGAGGGAAAATGAAAGAGGAGGTCGCGCAGGGTCGTGATCCCGAGTCGTTTGAGGCGGGTGAGATAGTATTGCGAGATGCCGGAGCGAGTGTTGAGTGAAGTATTTTCGATCATAGAGATATATTTCCACTCTGCCGAAAAGAAAGCAAGAAGGCAAATAAGGAAAAGAAAAAACCACGGGATGAAGAACCCGTGGTTGACTGCCCCTGATAGTTTTCAGAGGATGCTGTGAGAGGGTGTGGCGCGTAGATTAATGTCGAGCGGCGAGTAGGGCAGCGGTTCTCGAGAATCTCGCCGCTCCACTCAAGTTCGGACGACCATTATGCTTGCTCCGCGGTGTCCTTGTGACCGTCTTCGGTTTCTTCTTTTCCGAAGGCGGCTTCGGTGATTCCACGGTAATATCGAGAAACGCGAACGCGCTCCTGATGTCGCTCTCCGTTGGGGTGCTTTCCTTTCCCTGACGCGGCCGAATGATGATCTGCCGATGAGTGATCGCCATGCGGAGACACATGAGGTCCGGGCGTTTTCTCTTAAAGTTCTCGAACTTCATTCTGAGAATTCTCTCGTGGATGTAGAGACTGAAAGGGAAAGATGCTGCTCCTTGCGATCCCGTAACGACGATACTCCTTGCTTTATACTCCATTGCTTTTTTCTCCTTGAATTTTTGGAGCGCCACCCTCTTCTTTTAAACAACCTGTCTTTTGTACCATAAAGGGGATTTCTTGTAAAGAAAAACCCTCGCGGCGCGCTGGCGGCGAGGGGGAGGGTGCTAGAGTGCTATTCCGGTGATGTTCACCGCGACCGTTTGTTCTTTGGATTCTTGGTAGAACACCGTGATCATTTTGTGCAATTGAATTGCGAGGAATGTTTTGAGAGCGATGGAGTCGAAAGTGAAGGTGAGCGCGTTTGTTCCGGTAACGGTTTTCTCATTACCATCTGTCTTTATGCGCGATCGTTCGAGAGTGACCTCTGTGTGACCGAAAAGGCCAATTGAAGTAAGCCATTTCTCAACCCGATCTTTTCCCGCATTGAAGAATTCCAGATCCATCGGGTAGTCGAGTGGAACGCTCAAGACCCATACCTCTTTGCCTAAATAGAGGCGTGCATAAATTACAACCATCTGTATCTGGGACATGACTTCTCCTTCGCAAAAAGTTTCTGGAAATACTTGTAAAAGAATTCTGTACGATACCACAAAATTTCATTTGTTGCAATATTGCTTTTTCGGGTATGCTGGGACTATGTCTTCTCTTCATTTCGAACAAGGAAAAATCGCGTATTGGAACGGGGAATATGTTCCGCTCGCTCAAGTCCGCGTGAGTCCGTATGACCTCGGGTTTCTCCGGGGGTATGCGGTGTTTGATGTGCTGCCGATCGTGAATAGGAAACCATTTCTCTGGGAGCGGCACTGGGAGCGTTTCGAGAAATCCGCCGAGACGCTCGGACTTCGAGTTCTTGTTCGGAAAGATGAATGGAAAAATATTCTTTTGGAAGTAGTGAAACAAAATCTGGAGTGCGGCTCGGTACGGACGGTGCTTTCGGGTGGACCGAGCGCCGATGCGTATGTACCGGAGCAAGGGAAAGAAACTTTCCTCGTGCTTCCCGAGGGGAAGGCGCATTATTCGGATACGATCTATACCAATGGCGTGAAGGTTGTGACGCTTTCATTCGCGCGACAGTTCCCGTGGGCGAAAATCGCGAATCACGTGGCGGCGATCCGACACCTTCCGGAAAAAAAGAAAAACAATGCGTTTGAAATTTTGTATGTGTACGACGGGATCGTGCTTGAGGCGGCGACGAGCAATATCGCGATGGTATCTAGCGGGAAAATCATAACTCCGAAGGATGGTGTGCTTTCGGGAATTACAATGGGGCTTGTGCTCGAGCTCGCAGAGAAAGAAGGAATTGCGATCGAGAGTCGGAATGTTTCGATCGAAGAGTTTCTCGTAGCGGACGAAGTGTTTCTTACGGCAAGCAGCAAAAAAATCGTTCCTGTTGTGGGTGTCGACGAACACACCATCGCCTCCGGAGTTATCGGGCCGATTACAAAGCGATTAATGAGAGCGCTTGATGACTTTGTTCAAAAGTATTGATCGAAAAAAGGGGAATACGTCGGTTCCAATCCCGATTTTCATTTCTGGCGGTGTTTTTTGAACGAAGTTCGAACATTTTTTGAGCAAAACCCAGAATGATTGCGCGCTTCGCGCGCAAAACCGAAACGCTCGGGCGGGCAAAAAGGAAGGGGGTTGGGGGGAAGGAATTTTTGCCCGCCCTCGCTTTCCGCCGCCGCCGAATTTCGTGCCAGTGAAACTGGCGCGCCGCCAGTTCCATAATCAATCATTCCAACTCCACTCATAACTGGGAACTTTATCAGTTGATGGGAAGTGCTTGTCAACTAATTTATGCGCAATAGAAATAAATCGTTGTTGTGTTTCGTCTTCGTTTTTAGTCTTCTTCGAAACTTCGTTTTCTGAAAAGCCTAAATTTGATTCGCCACTCCTTTTGCTTATTCCATTTTTCTCCCGCCATTCATACAATGCTTTTGTCGGATCTCCACCTGCATAATATACAATATGCTTTGGTCGCGCTTCTGGATGTTTTTGAAAATATTCTTCCCAATATTGCTGAGAAGATACAGAATTTTCAGCAAGTTTATACGGGCTTAAGTCATTATCTTGAAAATGCTTTGTTAAAATTTCCTCATACTTGCTTTTTTCGTCTTCTGCGCCCCAAGTCTCGACTAGTTTTCGACGCAAATTTTTGTCAGTGAGACATTTTGCCGAATCCATATTTTGAATTCCGTAATCTCTGAATACATCTTGTATTTTTTTAATTTGTTCGGCAGGTTCAAGGCCGTCTGCTTTATCTGCTTCTCTAACCAAATCTTGAACAAAGCCTGGTTTTTCGCCAAATCTTGCTTTTAAAATCTCATGAATTCCTTCTGAAGGCAGAGTTCTTTTATTTTGATCTAAGTAATATTTAGATCCACTTTCTCGGTCAACTTTTGCGTCTTCAGGAATAAATGCTATACCAGCGTCAAGCGGAAGACCTTTTTCAACATCGGGCCAAACAAATTGATCATTATTATTTACAGCTTTTGATAGATCACCAGAAAATTCATATTGTGAAGCAATCATTGCTGATGGAAATGCGAAAAAAATTTCATTACCTCTTTCTGAACCATAGAAACTATCTGCAACTTCTTCGGCGGCAAGATGAATTGCACTTGAATCAGCAAAGGCATGCGGATCACCAATTACTGCGGCGTTGAATTGTCCATGAATTCGTCCAAGCGCGGCTTTACGATTTGGACAATTATCAAATTTTAAATATTTTGCTACTGCATCTTCTTTTGTTTCTTCCTGAAGTGCAATGCCGATAGCTGATTTTAACTCTTTTTTGCCCAATACAGTATTTAGAGTATCACTATATTCGCCGATACCTTTTGTGTGGTTGCCCAGATCTGCATGATCACGAACACCATGTCGGGTGACATGCGTTAGCATTTCGCCAGGAAAACGCTTGAGAAGATCTACATAGTCTTCCGTTGAAAGCGATGAGAGATGTTCTTCTGTAAAATTTTGAGCAATATCTTCTTTTGAATATGGTAATTCTGCCCATTTCTTTTTTTCGCCAGCATAGAAATTAGCAACCATTGATTTTGTTTCATCTAAATCCTGTCTGCCAGCGATTGACTTGTCCAGTTCTTCTTCAATAGAAGCTTGCTTGCCAAGTTGCGATTGAAGTTCGCGCTCAATTTTTTTGATCGCAAAAAAATCCTTAATTTTTACAAAAAATGAAGAGTCATTGTAAGTTTCAATTTGGCTTTTTAATGATTCCAATTGTTTAACTGTCTCACTCTTTTCTTGTTCCTTAGTTTCGATAGATTTTTTATCCTCAAAATGTTTGGTTCTCTTTTCAAGAATTTCTTGAGCAAGTCGTGTTCTTTCCTCAGATGATTCTTGTTTGGAGAAATCTTTTATAAATTTCGGCTGTTCCATTTTCATTTTTTTGTAATTTACTTTATTAAATCATCAACTGAAACATCTAATGCTTTGGCAATTTTCTGTAAGGTTTCAATTGTTGGATTTGTAATTCCGCCCGTTTCAAGTTTGATGACTGAATTATAAGAAACATCCGCCACTTTTGAGAGGCGATCTTGCGACAAGCCTTTGGTTTGTCTTAGTTTTTTTATATTCTTGCCGATTTTATTCTCTTGTGCCATACTTGTATTATAATACTGCTATGATAAACTAGTGTTATGTTAACTTATATTGAAATCATATTATCAGAATACATCTTTTCTTTGATTTTTACAAGGGAGTTTATTGTTGTGTGTGCACGGGTGGGCGGGGCAAACACAACTCCTTTTCTTGCGGCGCATTTTGCAAAGCAAAATACGAAATTCGGCGGCGGCGGAAAGCGAGGGCGGGCAAAAATTCCTTCCCCCCAACCCCCTTCCTTTTTGCCCGCCCGAGCGTTTCGGTTTTGCGCGCGAAGCGCGCAATCATTCTGGGTTTTGCTCAAAAAATGTTCGAACTTCGTTCAAAAAACACCGCCAAGTTTTACATTCAGCGAAATTGAAAGATGTTGCCTCGGCGCAAAGCGCCTCGGCATGGTATTTTTCCGCAATTTTGAAGGCATTTTTGAAATCCAAAAACAAAGTGCGGTCGGCAATGCGGAAGTTCGCAGAGCGAAGCTCTGGCAAAATGAAA